>NZ_CP014168.1:600000-1200000 GCF_001717955.1 Sphingomonas panacis
GCCAACGCGGCTTCGACGATCCGATCTACCTTCACGGCGCTTTGCAGAAGCTGTGCGATCTCTACATCGCGCACGGTGTGCAACTCGGCGAGTTGCGACCCGCGACCGAGGCGAGCAAGGCCGAGTTGATGGGCCGGATCGTGCTAGCGCCACCCTCCGCGCTCGGTGATCGCTGGTCGCGGCGGCTACCCGATCCGATCACGGCGATGGCGAGCGGCTGGATGCGCGTGCGCCAGCGCGCGGTGCAGCGCGGTGTCGAGCTGCCGCTGATCCTGTCTGATCATGCCGATTGGGACGAGCTGACATCGACCTTACTGGAGATCGCGCCGCAGGAGGTCTGGGTGACGCATGGCCGCGAGGAAGCTCTGGTCCATTGGTGCGCAACGCACCAGATCCGCGCCAAGGCGCTCGCGCTGCACGGCTATGAGGACGAGGACGACTGAGTCTCGCGTCAATCGGCCCCGGCGAGCGCCCGCGCGCGGCGGCGCTGCACCGAAGAGCCGATGCCGAGCGCCTCGCGATATTTCGCCACCGTGCGTCGCGCGATATCGAAACCCTTGGCGTTGAGCAGCTCGACCAGCGTGTCGTCGGAGAGGATCTTGTCGCCCTCGCCCGCGATCAGCGCCTTGATCGCGGATTTGACCGCCTGGGCGGACACCGCCTCGCCGCCGTCCGCCGACTGGATCGCCGAGGTGAAGAAATATTTGAGTTCGTAGAGGCCGCGCGCGCAGCTCAGATATTTGTTGCTCGTCACGCGGCTGACCGTCGATTCGTGCATTTCGATCGCGTCGGCGATCTGGCGCAGCGTCATCGGTTTGAGGTGCGCCACGCCGTTGAGGAAGAATGCCTCCTGCTGCTTCACGATCTCGCTCGCGACCTTGATGATGGTGCGCTGGCGCTGGTCGAGCGCCTTGACCAGCCAGTTGGCGCTGGCGAGCATGTCGGACAGCCACGCCTTCGACGCGCGATCACCTCCCGCCGCGCTCAGCTCGACATAATAGCTGCGGTTGACCAGCACGCGCGGTAGCGTCGCCGCGTTGATCTCGATCGCCCAGCCCTGCTTGCGCCGTGCGACATAGAGATCCGGCACGACCGCTTGGGCGCGCTCGCCGCCATAACGGCAGCCGGGCTTGGGATCGTAACCGCGCAATTCGCGGATCATGTCGGCGAGATCCTCGTCATCGACCTGGCAGAGCCGCTTGAGCCGGGCCATGTCGCCCCGCGCGACCAGATCGAGATGGTCGATCAGCCGCGCCATGCACGGGTCGTAGCGGTCGGCCTCCTTGGCCTGGAGCGTGAGACATTCCGCCAGATCGCGCGCGCCGACGCCGGTCGGCTCGAACGTCTGGATGATGCCCAGCACGCCCTCGACACGCGCGAGCGGCACGCCGAGCCGGTTGGCGATTTCGAGCAGTGAGGCGGTGAGATAGCCACATTCGTCGATCTGGTCGATCAGATGCGCGGCAATGAACAAATCGGCGCCGCTGACCGAAGTGCCGGCCTGCGCGAGCAGATGATCGGCCAGACTGATATCGCCGCTGGCGAAGCCATCGAGATCGGGCAGATCTTCACCGCCTGAGGTGCCGCTCGCGCCATTGAGGCCGAGGGTGCCGTCCATCCCCGCCCCTGCCGAGTCGGCGGCGCTGTCGTGGTGGAAACTCTCCGCCGCGAAATCGACGTCGAGCGATTCGGCCTCGCCACCGCCAGCCAGCAGCAGTTCATCGGCGCTGGCCGGTTCGTCGCGCTGGGGCGCCTCGGGTTCGCGTTCCAGCGTCGGGCCGTCGTCGTCTGGCGCGCTCGCATCGAGCAACGGGTTCTTCTCGATCTCCTCGGCGATGAACCCCTCGACCTCGAGATTGGACAGCGCGAGCAGGCGGATCGCCTGCTGGAGCTGCGGCGTCATCACCAGCGATTGCGACTGACGCAGGTCGAGGCGCGGGGCGAGGCTCACTTTGCCGTCGCCCGGGCGCAGGCCAGGGGCGCTGCGTGATCATGCGAGCCGGTTGTCCCAAACCCGGCGGCCCCGGCCTGCGCCGGGGCGACGAGGAAGGAGGCACACGCCATGGTTACAGCGAGAAACCCTCGCCGAGATACAGCCGGCGCACGTTGGCGTCGGCGACCAGTTCGGCGGGCGACCCGGTGAACAGCACCCGGCCGTCATAGATGATATAGGCCCGATCGACGATTTCGAGCGTCTCGCGGACATTGTGGTCGGTAATGAGCACGCCGATGCCGCGTTGCTTCAATTCGCGGATCAGATCGCGAATATCGGCGATCGACAGCGGATCGATCCCCGCAAACGGTTCGTCGAGCAGCATGATCGACGGGTCCGCCGCCAGCGCGCGCGCGATCTCGGCGCGGCGGCGCTCGCCGCCCGACAGCGCCATCGCCGGCGAATCGCGCAGCCGCGTCAGCCCGAACTCTTCGAGCAAAGTATCGAGCCGTTCGCGGCGCTTGGCGGGATCGGGCACGCTCAGTTCGAGCACGGTCATGATGTTCTTCTCGACCGAAAGCCCGCGAAAGATCGAGGTTTCCTGCGGCAGATAGCCGAGACCGAGGATCGCGCGACGATACATCGGCAGCCCGGTGATATCCTCGCCGTCCAGCATGATCCGGCCCGAATCGGGTTTCACCAGCCCCATCACGGAATAGAAGCAGGTCGTCTTGCCCGCACCGTTCGGCCCCAGTAGCCCGATCGCCTCGCCGCGCCCGACTGTAACCGAAACATCGGTCAGCACCGGACGCTTGTCATAGGATTTGGCGATCGACACCACCGACAGTCCGCGCATCACCGGCTGTTCTGTAATCGGCCGGGCCGCTTCAAGGGTGGTCGCGTCGCTCATCTCTGGTCCAGTGCTCGCATCGTGGCGGTACCGCATCGAAAACGTGCGGTACTTGGCAGGCTTGGCGCATATTCATGCCGCATTCGCACCCGTGAGGAAAGCGGCAGCCGCCGGAACGGCCTAAAAACCGGTGCCTCAGTTGCGCTTGGGCACCGAGAAGGTGCCGGTCACGCGCCCGCCGCTGAGCGTGGCGTGCGGCTGCGCTTCGGCAAGGTTGAGCGTGAGTCGCTGGCTGTGCGTGACGTTGCCGCCCTGAGTCAGCGTCACGTCGCCCATCATCAGGATGGTGCGCTGGTTGAGATCGTAGATCGCATATTGGCTGCGCGCGGTCTGGTCGGGCCGGGTGACGACGACGCTGCCGGCCGCATCGAGTCGCGACACCTGCGGCGAGCCGTCGACCACCTGGCCGGTATAGGCGACCGTCATCCGCGCGGAGGTGAGCGTCATCTCGGCCTGCTTGACCGAGACGTTGCCGGTCAAGATCGCGCGATTGGCCTTGTCCTGCAATTCGATATGGTCGGCCCCGAAATCGATCGGCGCTTCCGAATTGTGCCGTTGCTGCGCCAACGCGGGCGTGGCGAGCGAAAGGACAACGATGGAGGACAGGAGAAGGCGCATGCGCGCTACTTCGTCTTTCGCGGAACGATCCGCAAGCGGGCATTGCCGTCGAGCCGCACGATATGGTTCTCAAGATCGGCGCTGAGCTGCTTTGCACTGAAATCGCCCTGCGGCACCGTGCCGGTGACCGCACCGCCGCTCTGCATCTGGCGGGTCTTCAGGTCTATCGTCGAGTCGGTCGTGTCGAGACGGTAGCCGTCGGCGGCGACGACGTTGACCGGACCGACCAGCGTGACGCGCTGGTTGTCCATGTCGTAGCGGCCCTGCGGCGCGACGATTCGCGCGGGCCCATCGCTCAGTTGCAGCCGCGCGGCGAGCTTCTCGATTCGCACGATCGGCTCGGCAGAACTCTTCTGCACGGCGGAGCCAGCGGTCAGCGTAAACGGCTGGCCCTTGCCGTCGGTGCCGCGGTACAGCGCGCTTTGCAGCCGCAGCCGCTCCTTGGCGACTTCGACCTTGTTCTTGTCGAGGAGGAAGCTGACTTCGCCGCCGGTCGCCAGCGGCATCATCACCAGGAACGCCGCCAGCACCCCGACCGCGATCGGCAGCACGAAGCGCAGGACCGTGATGAGACGATCATGCCGGCTGCCCGGCGCGGCCCAGGCCTGGCGCGCGGTTCGCGGAGGGAGGGCGAGATCGGCCATCACCGCCTCAGATATGCGCGAAGATGTCGATCTCGGGCCAGCCGGCGAGATCGAGTTCGGCGCGCGACGGCAGGAAATCGAAACACGCCTGCGCCAGCGCGGTGCGGCCCTCGCGGGCGAGGCGGCGATCGAGTTCGTCGCGAAGAGCGTGAAGGTAGCGAACGTCGGACGCGGCGTAGTCCTTTTGCGCGTCGCTCAGTACCGGGCCGCCCCAGTCGGAGGACTGCTGTGCCTTGGAGATGTCCTGGCTCAGCAATTCCCGGACCAACTCCTTGAGTCCGTGACGGTCTGTATAGGTTCGCACGAGCCGCGAGGCGATCTTGGTGCAGTACACCGGTGCCGCCGTCACGCCGAGATAGTGACGGATCGCGGCGAGATCGAAGCGGCCGAAATGATAGAGCTTCACGCGAGCCGGATCGGCGAGCACCGCGCGCAGGTTCGGCGCGGCATAGTCGCTGCCGGGCGAGAACCGGACGAGATGCTCGTCGGGTCCGCCGTCGGAAAGCTGGACGACGCACAAACGGTCGCGCGGGGTAATGAGGCCCATCGTCTCGGTATCGACGGCGATGTCGGCGCCCGGCGCGAACACGCCTTCGGGCAGGTCTTCTTCGTGGAGATGAACGGTCATCGTGTGGCCCTAGCGGGGATATGCTCCGGCCTCAATGGCCGCCGCACCGATCCGCGCCCTGTGCCATCCGCGCCACAGTGTTTCAACCATCTCGAACGTATCATGCCGCAATTTCGACGAATTTGTTCGCAGCGCCGTTTTTTTTAGGGTAGGTAGATTCGGTGGCGCACTTGGTTGGTGCCCGGAGACCTGCGTTTTCGTCCGACGCACGGTTTTTCAGATATGATTTCGGACGAGCCGGGAAGACGAACAGGGCATGAGTTTCGATAAAGGACGCCGCGGAGATCGTGGCGGGCGCGGACGCGATAAGCGCGATGGTTTCGGCGGCGATGATTTCGGCGGCGGCAGCAGCTTTGGCGGCGGCGACCGCTTCGGCGGTGGCGGCGATCGTTTCGGCGGCGGCGGTGATCGCTTCGGCGGCGGCGGCGGTGGCGGCTTCCGCAGCGGCGGTGGCGGCTTCGGCGGCGGCGGTGGCGGCTTCGGTGGTGGTGGCGGCGGTGGCCGTGGCATGCCCCCGCAGGTCGTCGGTGAAGGCACTGGCGTCGTTAAGTTCTTCAACGGTCAGAAGGGCTTCGGCTTCGTCGTTCGTGATGACGGCGGCGAGGATGTGTTCGTTCACATTTCGGCAGTCGAGCAGGCCGGCCTGACCGGTCTGGCCGAAGGCCAGCCGCTCGGCTTCACCCTCGTCGATCGTGGCGGCCGCATCTCGGCGACCGATCTCAAGATCGAAGGTGAACCGCTCCCCGTCACCGACCGCGGCCCGCCGCGCGAGCGTGATGCGGCGGCTCCGGGCGGCGCACGTGGCGGCGCCGGTGGCCCGCAGCGGCAGCTGACTGGCGAAAAGTCGACCGGAACGGTCAAGTTCTTCAACGCGATGAAGGGCTTCGGCTTCATTCAGCGCGATGACGGTCAGCCCGACGCGTTCGTTCACATCTCGGCCGTCGAGCGCGGCGGCATGTCGACCCTCAACGAGGGCGACCGGCTCGAGTTCGAACTCGAAGTCGATCGTCGCGGCAAATATGCGGCGGTGAACCTCACCTCGATCGCCTGACCTTTCAGGTTTCGCGATGACAAAAACCCGGTGCGCCACACGGCGTGCCGGGTTTTTTGTGGCTTGGCGCAGTCCTCAATTCCGATATGTTCCGTAGGATTTAACGGAGTTGCTCATGATCCGCCGCGCGCTCATTGCCTCGATCCTGCTGTTCGCCAGCCCGGCATTCGCCGCGCCCGCGCCGCATATGCCGATCACGAGCTTCGAACAGCTCACCAAGCCGCTGCCGCTCCCTTATGACGAGCAGGCTGACGCCAAGGCCGTCGTCGCCGCCGCGAAAGCGCGCGCAAAGGCGAATCACAAGCTGCTGCTGATCGATCTCGGCGGCAATTGGTGTCTCGATTGCCGCATTCTCGCCGGCACGATGGAGGTGCCGGCGCTCAAGACGTGGCTCGCGCGCAAATATGAGATCGTCGAAGTCGATGTCGGCCGGTTCGACAAGAACCTCGATATCCCGGCGCATTACGGAATCACCGAACGCCTCAAGGGCGTGCCGAGCCTGCTGATCGTCGAGCCAAGGACCGACCGCCTGATCAACGCCGGCCGCACCGCCGCGCTCGCCGATGCGCGTTCTATGAGCCCGCAGGGGCTGGCGGACTGGCTGGCGGGGTGGGTGCGCTAATCGACGCGCGAATCGCTTTTGCCCGTTGCGCGTGACGCGGAAGGGCCTCCACAGAGGCTATAAAGCGTAACGCGGGAACCGGGCGACATGACGAACGACTCAGCGGGTGAACGCGGTTTTATCGAAGCGTTGCGGACCCTTGCACATGATCCGGCGGCAAGGCGATTCGCCGACGATGCCGCCGTGCTGCCGATGCCCGCCGCCGAATCGCTGGTGCTGACTCACGACATGCTGGTCGAGGGCGTCCACTTCCTGCCGACCGATCCGCCCGGCGATGTCGCGTGGAAGCTGCTCGCGGTGAACCTGTCCGATCTCGCCGCCAAGGGCGCGCGCCCGGTCGGCGTGCTGATGGGGTACGGGCTGACAGGGGACTCCGCATGGGATTCGGCGTTCGTCGCTGGTCTCGGTGCGGCCTTGGCGGCGTTTGCCGTGCCGCTGCTCGGCGGCGACACGGTCGCGCAGCCGCCCCGCGACTCGCGCGTACTCGGCCTGACCGCGCTCGGCGCGAGCGGCGTGGCGGTGCCGAGTCGCAGCGGCGCACAAGCTGGCGACTCGCTCTACGTGACCGGCACGATCGGCGATGCCGGCGCCGGGCTCGCCATCGCACTTGGGGAGGATGGTGCGGCGGACCTGCTCGCCGCCTATCGCCGCCCGCAGCCGCGCCTTGCCGAAGGCCGCGCGCTGGCGCCGCTGGTGCATGCGATGATGGACGTGTCCGACGGCCTGTTGATCGACGCCGAGCGGATGGCGATGGCAAGCGGACTGGCGGTGGAGATCGATCTCGCCACGGTGCCGCTGTCGGACGCGTTGCGCGCGCGCGGCGATGATCGCCCCGCGCGAATCGCCGCGGCAACTGCGGGGGATGATTACGAACTGCTGTTCGCACTGCCCGCGGCGATGCTGCCGCCCGTGGCCGCGACGCGCGTCGGCCGATTCGCCGCCGGCGCAGGGCTGAGGCTGGTCGATGGAGATGCAGCGCTGCCTTTGCCTACGCGGCTGGGGTATCTCCACGCCAGATAGTCCCCGGTTGCCAACGCCTCGCACGCGCTTATACCTTGGCAGCTTAGAGGACGGAGGCGGCCACGCAGCCGACCATCCGCCCCTGACATTAGGGGAAGGATACGCATGACGATCGTCTATGCTGCCATCATCTGTGGCCTGATCGCCGTCGCTTACGGCATCTTCACCAGCGCGCAGGTGTTGCGCGCGCCCGCCGGCACCGAAAAGATGCAGGATATCGCCGCCGCCATTCAGGAGGGCGCGAAAGCCTATCTCGGCCGGCAATATCGCACCATCGCCGTCGTCGGGCTGGTCGTCGCGATCATCCTCGCCGTCTCGCTCGGGATCGTCTCGACGATCGGCTTTCTGATCGGCGCAGTGCTGTCCGGCGTGGCAGGCTATGTCGGCATGAACATCTCGGTGCGCGCCAACGTGCGAACGGCGGAGGCGGCACGTACCTCGCTTCAGGGCGGCCTCACCCTCGCCTTCCGTTCTGGCGCGGTCACCGGGATGCTGGTTGCGGGGCTCGGGCTGCTATCGATCTCGGGCTTCTTCTGGTATCTGGTCGCGGTCGCGCATCATGCGCCGGCCGACCGCATCATCGTCGAGGCGCTGACCGCGCTCGCATTCGGCGCATCGCTGATCTCGATCTTCGCACGACTGGGCGGCGGCATCTTCACCAAGGCCGCCGATGTCGGCGCCGATCTGGTCGGCAAGGTCGAGGCGGGCATCCCGGAGGACGATCCGCGCAATCCGGCGGTGATCGCCGACAATGTCGGCGACAATGTCGGCGATTGCGCGGGCATGGCCGCCGATCTGTTCGAGACTTATGTGGTGACGCTCGGCGTGACGATGATCTCGATCGCGCTCGCCTTCCGCAGCGCCGACCGGCTCCTCGACCTGATGACCTTGCCGCTGATCGTCGGCGGGGTGTGCATCGTCACCTCGATCATCGGCACGTTCGCGGTGCGGCTCGGCAAGGGGTCGATCATGGGGGCGCTGTACAAGGGGTTCTGGACCTCGGCGTTGCTGTCGGTGCCGGCGATCTATCTCGCGACTCGCTGGACGCTTGGCGATCTGAATGCACCGATCGGTGCCAACGGCTTCCTCGATCCCGAGAGCGCCGGCGGCGTCACCGGCATGAGCCTGTTCTGGTCGATGATGATCGGCCTTGCCGTCACCGGGCTGCTGGTGTGGATCACCGAATATTATACCGGCACGCAATATCGCCCGGTGCGCAGCATCGCCAAAGCGTCAGAGACTGGCCACGGCACCAACGTCATCCAGGGACTCGCGGTCAGCCTCGAATCGACCGCGATGCCGACAATCGTGATCGTCGTCGCGGTGATCGCCGCGTTCCAGCTCGCCGGCGTGATCGGCATAGCCTTCGCCGCGACCGCGATGCTGTCGCAGGCCGGCATGGTGGTGGCGCTCGATGCATATGGCCCGGTCACCGACAATGCGGGCGGCATCGCCGAGATGGCCGGTCTTCCCGACGACGTGCGCCACCGTACCGATGCGCTCGATGCGGTCGGCAATACCACCAAGGCGGTTACCAAGGGCTATGCGATCGGCTCGGCCGCGCTCGCGGCGCTGGTGCTGTTCGGTGCATACACCAGCGATCTGAAGGAGTATTTCTCCGGGCTGACGGTCGATTTCACCCTCTCCAACCCCTATGTCATCGTCGGTCTGCTGCTCGGCGCGTTGCTGCCCTATCTGTTCGGCGCGATGGGGATGACGGCGGTCGGCCGCGCGGCGGGCGCAGTGGTCGAGGAGGTGCGCGAGCAGTTCCGCACCAATCCCGGCATCATGGCCGGCACCAGCCGTCCCGATTACGCGCGCACCGTCGATCTCGTCACCAAGGCGGCGATCCGCGAGATGATCATCCCCTCGCTGCTGCCAGTGCTCAGCCCGATCGCGGTGTATTTCCTGGTCACGTTGGTGGCGGGGCAGGCCTCGGGCTTCGCCGCGCTGGGAGCGATGCTGCTCGGCGTGATCGTCTCGGGGCTGTTCGTCGCGATCTCGATGACGAGCGGCGGTGGCGCGTGGGACAATGCCAAGAAGTTCATCGAGGACGGCAACCACGGCGGCAAGGGCAGCGAGGCGCACAAGGCGGCGGTGACGGGCGACACGGTCGGCGATCCGTACAAGGACACCGCCGGGCCGGCGGTGAACCCGATGATCAAGATCACCAACATCGTCGCTTTGCTGCTGCTCGCTGCGCTGGCGGGGGGCGTGGCGTAAGGCGCCTCATTACCGTCACCCCAGCGAAAGCTGGGGTCTCCCCGTGATAGCGCGTGCCCTGCCGCCGGAAGACCCCAGCGTGCGCTGGGGTGACGATTGGGTGGTCGACACATTCACTCAAAAAGCTATGTTCGCCGCCCGAGAACAGACAGGAGAGCGCGCATGAAACTGGCCAGCCTGAAAGGGGGCCGCGACGGTCGCCTCGTCATCGTCTCCAACGATCTCGCCTGGTGCGCCGATGCCGGGCATATCGTGCCGACGCTGCAGGCCGCGCTCGACGATTGGGAGCGGCTGCTGCCCGACCTCGAGAACCTCGCCACCGATCTCGACCATGAGATGATCCCGATGCGGCGCTTCCACGAACATGCCGCCGCCGCGCCGCTGCCCCGCGCCTATCAATGGGCGGATGGCTCGGCCTATGTGAACCATGTCGCGCTGGTGCGGCAAGCGCGTGGCGCGGAACTGCCCGACAGCTTCTGGCACGATCCGCTGCTGTATCAGGGCGGATCGGACGGTTTCCTGGCGCCGCGCGACCCAATCCCGCTCGCCGATGAAAGCTGGGACTGCGATCTCGAGGCCGAGGTGGTGGTGGTGACGGGCGACGTTCCCGCGGGCGCGAGCCGCGAGGACGCGCTGGCGAGTATCCGGCTGGTCGGCCTCGCCAACGACGTATCGCTGCGCGCGCTGATCCCCGGCGAACTCGCCAAGGGCTTCGGCTTCTTCCAGTCCAAGCCGGCGAGCGCGCTGTCACCGGTGTTCGTCACCCCAGAGTCGCTCGGCGACTGGTGGCGGGATGGAAAGCTGCACCGCAAGCTCAACATCGACGTGAACGGCGCCCCGCTCGGCCGGGTCGATGCGGGCGCGGACATGACCTTCGATTTCGGCACGCTGATCGCACACGCCGCCAAGACGCGCGCGCTTGCTGCCGGAACGATCATCGGCTCGGGCACCGTCTCCAACCGCGATGCGGAGGGCGGCCCGGGCAAGCCGATCGCCCAGGGCGGCGTGGGTTATGCCTGCATCGCCGAACAGCGCAGCGTTGAGACGATCCGGGGCGGCAGCGCGACCACGCCGTTCCTCAAGCGCGGCGACACGATCCGCATCTGGGCCGAAGATGACAGGCATCATCCGATCTTCGGCGTGATAGAGCAGACCGTCGGCGGCTGAAGCGGCGACAGCATCGGGGAGCGAGTTTGCAGGTGATGAAGGCAATTTGGGCGGCGGCGCTGCTGGCGCTGGTGGGAGGTTCGGTCGCGGACGCCGCCGCGCCGCAGCGGGCGGCCACGCACAAGACGGTCAGGTCCAAGGCGGCGAAGCACCGCAAGGCGCGCCGCCCGCACCGCCATGTCGCGCAGCCGGCGGCGACGGCGCCCGAAGTCGCGTCGTGCATCCCGCCCGCCACGCCGATCGCGGGCGCGGTGCCGACCCCGCTCGATCTCTACGGCCCGATCTTCATCGCCGTGCAGCAAGCGCGGCTGTTCCCCGACAGCAAGAGCTTCGCCGACGCGACGCCGCTGCGCGCCCGCGCGACGATCCTCGCCGACTGGTGCGCGACTCACCCCGGAACGCCCGATCAACTCCACGCCTTCGTCCAGCGCAACTTCGCCGTGCCGATGGTCGCCCCCACCCCCGCGGCCAATCCGTCGCGCCCGCCGGTACAGGATCATATCGCCGCGCTCTGGCCGCATCTCACGCGCCCGCCGGTCGCCGAGACGCCAGGCGGGTCGGCGCTCGCGCTGCCCGAACGCTATGTCGTGCCCGGCGGCCGCTTCCGAGAAATGTATTATTGGGACAGCTATTTCACGATGCTCGGCCTCAAGGCGGACGGGCATGCCGATCTGGTCGAATCGATGCTAGCCGATTTCGTGTCGCTGGTTGAGCGCTACGGCCACATCCCCAACGGCACGCGCACCTATTATGTCGAACGCTCGCAGCCGCCGGTGCTGTACCTGATGCTGGCGCTGTCCGACGCGAACGATCCGGCGCTGGAGGCGCGACGGCTGGCTGCGCTCCGGCGCGAGCATGATTTCTGGATGCAGCCCGAGCGCGTCGTGACGATGCCCGACGGCAGCGTGCTCAACCGCTATTACAGCCATGCCGATCGACCGCGCGAGGAATCGTGGCGCGAGGACGTCGCGCTTCAGGCGCGAACCAAGCGCGACGCCGGGCCACTGTATCGCGACATCCGCGCGGCGGCGGAGAGCGGCTGGGATTTCAGCTCGCGCTGGTTCGCCGACGGCAAGACGCTCGCGACGATCGACACCACCAACGTCGTGCCGGTCGATCTCAACAGCCTGCTCTACGGCATGGAAGGCGCGATCGCCGAGCAATGCCGTGCCGCCGCCGACGCGGCCTGCGCGACTCGCTATGACGCGTTGGCGGCGGCGCGCAAAAAGGCGGTCGAGACCTGGCTGTGGGACGACAAGGGCGGGCGCTACGGCGACTGGGACATCGCGAAGAAGACGCTGCGCCGTGGCCTCACCGCCGCGACCGCCTTTCCTTTGTTCACCGGCCTCGCCGCGTCCGACCGCGCCGATCTCGTCGCGGCGACGATCGACGAGTCGCTGGTCGCGCCGGGCGGCCTGCGCACCACGCTCGCGCGCACCGGCGAACAATGGGACACGCCCAACGGCTGGCCACCGCTGCAATGGATCGCGATCGAAGGGCTGAACCGCACCGGCCACGAGACCGCCGCGCGCGAACTCGCGCAGCGCTTCCTCGCCACCGTGCTTCACGAATATCGCGCGAGCGGGCGGATGCTGGAGAAATACGATGTCGAGCAGGCCCGCCCCGGCGGCGGCGGCGAATATCCGCTGCAGGACGGCTTCGGCTGGACCAACGGCGTCGTGCGCGCGCTGATCGCGCGCTACGGCAAAGCGCAATGATTGCCACCACGGCAGGCGTCGCGTAAGGATTCTGGCTGAGGCCACGCCCTCACCCCTCATGGGGGTATTCGTCCGGGACGGCCCGGCCTTCGACACGGGAGGGCCATATGCCCTGGATCGCACTCACCATCGCCGGGCTGCTCGAAATCGTTTGGGCGTATTTTATGAAACAGTCCGCCGGGTTCACCCGCGTCGGGCCATCAGTGGTGACATTGGTCGCGATGATCGCGAGCTTCAGCCTGCTCGGCTATGCGATGCGCAGCCTGCCGCTGGGCAGCGCCTATATGATCTGGACCGGCATCGGCGCGCTCGGATCGTTCATACTCGGCATCGCGTTGCTCGGCGAAGCGGCGACGCCGGGGCGGCTGATCGGCGCGGGGCTGCTGCTGGCCGGACTGCTGATCCTGAAGCTGGCGTCCTAGCGGCGGAACGTTGCTAAGGTGAGCCACCGGAAACACGGTGCGGGGCGTGTCACTTTTTGGATGTGCCTTGCCGACGCCCCCTGCGCGGGATGCGAAGGCGGACCGGGTACGGTTGGGGCTGACAGTGTCAAAGAGCGTGACCGGCAGGATGCCGGAAACGGCGGGTGTAGGACAGGTTTGGTGGTGGTGTTTATTGGGCGCGGAATTTGGATGGGTTCCTGCCCGACCTCTTTCGGGCCGACGAACCGATAACCATCTCAACCGAAGTGGCGGCGAGCGACCACCTCGGTCGCTCGCTCGTTCGCGATTGAATGACCGCCTTTCCGAAAACCTGCCATTTTTTGGCAGACGCACAGATACGCCGACCGAGCCATTGATTGTCGGACTGACTTAGCATAAGTCACCGCGACTGTTTCTCGAACAAAGGAAAGGAGTGAACAAATGCAAGCCGCAACTGCACCTGTCATCACTCCCGTTTTCCGAGTTCAGGAACACATCACATGGGCAAATCCCGTGCGGGCGGCTGCGGTCGCCTGACCCTTTTTCGCGGCCGTGGCGCCGCGTCCATTTCCCCTAATTCACGTCTGCCGATTGGGATCTCCGCTTTTGGGGAGGGCCGCGATGCGCGCTGACATGTTCAAGGTCATTGTCGAACGTCCCCGCTGGGGCTCGCGCCATGCGCCGCCAGTTAAACTCAAGAAGGACAAGAACGACTTCAAGCACATCGGTCTCAAACGACACGTCCGCGAACGCTCGGACTATTCGAAATCGCTCAACGAGAATCTCGCGCCGCTCGTCCGCTTTCTTCAGCGGCGCGTGGGACGGCGCTGGGACGACGTGTTCAGCGAAATCTGCGTCCATCTCGACACTGGCAGCACGGTGAAGATGCACGTTCGCGAGCATCTGCGCGATTTCGTGATCTTCGGCATCTCCCACGGGCGGCATGGGGAGTTGTTGCGCGAAGGCCATGTCCTGCGGCCCGACCGGCGCAATTGCCGTGGCCGGGAACTCTATGTCGATCCGCGCGACGGCGTGTTGAAGGATCGCGTGTGGTTCTGGCGCGATCAGGGACATGTCGTTCCGCCCGGCAAGCAGCACCTCGGGTGGAAGGATGCGGCGCGATGACCAATGCAACCTTCCATATCGTGGCGTCGCCCGAAAGCTGGATCGAGCAGGCGGCGGTGGATCAGCTCCACCACACCGCCCGCCTCGACGACATTGATCGCGTCGTCGGGCTGCCCGATTTGCATGCCGGACGCGGTATTGCGGTGGGTGCGGCCTTCTGGTCGCGCAGCCATGTCTATCCCCATCTGGTCGGCAGCGACATCGGATGCGGGATGGGGCTGTGGCGCTCCGCCCTGCCGCTGCGCAAGTTTCGGCTCGATGCGGCCGAGCGCAAGCTACGGGGACTGGACGCCCCCTGGTCGGGCGATGTTGCCGCGCGTCTAGCCGAGGCAGGGCTTGCGCCCGATCTTGCCCGCGAAGCGCTGGGCACGATCGGCGGCGGCAACCATTTTGCCGAACTGCTGCGGGTCGAGACGTTGCATGGGGCCGGAGATGCGGCGGTTGATCCCGCAGCGCTCTATATAATGGTACACAGCGGGTCGCGCGGGCTGGGTCAGACCATCCTCGACGGGCATCTGGCGCGGCATAATGTCGATGGTCTGATCGCGGGCGAGGCGGCGTGCGCGGACTATCTGGCCGCGCATGACCATGCGATGCACTGGGCCGTGCTCAACCGCGAACTGATCGCCGAGCGCTTCCTCGATCGGATCGGGACCAACGGCGAACGCCTGCTCGACATTTGCCACAACAGCGTCACACCACATCAAGGCGGCTGGCTGCACCGCAAGGGCGCGGCACCCGCAGACAGGGGGCTGGTCGTCATCCCTGGATCGCGCGGAGACATGACCTATCTGGTCCGGCCCCGGCTGGAGCAGGCGGACGTGGCGCTGCACTCGCTCGCGCATGGTGCTGGTCGTAAATGGAGCCGCAGCGAGGCCAAGGACAAGCTCGTCCGCCGATTCAGCATCGCCGATCTCGAGCGGACGAAACTCGGCAGCCGGGTGATCTGCGAGGATCGCGACCTGATCTATGAGGAGGCGCCGCAGGCGTACAAGGACATCCATCAGGTTGTGCGCGATCTCGAAACGGCGGGGCTGATCGATCTGGTCGCGACGCTGCGCCCGCTCCTGACCTACAAGATGAGGCGCGCATGACGGAGATAATCCTGCATCTGTCCTCCGGCCAGGGGCCGAAGGAGTGCGAGTGGGTCGTTGCCGAACTGGCCAACGCTCTATGCCGGGAAGGGAGTGGTGCAGGCCTAGCTTGCGAACCGATCGAGCCAATCCAAGGGCCGGTGTCGACGGCATTGCTGCGCATATCGGGCGACGGGGCGGAGGCGTTCGCCGCCACCTGTATCGGCACGATCTGCTGGATCGGAACCAGCCCGTTTCGCCCCTGCACAAGCGGCGCAACTGGTTCGTGGGCGTGCAACCCGTCCGGATCGACGAACAGCCGGCCGACTTGCGGAAAGAAGACATTCGCTACCAGACCTTCCGCGCCTCCGGGCCGGGCGGTCAGCATGTCAACAAGACCGATAGCGCCGTTCGTGCCAAGCATTTGCCGACCGGCCTTGTCGTGTCGTCGCAGGATCAACGCTCGCAATTCGCCAATAAGAGGATCGCCCGGCTCAAGCTGGCGATGCTGCTCGACGATCGCCGCCGCGCAGACCAAGCCGGAGGCAAGCGGGCATTGTGGGATCATAACCGCGAACTCGAACGTGGCAATGCGGCTCGTACGTACGAGGGCGATCGGTTCCGGCGGCGCTAGTCCACAACGCCGAGCAGCTTGAGCGAATGGCAGCTTCGCGCGTCATCAGCGGCCGAAGCGGCCACTCGCTCATTGGTCATATATCGACCAAGTTCCGCCACCCCCGGCCGTGCTTTGAACGGCGGCCTCTGCCGGAACCTGCCGTTCGCCGTCTGGCAACAACGCACCCCGTGTGGCGATTAGGCCCGTTTGCCATGGCCGTTCTAGCAGCACTGTGACTAACGCCGAGCTGGTTCGCGGGTCAGTGTCATAAGTCTGAGCTGGCTGGCATCAACCGGGCTTGCTCAGACCGAACCCATCGAAGGACGAACCATATCTCTTCGCTTGGCGTCATATGCAAATCGATTGGCGGGAAACGCCAATGCTCAGAAGCGGCAGGCTGCTTACCACGACCTCACCCGGCCAGCGAAATCGGTGCGGGCCAGATGGAGTCAGACACATGAACAATCTCATCAAAGATGCCCTGCTGATCCCGGTCGGCGAACCCCGCCAGACGATCTCGGTAAGCCCCGTGGTTCTCGAAGTTGAAAAGCGCCCGATCCCGCTCGAACTGCGCATCACCGCGCCCATCTCTGGCGACAACCTGCCGGTGGTACTGCTTTCGCATGGTCATGGGCCGTCATTCTACCTTCCGTCGAAAGATGGCTACGGGCCGCTCGTCAACTTCTATGCGGAGCATGGCTTCGTCGTTATCCAGCCGACTCACCTCAATTCGAAAGTCGCCGGTATGCCGGCCGATGGGGCGGGAGGCCCGCTCTTCTGGCGCTCGCGCGTCGAGGACATGACCGCTATCATAGATCAGTTGGACACGATCGAGGCCGCCGTACCCGCAATCGCGGGCCGCATTGATCGCAGTCGCATCGCCGTTATCGGCCATTCGATGGGCGGGCAGACCGCAGGTGTTCTGCTGGGCGCGCGGCTGACCGATCCGCACGATCCAAACGCCCAGAACGTCAACATGCGCGAGCCGCGCATCGCGGCGGGGATCATGCTGACAGCGCCAGGCAATGGCGGGGCTTCGCTGAGCGAGATGGCGGCAAGCCGCTACAGCTTCTTCAACCCCGATTTCTCGCATCTAACCACGCAGACGTTGGTGGTCGTCGGTGATGACGACGCCTCTCCGCATCTGACGGTTCGTGGCCCGGCCTGGCACGCTGACGCCTTCCACGATGGCCCGGGGGCCGACGCCCTGCTGACCGTGATCGGCGGCAAGCACGGCCTGGGCGGCATCGCGGGCTATGATGCCAAGGAAACCGACGACGAAGACCCGGAGCGCATGGAGATCGTCCTTCGGACGACTTGGGCTTATCTGCGCTCAGCTTTGTACGACGGGGACGATGCTTGGCCGGTGGCAAGGCAAGCGCTCGTCGAGCATTGCTCCGGCCATGCCAAGGTTGAGGTCAAGTGACATGAGGAGGCCGGACCGAGCCGGACGATAGGCGCTGCCTGGCTCACGTGGCACAAGACCGCGACGCGATAGGCCATGTCGCGTTCCTGACCCGCCGAACAAACCTGCCCTGCTGAGATGGTGCCGAAGATGACAAACAGCATTCCCGACAAATGCCGTCTCCAGCAGTCTTTCTGGTCGGCGGTGGAGGCGACCGGCATGAGCCCGGTCGCGGTGCTTCGCCAGGCCCGCCTGCCCGTGACGCTCCACCTCGATACCGGCCGATTCGTGAGCACTGCGCAGTTCTTCTCGCTGTGGAACGCGTTGTCCGACCTTTCGGGGGATCGGGACTATTGGCTTCGTTTCGTTCAGGCGACAGAATCGGTGGGGCACCAGCCCATGTTCGTTGCCGCATGCCTCGGCTCCGATTTCCGCGATGGCATTGGGCGCGTCGCGCGGTTCAAACAGTTCACGATGCCGGAGCGGATAGCGGTCGAGGAGCGGGGTTCGGAGGTCCACATCCGCAAACGGTGGTTTTACGCCGAAGGCTTGGAGCCAGACCTGTCGGTCGATGTCAGCTTCGCATTCCTGCTGTCACTTGGACGGCGCGGAACCGGCCAAAGATTGACCCCGCTCCGGCTGGAACTGACCCGGAGCAGCGCGCCGACGGCGGGACAAAACAGCTTCTTTGGGTGCCCGATCGTCTATGAAAAAGCGGACGACGTGCTCGTGTTGAAGGCGTCTGATCTCGATCTTCCTTTTCCCGGACACAATGCCGAGCTGATCGACATTCTTACCCCAGCGCTGGAGGAAAGCTTAGGCCGTCTAAAGCCCCGCAGCTCGTTCTCAGAGCAGGTCAAGGCCGTGCTGAAGCGCGGGTTCGCCAGCGGCCGCCCAGAGGTCTCCGCAGTCGCTCGCGACCTCGGGACCAGCGAGCGCACATTGCAGCGGCGCATCACCGACGAGGGGGGCAGTTTTCGCGCGTTGGTCCAGGAGGCGCGAAAGGAGTTAGGTCGCAAGCTGCTCGCCGAACCCTATGCCGACGTGGCGGAGGTCGCCTGCATCCTCGGGTTCCAGGACACGACCTCATTCTACCGGGCGTTCCGCAGTTGGGAGGGCGTCACCCCCCAGGTCTGGCGGAGCCGCAACGTCGTGATACAATCAGTCTGACGCGAGCACGTGTTCGAAGGGTAGCTGCGCTGTCCGCGAACTGGTCGACGCCACCGCGCCCCGTGGCCGGCGACAAGGCCTTTGCGACCTGCTCGCACCGCCTACCGAGACGTCAGGAGAGGCCAAGCAGTCAGCGGTGGGACGCATGGTGGCTGACCTGTGACGGAAGCGGCATGTTGTCCCGAGGATATTGCGGGAACCGGCCGGCCAGCTCCCGACCGAATCTTGACCATTCTTCCGGCGGATCGGCGAACGCCGATTGCCGGTTTCCGACAAGATCTGCGCTCCGAACCAATTCGCATGAACCAACGCCGCCACCTGGGCAGTTGAGCATCGAGAATCGGGGCGCCCCCCTCAATGAAAGTCATGGCTCTTCACCGGGATCACCGCCGCCCGCTCGCGGTAGTGCCAGTCGATCCGGCCCGGTCGCCACTCCGGGTCGCGCGGGTCGATCGTGCCGCCGTGGGTGGCGCCGTCGCCGGGCATGGTGAGGCGGGGCAGATCGATCTCGCCGACCTGTGCGAGCAGCGGCGTCAAGTCGACGATGCGGTCGGCGACGACGTGGATCACTAATCCCTCCTTCTGAACGCGGCCGATGATCGACACCATCGTCGCGGTCATCACGGTGCGGCGCTGCGCTTCGAACCGGTCGGGCCAGAGGATGCCGTTGGCGATTCCGGTCTCATCCTCGATGGTGATGAACAAGACGCCCTTCGCACTGCCCGGCCGCTGGCGCACGAGGATGACCCCCGCCACCTCGACGCGCGCGCCGTCCTTGATGTGCTGGAGATCGCCGCAAGTCCGCATACCCCGCCGAGTCAGTTCGCCGCGCAGGAAGGTGAGCGGATGCGCGCGCAGCGAGAGTTGAGTCGCGCGGTAATCCTCCACCACCTCGCGGCCGGCGGTGAGCGGCACCAGCGCGACCGGCGGCTCGATGCCGGATTCGCGCGCATCGGCGGCGGCGAACAGCGGCAAGGGCTTCGCACCGAGCCCGCGCACCGCCCACAACGCCTGCCGCCGGTCGAGCCCGAGCGCGTGGAACGCATCGGCGCGCGCGAGTTTCTCCAGCGCGAGCGTCGAGAGTTTGGCGCGGCGCCATACGTCCTCGACGGAGGTGAACGGCGCGGCCGCGCGCGCCATCAGCAGCTTGCCGGCCTCCGCGCCGGACAGGCCGGAGACGATGCGGAGGCCGAGACGGAGGGGATGGCGCATCACACTGGCTTGGTCCTTCCCCGCATTCTCGCTATTTTTCCCGTTCTCCCGCGAACGCGGGAGTCCAGAGTCCCTAGAGCCGCGAGTCGGTGTTTCGCCTGGCCCTGGATTCCCGCTTTCGCGGGAAAACGCGACAGGACTGCGTGCTCGCAGCGACGGTTGCACAGGTCTCGCCTGCGCCCGGGAAGCCGCTTCGGAAGGCTCAACCAACACCGTATCCCAGTCGCTCGCGTTGACGCACGGCGGCAGCACGTCGACGCCGTGCGCGCGCGCATCGCGGACGATCTGCGCGGGCGCGTAGAACCCCATCGGCTGCGCGTTGAGCAGCGCCGCGCAGAACACGTCCGGGTGGTGATGCTTCATCCAGCACGACGCATAGGCGATCTTGGCGAAGCTCGCCGCGTGGCTTTCGGGAAAGCCATAGCTGCCGAACCCCTCGATCTGCTTGACGAGTCGTTCGGCGAATGCCTGGGTGATGCCGTTGGCGCGCATGCCGCTGACCAGCTTCTCGTTGAACTTGCCGACCCCGCCGGTCATCTTGAAGGTCGCCATCGCGCGGCGGAGTTGATCGGCCTCGGCGGCGGTGAAACCCGCGCCGACGATCGCGACCTGCATCGCCTGTTCCTGAAACAACGGCACGCCAAGCGTCTTTTCCAGCACCGCCTCAAGCGCGGCATTGGGGTAGCTGACCCTCTCCTTGCCCTCGCGGCGCTTGAGATAGGGATGCACCATGTCGCCCTGGATCGGCCCCGGCCGCACGATCGCGACTTCGATGACGAGATCGTAGAATTCTTTGGGCTTCATGCGCGGCAGCATCGACATTTGCGCACGGCTCTCGATCTGGAACACGCCGAGCGTATCGGCGCGCTGGATCATGTCGTAGGTGCCGGGATCATCGGTCTGCAGCGCGCCCGACGCCATGTCGAGATCGAGGCCTTTGTGCTCGCGTAACAGATCGAAGCAGCGCCGCATGCAGCCGAGCATACCGAGGCCGAGGATATCGACCTTCATGAAGCCGAGTTCCTCGATATCGCCCTTTTCCCATTCGATCACACGCCGATCCACCATCGCGGCGGGTTCGATCGGCACGAGCTCATCGAGCCGGTCGCGGGTCAGCACGAAGCCGCCGGGATGCTGCGAGAGATGGCGCGGCGTGCCGATCAACTGTGTGGCGAGATCGAGTGCGAGCGCGAGACGCGGCTCGGTCTTGTCTAGGTTGAGCGCCTCGACATGCGCGTCGGGCACGCCCTCGCTCGACCAGCCCCAGATCTGGCTGGCAAGCCCGGCCGTCATGTCCTCGGGCAGACCCAGCGCCTTGCCGACCTCGCGGATGCTGCCGCGCGAGCGGAAGCGGCTGACCACGGCGGTCAGTGCGGCATGCTGCGCACCATAGGTCTCGTAAATCCACTGAATGACGCGCTCGCGCTGCTCATGCTCGAAATCGACATCGATATCGGGCGGCTCGTGGCGATCCTTGTTGATGAAGCGTTCGAACAGCAGCTTGCGCTCGACCGGGTCGATCGAGGTGATGTTCAAGACATAGCAGATCACCGAATTCGCGGCCGAACCGCGCCCCTGACACAAAATGCGCTGAGCGCGGGCATAGGCCATGATCGAATTCACGGTCAGGAAATAGGGCGCGTAGCCCATCTCGCCGACCAGCCCGAGTTCGTGTTCGAGCAATTCGGTATAGGCGCGTGGCGGATTTCCATCGAATTTCCGCGCGAGTGCCGTGCGGGCGAGATGTTCGAGCGCGGCCTGCGGCGAGCGTCCGCTGAGCACGACCTCATCGGGATATTGATAATCGAGATCGCGCGGGGAGAAAGTGCAGCGCTCGACGACCGCCTCGACGGCGGCGAGCGCGTGGCGGTGGTGGCGGAAGCGGCGCGCCATCTCCTCGGGGCTTTTGAGATGCCGGTCGGCGCTGCGTTCGCGACGGAAACCAAGTTCGTCGATCGTGCATTTCTCACGGATCGCGGTGACGACGTCCTGCAACATGCGGCGCTCGGGCAGGTCGTAAAGCACGTCCCCGGTCACGATCGGCGAAAGACCGAAGCGGCGCGCGCTGTCGGCAAGGGCGTGCAGTCGCCGGGCCTCGCCGGGGCGACGATGCTGGGTCAGGCACAAATGGCCGCGCTCGCGATCGAAGATATCCGCCATCCAGCGCAGTTGGTGCATGTCTCCGGTGTCGGCGAGGCCGGGAACGAGCGCGGCGACCAGCCCTTGCGCATGCGCGGCCACGTCTTCCCAATGCAGGAAGCATCGCCCTTTCTCGCCCTTTTGCGCATGGGCGCGCCCCTTGCCGAGTGTCAGCAAGCGCGTGAGCCGGCTCCACGCCGCGCGGTCTTCGGGCCAGACCAGTAGCGACGCGCCATCGACCAGATCGAGCCGGCAGCCGGGCACGAGGCGGATCGGCACGCCTCGCGCGGTGATCTCTTCAGCAGCCACAAGACCGCGCACAATCCCGCCGACCGAGTTGCGATCGACGATGCCGAGCGCGGGCATTCCGGCAAGCGCCGCAGCCTCGAACAGTTGCTCGGGTGACGACGCGCCGCGCAGGAACGAATAATGCGTCGTGACCTGAAGTTCGCAGTACGTCACCTGCCCGACCTCATCCGAACGGGCCTCATCCGAACGCGCCGTGGATGAACCAGGCGAGATCGCCGGTTTCCGGGCGCTCGCCGTCGCCGCGGCGGAACAGCCAGAAGCGGTGGCCGGCCTCGTCCTCGACGCGGAAATAGTCACGTACCGAATCCGCCTCGGCGGTGCGTTGCCACCATTCGCCGAGGATTCGTTCCGGCCCATCGGCGCAGATGATGCGGTGAGTCTGGCCGCGCCACGTGAAGCGGCGCGGCGGCTGATCGGGCAGTTCGGCGATGACATGGTCGAGCCGTTCGGGCCGGCGCAGCAACCGTGCCGGGCGCGGCCAGCGCGGATGCCAGGGGTGGAGATCGACACCGCGGTCGAGCCTGCGGACATCGTCCGGTTTGAGCCGCGCGGCCGGGCGCGTCGCGTCGGCGAGCGGCGGCGCGGACGCGAGCGAGCGTTCGGGCACATCGCTCTCCACCGGCTGGATTCGCCACAGCCGGGCATCGCCGATCCGGTTGGCGAGCGCATCGACCAGGGGCGCGATATCGGCGGAGGTTTCCTCGAGCCGTTCCTCGAACGGCTGCGCGCCAAGCGGATCGGCCCGGCGGACGTGGAGGGCGAGCGTATCGATGCCGTAGCCGGGTGCGATCTCCTCGATGCGGCGGGTGATGAGGCACAGCATATGTGCAGCATCGCGGCTCGGCCGGGCGAGGCCGATGCGGAGATGCTGGGGCACGCCGTCGATCCGGTCGGCAACCAGTTCGATCATCCGCGCGCCCTTGCCGGCCTGCGTGAGCGCGGTGACGAGGTGCCGCATGAGCGTGCCCAGCCAATGTTCGATCGCTTCGGCGGTGGCGATCGGTTCGGCGAAACGCTGTACCACCGCGATCGGCTCGGGCGGGATGACGGGATCGAGCGGCTCGGCGATTCGGCCGCTCGCCTGATCGAGCCGGGTGACGAGCGCATCACCGAAGCGGCGGACGAGGGGGCCACGCGGCATCGCGGCGAGCTGACCGACCGTTTCGACGCCGAGATGGACGAGCGCGTCGATGGCAGCGGGATCGAGGCGGAGCGCCGCGAGGGGAAGCGGGGCGAGGGCTTCGGCGTGTTGGGCCGGCGGAACGATGACGACCCCGTCGCCGGGGCGACGATCCTGGAATCGCGCCATCGCCCATGCCGCGCCGGCAGTGTCCGCCACCGCGACTCGGGCGGTGTAGCCGAGCCGGGCGAGCAGCCGCACGATCCGGCGGGCCATCGTCGCCTCGCCGCCGAACAGATGCGCGGTGCCGGTGATATCGAGCAACAATCCGTCCGCGCCCGACACTGCGGCGATCGGCGTCCAGCGGCGTGCCGCCGTCGTGGCGAGGCGCAGCAGATCGGCGGCGTCGCCGGTCGGATCGGCATCGCGGATGTCGAGACCCGGCACCAGCGCGCGCGCCTGGGTGATCGCCATGCCGGGGGTGAGGCCGAGCGCACGCGCCGCCGGGCAGGCGGCGGCGATGACGAGGCGGCTGCCGTGTTTGAGGCTGGTGACGAGGGGACGCACTTCCCCGTCCCCCCGCGAAAGCTGGGGTCCAGAATCGCGGGCGGGATCGCTTGTGGCTCTGGACCCCCGCTTGTGCGGGGGAGCGGATTGGCTCGGGCCGAGCGATTTCGGCAGCGCGCCGGGCGGCCGGAACGGCTGGCCGCCGGTCACCTCGTCGGGCGGCATCGCGCGGAACGGCGACGCCGCGGCTTCGCTGCGGCGGCCAAGCTCGCGCTGTGGCGGGCGCTGGTGGGCGGGGAGTGCCGCGATCTGCGCGGCGACGTTCGCCTTTCCATCGACATGCCCGCTCATGCGCGCGGCGGTATCCTCGCGTGCCCATTTCGCACCAGGACGCCAGCCGCCGCCGCGTGGCACCGAGCAGGCGACAGCGTGCTCGGCGGCGGCGGCTTCGGCGAGCGGGGCCGCGATTCGGGCGAAGCCCGAGTCGTCGGACGGCGCTTCGCGGCGCCGGCTGGACGTGTCGCTGGGCGAAATAGCATCGCTATTTCGTCTCGCGACTACGTCACGCAGCTTCCACGTAGCTGTAGCGGTCCGCTCCATCCGCCGCAGCCGTTCGATCGGCCAGTCGGGCAGGTAGAGCGAGGCGACCCGTTTCATCGCATGCCTCCATGATGGTTTCGAAAGGCTCGCCGCCACGCTGGCGGACCAGCGCGACGCGCCAGCAGGCGCGCCCGACCCCCTCGACCGGCAGCGGCTCCGATGGCGCGCTGCCGATCCGCCAGCGGGTGATCGCGGCGGAGGGCACATGGAGCGGGTTCCCCCCTTCGCGCGCATGCCGTTTGAGCAGCAGCGCGATCGTCTTGCCGCCCTCGGCGGCGAGTTGCAGGCGGCGGGTGTTGGGCATGGCGGCGCGCTTGACCTCGCCGATCACCGCGCCGAGACCACGGTGGCGCAGCCCCTCCTCCATCAGCGCGAGCACTTCGGCATCATCCGCCGCCTCCGCATACAGCACGCGCTCGGGATCGAGCCCGGCCTGGTACAGCCCCGGCGCGAACAGGTCGCGGCGGCGCACCACCCACAACACCGGCCCCCACGCCCGTGCGGCGGCACCCGCCATGAACAAGGTCGCGGCGGCATCGTCGCTCGGATCGGGGCTGGCGGCGGCGACTTCGTGGAGCGAATCGAGCCGCAAGCCGCCGCTCGCGATTCGTCCGTCGAGCGCGGCCACGCCGAACGGCAGCACCGGGCGACGCTTGAGCCCGTCGCCCTGAATCGCCCGCAGGCTTTCGCGCAATTCTGCTATGGTGGCTGACGACACGATTCGACTCGCTGCTAAGTGTTCCTATTTTGTTCCGTTTAGCGTGCCTGAGTCAATGGCCTTCTCCCCTCCCTGGAAGGGCAGGGGAATCGCATTTGGCGATGAGAGGGCTATCCAAGTTTGATAGATTGGATTCTGTAGTCTCTCCTGGGTTGCCGGGGAGATTGGTATGCGCGGGTTCCGTGAGGTGTTCGATGTCGTGCCGGACCCACGACGTTCGAACAGCAGCCATGCTTTGCCGGATATCTTGCTGATCGCGTTCGCCGCGCTGCTGTGTGGGGCCGAGACATGCGTCGATATCGCCGAGTTCGGCGAGGCGAAGCGGGACTGTCTTGGCCAGTTCCTGAAGCTGGATCATGGAACGCCGAGCCACGACACGTTCAGCCGGGTCTTTCGCACGCTCGATCCGCCGTCGTTCGAGCGGGCGTTTCAGCGCTTCGTCAGTGCTTTTGCCGCAACGCTGGAGCGCCAGGGGATCGCCGGGCCAATCATTGCCATCGACGGCAAGTCGTTGCGGGGGGCCGTCGATAGCGCGCGCCGCACCATGCCTTTGCATCTGGTGAGCGCCTGGGCGGCCGATCATCGGCTGGTGCTGAGCCAGTGCCGCGCGCATAATCGCAGCGAAGTCACCGCGGCCCGCGAGATCATCGCCCTGCTCGACCTGACCGGCTGTACGGTTACCGCCGATGCGCTGCATGCCAGCCGCCGGACGGTCTCGGCGATACGGGCGCGCGGTGGCGACTATGCTCTGATCATCAAAGGCAATCGCGGACCGCTGCACGCCGCGATCCGGGATCTGCTCGCCGATCCCGACGCCGCACAGGCTGCCAGCACCAGCGAGACCGCGCATGGCAGATACGAAGAGCGGCGGGCATGGGTCGTCCCCGCGCCCGCCGACTGGGCCGATCGATATGGCTTCGAGGGTCTGGGCGCCATCGTGCGGATCGACAGTCTGCGCCGCGTCAAAGGCGAGGAGCAAACCGACACCCGCTATGCCATCCTCTCCCGCTTCCTGCCGCCGCGCGAGGCGCTTCGGGTGATCAGGGCACACTGGACGATCGAGAATCAGCAACACTGGCTGCTCGATGTCGCCTTCGGCGAAGATCGCATCCACACCCGATCCGATCACTGCGCCGAAAACCTCGCCCTCCTGCGAAGGCTCGCCCTCAACCTTCTCCAGCACGATCCAAGAAAGCTTTCCATCCGCGCCAAAATCAAACGCGCCGGATGGGATGACCACTACCTCGCAACCCTCCTCCGCCAAATGCGATAGCCCTGCTTCCAGGGAGGGGAGAAGCAGAGGGCCTAGCCAAGACCGTTGAAATTTAATAACAACGGCGCATAAGATGATTTCGGGCGTTTCAACGAGCGTGCCGATGCGAATTGCGGAGTAGTGATGCCAAGCGACCGTCCCGGCGCCAATCTTCCTCCCCTGTCCCTGTACGTGCCGGAGCCGCGCTTCCGGCCGGGCGATACGGTGGATTTCACCGAGGTTCCCGTGCCGCCCGCCGGGCAGGCGCGCAGGCCCGACACCGCCGAACCCGCCTCCGCGTTCACCGATCTCGCCTATGATCTCGTTCGCGTTCTCGATGCGGACGGCCAGGCGGTCGGCCCGTGGAATCCGCGGCTTTCGCCCGATACGCTGCGCGCCATGCTGCGCAGCATGGTGACGGTGCGCGCGTTCGACGAGCGCATGTTCCGCGCGCAGCGGCAGGGCAAGACCAGCTTCTATATGAAGTGCACCGGCGAGGAAGCGGTGGCGGTGTCCGCCGCCTTCGCGCTCGACCGCGACGACATGTGCTTCCCCTCGTACCGCCAGCAGGGCCTGCTGATCGCGCGCGGGTGGAGTCTGGTCGACATGATGAACCAGATCTATTCGAACAAGGGCGACCGGCTGCAGGGCAAGCAGCTCCCGATCATGTATTCGGTGCGCGACGCGAGCTTCTTCTCGATCTCGGGCAACCTCACCACGCAATATCCGCAAGCCGTGGGCTGGGCGATGGCGAGCGCCGCCAAGGGCGACACGCGGATCGCCGCCGCCTGGTGCGGCGAGGGATCGACCGCCGAGGGCGACTTCCACTCGGCCTGCACCTTCGCGAGCGTCTACCGCGCGCCGGTGATCTTCAACGTCGTCAACAACCAATGGGCGATTTCGAGCTTCTCGGGGTTCGCCGGTGCCGAGGCCACCACCTTCGCGGCGCGCGCGATCGGCTATGGCATTGCCGGACTGCGGGTCGATGGCAACGATGCGCTCGCGGTGTACGCCGCGACCGCCTGGGCCGCCGAGCGCGCGCGCACCAACCAGGGGCCGACGCTGATCGAGCATTTCACCTACCGCGTCGAAGGCCATTCGACCTCGGACGATCCCGGGCAATATCGCTCGGCCGGCGAAGCGAGCGCGTGGCCGCTCGGCGACCCGGTCACGCGGTTGAAGGATCACCTCATCGCGATCGGCGAATGGGACGAGGAGCGCCACATCGCGCAGGACAAGGAGATCGCCGAAATGGTGCGTGCCGCGCAGAAGGAAGCCGAGGCCAACGGCATCCTCGGCCACGGTCTGCACCAGCCGCTCGACAGCCTGTTCGACGGCGTATTCGAGGAAATGCCGTGGCATTTGCGCGAGCAGCAGGCACAAATGCTGGCGGAAGAAACCGCGAGCGGTCGCCCGTGGGCGCGCAAGTGAGTTCCTTCTCCCCCGGTGGGAGTTCGAGGTCGGCCATGCCCCCGGCATGGCCTAAACGATGCGGGGCATCGTTTACCTCGAACTGGTGGCCGAGCGCAGCGAAGTCGGATGAGGGGGAGTGTGTCTTCATCCCTTTCCCCCTCACCCTCCCACTCGACTGCGTCGAGCGGGCCCCTCCCTCTCCCACAAGGGGAGAGGGGCTATGAGCGAGAACATGACCGACACCCCAACCACCCGCATGAACATGATCCAGGCGATCAACTCGGCGATGGACGTGATGATGGATCGCGATCCCGCCGTCATCGTGATGGGCGAGGATGTCGGCTATTTCGGCGGCGTGTTCCGCGCGACCGCGGGGTTGCAGGCGAAATACGGCAAGACCCGCGTGTTCGACACGCCGATCACCGAATGCGGCATCATCGGCGTCGCGGTCGGGATGGGCGCATATGGCTTGCGGCCGGTGCCCGAGATCCAGTTCGCCGATTACATCTACCCAGCGCTCGACCAGTTGGTGAGCGAGGCGGCGCGGCTGCGCTATCGCTCGGCGGGTGAGTTCATCGCGCCGATCACGGTGCGCTCGCCGTTCGGCGGGGGCATCTTCGGCGGGCAGACGCATTCGCAATCGCCCGAAGGCATCTTCACGCATGTCTCGGGCATCAAGACGGTGATCCCGTCGACGCCCTATGACGCCAAGGGTCTGCTGATCGCGGCGATCGAGGATAACGATCCTACGCTCTTCTTCGAGCCAAAGCGGATCTACAACGGCCCGTTCGACGGGCATTGGGACCGGCCGACGCAGAACTGGTCGCAGCATCCCGCCGGCGCGGTGCCGGAAGGCTATTACAAGATCCCGCTCGGCAAGGCGAACGTGGTGCGCGAAGGCGAGGCGCTGACCATCCTCGTCTACGGCACGATGGTGCATGTCGCGAGCGCGGTGGTGGCGGATGCGGGCGTCGATGCCGAGATCATCGACCTGCGCACGCTCGTGCCGCTCGATATCGAGACGATCGAGGCATCGGTGAAGAAGACCGGGCGCTGCATGATCATCCACGAAGCGACACGCACCGGCGGGTTCGGCGCGGAACTGTCGGCGCTGGTGCAGGAGCGCTGCTTCTACCATCTCGAAGCGCCGATCGAACGCGTGACCGGCTTCGACACGCCCTACCCGCACAGCCTCGAATGGGCCTATTTCCCCGGCCCGGTGCGGATCGGCGAGGCGCTCAAGAAAGTGATGAAGGACTGATATGGCCCGCTTTACCTTCAAACTCCCCGACATCGGTGAGGGCATTTCCGAGGCCGAGATCGTCGCGTGGCACGTGGCGGTGGGCGACCGTGTCGAGGAAGACCAGCGCGTCGCCGACATGATGACCGACAAGGCGACCGTCGAAATGGAATCGCCCGTGTCCGGCACGGTGATCGCGCTGGCCGGCGAGGTCGGCGAACAGGTGTCGATCGGCGCGGCGCTGGTGGTGATCGAGACCGATGCGGTCGACATGGATGCCGAAGAGGCGCCGGCGCTGCGGCCGGTCGATCTGCCCGCGCCGGTCGAACAGGCGTTCGAGGCGGAGAATCCGGGGGTTGAGGAGATCGCGCACCCTGTTCCCCTCCCTGTAAGGGAGGGGCTAGGGGTGGGTCGGCCCGAGGCCGATCACGCGCCCGTCACCAGCCAACCCACCCCCGCCCCCTCCCTTCCGGGGAGGGGAGAAGATGCAAAGACTCTCGCTTCCCCTGCCGTCCGCGCCCGCGCGGCGGATCTCGGCATCGACCTCGCGCACGTTAAGCCAGCCGAGGGCGAGCGCATCCGCCATGCCGATCTCGACGCCTATCTCCGCTACGGCAGCGCGCAGGGCTATCACACGCCGCACGCGTCGCACGCCCGCCCGGATGAGGCGATCAAGGTCATCGGCATGCGCCGCCGCATCGCGGAGAACATGGCGGCGTCGAAGCGCGCGATCCCGCATTTCACCTATGTCGACGAGATCGATGTCACCGCGATCGAGGACATGCGTGCCGATCTCAACGCCCATCGCGGCGACCGGCCCAAACTGACGATGCTGCCGCTGTTGATCGCGGCGATCTGCAAGACGATCCCCGCCTTCCCGATGCTCAACGCGCGGTATGACGACGAGGCGGGTGTCGTCACCCGCCACGGTGCGGTGCATCTCGGCATGGCGACTCAGACCGACGCCGGGCTGATGGTGCCGGTGATCCGCGACGCGCAGGATCGCAATGTTTGGCAATTGGCGGCCGAGATCGCGCGGCTTGCCGAGGCGGCGCGGACCGGCAAGGCGAGCAGTTCGGAACTGTCGGGATCGACGCTGACGGTGACGTCGCTGGGGCCGCTCGGCGGGATCGCGACCACGCCGGTCATCAACCGCCCCGAAGTGGCGATCATCGGACCGAACAAGATCGTCGAACGGCCCGTCTTCCGGGGCGACGATATCGTCCGCGCCAAGCTGATGAACCTGTCGATCAGTTGCGACCACCGTGTCGTCGATGGCTGGGACGCGGCGAGTTTCGTTCAGGCGCTCAAGCGCTATCTGGAAACGCCGGTATTGTTGTTCGCGAATTGAACAGTCGCGCAGAGAAGAATCCGTAAAACCCGATCGTCCTGAGCGTGTCGAAGGACGTGCCGAAAGCGAAACGCCTCGGACACGTCCTTCGACTTCGCTCAGGACGAGCGGGTTATATTCGCCCGATCGTTATAGCGCGCGGCGGCCGGTGATGAGCTGGATCACCACGACGATCACGGCGATCACCAGCAGCAAATGGATCAAGCCACCGCCGATATGCACGGCGAAGCCGAGCAGCCACAGGACGACGAGGATGACGGCGATAGTATACAGCATGGTTCAGGCTCCTCTTGCTTGAGTGCTGAACGTCGCTTGGGGCAAAGGCGTTCCGCCCCCGTGACAAAACGTTGCTGATTGCTGCCGCGCGTGTTCAGATCGCCCCCGAAAACGTGTCGCATTGCGCGGGATCACCGCTGTCGAGGCCGGTCTTGAGCCAATGCTCGCGCTGCGCCGAGGTGCCGTGGGTGAAGCTGTCGGGAACGACGCGGCCCTGCGCCTGCTTCTGGAGCGTATCGTCGCCGATCGCGTGCGCGGCGGTCATGCCTTCCTGGATGTCGCCCGGATCGAGCCGGTCGCGGTTCTGCGCGGCCCACACGCCCGCATAGCAATCGGCCTGGAGTTCGAGCCGTACCGACATCTTGTTGCCCTCGGCCTCGCTGCCGCTGCGCTCGGCCTGCGCGACCTTCGCGGAGGTGCCGAGCAGATTCTGGATGTGATGGCCGAATTCATGCGCGATCACATAATCCTGCGCGAAATCGCCCTTTGCGCCGAAGCGGTTGCCGAGTTCGTCGAAGAAGCTGGTGTCGAGATAGACGCCCTGATCCTGCGGGCAGTAGAACGGCCCCATCGCGCTTTGCGCGGCGCCGCAGCCCGAACGGCCGCTGCCCGAGTAGAACACCAGTTTGGGCGCGACGAACTTTTCGCCGGACTGCTGGAAGATCGCCGCCCAGGTCTTGTCGGCCGAACTGAACGCGTTGCAGGCGACCTTGCTGGCGGCATCGATCGTGCAGCTCGATTTGGCATCGGTGCCGCGGCCCGCGCCGGCGGTCTGCTCGGTCGGCGCGCTGGTGCGCACGCCGCTGCCACCGCCGAGGTTGCCCAGCCCGCCGAACACCACGAGCGCGATCAGCAGCACCACGACGCCGCCGCAGCCGAAGCGACTGAACACCATCGGCAACAGCCCGAGCAGCATCCCGCCGCCACCGCCGCCGCCGAACCCGAGGCCGCCGCCCTGGCCGCGCTGATCCTCGACATTGATGTTGGGATCGAAATCGTCGAGACGCATCGCGCTGGCCTTTCACGGTCGTTGTCGCTGACCTGAATGCGCAAGCCAGCAGGACGTTGCAAGGGCGTGACGATTTGGCGGCGATATCCGCCTCAGCGCAGCGCGATCTCCATCCGGCACGTCCATGTGCCCCCCGACGCGATCTCGAACACGCCGGGCTTGTCGCGGAAATCGCCGGCATAGCCCTGTGAGTCGGCGATGCCATGCCACGGCTCGATGCAGACGAACGCCGCACCGGGTTTGGTCCAGATGCCGAGCTTGTCGGTGTCTGGAAAGGCGATCTCAAGCTGCGGGCCGCTGGCCGCGCCGTAACGGACGCGGCGCGAGTCGAGGCCGTCCCAGATCAGCGCATCCTCGGCGAACAGCACGTCCGACAGATGCAGCACGCGCCCGTCGAGCGGCGACGGGCGTTCGCCCGGCGCGGTGAGGCCATTCTGGAGCGCGACCAGCGTACCCGGTTCGTCCGAGTCGAACACGATGCGGTGGTCGGCGCGAGGCTCGCCATAAGGGAGCGGCCAGGCGAACGCCGGGTGGAATCCGAAGCTTGCCGGCATCGGCGCATCGCCGCGATTGGCGATGGTGATCGCGATCGTCAGCGTGGCATCCTCGATCGCGTAGGCCGCGTCGAGCGCGAAGGCGAACGGGTAGACCGCGCGCGTCTCCGCATCGTCCTCCAGCCGGAAGCGCACGTGCGATTCGCCGTGTTCGACCAGCGCGAAGGCGCTTCGGCGGGCGAAGCCGTGCTGCTTCATCGGATATTCGGCGCCGTCGAGCCGAAGCACGTCGCCGCTCAGCCGCCCGACGAAGGGGAACAGCAGCGGCGCATGGCCGGTCCAGAATGCCGGATCGGCATCGGTCATCAGCTCGCGGCCCTGGGCGTCGCGCAGATGCGTCAGTTCCGCCCCGAACGGATTGATCGCCGCCGACAGCCCCGCACCCGCAATCTCGACCAGATCAGCCATGTTTCACCGTCCTCCATGCCGCGATGATCGCCGCGATCGCCACGTCCGCTTCGTCCATCGTCGTCGCGACCGAACAGACCGACGCGCGCATCACCCATGCCCCGCGCCATTGCGAGGCGCCAGCGTACAGCACCGCATCCTCCTGCACCTGTGCGATCACCGCAAGCGTGGTCGCGTCGTCATCGCCGAACCGCACCATGAACTGGTTGAGTGGCACTTCGGCGACAAGCGTGATGCCCGGCTCGCGCGCGAGCGTCTCGCCCATATGCGCGGCCACCTGACAATTGCGCTCGACCATCTCGGCGATGCCGTCGCGCCCAAGCTGGCGGATCATCGCCCAGACCGCGAAGCCGCGCGCACGCCGCGACAGTTCGGGCACATAGGTCGACGGGTCGCGCTCCGGCCCTGCGGCGGGCGGCAGATAGCTCGCCGACACCGACATAGCGCGGGCATGCGCCTCCGCATCACGGACGATCGCGAAGCCGCAATCATAGGGCGTCTGGAGCCATTTATGGCCGTCGGTGGCCCAGCTATCGGCGAGTTCGACTCCGGCGGTCTGCGCCGCCCGCGCGGGCGCGGCCTGCGCCCACAGGCCGAACGCGCCATCGACATGCAGCCACGCGCCGGCATTGCGGGCGAGTGGCGCGATCTCGGCGAACGGATCGCTCGCGCCGGTGCAGATCTGCCCGGCCTGACCGATCGCGATGGCCGGACCGGCGCACGCTTTGAGCGCCGCCTCGAACGCGGACGGCAGCATCCGGCCAAGATCATCGGTGGCGATGGTGCGCACCCGCTTCGCGCCGAGGCCGAGATATTTGAGCGCCGAGAACACGGTGGCATGCGCATCCGCGCCGATGAGCACCTCGACCGGCGGTGCACCGAACAGACCGTCCGCCTCGACATCCCAGCCCAGCCGCGCCAGCACCGCGCTGCGTGCGGCGGCGAGGCAGACGAAATTGGCGACGGTCGCGCCGGTGACCACCCCGACCGAAGCCTCGCGTGGCAGGCCGAGCAGATCGAGCAGCCACGCCACCGCGACCGCCTCCACCGCCGAGGCGGCGGGCGCGGAGCTTACGTTGGCGGCGTTCTGCCCCCAGGCGGCGGCAAGCCAATCGGCGGCGACGCCGGTCGGGTGCGAATTGCCGATCACCCAGCCGAAGAAACGTGGGCTGGTTTGCGCACGGATACCGGGGGTGGCGCGGTCGATCAGCTCGGCGAGGATCGCTTGCGGGTCGCCGCCGGTTTCGGGGACTGGCGCGTCGAACGCGGCGAAGATGTCGGCATAGCTGGCGACCGGGGTGGTGTGCGCGGTGGCGATGTCGCGGCGATAGGCGATCGCCGCCTCGGCCGCGTGGTGCATTGCTGTGTAGCCGTCGGTCATTGCGCGTCCCCTTGATGCGACGTCTATTGCCCGGCGCGCACGACCACGCATCCTGAATCGTGCCGCCAAACATAACCGTTCGTGTCGAGCGAAGTCGAGACACCTGCGCTGCGCTGGCGCATGTCCCTCGACTTCGCTCGGGACGAACGGAGGTCGGTGGCGGCCACCAATCCTGGCGTTATCCCCGCAGCACCGCGCCCTGCTTCGCCGCCGCCGCCACCACCTTGTCGGCGATCGCCTTCAACGCTTCGTCGGTGAAGCTCTTGTCGGCGGGTTGCAGCGTCACTTCGATCGCCATCGATCGCACACCGTCGCGTTCGAACAGGTCGAACAGTCGCGCCGCCGTGATCGTCGCCTTGTCGGCGCCCTTCACCGCGCGCACCAGCGCGTCGGCGGCGAGGCCCTGAGGCACCGTGAAGGCGAAGTCGCGGCGCACCGGCTGGAGCGCGGGCGGCGCATAGGCGGGGCGCATGAAGCCGGTTCCGCCGCGCTTGGCGGGGATCGCATCGAGATACAGTTCGACCGCAGCGACCGTGCCGTCGAGATCGAACGCGCGGGCGGTAAGCGGGTGAACGATGCCGAACGCCGCCAGCACCGTCTTCGGCCCGAGCCGAAGCGTGCCCGACTGGCCGGGATGCCAATGCTCGCCCGCGTCTCCGAAGATCTGCAGATTCTCGACCGGAGCGCCAGCGGCGGCGAGCAACGCGACCGCCTCGGCCTTGGCGTCGAACGCGTCGAAACCCTGCGCCTTGCCGGCCTGCCAGCCGCGCGCGCGCTTCTCGCCGGTGAGGACGATGCCCAGAGTGGGTCGCTCGGCATCGGCGAGGTAGCGGCGGCCGATTTCGAACAGCCGCACGCCGTCCGCACCGCGCTTGAGGTTGCGCGCGGCGGCGGAGAGCAGCCCCGGCAACAGCGAGGGCCGCATCACCTTGAGGTCTTCGCTGATCGGGTTGGCGAGGGTCCAGGCGCCGCCCCCAAACGGCGCTGCTTCGGCTTCGGAGAGGAAGCTCCACGTCACCGCCTCGTTCAGCCCACGCGCGGCGGCGGCGCGGCGGACGCGGCGTTCGACCTTCTGCTCAGGCGTCGCGGTCGGCGTGGCGACGCCGGGAATGCGCGGCAGCGGCACCGGCGGGACATGGTCGATCCCCTCGATTCGGATCACCTCCTCGACCAGATCGGGCACGCCCTCGACATCGCGGCGCCAGCTCGGCACGCTCACGTGCCAATCGGCCGAGACCGTGAAGCCGAGGCTTTCGAGGATCGCCTGCTGGCGCTCGGGCGCGACCGCGAGGCCACCGAGCGTCTCGGCGCGCGCCGGATCATAGGCGATCACGGTGGCGGGCACCGGCGGCGTGCCGGCGCGGGTGATGCCGCCGGGCGTACCGCCGCACAGGTTCAGCACCAAAGCCGTCGCGATGGCGAGGCCGTCCTCGACGAAGGCCGGATCGACGCCGCGTTCGAAGCGCTGGCGCGCGTCGCTGGTGACGCTGAGCTTCTGGCCGGTGCGGGCGATGCTCTCGGGGTCGAAATAGGCGCATTCGATCAGCACGTCGGTGGTCGTGTCGCTGCACCCCGAGTCCTCGCCGCCGATGATGCCGGCGATGCCGAGCGCTTGCGCGTCATCGGCGATGACCGTCATGGTTTCGTCAAGCGTGTAGGTCTTGCCGTTGAGCGCGAGCAGGTGCTCGCCGGGCGTCGCCTTGCGCGCGACGAGGCCGCCCGACAGTTTGGCGCGGTCATAGACGTGGAGCGGCCGCCCGAGATCGAACGAGACATAGTTGGTGATGTCGACCAGCGCCGAGATCGGCTTCTGCCCGATCGCCTTGAGGCGCCGCGTCATCCACTCGGGCGCGGTGCCGTTGGTGACGCCCGCGACGGCCTGGCCGTAGAAAGCCGGGCAACCGACGCTGTCCTCGATGCGGATGTCCGGCCCGGCGCCCTCGCCCGCGACGGGCGCCGGCGCGGCGGTCGTGCCCGGCACCGCAAGCGACTTGAGCCGGCCCAGCCCGGCGGCGGCGAGATCGCGCGCGATGCCGCGCACGCCCATGCAATCCTGCTTGTTGGGGGTGATCGCAACGTCGATCACCGGATCGTTCAAGCCCGCATACTCAGGATATGCGGTGCCGACCGGCGCGTCTGCGGGCAGCTCGATGATGCCGTCGTGATCGTCGCCGAGTTCCAATTCGCGCGTCGAGCACATCATCCCGTTCGACACGACGCCGCGAATCTCCGCGACCTTGAGCACCATGCCGTTGGCCGGCACGGTCGCGCCGGGCATGCCGAACACGCCGACGAGACCCGCGCGCGCGTTTGGCGCGCCGCACACGACCTGCATCGGCCCCTCACCGGCATCGACCGAGAGGACTTGCAGCTTGTCAGCCTGCGGATGGCGCTCGGCAGTGAGCACCTTGGCGACGCGGAACGCGGCGAGCTTGGCGCCGGGGTTATCGACGCTCTCGACCTCGAGACCGATGCGGGTGAGCGTGTCGACGATCTCGTCGAGCGACGCGCTGGTGTCGAGATGGTCGTGGAGCCAGGAGAGGGTGAATTTCATGCGATCCGTCCGTCACCCCAGCGCAAGCTGGGGTCTTTCTGTAGGTTGGCGGCACCGCCCGCCACGGGGAGACCCCAGCTTGCGCTGGGGTGACGATCAAAGAGGGTCACGCCCCCACCCCGCCGCTCAGGGTCGGCACGTCGAGCGCGGAGAAACCGTAATGCTTGAGCCAGCGCGCGTCGCCGTCGAAGAAGGCGCGCAGATCGTCCATGCCGTATTTGAGCATCGCCAGCCGGTCGATGCCGCAGCCGAATGCGAAGCCCTGCCATTCGTTCGGATCATAGCCGCCCGCTTCGATCACGCTGCGGTGGACCATGCCGCTGCCCAGCACTTCCATCCAGCCATCCGAGCCGCCGATCACGCGCTTGCCGTTCACGACCGAGAAGCCGACATCGACCTCCGCCGAAGGCTCGGTGAAGGGGAAGTAGCTCGGGCGCAGCCGCAGCACGATGTCGTCCCGCTCGAAGAACGCCTTGAGGAAGGTCTCCAGCGTCCATTTGAGGTGGCCGAGCGTGATCCCCTTGTCGATCACCAGCCCCTCGACCTGATGGAACATCGGCGTGTGGGTGGCGTCGCTGTCGCTGCGATAGGTGCGGCCTGGCGCGATGATTCGGATCGGCTTGGTGCCGCCCGCCGCCTGCATCGCGCGGATCTGGACGGGCGACGTATGGGTACGCAGCACGCGCGCTTCCTCGCCATCCCTGGCGTTGAGGTAGAAGGTATCGTGCATCGCCCGCGCCGGATGCGTCTCGGGCATGTTAAGCGCGGTGAAATTATACCATTGCGTCTCGATCTCGGGGCCGGTCGCGACCGCGAAGCCGAGATCGGCGAAGATTTCCGCCAGCTCGTCCATCACCTGCGAAACCGGGTGGATGCTCCCGACCGGCGCGGCCTCGGCGGGCAGGGTCATGTCGAGCGTCTCGCGGGCGAGCTTCGCGTCGAGCTCGGCGCGGTCGAGCGCGGCCTTTTTCGCGGCGATCGCGGCGGTGACGCCCTCGCGCAGCGCCTGGATGCGCGGGCCTTGCTGCTGGCGCTCGTCGGGCGACATGCCGCCGAGCGTCTTGAGCAGCGCCGTCACCGCACCCTGCTTGCCGAGCGCGGCGACGCGCACCGCATCGAGCGCGTCGAGGCTGTCGGCGGCGTGAACCTGCGCGATCAGGTCGGTATGGAGGTGGTCGAGATCAGCCATCATGGATTCCTTGGGTACGCGGGCGTCGAAGCCGAGCGCGCGGCTCAGGTCAAGCGGTCAGACGCGGCTGCCGAGCAGCGCGGCGCCGAAACCGATGAAGATCAGCCCCGATCCGCGGTTGAACAGCCGCCGGCGGTTGGCGGGCGCGAGCCATGCCGCGAGTGAGCGCCCACCGAGCGCATAGACGCAGTACCAGCCGCTCTCGATCACCACGAAGCTGGCGACCAGAATGCCGAGCTGCGGCGCGAACGGACGGTGCAGGTCGAGAAATTGCGGGAACAGCGCGGCGGCGAAGATGATGAGCTTGGGATTCGAAAGGCCGGTGCCGAGCCCGGTCAGGTACAAGGCCCGCAGCGAGCGCTGCGGCGTCGCTTCGCCTTCGTCCGCGCTGCCGACCGGCGCGCGCCACGCCTTGACGCCGAGCCACACCAGATAGGCGACGCCGACATAGCGGATGATGTCATAGAGCAAAGGCGACGCCTTGAGCAGCGCACCCAGCCCCGCCGCCGAGGCGAGCAGGCACAGCAGCACCGCACTCATCAGCCCCGCCATCGACGCGAGCGCGCGGGCCGTGCCGTGCTGGATGCTCTGCACCATCACATGCAGCATGTTCGGGCCGGGCGTGCCCGAGACCAGGAAGACGACGGTGACGTACAGCCACCAGGTGTTCAGCGCCATGACGGGTTCCTACACCAAGGACCGACCATATTCCGTTCGCCCTGAGCGTGTGTGGGGGCTCGTGCTTCGACAGGCTCAGCACGAACGGGGAGAAGCCTCATATGCGAAAAGGGCGCCGGTGGTTGCCCACCGACGCCCCATGTCGCTTGACGCTACAGTCCGCTTACGCGGCCTGGGGCAGAGCCGCCTTCGCTTGCGCGATGATCGCGCTAAACGCCGCGCCTTCGTGCATCGCGATGTCGGCCAGAACCTTGCGGTCGAGTTCGATACCGGCGAGCTTCACGCCGTGCATGAAGGTGGCATAGGTCAACCCTTCGACGCGCACGGCGGCGTTGATGCGCTGAATCCACAAAGCGCGGAAGTTGCGCTTCTTAACCTTGCGGTCGCGATACGCATATTGGCCGGCCTTCTCGACGGCCTGACGGGCGATGCGGATCGTGTTCTTGCGACGGCCATAATAGCCCTTCGCCTGATCGAGAATCCGGTTGTGCTTGGCGCGGGTGGTAACACCCCGTTTTACGCGTGCCATCTATCTATATCCTTCCGCTCAACGCAGGCCGTAAGGCGCCCAGGCCTTAACCGCTGCGGTATCCGCCTTGGCGAGAACCTTGGTGCCGCGGTTCTGGCGGATGTACTTGCCGTTGTGGTGCAACAGGCGGTGGCGCTTGCCGGCGACGCCGTGCTTCAACAGGCCGGTGGCGGTGAACTTGAAGCGCTTCTTAACGCCGCTCTTGGTCTTGAGTTTGGGCATTTCTCGTCCTTTCGTTTTCGCGACGATCTATGAACGGCCACGGCAGCCCATACCGGCCGGGCAGTTCCTCTTACTCGCGGGAAGCGGGGCGCTTAGCGATTCGCCGGCGCAAATGCAACCGCCGGAACCGCTTTATGCGGCCGGGGGTTGGACGCCACATGGAAACCGCCGACCGCACGCCGTCTGCCCTCGACGATTCGCCCGCGCCCCGCCGCCGGCTCGGGCGGGGCTGGCGAATCGCGCGCAACGTGCTGCTCGGCATCGTCGCCGCGATCTTCCTCGTGTGGCTGGTGCTGTACATCACCAAGGGCCGTTTCCTCAAACATCCGTTCGAGCGGATCGTTGCCGGGCTGATCCACCGCGACGTGAAAGTGCGTGGCGATTTCCAGCTCTATTTCGATCCGATCACGATCAAGTTCGTCGCCGAAGGCATGACCGTCTCCAACCCGGCCTGGGCGAGCAAGCCCAATCTGTTCGAGGCACAGCGAATCGACACGCGGATCGCGCCGCTGTCGCTGATCTGGGGGCGCAAGCGGCTGCACTTCCTCGATCTGAACCAGGGCGCGATCGATCTCGAATGGAACGCCGCGCATACCCGCAATAGCTGGACGTTCGACGAGTCCAAGGACGATGCCAAGCCGTTCGTGCTGCCGCTGATCCAGCGTGCGCTCGTCGCGAAGACGACGCTGCGCTACCGCGACCCGCGCATGCGGCTGACCGCCGATCTGGCGTTCGAACCGATCCGGTCGCAGGGCACCAGCATCACCCAGGCGATCCGCTTCAGTGGTGACGGCGTGGTGCGCGATACGCCGTTCACGCTGACCGGCGCTTTGCTGTCGCCCAACGATACGGTGCGGCGCGGCAAGAACGCATTACAGGCCACCGCATATGCCGCGCACAACCGCATCGACGTGTCGGGCACATTGCCCGGCCTCACCGACATCGAGGGCGTCCCGCTCGACGTGAAGGCGCGCGGACGCAACGCCGCCGAACTGCTCGACATCATCGGCGTCGTCATTCCGCGCACGCGCACCTACACCGCGCGTGCGCAACTGGTGAAGACCGGCGACGAATATGCCTTCACCCGCCTCGTCGGCCGGTTCGGCGCGAGCGACCTTTCGGGCAAGTTCACGATCCGCAACATCCGCCCGCGCCTCAAGATCGACGCCGCGCTGGCGACTCGCTCGCTCGACATCGTCGATGCCGCGCCGTTCATCGGCTACAACCCCGATACCGTCGCTACCAAGGGCGCGATCGCCGCCGCCGCCGAGACCGGCGCCGCCCCGGCGCGCGTGCTGCCGGATGCCAATCTGCGAGTCGATGCGATCCGCAATTTCGATGCCGATGCGCATTGGACGGTCGGCGTGGTGCGGTCGCGCAACGTGCCGATCTCGCATATCGATCTCACCGTCTCGCTGGTCGACCGGCTGCTCAAGCTGTCGCCGCTCACCTTCTCGATGGCGCGCGGCAATGTCGCGGCCGACATCGTCATGGATGAACGGCGCGCGCCGATGCACACCGATTATGACATTCGCCTCGCACCCACGCCGATGGGCAAATTGCTCGCCGGCTATGGCGTCGATGAGGCTGGGACGACCGGCGTGGTCAAGGGCCGCATCCAGCTTGCCGGGGTCGGCGATACGCTGCACCAGTCGCTGTCGAACGCGCATGGCCGCATCGCCTTCATCATGCCGGAGGGCACGTTCTGGACGCGCAACGTGCAGATCGCCGAACTCGATATCGGCACGTTCGCGCAGAAGATGCTGCAAGGGAAGCTCAAGGAGCCCGTCCATATCAACTGCGGGCTGATCGGCTTTACAGTGCGGAACGGGGTCGCGGCGGCGGACCCGATCCTGATCGACACCACCAAGAACGTGATGCTCGGCCGGGGCGGCTTCAGCTTCCGCAACGAGGCGCTCGACCTGGCGTTCCGTGCCGACGGCAAGAAGTTCAGCCTGATCTCCGGGCAATCGCCGGTCGGCATTCAGGGCACCTTCGCCAAGCCCGGCATCAACCCGATCAGCGGCGACCTGATCGAGCGCGCCGGCGCCGGTTTGGCGCTCGGCATCGTCGGCACGCCGCTCGCGACGGTGCTGGCGTTCGTCGATATCGGAGACGCCAAGGCGGCGAAGTGCGGGCCGGTGCTCGCCGGCGCACCCGCCTCGGCGCAGCGCACGAAGGGCGGCAAGCCGCGCGACGATGTCGGCAACGGCACCACCGCCAAATCCGAAAACGGCAAGTCCGCGCCGGGCGAGAAGCGCGAGCAGCGCAAGAAGTTTCTGGGGATTTTCTGACGCTCCGTTCGTCCCGAGCGTAGTCGAGGGACCAGGAAAGAGCGCAGGTGCCTCGACTTCGCTCGGCACGAACGGCAGGGCGATCGGGGACGAACGGCGGAAGGGGATCAGTGCCCCCGGCAGCCCATCGCCTCGAGGATATCGTCGATCCGCGCGGGATCGCCCGCCGCGATCACCTCGCCGATGCTGTCGGCGGTGAGCGGATCGCCCTGCCAGTCGCACATCCGCCCGCCGGCGCCTTCGACGATCGGCACCAGCGCGGCGAAATCGTGAAGCTTCAGCCCCGCCTCGACGACAACGTCGAGCCAGCCGCTCGCGACGCAGCCGTAATTGTAGCAATCGCCGCCCAGCACCGTGCTCATCACCGCGCCATCGAGATGTTCGAAGGCATGCAACTGGCCGTCGTCGAACAGCGCCGGCGAGGTGGTGCCGAGCAGCGCCTTCGCCAGATCGGGGCAGCGCCGCGTTTCCGCCGGCTGGCCGTTGAACAGGGTCGGCCGCCCGATCGTGCCGACCCAGCGCTCGTTCAGGATCGGCTGGTCGAGCACGCCGAGCACCGGCCAGCCATCCGCGACCAATGCGATCAGCGTACCGAAGATCGGCCGCCCCGAGATGAACGCGCGCGTGCCGTCGATCGGATCGAGTACCCAGGCGCGCCCGCTCGTCCCCTCGCGCACGCCATATTCCTCGCCGATGATCGCATCGTCGGGAAAGCGCTGTTCGATGAGTGTGCGCATCGCCGCTTCCGCCGCGCGATCGGCAAGCGTGACGGGCGAGGCATCGTCCTTCGCCTCAAGCCCGGCGGGCTTGCGGTAATAAGGGCGGATCGCCGCACCCGCCGCTTCGGCGAGGGCAGTGGCGAGATCGAGATCGGCGGCAGTGACACGCATCATTTCCGCCTAGCCGTGCCGCGCGCGATCCGCCAGCGCCACAAGGCCGAGGGGATCAAAAGACGCCGGACGAAACTTTTCCTCCAGCCTTGGGATTTTTCACCAAGACTTGGCGCGTTGCACCGCACAAAATCGAACCCAGCGCGACGCAATTTCCCCATCTCCTTGTAAAACAACGCGTTTCACGACTTGGCACGCTCTCTGCAAACCCTCTGGCATCGGTCGTCGGATGGTCCGCCGCGCCGCTTCCACAGGGAATATCCTCATGAACGCTCGTATCGAATCGCTCCAGCAGATCGCCGCTTCGCTTGTCGGCGCCTTGTTCGTCACCGTCGTGCTGGTCAGCACCGCCGTCTCCATCGCCCCGATCGCATGATCGGGGACATTCCAGTTCGGGAGCGTCCGATGGTTCGGCCCGTCGCTTTCGCCGTCGTTTCGTTCGTGCTGACCAGCCTGATGCTGCTCGCCCAGTTCAGGATCGCCGGGCTGCTCTGAGGCCCGGCGATTGGCACGCTACCCGCACCGTTCGTTCTGAGCCTGTCGAAGGACGTGCGACGGACGCGGCGCTCTTGGCACGCCCTTCGACACGCTCACTGCGAACGGGCCTAAAAACCGTCGCGGATCTAACCCAACAGCCCCTCGATCGCGCGCGCGAGATCGATATCGCGGTACGACAGCCCGGCCGCATCATGCGTCGTCAGCAGGATGTCGACCCGGTTCCAGACATTGCTCCATTCGGGATGGTGATCGGCCTTTTCGGCGAGCAACGCCACGCGCGCCATGAAGCCGAACGCCGCCGAGAAATCCGCAAAGGTGAAAGTGCGCGTAATCGCGTCGCGCGCCTCGTCATAATCCCATTCGTCGAGTTCATCGAGTGCGTCGGCGCGTTCGATGTCGTTCAGTTGCTCCACCATCGCGTGAATCCTCGTGGCTGGCGCGGAGTGCGCCTTCTCGCCTAAGGCATAGCCGATGGCCGACCCCGATCAACCGCCCCGCCTCGCCTTTCACGGCGTCACGGGCGTGCGCGGCGGGCGCAGGCTGTTCGCGGGGCTGAGCTTCACCCTCGCACCCGGCGACGCGGCGCTGGTGACGGGTGCGAACGGCGTCGGCAAATCGACTCTTTTGCGCATCGCCGCCGGGCTGCTCGCCCCAGCCGAAGGCCGCGTCGAGACGCCGCGCTGCGCGCTGATGGCGGAAGCCGCCGCGCTCGATTCCGGGCAAACGCTCGAAGATGCGCTGCGCTTCTGGGCGGCGCTCGACGCCGCACCCGAGCCGGCGCGGCGCGTCACCGACGCGATGACTGCGACCGGGCTGGCGGCGCTGGCGCACGTGCCGGTGCGGCTGCTCTCGACCGGACAGCGCCGCCGCGCCGCGCTCGCGCGGGTGGTAGCGAGCGAAGCCCCGCTCTGGCTGCTCGACGAACCCGTCAACGGCCTCGATGCCGCGAGCGTGACGACACTCGAAACGCTGGTCGCAGACCATCGCGCGCGCGGCGGCATCGCGCTGGTGGCGACTCATACCGACATCGCGCTGCCGGGCGCGCTGGGCATCGCGCTGTGAGCGGCATGGCTCGCCTCATCGCCCGCGACCTGCGGCTCGCCTGGGCGGGCGGCGGCATGGTCAACCCCGTCGCGTTCTTCCTGCTCGTCGCGATCCTGTTCCCGTTCGCGGTCGGCCCCGATACCGTGCTGCTCGCGCGCATCGGCGGCGGGGTGATCTGGGCCGCCGCCTTGCTGGCCGCGTTGCTGCCGGTCGAGCGGCTGGTCGGCCCCGATGCCGAGGCGGGCGTGTTCGATCAGCTCGGCGTGCGCGGCTTTTCGATGGCGGGGGTCGCCGCCGCCAAGATCTTGGCGCACTGGCTGAGTTTTGCTCCGCCGCTGATGCTGGCGGCGGTGGTCGCGGCCGGACTGCTCGGGCTGCCGGCGGTGACGCTCGGCCGGGTCGAGATCGGGCTGCTGATCGGCACGCCCGGCCTCGCCGCGCTGGCGGTGGCGACCTCGGCACTGATCGCGGGGATGGGCGGCGCGGGTGCGCTCGCCGGGCTGCTGATGCTGCCGCTCGCGGTGCCGCTGCTGATCTTCGGCGCGGGTGCGCTCGATGGCGGCGCGGGCGCGCTGAAACTGCTCGGCGCGGTCAGCCTCGTGCTGGTCGCCGGCGCGCCGTTCGTCGCGGGCGCGGCGATGCGTGTGGCGATGGAATAGGCCGGCGCGACGCGGCAAAGCCGCGTCGTCGGACGGAGCTACGCTCCGCCGGCCGGGCGCGGTAACGGGATCAAGCCGACTTGCCGCCGTCACCGCGCCAGCGCGCGAAAATCGCGGTCGGCAGCAGCAACCCGCGCGCTTCCTCGCGCACCGCCATCTCGCCGACCTCGACCGTGCCGCCAAGATCACCGAGCGCCTGACGCACCACCTCGCCGATCGCGAGTGCCGACATCCGCACCGCATAGACCGTCAGCACGAGGAACTTGCTGTCCGCGTCGAGCAGCCGGCGGCAATCGGCGATCAGGCCGGGTAGCCCTTCTTCGAGCCGCCACACCTCGCCATCGGGGCCGCGCCCGAACTTGGGCGGATCGAGGAAGATGCCGTCGTAGCGCTTGCCGCGCCGGACCTCGCGTGCGGCGAACTTGGTCGCATCATCGACCATCCAGCGGATCGGGCGATCGGCGAGATCGGACAGGAAGGCATTGGCCTTGCCGGCCTCGACCGACTTTTTCGAAGCATCGACATGCGTGACGCCAGCGCCCTTCGCCGCCAGCGCGAGCGTGCCGACGCCGGTATAGCCGAACAGGTTGAGCACCTGGTCGCCCTCCGCAACCTGTTCGCGCATCCACGCCCATTGCGGCGCCATGTCCGGGAAGAACGCGAGATGGCGGAACGGCGTGTTCTGCGCGGTGAACAGAAGCTCTTCCCAGCGCACATGCCAGCCGCCGCGCGGCACGTCGCGCGACAGATGCCAACGCCCGCCGCCCTCTTCATCCGACGCACCGATGAAATCGCCATCGGCCTCCCAGCTTTCCGACGCGGGCGCCCACATCGCCTGCGGTTCGGGGCGGATGAAGCGGAAGCGGCCGTAGCGTTCGAGCTTGCGGCCGTTGCCTGAGTCGATCAGCCCGTAATCGGCCCACGGTTCGGCGATGAGGGTTTGAAGTTGCATCACCCTCACCCTTCCGTCGCTTCGCTCCTCCCTCCCTCTCCCAATGGGAGAGGGAAGGGGCCCCCCCGGCGCAGCCGGGTGGGAAGGGTGAGGGTGACGCGCGCGCTCACGCCCGAGCCACCGCACGTTCGGCGATATACGCGGTCACCGCCTCGAACGTGCCGGGCAGAGTCGCATAGCGCTCCTCGCGATCGAACAGATCGCCGACGCGGGCGGGCAGACCGGGACGCATGCCGATCGCGCGTTCGACCGCGTCGCCGAACTTCGCGGGATGCGCGGTGGCCAGCGTCACCACGGGCACGTCCGCCGGCAACCCGGCACGGCGCGCGGCGGCGAGGCCGATCGCGGTGTGCGGGTCGATCACTTGGCCCGCATCCTCGCTCGCCCAGCGCATCGCCAGCGCCATGTCGTCGAGATCGACGCGGTCGCTCGCGAACAGCGCCGACGCGCCACCGGCCTGCGCATTGGTGAGCCGCATCGCCTTGCTCGCCTCGAACCCCTGCATCTGCGCGGCGAGCGCGTGGCCGTCCCGCCCGCCGAGATCGAACAGCAATCGCTCGAAATTGCTCGACACCTGGATATCCATCGACGGGCTCGGCGTCGGCACGACGGTGCCTTGCGAATAATCGCCGGCGCTGAGCGCGCGGTGGAGGATGTCGTTGACGTTGGTCGCGACGATCAGCTTGGCGACCGGCAACCCCATCTTGGCGGCGACATAGCCGGCGAACACGTCGCCGAAATTGCCGGTCGGCACCGCGAACGCGACCGGGCGCTCGGGCGCGCCGAGCCGGACGGCGGCGTAGAAATAATAGACCACCTGCGCCATCAGCCGTGCCCAGTTGATCGAATTGACCGCCGACAGCGCGAACGTGCCCGAAAAATGAGGATCGTTGAACATCGCCTTCACCAGCGCCTGACAATCGTCGAAACTGGCGTTCTCCAGCGCGAGATTGTGGACGTTGGGGGCGAGCACCGTCGTCATCTGGCGGCGCTGCACCTCGGACACGCGGCCCTTGGGGTGGAGCATGAAGATATCGACGCCGGCGCGACCCGCAAGCGCATCGATCGCTGCCGAGCCGGTGTCGCCCGAGGTCGCGCCGATCACGGTGACGTGATGCTGCGAGCCGGCGAGGAACCGTTCGAACAGCAGCCCGAGCAATTGCAGCGCGACATCCTTGAACGCGAGCGTCGGGCCGTGGAACAGTTCGAGCAGCCAATGCTGGTGATCGAGCTGGACCAGCGGGGTGACGGCGGCGTGCGCGAAGCGGCCATACGCTTGCTCGCACAAGCTCCGCAGATCCTCGCGCGAGAGCGTGCCTTCGACGAACGGCGCCATCACCGCGACGGCGGTATCGACATAGGATGCGCCGCGCAGAGCCGCGATCTCCTCGGTCGACAGGCTCGGCCAGGTTTCGGGCAGATACAGGCCACCATCGCTGGCGAGGCCCGCGAGCGTGACCTGTTCGAAATCGAGGGCGGGCGCATCCCCGCGCGTGCTGATGTAGCGCATAGGCCGGTCGGGTTAGCGACGTGCGCGGGTCATCGCAACCTACGGTTCGCGGTGTCCGCTCCGCCGTTCGTGCTGAGCCTGTCGAAGCACGTGCCCCAGCGGCCCGTTACACGTCACCCCAGCGCAAGCTGGGGTCTCTTGGAAGAGCGCGTAACAAGAGCCGCGAAAGACCCCAGCTTACGCTGGGGTGACGATCGGGGTTAGCCCCGCTTGCGCAACGCCAGTATATAGATAATCCCCGCCACCCCCGCGAACACGAACCATTGCACCGCATAGGCGAGATGGTTGTTGGGCACCGACGACAGATCGGCCGGCGGGTTCGCCGCCAGTCCGGCGAGCGGCGGATCGGCGACGATCATCAGCGTTCTGGGCGCGCGCCCGAACGCGCCGGCGATCACCGGCTGGTGATCGGGCGCATAGGCGAGATAGCCCTGCACCGCGCCGCCATGCCATGTCGGTTTGGTGTTGGGCGCGCCGCTCACGCCGATCTGCACCGCGAAGCCCGGTCCTTCGGCGCCGGTGCGGCAGTGCGCGATCTGGCGCCAGCCGGGTTTGCCGCGTGCGTCGTGCCCGCCTTCGCTGCTCCAGCCGGTCGGTTGCAGGCAGAATGCGCCGGCGCGCCGGAACAGCAGGTCGTCGCCGAGCGGCACGCGCGGGAAGGTGATCGCGGGCAGGTCGCGGTTCGCCGCGAGCCGCGCGAGCAGCGCTTCCTTCTCGGCCCTGCGCTGGAGCTGCCACACGCCGAGCCCGATCATCGCCGCGACCGCGAGCGCGACGAGCAATGTGGCGACGACGGGCACGCGCCGCTTCAAGGCGTGATTCGCCCCTCGCGCGCGGCATTGCGATATTCGCTGACGAGCAGCGCCGCCTTGGTGATGCGCAGCGACCACATCGTGCCGCCGATCGTGACCGGAATCCATATCAGCGCCTGAACCCAGAACGGCGGCGCGAGCGCGAGTTGCAGCCAGATCGCCAAGCCGACGACGATCGCGCCGAGGATCAGGATCAGGAACGCCGCCGGCCCGTCACCGACGTTGAAGCCGGCGATATCGAGCCCGCATACGCGGCACTTGTCGGAGAAGGCCGTCCAGCCGCGGAACAGCGTCGGCGAACCGCAGCGCGGGCACAGCCCCTTGAGCGACGCCTCGACGAGAGTCGGTGGGGCGGCGCCAGCCGGTGTCGGCGCCACGGGTTCGGGAGCCGTCACCCGCGCGCGCTCAACCCGCGTGGACCGGTGCTCCCCAGCCGCCCCACACATAGATGGCGGCGAACAGGAACAGCCACACGACATCGACGAAATGCCAGTACCACGCCGCCGCCTCGAAGCCGAAATGCTGGCGCGGGGTGAAGTCGCCACGATAGACGCGCACCAGGTTCACGATCAGGAAGATCGTGCCGATGATGACGTGGAAGCCGTGGAACCCGGTCGCCATGAAGAACGCTGAGGTGTAGTTGATCCCCTTGAACGGGAACGGTGCCTCCGAATATTCATAGGCCTGGATCGAGCTGAAGATGATGCCGAGCACGATCGTCAGCCACAGCCCCTTCTTGACGCTGTCCTGCTCGCCGACGCCGATCAGGCCCCACAGCCCCTTCAGCGCGCCGCCGCGCTGGTTGTGGATCAGCGCGTGGTGCGACCAGGTCAGCGTCGTGCCCGAGAGCAGCAGGATCAGCGTGTTGAGCAGCGGGAAGCGGAAGGCGTCGATCACCTCCAGCCCCTTGGGCGGCCACACCGCGTTCGCCGCCGCAGCATCGGTGGCGAGGCTGACGGTTCGGCTCACCGCGTCGTAGATCAACGGGCGCGGGAACAGCGAGAAATCGAAGAACGCCCAGAACCAGCCGACGAAGAACATCACCTCCGAGGCGATGAACAGCACCATGCCGTAGCGCAGGTGAAGCTGGACGACAGGGGTATGGTCACCGGCATGCGCCTCGGTGATGACCTTGCCCCACCACAGGAACATCGTCGCGATGACAAGCGCCACGCCGAGGAAGAACACCGCGCCGCCATAGGCCGCCGAGTGCATCCACATGATGCCGCCGACCGCCATCACGCCCCCGGCGAACGCGCCCATGATCGGCGCGATGTCCGGCGGCAGGATATGATATGCGTGGTTCTTCGCGCCGGCCATCTCTCTCGTCCCCGTTTATCGGTTTGGTGGCACCCTAGCCCTTGGTCTTGGCGGAATCCACCGGGTAAAATGTGTAACTGAGCGTGATCGTCTGAACGTCGCTCGCATCGGGATCGGTGAGGATCTTGGGATCGACAAAGAAGATCACCGGCATGCGCGCGGTCTCACCGGGTTTGAGCGTCTGCTGGGTGAAGCAGAAGCACTGGATCTTGGTGAAATATTTGCCCGCCTGCGCCGGCGTGACGTTGAAGGTCGCGGTGCCGGTGATCGCGTGATCCGAGGTGTTGGTGGCGCGGAAGAACGCCATGTCGCGCGCGCCGACCGCAACGGTGTCGCTGCGCGCCTCGGGTTCGAACGTCCAGGGCATGTGCGGCGCGACATTGGTGTCGAAATCGATGCGGATCTGGTGATCGACCGCACCGGGCGCGACCGTGCCGCGCTGCGTGGTGCCGTTGAGGCCGGTCGCTTGACAGAACATCCGGTACAGCGGCACGCTCGCCCAGCCGAGGCCAGTCATGAAGCACACACCCAGCAGGGCGAGCAAGGCCGTGCGGGTGTTGCGGGTCAATGCGCCATCCCCGCTTTGATCTTGGCGATGGTGATCGCGAACACCAGCACCACGAAGGCGCCGAGGATCAACCCCAGCACCAGCGCGCGAGACCGTTGCCGCGCCCGGATCTCGTCGTCGCGCTTGGCCATCAGACGAGCCACTTGTCGGCGACGACCGCGCCGAACACGATGAACAGATACAGGATCGACCAGGCGAACAGCCGCTTTTCGGGCACCATGCGATCGTCAGGCCCGGTGGTGCGCGTGGCGACATGGACGACGAGCCCGGCGAACACCCCGGTCGTGACCAGCGCCACCACGCCGTAGAGCAATCCGCTCAGCCCCAACGCCCAGGGCGCGAGCGCGGTCAGCGCCATCGGGATCGTATAGAGGCCGATCTGCCGGCGGGTGACGCGCTCGCCCGCCACGACCGGCAGCATCGGGATGCCCGCCGCGCCGTAATCGCTGCGCATGAACAAAGCGAGCGCCCAGAAATGCGGAGGTGTCCACAAGAAGACGAGCGCGAACAGCAGCAGCGGCAGCGGCGCGACGCTGCCGGTCGCCGCCGCCCAGCCGATCAGCGGCGGGAACGCGCCGGCGGCACCGCCGATGACGATGTTCTGCGGGGTGCGGCGCTTGAGCCAGACGGTGTAGACCAGCACGTAGAACAGGATCGAGACGGTCAGGATCGCGGCGGCGACGAGGTTCACCGCCAACCCCATCAGGATCACCGAGAACGCCGACAGGCCGACGCCGAACTGGAGCGCGGTCTCGCGGTCCATCCGCCCGGCGGGGAGCGGGCGGCGCTCGGTGCGGCGCATCTTGGCGTCGAGATCGGCCTCATACCATTGGTTGAGTGCCCCCGCCGCGCCGGCGCCGAGCGCGATGCACAGGATCGCGGTGAAGCCGAGCACGGGATCGATCCGCACCGGCGCGGCGAGCATCCCGCACAGGCCGGTGAAAACGACGAGGGTCATCACGCGCGGCTTGGTCAGCGCGAGGAAATCGCGCGCGTGCGCCGGGACAGTGGGTGAAGGAGCGGTGGTGACGGTCATGATGGAACCGCGCCATACAGGCGCACGACCCTTGCGGAAAGGCCGCGACCCGAAACGATCGCGGCCTTTTCCGTCAGTGCCGCATCAGTGATGGCCATCGCCGCCGTCGATCACCGGCAGCGTCTCGAACTGGTGGTAGGGCGGCGGGCTCGACAGTGTCCATTCGAGCGTCGTCGCGCCATCACCCCACGGGCTGTCGCCCGCCGGCTTGCCCGCGAACAGAGACCAGATGATGTTGACGAAGAAGAAGATCATCGAGAACGCCATGACCATATAGCCGATCGTGGCGAAGTGGTTCCAATATTGGAGCGCGTCGGTGTAATCCGGCACGCGGCGCTGCATGTTCTGGAGGCCGAGGAAGTGCATCGGGAAGAACAGCATGTTCACGCCGATGAAGAAGATCACGAAGTGGATCACGCCGAGCGCTTCGTTGTACATCCGCCCCGACATCTTGGGGAACCAGTAATAGAAGCCAGCGAACAGCGAGAACACCGCGCCGAGCGACAGCACGTAGTGGAAGTGCGCGACGACGTAATAGCTGTCCTGCATGTAATCGTCGATGCCGCCGTTGGCGAGCACCACGCCGGTCACGCCGCCGACGGTGAACATGAAGATGAAGCCGATCGCCCACAGCATCGGCGTCTTGAACGTCATGCTGCCGCCCCACATCGTCGCGATCCACGAGAAGATTTTGATGCCGGTCGGCACCGCGATCACCATCGTCGCGGCGGTGAAGTACATCTTGGTGTTGACGCTCAAGCCCGTGGTGAACATGTGGTGCGCCCACACCACGAAACCGACCACGCCGATCGCGACCATCGCATAGGCCATGCCGAGATAGCCGAAGATCGGCTTCTTCGAGAAGGTCGAGATGACGTGGCTGACGATGCCGAAGCCCGGCAGGATCATGATGTACACTTCGGGGTGGCCGAAGAACCAGAACAGATGCTGGTACAGGATCGGATCGCCGCCGCCCGCCGGATCGAAGAAGGTCGTGCCGAAATTGCGGTCGGTCAGCAGCATGGTGATGGCGGCGGCGAGCACCGGCAGCGACAGCAGCAGCAGGAACGCGGTGACCAGCACCGACCAGACGAACAGCGGCATCTTGTGGAGCGTCATGCCCGGCGCGCGCATGTTGAAGATGGTGGTGATGAAGTTGATCGCGCCGAGGATCGACGACGCGCCGGCGAGATGCAGCGACAGGATCGCCATGTCGACGCTCGGCCCGGGCTCGCCATAGGTGGAGAGCGGCGCGTACACCGTCCAGCCGGTGCCGGCACCGCCGAAGAACGGCGAGGCGAGCAGCAGCGTGAAGCTCGGGATCAGCAGCCAGAAGCTGATGTTGTTCATGCGCGGGAACGCCATGTCGGGCGCGCCGATCATGATCGGCACGAACCAGTTGCCGAACCCGCCGATCATCGCCGGCATCACCATGAAGAACACCATGATGAGGCCATGCGCGGTGATGAGCACGTTCCACAGGTGGAGCGAATGATCGAGGCCCTGCTCGCCGCCCGGCAGATACGCCGCCCACAGGTTGAGATACTGGATGCCCGGCTGCGACAGTTCGGCGCGCATCAGCCCCGAAATCGCACCACCGATGATCCCCGCGCAGATCGCGAAGATCAGATACAGCGTACCGATATCCTTGTGGTTGGTCGACATGAACCAGCGCGCGAAGAACCCCGGCGCGTGGTGTGCGTCATGGTCGGCGTGGCCGTGGCCGTGATCGCCATGCGCCTCGAAGGCGGACGGATGGAGCGCGGTGTCGGTCATGCCTTATTGTCCCGCATTGCCGGCGCCGGCGGGATTGGCCGTCGCGCCTTGAGTGACTGTAGGAGCCTGTTCCGTCGCATTGTCGACGGGAGCAGTCGAATTGCCCGCTTCGAAGGCCGCGCCGGTTTCAGGCAGCGGCTGGCTGGCGGCGATCGCGGCGGCTGGCTTGGCGCTCGGCATCGTGCCGCCCTTCGCCTTCACCCACTGCGCGAACACGGCCGGCGACACCGCCTCGACCGTGATCGGCATATAGCCGTGGCGTGCGCCGCACAGTTCCGAACAGACGCCGAAATAGACGCCGGGCTTCTCGATCGTGAAGCTGGTCTCGTTGAGGCGCCCCGGCACCGCATCGAGCTTGATCCAGAACGCGGGGATCGCCCAGCTATGGATCACGTCATTCGAGGTGGTGATGAGGCGGATCGGCACGCCGTAGGGCAGCACGACGCGGTTGTCGGTGGCGAGCAGGCGCGGGCCGTCGGCATCGGTACGGGCGCGTTCGCCCTTGCCGACCTCGTTCTTCTCTTTCAACATGTTGGCGGTGATCTCGAAGCCGCCATTGTCGGGATATTGATACGACCAATACCATTGGTTGCCGATCGCCTTGAGCGTCACGGCATTGTCGGGTGCCGGCTTGTACTGCGCATTGAGCAGCCCGATCGAGGGCAGCGCGATGCCGAGCAGGATCAGCACCGGCAGCCCGGTCCACAGCACTTCGAGCACGGTATTGTGCGAGGTCTTGGTCGCCACCGGCTGCGCGGCGCGGCGATAGCGCACCACCACCCAGGCGAGCAGGATCAGCACGAACACGCAGATGATCGTGATGAGCGGGAACAGGATGACATCGTGGAACCACAAGGCGCGGCGGCCATTCGGCGTCACCTGCGGCTGGATCGTGATCTTGCCATCGACCGGCATGCCGATTCCGGCGACCGGCAGCATCGCCGGTGCTCCGTCCATCGCAAGCATGGGATCGGTCTTGGCGGGGGCAGCGGCGGCTGGAGCCGCAGCCGGCGCAGCCGGTGGTGCGGCGGGGGCGGCCACGGCCTGCCCCAAGCCGGCAAGCGCGAGGCCCGCCGCGAGTACGATGCCCTTCAAGCCCATGATCCGCATCCCGTATCCTCGCCCCTGTAGAATACGCCGAGTCCTGCTGCGACGCCGGGCGAGATTACGCCCAATTTTTCCGACCTATACGCAAGCGATCCGCCGCCCTCAAGCACGAAGCCGTGTTTATTTGGCGACGCCGCTCGTCGCGGGCGTTGCGCGGCGCGGGTGCGCCTCCTAATCAGGCGCACCCTCTCCGCCCAACCTGCCGAGCCAGCGCCGATGACCGAAGACCAAGTCCTTGCCGAATTTCGCGCCGCCGACGCGCTGCTGGAAGGGCATTTCATCCTGTCCTCGGGGCTGCGCAGCCCGCGCTACCTGCAATGTGCGCGCGTGCTGATGGACCCGCGACGCGGCGCGCGGCTGGCCGAGGCGCTCGCCGCCAGCCTGCCCGCGGAAATCCGCGACAGCATCCAGGCGGTCGTGTCCCCGGCCATGGGCGGGGTGATCGCAGGGCATGAGATGGGCCGCGCGCTCGGCGTCGAGGCGATGTTCCTCGAACGGCCCGAAGGCGTGTTCGAACTGCGCCGGGGTTTCCGCCTTGCGCCCGGTACGCGCGTGCTGATGATGGAGGACGTCGTGACGACGGGCCTTTCGTCGCGCGAGGCGATCGCAGCGATCGGGCGCGCGGGCGGCGTGACCGTCGCGGCGGCCTCGCTGGTCGATCGCTCGAACGGGACCGCCGATCTCGGCGTGCCGTTCTTCCCGCTGGTGCGGATCGACGTGCCGACCTACGCCCCCGACGCGCTCCCGCCCGAGTTGGCCGCGATCCCGGCGATCAAGCCCGGCAGCCGGGCGGCGGCATGACGGTCGCTATGCGCGCGGCCCCCTGCCCCCCGTTCGTCCTGAGCGAAGCCGAAGGACGTGCCCCAAGCGTCAGCGCTCCTGGCACGCACTTTGACACGCTCAGTGCGAACGGTTTGAGGGTTTGCATATGAACGATCGTCTCCGCCTCGGCGTCAACATCGATCACGTCGCGACGGTGCGCAACGCGCGCGGGGCGGGCTATCCCGATCCGGTACGCGCGGCGCTGGTCGCGGCGGAAGCGGGCGCGGACGGCATCACCGCGCATCTGCGCGAAGACCGTCGCCACATCACCGACGACGATATCGCCCGGCTCTCGGCCGAGCTGACCATCCCGCTCAACTTCGAAATGGCCGCCACCGACGAGATGCGCGACATCGCGCTGAAATACCGTCCGCACGCGGCCTGCATCGTCCCCGAAAAGCGCGAGGAGCGCACCACCGAGGGCGGGCTGGACGCGGCTGGCCAGTTCGCGCAGCTCGCGCCGCTGGTCGCCGACCTCACGGCCGCCGGCATCCGCGTGTCGCTGTTCATCGAGCCGTCCGCCGCACAGATCGACGCGGCGGTGCGACTCGGCTCGCCGGTCGTCGAACTGCACACCGGCCGCTATTGCGAGCTTGCCGGTGCGGATCAGACGGCGGAACTGCGGCGGATCGCCGACGCCGCCGCGCTGGCGGCGAAGAACGGCATCGAGGTCCACGCCGGCCACGGCCTGACCTATGACAATGTCGCACCGATCGCCGCGATCCCGCAGGTGCGCGAGCTCAACATCGGCCACTTCCTGATCGGCGAGGCGATCTTCCTGGGGCTTGGCGAAAGCGTCCGCCGGATGCGCGACGCGATGGACGCGGCGCGGTGAGTGGCACCCAGCTTTTCCCTCTCCCCGAACGGGGAGAGGGAAAATGATCATCGGCCTTGGCTCGGACCTGTGCAATATCGAGCGTATCCAGAACTCGCTCGATCGCTTCGGTGATCGCTTCGAACAGCGCGTGTTCACCGATCTCGAACAGCGCAAGGCCGCCCGGCGACCGCTCACCAAGGCGGGCACGCTCGCCAAGCGCTTCGCCGCGAAGGAAGCCTTTTCGAAGGCGGTGGGAACGGGATTCCGCGCTGGCGTGTTCATGAAGGACATCGGCGTCGTCAACGCACCCTCGGGCGCGCCAACGCTGGCGCTGACCGGCGGCGCGCGCGCGAGGCTTGACGCGATCACCCCCGAAGGCCACGTCGCGATCGTGCATCTGACACTGACGGACGATCACCCCTGGGCACAGGCGTTCGTCATTATCGAAGCCGTAGCGCGTACAGGAAGTTGACTGCATGAGTGAGGACGTAGCGTTGGACCCCGCACAGGAACCGGTCGAGACCGCCCGCCCCGCGCCGGCGCGCCGGACCGACTGGTGGGCGGAGGTCCGCGGCATCGTGTGGCTGGTCCTCGCCGTACTCGGCTTCCACACCTTCATCGCCAAGCCGTTCTACATCCCCTCGGAATCGATGCTGCCGGGGCTGGAGATCGGCGATCAACTGGTGGTGAGCAAATTCCCCTACGGCTGGTCGTTCATCTCGCCGACCTTCCACCTGCTGCCGTTCATGCACGGCCGGGTGTTCGGCCACCTGCCCGAGCGTGGTGACGTCGTGATCGTCACGCCGCCGGGCACCGAGACCGATTACATCAAGCGCGTGATCGGCCTGCCGGGCGAAACGTTGCAGGTGAAGGGCGGCGTGGTGTTCATCAACGGCGTGGCGCTGCAGCGCGGCCCGATCCACGATGCGCTGATCCCGGTCGACACCAACACCAAGTGCAGCGACGACGTCTATCCGGGCGCGCTCGAAACCGGCGCCGACGGCAAGGCCTATTGCCGGCTGCCGCTCGTCACCGAGACTTTGCCCAACGGCCGCCATTACGACACGGTCGAGCTCGGTTACAGCCGCGGCGACGATTACGGCCCGGTCAAGATCCCGGCCAACCACGTCTTCCTGATGGGCGACAACCGCGACCGCAGCTCCGACAGCCGCTTCCCCCTCGCCGCGCCCGACCTCGGCCTGGGCGGGCCGGTGCCGTGGGAATATCTCGGCGGGCGCGCGGAATTCATCACCTTCTCGAAGAGCGGTGACGGGACGTGGAACCCGCTGACCTGGGGGCAATCGTTCCGCAGCGGTCGCGCGGGCACCTCGCTTCATCCTGCGCGCACCCCGCAGTGAGCGAGCACGCACCCCTGGCAATCTCGGCCGAACCCGGCCCCAATGAAATGCGCGATCCGTTCGTGCGCAAGGAGATGAAGCGCGCCGCAGTGTGGTTCGGCATGGGCGGCGCGATCGCTTTGGTCGTGCTGCTGATCCAGCCGCTGCTCATCATCTTCGGCGGGCTGGTGTTCGCGGCGATGCTCGACGGCGGCGTTCGCCTGCTCGGCAAGGTGCTGCCGATCCCGCGGGTCTGGCGGCTGGTGATCGTCGTGGTGCTGACGGTGATCTTCATCATCGGCACCGGCTATCTGACCGGGATGCAGGTCGCCGCGCAGTTCGAGCAGTTGCGCGCCACGCTGATGGCGCAGGCGATGCGGCTGATCGAGTGGCTGTCGAGCATCGGGCTGATGCCGGGCAAGGCCGATATCAACAGCATGATCCAGCAGGCGCTCGGGTCTTTCGGCAAGCTCACCTCCTGGGTCGGCACCGCGATCGGTGCGCTCACCAGCCTGGTGATGGTGATGGTGATCGGCCTGTTCATCGCGATGGAACCGCGCCTCTACGAGGCCGGGCTGCAATGGATGCTGCCGACCGACACGCGCCGCGAATTCGCCATCACGATCGAACGCATGGCCAAGACGATGCGGAGCCTGCTCGCCGGGCGGTTGCTCGGCATGGCGCTGGAAGGCGTGATGACGGGGATCGCGCTCGCCTTCGCGGGCGTGCCGATGGCGCTGGTGCTCGGCATCATCACCGGCGTGCTGGCTTTCATCCCCAATATCGGCGCGATCGTGAGCGGGCTGATGATGGTCGCGGTCGGTTTCAGCGCGGGCCTGCATACCGGCGTGCTGGCGATCGTCATCTATTTCGTGATCCAGACGTTCGACGGCTATGTCGTCATACCGATGGTCGCGCGCAAGACGGTCGACCTGCCGCCGGCGCTGACGCTGTCGGCGCAGATCCTTACCGGCACGCTGTTCGGTGTGCTCGGCCTGGCGCTCGCCGATCCAATGACGGCGATGATCAAGGTCGCGCTGGAGCGCAATTCCGAACGCGCGGCGCGCAAGGACGCCGATGCGGCGGACGACGCTTAGGCTGTAATCGTGACCTGACGTTTCGCGGGAACGTCAGGTTCAGGCGCGCTCGCGAACCGGCGGGCGCAGGAACGACGCGCAGATCGGCAGCGCCGATGCCGGAACGGTGGCCGGCGCGCGGATGCCGGCGCGACGCGCGAGCACCAGATCATCGAACAGCGCGAGATAGGCGCTTGCCGACCCGGCGCCGGGTTGCGGCACGGGCGCGGGGCGCTGGCGGCCCGGAGCGAGCCAATGGTCGAGCGCAGCGACCAGCCCCGCCGAGTCGTTCGCGTCGACAATCGTGCCGAGCGCGGGCGACGCGATGATCTCGCGCACCGCCACGCTCGATTCGGTGGCGACCACCGGGGTGCCGGCCGCCAGCGCTTCGCGCAGCACGCCGGGCACGCCTTCGAAATCGGAGACCAGCGCCATCGCCGCCGCATGTTCGATCGCGAAGGTCGGATCGGCGACATGGCCGGGCAGCATCACGCGCTCGCCCAGCCCCAAAGCGGCGACCTGCGCCTCCAGCGCGCCGCGCGCCTCGCCTTCGCCGAGGATCATCAGGCTGACATCGCGATCGGCGAGCCGCGCGAACGATTCGATCAGCCGGTCCCAGCGCTTTTGCGGTGCAAGGCGCCCCACCCCGAGCAGGAAGCGCCCGGCGGGCACCGGTGAGCGCGCGGCACCGGCAATACGCTCAACCGGCGGGTTGGGGATGACGCTCAGCTTCGCCGCGGGCAGGCCGGTGGTGCGAACCGCCTCGATTTTCATCGCCGGTGTCATCGCGACGAGATGGTCGACGAAATGGCGATGCCAGCCGAGCCACACCCGGTAGGCAGGGGTGAGCGGCCAGCCCTGATCGTGGCGATCGAGCGCGTTCGAGACCTTGGCGACGATCGGCGGACAACCCGTGCCGAGCCGCAGCCGGACCCAGGCGGCGACTGCGGTATAATGGTTGCCGGGGCAGAAGATCAGATCCGGCCCGAGCCGCGCCGCGATCTCCGCCACGCTGGCCATGCCGAGATAGCTCGCGTCGCCCAGTTCGATCACATCAACGCCGATCGGCAGCTTCGCCACGAGCGGCCCGCTGGCATCGCCGATCACCAGCGTCACGCGCCGGCCAAGCGCAACCCAGCCCGCCGACAGCCGCAGCAACGCGTCTTCGACGCCCCCGCCTTTGAGCGTCTGCGCATATGTAAGGATATGAGCGGACGGGGCGCGCGGGCTGAGCATAAGGAGGCGGTAACCTACGATTGTCGCAAAAGTTTCGCAACTGCGACGGAAAATGTTGCGGTGCGATAGGCCGGGAACCAGAACCGGCAATCGACCATTGTTACCTGCCGTGCTCACTGCATGCGGTTTGCTGATCGCACGATATACGGCTAAGCGCCGCAGGTGCTCGACGCGATCGAGCGGTTACGGACTATCCCAGGTGGACACATTTCCTTCCGGGGCGGCGGCACCGACTCGTGCCGTCGACTCTCCGGTTCCCATCCCCCCCGATCTCGCCGGCCTCGAACCGGTACAGACCCTCAAGCGCCGCTGGCCCTCCTATCTGGGCGCGGCGGTGACGGTGGTGATGGTGCTGCTGCTCGGACGGCAATTGCTGGCGACCGGCCTCGCCGGGCTGGTGGACGCGCTTCCCGACAGCCCGTGGTTCTATGTTTTCTTCGTGATGCTCTATTTCTCGTCGGTGACGGGGGACTATGTCATCTTCCGGAAATTATGGAAGATCCCGCCAGAGGGCTTCGTGGCGCTGGCGAAGAAGCGAATCGCCAACGACATGCTCAATTATTCGGGCGAGGCGTATTTCTACACCTGGGCGCGGCAGCGCACGTCGCTGGTGGCCGCCCCGTTCGGCGCGGTGAAGGATGTCAGCATCCTCTCCGCGATCGCCGGCAACGCCGTCACGCTGGGCATCACGGTGATCGCACTGTCGCTCTACCTCGGCCTGCTCACGCCGCACCAACAGCACATCGCGATCGGATCGACCGTGATCGTGTTCTTCATGTCGTTGCCGTTCCTGATCTTCTCCAAGCGCGTCTTCTCGCTGGCGCGGCGGACCTTGTGGTGGATCTTCGGCGTGCATGTCCTGCGGCTCATCGCCGGATCGGTGCTGGTCGCGCTGACCTGGCATTTCGGCATGCCGAGCGAGACGATCGGCATGTGGCTGCTGCTCGCAGCGCTTCGGATGATCGTGTCGCGGCTGCCGCTCGTGCCAAACAAAGACCTTTTTTTCGCCTTATCCACTCCCCTTATCGGTCAGAGTGACGAGGTTAGGAATCTTGTCGCTCTGACGGCGGGCCTTACGCTCGTCATGCATGTGGTGCTGCTCGCGCTGTTCAGCCTGTCCGGGCTGTTGAGGAAGAAAAATGCAGGTTCGTAGTCTGGCGGCGCTCGCCGCCGTCCTCGTCGCCGTCGGCGGCACCCCCGCGGCGGCGCAGGCCGGCGTGCTCGGCAGCGACAGCGCCGCCTGCATGGGCGGCGGCGGCCCGGCGATCCGGGTCAACGTCGACGGACTCAAGGACCGGATCGGCGAGCTGAAGCTCGAACTCTATCCCGCCAACGATGCCGATTTCCTCAAGGACGATCGCGATCTCATCAAGGAAGGCAAGTTCTTCCGCCGCGTCCGCGTGCCGACGCCCGCGACCGGGGCGATCTCGCTGTGTATCAAGGCGCCGACGCCGGGCAAATACGCGTTGCTGTTCACCCACAACCGCGACGGCAAGAACAAGTTCAACTTCTGGTCCGATGGCGCCGGCTTCCCGAGCAACGTGAGACTCGGCCGGGCGCGGCCCAGGCTCGACATGGCGACCATCACCGTGCCCGAAGGCGTCGTGACCACGGACATCCATGCGCAATATCTGCGCGGCCTCGGCGGCTTCGGCCCGATGGCCAACGGGAGCTGAGCGCGATGCGGATCGTCGACGTCAACGAATTCTATTCCCCCACCGGCGGCGGGGTCCGCACCTATATCGATCGCAAGATGGGCATCATGTCCGATCTCGGCCACGAACTGATCGTGATCGCACCGGGCGAGAAGAACGAGATCGAGGAGCGCCCCGGCGGCGGGCGCGTGGTGTACATCAAGGCCGGGCGGCTGCCGTTCGACCGCAACTATGGCCTGTTCTGGGATCCGGCGCCGATCACCCATGCGCTCGACCGGCTCCAGCCCGATCTGGTCGAGACGTCGTCGCCGTGGCGGCCGCCGTGGATCGTCGGCGGCTGGCAGGGCGATGCGGTGAAGACCTTCTTCATGCACAACGACAATGTCGCCGCTTATGCGCTGCGCTGGTTCGAGCATCTCGCGCCGATCGAGCGGATTGAGCGCGCGTTCCTCTGGTACAGCCGCTACATGACCGGCTTCCTCGACCGTTTCGACGCGGTCGTCACCAACGGTCCGGCGCTGGAGAAGCGCCTCAAGGCGCGCGGCGTGCGGATCGACGCGTCGATGCCGCTCGGCATCGAGATCGGCCATTTTTCGCCAGATCTGCGCGACGAGCGGCTGCGCGCGGCGTTGCTCGCGCAGTGCGGGCTGCCCCCGCACGGGCACTTGCTGCTCGGGCTGGGGCGGCATCATCCCGAGAAGCGCTGGCGGCTGGTGATCGACGCGGTCGAGCGCGCGGGGGCCGATCTGCCGGTCGGGCTGATCCTGCTCGGCGCCGGCGTCGAGACCCAGAAGATCGAGAAGCGTGTCGCGGGCAGCCCGCATATCCGCCTGTTCCGCCCGGTTTATGATCGCGAGCGGCTGGCGCGGATCATGGCGAGCTGCGACGCGCTGATCCACGGCTCGGAAGCCGAGCCGTTCGGGCTCGTCGCGTCCGAGGCGATGGCGGCGGGGCTGCCGCTGATCGTGCCCGACACCGGCGGCTGCGCCGAAGTCGCCGATCCGCGCACGTCGGAACTGTACACCGCGCGCGATGCCGGCTCGGCCGCGCTGGCGATCGCCCGGCTGTTCGCGCGCGACCAGACGCTGCTGCGCCGCGCCGCATGCGTCGCCGCGGGCAAGGTCCGCAGCGACCGCGAGCATACTGTCGAACTGATGGCGTATTACGAGGGACTGGTCCGCGCCAAGCGCGACGGCAAGCTGCTCAACGCGGCCTGAGATAAAGGCGGAAGCGCGCGCCCGGCACGGCGTCCGCCCGATAGCCATGTGCCCGCGCCCAGCGTTCGAGCGGGCGCTCCAGCGCGGCGTCGCCGCTGGTCCACGCGCCTTCCCCGCCGAGCAGGATCGCGCCCGGCGTGCCGAGCGCGTCGAGACGATCGCCCGAGAGCGCGTGCAGCGCCGGCTCCTGCTGCGGCGACAGCAACGCGTGGCTGCGAAAATAGAATGGCCCGGCCGCGAAGCGCGGATCGACCAGACGCCCCGCCCCCGCCAGGAATTGCGGCGATAGCGTCACGACCGGACCGGCCACCCCGGCCCGATCCAGCCGCGCGCCGATCGCCGCCGACTGGCGCATCGCCATGAGGATCGGCACGCCCGCCGCCACCCCGGCCAAAGCGATGAGGCTCGGCGCGACGCCGGCGAGCACGAACATTCCGGTCACGCGCCGCGCGGTCCGCCCCGGTGGTCGCGCTTCGATCGCCAGCGCGAATCGCACGAACAGCGGCGGCAGCACCGGCGCGAGATATTGCCGCCACGTCGGCGCGGGCATCAGTGCGGCGACGAACGCGGCGATCAGCAGCACGTCGAGCAGCAGCCGGGTCGGATCGCGCCGCCGTTCGCGCGCGACCGCGACGATCGCCACCAATGCGGGGCCGAGCGCGAGGAATTTGAGCGTGTCGACGAACTTGGTCGCCAGCCCGAGCTTCCACCCGCGCCCGTCCGCGACGTAATATTCGGCCGGCGCGCGAGTCGGGAACGCGAGCACGCCGAACAGGAACGCCGCCGGATCGAGGCGGTAGAACCAGCCGACCAGCAGCGCGGCGGGCGCGGCACCCAGCGCCACCAACAGCGGCCGATGCCGCCGGTCGGCAAGCGTGAGCATGCCGTAGACCAGTGCCGGCACCGCGTAAGACACTTTCGCCGCCGCCGCGGCCGCAAGCAGACATCCGGCGAGCAGCGCCGAGCCGGGTGTCGCCCGGCCCATGCTACCGCGCACCAGCGCCGGCAGCGCGGCGGCGAACAGCGCCAGCGGCAGCGCGTCGTTGCGCGCGGTGCCGATGCTGAACAGCAGGATATCGCAGCAGCCGAACAGCGCCGTCGCAGTGACGGCTGCGCGCGGCCGCACCCCGGCGATCCGCGCCGCCCGGTACACACCGCCGAGCGCGATCACGCCGAGCAGCGCGTTGACGATGCGCAACACCGGCCACGCCCAGTACCCCGCGAGCCAGGCGACCGGCGCGAACAGCAACGGCTGGAGGGGCGCCTGTAGATAGAGATAGTCGCGATATGGCAGGCTGCCGTGCGCGCTCAGCGTTGCCGCCGCGACATATTGGCTCTCGTCATGATCGAGCGGGCGCAACAGCGCGAGCAGCACGAGGAGGACGGCCAGCGCGAACCAGGCGGACGCGCCGCGAACCGAGAGCTTCATCGCGCAAGGCTGTAACGTGTCACGACGGCGAAACAACCCGCAGGCAGAGCGCGCGCAACGCCATAAGGATGTCGCCGTCATGACCGATCACACCCCCCGCCCCGCCGCCGCCCGGCTCGATCGTCGTTCCTTCCTGCTGACCGGCTCGCTCGGGCTGGGCGCTTTCGCGGTGCCCGGCTTCGCGCAGACGCCGAACGTCACGAGCGGGCGCGGCTTCACCCACGCGGTGGCGAGCGGCGAGCCGGGGCCAGATTCGATGCTGCTGTGGACGCGCTACGTGCCCGCCAGCGGCGACGCGGTCGAGCTTCGCGTCGAGATCGCCGAGACGCCCGACTTTACCCGCGTGGTCGCCAGCGGCGCGCAGATCACCGGCCCGTGGCGAGACCATACCGCCAAGATCACGCTCGACGGGCTGAAGCCCGGCACGACCTATCACTACCGCTTCATCGCGCCCGACGGCGCCTTCTCCGCCGTGGGCCGCACGCGCACCTTGCCCGAGGGGCCGGTGTCCAATTTCCGCGCGGCGATCTTCTCCTGCTCGAACATGCCCTATGGCTATTTCAACGCATACGGCCATGCCGCCGCGCGCGACGATCTCGATCTCGTCGTCCATCTCGGCGACTATCTCTACGAATATGACCGCAACCATTATCCCACCCCGGCGGAGGCGGTCGGCGGGCGCGTGCCCGAGCCGGCGAGCGAGCTGATCCACCTCACCGATTACCGGCTGCGCTACGCCAGCTATCGCAGCGACCCCGATCTCCAGCGGCTCCACCAGCTCCAGCCGATGATCGCGCAGTGGGACGATCACGAATCGGCGAACGATAGCTGGGAGGGCGGCGCCGAGAACCATCAGGCCAATGAAGGCAACTGGACGCTGCGCAAGATCGCGTCGATCCAGGCCTATCGAGAGTGGATGCCGGTTTCGGACGAACCGTGGAAAGCCTATGACATCGGCGATCTCGCGACGCTGTTCCGCACCGAGACCCGGCTGCTCGCCCGCACCCAGCAGCCCGATATCGCGCCACTGTTCAAACAGGCCGATCCAATCGCCGCGCTCAAGGCGTTCCGCGATGGCGCGTGGATGGACCCGGCCAAGACGATGATGGGATCGCAGCAGGAAAGCTGGCTGGCGCACGCAATGCGCGCCTCGGTCAAGCAGGGGCAGCGTTGGCAAATGGTCGGCTTCGGCACGATCCTCGGGCAGACGGTGATGCCCGAGATCGCCGCGAGCTGGCTCTCGCCGACGGGGCCTGCGCGCGCGAAGGCCTATGTGACGGCCGGCATCGCTGCGGCCAAGCTCGGCCTGCCGTTCAACTACGACAATTGGGGCGGCTACCCGGCGGCGCGCGCGCGCTTCCTGCGCTCGGCGCAGACGATGGGCGCCAACCTGCTCGTCCTGTCGGGCGACAGCCACAATGCCTGGGCCTATGATCTCGCGCAGGACGGCAAGCCCGCCGGCGTCGAGTTCGCCGGGCACAGCGTGACCTCGCCCGGCTACGAATCGCAGATGGGCATCGACCCCAAGACGGTCGCGGCGGCGCTGGTCTCTGGCAATCCCGAACTCAAATGGTGCGACACCAGCCGTCGCGGCTATATGGCGCTGACGCTCACCCCCGACAGCGCGACCAACGACTGGATCATGGTCGATACGATCAAGGCGCACTCGACCAAGGCAAGCATCGGACATACCGCCAAAGTCGCGCGCGGACGCAACGTGATGGCGTAACGCGTCACGCTCGGCCTAGGGTCGGCGGATGAGCGATATCCACGAGTCGATCCAGCGCTACGAAGGCTGGCTACGCGCGCAACTCGGCGACGACATCATCGAGAAGGATCTGGTGCGCAAGCGTGCGAAGATGGCGAAGACCGCCTTCGTGTTCCTGCGCGCGACCTATTGGCGCTGGGCCGAGACGATCCTGGCGGTCTGCCCCGATCTCGCCGACGCCCCGCCGGTGCTGGCGATCGGCGACACGCATCTCGAAAACTTCGGGACGTGGCGCGATGCCGAGGGCCGGCTGGTGTGGGGCGCGAACGATTTCGACGATGCGGCGGTGATGCCTTGGCCGCTCGACCTCGTCCGCCTCGCCGCGTCGGCGTTGCTGGCCGGCGGCGAATCGGCGGAGGATATATGCGACGCGCTTTGGGACGGCTATCTCGCCGGCCTCGCCAGGCCGCACCCGCTGATCCTCGAACGCGAGCATCGCTGGCTGCGCCGCGAGATGATGCTGCCGGAGAAGGAGCGCGCCGACTGGTGGCGCAAGCTCGCGCCCGGCGGCAAGGCGCGCAAGGCCGGCGCGGCGGCGCCCGAGCGCTTTCACGCGGCGCTGGCGGCGGCGTTGCCGGTTGCGGCATCGGGTTCCGAATTGCCGATCTTCGCGCGCACCGCCGGCACCGGCAGTCTCGGCAAGCCGCGCTACACCGCGCAGATCGCATGGCTCGGCGGCCCGGTGGTGCGGGAGGTGAAGACGATCCTGCCCTCGGCCTGGGCGGTGTTCGGACCCGGCAGCGACGCTACGATCCGCGCCGGTACGATCGCGCATGCCGAGACTCGTGCGGTCGATCCGCACTACCGGGTCGAGGACGGTCTGGTGGTGCGGCGGCTTTCGCCCAACAGCCGCAAGATCGAGGTCAAGGACGCGGGCGCGGTGCTGATGTCGGCGGAAATGCTGCGGCTGATGGGGCGCGAGATCGCGACCTGCCATGCCGGCGATGCCCTTAGGCGCGACGCGGTTCGCGCCGATGCGGCGCAGCGCACTTCGGGTTGGTTGCGCGGCCATGCCCGCGCCGCCGCGAAGGCGGTGAAGCACGATTACAAGGCGTTCGCCTGAATCGGCCTGGAAGGTGTTGGGAGCTAGGGTGCGCCGTTGGGCAGCACGGTCGGCGTCATCACAAGCACGCCGGTAGATTTGCTGGAACCGGGGCGAACGGGGTTTCCCACATCCGCCCCGGCACCAAAGCCTGTCGGCTCAGGCGTTCTGCAGGTTTACCGCAGACGCCTTGCCGCGCTTGTCATTCTCGATGTCATACGAGACGCGCTGATCGGTCTCGAGCGTCGACATGCCGGCGCGCTCGACAGCGGTGATGTGGACGAAGCTGTCGCTGCCGCCGTCTTCCGGCGCAATGAAGCCATAGCCCTTGTCGTTATTGAAGAATTTTACTTTGCCGATCGGCATGAGAGCGTTCCTTTCGCAAGGTGGGGAGACCCGCGCGTGAAAGCGCACGGGGCCAGAAGCGTGAAAGGGAAGACTCAGCCCGGAAGCGTTGATTTTCCGCCGCAGGCGACAATAGCCAGACCGCTATACAAATATACCCGGATAAATCAACCGGCGCGACCAAGATATATTCCGACGAGCCTGTGTCACGCTGCCGATAAGGACCGACTATCGGCGTTTCCGGCGACGACGACGTCCGGTTTGATCGCAAGCCAGATCGTATAATGTTTGGGTTCACGGCTGCCGACCGCGTCGATCCGCGCGCTATCCACGGTAAAACCTGCCCCGACCAGCCGATCGACGAAACCGTCGTCGTCATAGGCCGACCAGATCGCGAGCACGCCGCCCGGGCGCAATGCGGCATAGGTGGAGCGCAGGCCCCAGTTGCAATAGAGTCGGTCGTTGGCAGGGCGAATGAACCCGTCGGGGCCGTTATCGACATCGAGCAGGATGGCATCGAAGCCCTCGGGCGAATCGATGATGACGTCGTGGACATCGCGGATCGCCAGCGAGACGCGCGGATCGGCGAGATGCCCGCCGAACAGATGCGCCAGCGGGCCAGTCGCCCAGGTCACCACGGTCGGCACGAGTTCCGCCACGACGATCGCGGTGCTGTCCGGTAGCGCGGCCAAGGCGGCGCCGAGCGTGAACCCCATGCCGAGCCCGCCGATCAGGATTCGGTCACGCCGCGGCCCCATCCGTCCGATCGCGAGCGAGGCTAGCGCCTTCTCGGAATCGAAGTCCTGGCTGCCCATCAGCTCGTCTTCGCCGAACTGGATCGAGAAATCGGAGCCGCACTGCATCAGCCACAATTGGCCGCCGCCGGGAATGTCGGCCGCGTCGATTCGTTCGATGGGTTTCATGGCTTCAATCCGATCGAACAGGTCTTCGCGGGTGAAGGCTTTGCTGCGCCACGCCGCGATCTTCCGGCGCCATACGCGACGCCCTCATCGGCGGGGCCGAACCCGCCGAACGCTCCAAGTCTCTCCGGCACGCCGGAGGCGCGTCCATGAGCGAGTCCGCCGCCAACGTCCACCGCGAAGATTCGCCGGCGCGTTGCCGGCCCCCTGAGGGGGTATCTATCCAAACCGATCGGGGAAAATGGTGCTGCCGGTGAGGATTGAACTCACGACCTCAGCCTTACCAAGGATGCGCTCTACCACTGAGCTACGGCAGCATTTCCGGTTATCGCGGAGCGCGCCTAAGAGACGAGCCGGACGACGTTGTCAAGGCTGATGCGATGAGTGAGACCAAGGAAACACGCGAAGAGCGGCTCGCGGCGGCGCTTCGCGAGAATTTGCGCCGCCGCAAGGCGCGTGCGCGCGGTGCCGAGGCCGATCCGATCGCGGATACCGACGCGCCTAAGCGATAGGCGCGCATTTCGCGGTCAGCCACGCCCGCTCGGCCTCGTCCATCTGCGGTGCCAGCACCGCGACCACGCGCGCGTGATAGGCGTCGAGCCACGCGCGCTCGGCGGGGCTGAGCATCTCCGCGACGATCAACGCGCGTTCGATCGGGCAGAACGTGAGCGTCTCGAAGCCGAGCATCGCCTGTTCGCCGCCGGCGATCTCGCGCGGCTCGACCAGAATCAGATTCTCGATGCGGATGCCGTATTCGCCGGCCTTGTAATAGCCCGGCTCGTTGGAGAGGATCATACCAGCGCGCAGCGGCTCGGACGGGCCGCCGCCGGGGTAGAAGGGCTGCGCGATCCGTTGCGGGCCTTCATGCACCGACAGATAGGCGCCGACGCCGTGGCCGGTGCCATGCGCGTAGTCGAGCCCAGCTTCCCAAAGCGGGCGGCGCGCGAAGCCGTCGAGCTGGCCGCCGGTGGTGCCGGGCGGGAAGATCGCGGTGGCGAGCGCGATATGGCCCTTCAATACGCGCGTGAAGCGGTCGCGCATTTCCTCGCTGGGGGTGCCGACCGGAATCACGCGAGTCACGTCGGTGGTGCCGTCGCGATACTGGCCGCCCGAATCGACGAGGTAGAGCTGGCCCGGCTCGATCGGCGCGTTGGATTCTTCCGTCACCTTGTAATGCGGGCTGGCACCGTGTGCGCCGGTGGCGGAAATCGTATCGAACGAACTGTCGAGCCACACGCCGGTCGCTTCGCGGAACGCCTGCAACCTCGCCGCCGCGGAGAGTTCGGTCTCGCCGCCCGCCGGAAGCGCGGTCTCGGCCCAGCGCAGGAAGCGCGCCAGCGCGGCGCCGTCGCGCGCCGAGGCGGCACGGTGGCCAGCGATCTCGGCGGGGTTCTTGGTCGCCTTCGCGAGTACGGCGGGGTCGCGTAAAGGGAGCACGGTCGCCCCGCCCGCCTTCAGCGAATCGAAGATCGCCGCGACCGCGCGTTCGGGGTCGGCGGCGACTCGCTTGCCCGCGAAGCCCGCCAGCGCGGACGCGAAATCGGCGCGGTCGCGCAGCCGCACCGCATTGCCGAGATGCTGGCGCACCGCGTCGTCGATCTTCTCGGGCGCGACGAACAGCTCGGCGGTGCCATCGGCATCGACGACCGCATAGGCGAGCGCGACCGGCGTATGCTCGACATCGCGTCCGCGCACGTTGAGCACCCAGGCGATCGAATCGAGCGCGCTCAGCACCACCGCATCGGCCTTGCGCTCGGCCAGCCAGTCGGCGATCAACGCCCGCTTCTCCGCCGACGACGCACCAGCGACGGCATCGTCCTGCACCACCAGCCGCGCGTTCGAGGGCGCGGGGTGGTCGGGCCAGACGGAGTCCACGGGATTGGTATCGACCGGCACCAGCGCCGCGCCGCGCTCGGCGAGCGTGCGGCTCGCCTCCGCCACCCACGCGCTGGTATGAAGCCACGGATCATAGCCGATCCGCCCACCCTCGGCGGCATGCGCGCCGAGCCACGTGGCGACGCTGGTCGCAGGCACGCCGACGAACTGCCAGTCCTCCGCGGAAACCTGCTCGCGCACCTGCAAGGTATAGCGCCCGTCGGTGAAGATCGCCGCTTCCTGCGGCAGCACCACCGCCGTGCCGGCCGATCCCTGAAACCCGGTCAGCCACGCAAGTCGCTGCGCATATTCGCCGACATATTCGCTCATATGCTCGTCGGTGAGCGGCACGACGAAACCGTCGAGCCGGTCGCGGGCGAGCTGTTCGCGGAGGGCGGCGAGGCGAGCGGAATAGGTCGACATGAGACGGTCCTGCGGATGGCGTGCGAATGCGAGCAGTGTATGCGGCGGCGCGTGACGACGCGAGGCCTTTCACCCGGCCATTGCCGCCGGGCCACCCGCACCCTAGGTCTGCGCGCATGACCGAAACGCCCAAGCCGCCGATCGCGGCGCGTCGCCCGCACAGCTTCACACTGCACGGCATCACGATCGAAGACCCGTATGCCTGGCTCAAGGACGCGGGCTATCCCGATGTCACCGACAAGGACGTGCTCGCCTATCTCGACGCCGAGAATGCCTATTTCGAAAGCATGATGGCGCCGCACCGCCCGCTGGTCGACCGGCTCTACGAAGAGATGAAGGGCCGCATCAAGGAGGACGAATCCTCGGTGCCGCAGAAGGACGGCGACTGGCTGTACTGGACCGCGTTCGAGACCGGCGGCGAATATCGCTTGTGGTGGCGCAAGCCCGTCGCGGGCGGGGACGACCAGTTGATCCTCGACGAGCCGGCGCTGGCGAAGGGCAAGGAATATTTCCGGCTCGGCACGCTCTCCGTCAGCAACGACGGGAAGCTGCTCGCCTATGCAATCGACGACAATGGCTCGGAGCGGTTCGAGCTGCGCGTCAAGAACCTCGAAACCGGCGAGCATCTGCCCGACGTGATCCCCGGCACACTCTCCGAGATCGTCTGGACCGCCGACGACAAGGGCTTTCTCTACGGCCTCGCCAACGAGCAATGGCGCACCGACAACGCCCGGCTGCACTGGCTCGGCACCGATCCGAAGAACGATATCGAACTGTTCCGCGAGGCGGACGAAGGCTACCGCGTCGGCATTTCGGAAACGAGCGCGCGCAACTGGATCATCATCGGCACCGGCGATCATGTCACCAGCGAAGTGTATCTGCTCCCCGCCAACGATCCGCTGGCCAAGCCGCTGCTGGTCTCGGCGCGGCAGCCGGGGCGCGAATATGATGTCGACGAGCATGACGGTACGCTGTTCATCCACACCAACGACATCGATCCGATGTGGCGGCTCTGCACCGCGACCATCGACGCGCCCGGCGAATGGTCCGAGCTGATCGCCCCCTCCCCGCATTTCTACATGACCGGCGTGGCCTGTTTCCGCGACTTCTTCATCGTCGATGGCCGCGAGGACGGTCTCGATCAGGTCGAAATCCACCGCTACGATCCGGCGATCGCACCCCAGCGCATCGTCTTTCCCGAGGCGAGCTACGACGCCGGCCTCGGCGACAATCCCGAATATGCGATGGACGTGCTTCGGCTCGGCTACGAATCGATGGTCACGCCGGGGACGGTCTACGACTATGATGTCGCCAGCGGCGAGATGACCGTGCTCAAGGTGCAGGAGATCCCCTCCGGCTACGACGCGGCGAAGTACCGCACGGAGCGGCTCAAGATCATCGCGCGCGACGGCATCGAGGTGCCGGTGTCGATCGTCTACCCCAAGGATTTCCCGAAGGACGGATCGGCGCCGCTCTTCCTCTACGCCTATGGCGCCTATGGCCACGCCATCCCGCCGGGCTTCTCGACCGGGCGGCTGTCGCTGCTCGATCGCGGCTTCGCTTATGCCATCGCGCATATCCGGGGTGGCGACGATCTCGGCCAGCAATGGTATCACGACGGCAAGCTCGAAAAGCGCACCAACACGTTCAACGATTTCGTCGATGTCGCGAAGGGGCTGATCGGGCAAGGCTGGACCAGCGCGGGCAAGATCGCCATCGCGGGCCGCTCGGCGGGCGGCGAGCTGATGGGCGCGGTGGTCAATTCCGATCCCGAGCTATGGGGCGCGGTGATCGCCGACGTGCCGTTCGTCGACGTGCTCAACACGATGCTCGACGACAGCCTGCCGCTGACGCCGGGCGAATGGCCCGAATGGGGCAATCCGATCGAGGACAAGGCGGCGTTCGAGCTGATCCACAGCTATTCGCCTTACGATCAGGTGTCCGCGCACGCCTATCCGCCGCTGTTCATCTCGGGCGGCCTCAACGATCCGCGCGTGACCTATTGGGAGCCGGCCAAATGGGCGGCGAAGCTGCGCGCGACCAAGACCGACGACAACGTGCTGTTCCTCAAGACCAACATGGGCGCGGGCCATGGCGGCAAGTCGGGCCGGTTCGAGTCCTTGCGCGAAGCGGCCGAGGAACATGCCTTCGTGCTGTGGCAATTGGGTATCGAGGGTTAGACGGAACCCTACCCCTCTCCCGTTCGCACTGAGCGTGTCGAAGTGCGTGCCAAGCAGCGCCACACTTTGGGGCACGTGCTTCGACTGCGCTCAGCACGAACGGATGCGGGGAACTAAGCCTTCCGAAACGGCGTAAGCTCGGCCAGATATTCCTGATCGTGCTCCACCGAGGCGCGCTCGCGCACCAGGAAGTCGGCGATGGCGCGGCGGAAATTGGGGTCGGGGATGTAATGCGCCGACCAGGTCGGCACCGGCGCATAGCCGCGCGCGAGCTTGTGTTCGCCCTGCGCGCCCGCCTCGACCACGGTCTTGCCGAGCGCGATGGCGGCGTCGATCGCCTGATAATAGCACAGTTCGAAGTGGAGGAACGGCACCTCCTCGGTACAGCCCCAATAGCGGCCGTAGAGCGTATCCTTGCCGATCAGGTTGAGCGCGCCGGCGATCGGCCGGCCGTCGCGTTCCGCGAGCATCAGCAGCACCTTGTCCCCCATCCGCGCGCCGAGCAGTGAGAAGAAGTCGCGCGTCAGGTACGGTCGCCCCCATTTGCGCGAGCCGGTATCCTGATAGAACACCCAGAACGCATCCCACGCCGCTTCGGTGAGGTCACGTCCGGTCAGGTGGCGGACGGTGATGCCGCCCTCCAGCGCGCCGGCGCGTTCCTTGCGGATCGCCTTGCGTTTGCGGCTGGAGAGCGCGCCCAGGAACTCGTCGAAGCTGGCATAGCCGTCATTGTGCCAGTGGAACTGCGTGCCCTCGCGGATCAGCCAGCCCGCCGCCTCGAACAGCGGCACCTGATCGGGCGCGACGAAGGTCGCGTGCGCCGAGGACAGGCCGTGCCGGTCGGTGACCGATTCGAGCGCGGCGATCAGCGCAGGCGCGTGTGCGGAATCGCGCAGCAGCAGGCGCGGCCCCGGCGCTGGCGTGAACGGCACCGCGATCTGGAGTTTGGGGTAATAGTCCCCGCCCGCCCGCTGGTACGCATCGGCCCAGGCATGATCGAAGACATATTCGCCCTGGCTGTGGCTCTTGGCATAAGCGGGGGCGATCGCGACGGGCTTGCCGTCCTTGCCCTCGATCAGCACCGGCACCGGTTGCCACCCGGTCTGCGGCGTCGCGCTGCCCGAGTCTTCGAGGATCGACAGGAAGGCATGGCTGAGGAAGGGGTTGTCCTCGCCCGCGCAGGCGTCCCAGTCGGCGGCGGGCACCGACGAGACACCGTCGGCTAATCTGGCGGTGACGTCGGTTTTGCTCACGCGCCCAAGCTAGGGGGTAGGCGCGGCTTTTCCAACCGCCGTCTGCGCGAGTGGCCAGCACAGCAGCAGCAGCAGGAACGGCGTGACGAAATCGCGATGGCGCTCGCCGAACTCGAACCAGATGCCGAACAGCGCGAGCTGGAGGACGCAGGCCGCGATCAGCAGCAGCAGCGTGCCCGGCACCGCCCGCCCGCACGCGCGCCACGCCGCGAGCGCGAGCAGACCGGCGTGGCTGAGGTACGACAGCGGCCACAGCAACGCGGCGAGCGATCCGCCGATGGTCGGGCTCATCGCCTCCAGCCGCACCACACCGAAGACGCTCACCGCGCAGGCCCGCACGAATTTGGTGAGCGTCAGCCGCGCGAAGCCGAGCGGATCGCGCCCGATCCACTCCACCGCCAGCGCGCCGGCGCGCTTGCCGACGGTGATCTCGGGCAGGTCGCGCAGTTCGGGCGGATATTCCATCCAGTTGCCGGTCGCGTGCGCGTTGTTGCCGACCCACAGGCTCAGCCCGCCCGCGCTGGTCAGCGGCACGAACGTGCCGAACACCAGCGCGTTGCGAAGCCACCATGGCAGCATCACCAGCACCGCGACGGGAACCGCCATCAACCCGCGCCGGAGGACGGCGGCGAACCCGATCCGCCGCCACAGCACCAGCCCCATCAAAGCCGCGAGCGGCGCCTGCCCCGGCTGCGTGAGCGCGAGCAGCCCGGCGATCCCGCCGAGCACGATCGCACCGCGCCAACCCCGACGCTCACTCAGCCACGCCAGCGCGAGCGCCAGCACGAGCAATGCGCAAAATCCTTCCTTGGCGGCGAGCGGGGCGGAGAACACCACCGACGGCCACACCAGATACAGCCACGCCGCGCGGCACCCGGCCGCACCGCTGCCGAGCCGGGCGCCGAGCAATGCGATCAACATCGCTGCCGCGCCGTCGATCAGCGTACCGAACACCAGCAAGGACCATGTCGAAAAGCCCAGCACCGCGCCCCATCCCGCCAGCAGCAGCGGATACAGCGGCGGGTAGAAGGCGCGGCAATAGAGGTTCAGATAGCTCTCATAGACGCCGAAATCGCCGTGCAGCACGAGATTGCGCGCGAGTTCGACATAAGCGTGCGGATCGCCCGGCGAAATCCGGCCCGCGGCGACGAGCGCCGATCCGAAGCGCAAAGCGACGATGACGAGCGCCATGCCGATCAGGCTCGCCGGCCCCGGCCGGCGCGTGAGCGCGCGCACCCCCGCCGCCGCCGCGCCTGCCCAGCCAACGAACAGCAGCATGCCGCCCGCCGACCAGCCCCAGCGCGCGCCAAACCCCGGCAGCGACGCCAGAGCATAGAGGAACAGCAAAGCCAGCGCCGCGCGCATCCCGAATCGCAATGGGGATCGCCCCGCGCTCATACGCCGAACGCCCGGACTATTCGGAACGATCGCCACTCAGATAGGGCAGCAGGCGGACGCGCGGGAACACATCGTCGAGCGGCTTGGTGTCGGGCAGGATGTAGACAACGCCGCCGGCTTTCCGAAACAGCGGGCTCACATGCTTGGTGTAGAAGCTGGTGCCGACATTGATGCAGCCGAAGCTGATGCGATTGTCGTCGGGCGTCGGCGAGAGCAGCCGCGCGACACGGTGCTCCTTCTTGTTGGTGGTGATGACCGCGTGAAGCGCGACCGAATTGGCGTAATCGACCCAGAGCACGCGCGTATGCCCGAACGCCCTGCCGAATTTGGCAACGAACCGGCCCGCTGGCGTGGTCCGTTCGGCCGGGCCGATCTCGGACAGGTTCTTCTTGGTGCCGACGCCGGGTGTGGAATCGTCACCCACGCCCACGCCGATCAGCACCGGCGTCTGGCCGACGACTTCGCCATTCGCCTTGAACAGGAACAGCATCGCCGCCTGCTTGTCGATGACGATGTAGGGGAGCGAGCCATTGTCATGCTCGGCCGAAACCCAGCCCAGCACGCGGCTGACCGATTCGGACGGAGTGATCTCCACCGGCTTGGGTGCTTCGCCGGCTTTGGCGCCCTTGCGCTTGGCCGCAGCCGATGGCTTGGCGGCGCCTTTTTTCGGCGCGCCGGCCTTTTTCGGTGTCTTGGCCTTCTTTGCCGAAGACGCGGTTTTTTGCTGAGGCGCTGAGGCCGTCGGTGCTGCCACGACGGGCGACACCAGCAACCCGAGCACTGCCGCCGGGACCAGGCCCATGCGGCGAACGATACGAAACGGCTCTGTGAACATGATGGCCTTGTTCAACAGAGCCGTTCGCAAATGCAACAGTGTTTAGCGCGTTACCGCGATCAACCGCGCGGCTTGCGCTGACGGCGCTGCTGCTGTTGCTGCATCTGCTGATCGAGACCATCGACACGGCCCTGGAGCTGGTCGATGCGCTGGCCGTTCTGCTGCGCCTGGCCCGCTGCGGCCTGCGCCTGCGTGAGTGCCTGGCCGGCGGTGCCTTCGACAGTGTGCAAACGCCCGTCGATGCCATCGATCCGCGTGTTCACGGTGGCGATCTGGCTATTCACATATCCCTTGGTGGCGCAGCCACCAAGGCCGACCGATCCGAGCAGGATCATGGCGGCGGCTGAAGTCTTCGAAGGCAATGAAAGCATGTACGCACCTCTACGCGAAGGTTGGGGTGCGCAAGCCAAGCTCAGACCTCCGGGCTTGGCAATTTCAAATGGGTGAAATGTGCTCCGAACGCGATGGAAAGATTGATCGACGTCAAGATTGACTGCCTCTGGAGCGCGGTGGAGGCCGGCAAGAGCGGGTGAACGGGGGCCACATCACAGCAGCCCCCGATTCTTCCTTCGGTAACCGGTCAGCCCCTTGGCGCCGCCGCGACGCATGCCTGGCGCTGCTCACCGAGACCATCGATGCCGAGGCGGATCGTGTCGCCGGCCTTAAGATACCAGGGCTGCGGCTTCTGCCCCAGCCCGACGCCCGGCGGCGTGCCGGTGGTGATGATGTCGCCCGGCTCGAGCGTCATGAAGCGCGAGCAATACGCGACGATCTCGGCGACCGAGAAGATCATCGTCGCGGTGTTGCCGTTCTGGAGGCGCTTGCCGTTCACCTCGAGCCACAGGCCGAGCGCCTGCGGATCGCTCACCTCGTCCGTCGTCACCAGCCAGGGGCCGACCGGGCCGAAGGAGGGGAAGCCCTTGCCCTTGTCCCACGTCGGGCCACGCTCGGTCTGCCATTCGCGTTCGGACACGTCGTTGACGACGCAATAGCCGGCGACATGCGCAAGCGCGTCCGCTTCGTCGATATCGTGCGCCGCCGTGCCGATGACGACGCCGAGTTCGACCTCCCAATCGGTCTTGGTCGAATCGCGCGGGATGGTGACGGGATCGTTCGGCCCTTGCAGGCAGCTCACCCATTTGTTGAACACCACCGGCTCGGACGGGATCGGCAGGTTCGATTCGGCGGCGTGATCGGCATAGTTCAGCCCGATCGCGATGAACTTGCGCGTGCCCGCGACCGGCACGCCGTAGCGCGCACCTTCGGCGGCGAGCGGCAGCGTCTCGACCTGCACCGCGCGCAGACGCGCCAGTCCCTCGGCGGAGATCGCAGCGGCGTCGAGGTCGGCGACCACGCCGGAGAGATCGCGGATGCGGCCCTCGGCATCGACGATGCCCGGCTGCTCGGCGCCGGCCGGCCCAAATCGGCAAAGCTTCATATCAGGAATTCCTTCTGGTCGGATCGGAGGGATAATCGGCGAGAATGTTGCGATCGAGCGAGTCGATGCGGTTGCAGCCGGCGAGCGTCATGACCACGCGCATCTCCTTCTCCAGCATCGCCAGCATGCGATCGACCCCGGCCTCGCCCCCGGCGGCGAGCGCCCACAGCCAGGCGCGGCCGAGCAGCACACCGCGCGCGCCGAGCGCGAGCATGCGGACGACGTCGAGCCCGGAGCGGACCCCGCCATCGGCGAGGATCGTCATCCGATCCCCCACCGCATCGGCGATGGCGGGCAAAGCGCGCGCGACCGACAGCACGCCATCAAGCTGCCGACCGCCGTGATTGGACACGACCAGCCCCTGCGCGCCGTAAGCCGCCGCATCGCGCGCGTCGTCTGGATCGAGGATGCCCTTGATGACGAGCGGGCCGTCCCACGCGTCGCGCAGCCAGTCGAGATCCTTCCAGCGAATGCCGGGATCGAAATTGGCGGCAAGCCAGCCGATGTAATCGTTCATGCCGCTGTCCTTGCCCAGCACCGGCACGAGATTGCCGAGCTGGTGCGGGCGCCCGTTCAGCCCGACGTCCCACGCCCAGCCCGGCTTGCCGATCGTCTGAAGCGCGCGCCGCAGCGGCCCGTTCGCGCCCGACATGCCCGAGTGGAGATCACGGTGGCGGATTCCCGGGGTCGGCATGTCGACGGTGAAGACGAGAGTCGTCGCACCCTGCTCCCTGGCCTGCGCGATCAAATCCCGCATGAAGCCGCGATCGCGCACGACGTAGAGCTGGAACCACAGATCGACGTCGGGCGCCCCGGCGCGCAGTTCGGCGAGCGGGCAGATCGCCACGGTCGAGAGCGTGAAGGGGACGCCGTGCCGCGCCGCCGCGCGCGCCGCCTGCACCTCGCCGCGCCGGCGGAACATGCCGCCGATGCCGATCGGCCCGAGCGCGACCGGCAGCGGCATGCGGCGGCCGAACCACTCGGCCGAAAGATCAACCGTCGCCACATCCTGCAACACGCGCTGGCGAAGCGCGATGTCGGCGAGATCGGCGAGGTTGCGCCGCATCGTATGCTCGGCACCCGCGCCGCCATCGGCATAATCGAACAGGAAGCGTGGCAGCCGGCGCCGCGCGGCCTCACGGAAATCGTCGATCGCGGCGATGATCGTCATGCGGGCCTACTCACGCCATCGTCCAGCCGCCGTCGATCGCGATGGCGCTGCCGGTGATATAGCCGCTCTCGTCGCTTGAGAGGTACAGCGCGAGCTGCGCGATCTCCTCTGCGGTGCCGATCCGCCCCATCGGCTGGCGCGAGATGAAGGCGGCGCGCGCCGCATCGGCATCCCCGGTCGCGGCGAGGCGCTCGTCGAGCGAGGGCGACTGCACCGTGCCGGGGCAGATCGCGTTGCAGCGGATTCCCTGCCCGACGTAATCGAGCGCGATCGAGCGGGTCAGCCCGACCACCGCGCCTTTCGACGCGCAATAGGCGAGCCGGTTGGGCACGCCGATCATCGCGCCGGCGACCGAGGCGATGTTGACGATCGCGCCCCGCCCCGCCGCCAGCATCGCCGGCAGCACCGCCTGAGTCATGCGGATCGTCGCGCGGACATTGAGATCGAACGAGAGATCCAGCCCGCGCTCGGTGACGCTGAGCAGATCGCCGGCATCGACATAGCCAGCGCAATTGACCAGCACATCGACCGTCCCCGCCGCCGCACCGGCCGCCGCGACCGCCGCCGGATCGAGCAGATCGACGACGAGAGTCTCGGCGCCGCTGAGCGTCGCCAGCGCCTCGGCCTTGAGGTCGAGCGCGATCACCGCCGCGCCTTCCTGCGCGAACAATTCGGCGATGGCGCGGCCGATCCCCTGCGCGGCTCCGGTGACGAGCACGCGCTTTCCGGCGAGACGTGGCATGGTTTCGATGTCCTTCATGGTTTCGGGAATGTCGGGTCAGGGTTTCTCGGGTTCGATCCCGGCGTGGGCGATCACGTCCTTCGCCGCATCCGGCCACGCGCCCGGCGCCACCGCAAGGGTGTCGATATCGCGGTTGTTCACATACGGCGTCCACAATCCGGTGCGTCGCCCCGAATCGTGCCAGTTGCCGATCGCGGTGTTGTCCATCGCGGTGCGGCGGGGCGCGATGTCGAGCTGCGAATTGAGGTTCAGCCACACGCCGACATTGCTGACCACATTGTTGCGCAGCGTGACGTAGCGCGAGCCTTCGTCGAGATACATCGCGATGCCGTCCTTCACGTCATAAATGTAATTCTCCGCGATCAGCGCGCCGGGATCCGCCGACAGATGGTAGATAGCGCCGCCATCCGGGAACCATTGCTTCACGTCATGCACGCGGTTGCCGACCACCACGCTGTCGCGCAACGTCGTCGGCGTATCGTACATCAGGTTGCCGGGCTGGCTGTAATAGCCGCGATTGGCGGTGAGGTAGGCGGCGCTGCCGCCCGGATCGTTGACGCCCCAGCCCCAACCGATATCGATCCCGTCATACGGCGTGCCCGAGACGTCGTTGTGCCAGATCACCGCGCCGCTCGCATAGGTGACGAGGATCGCCGCCTGCTCGCGGTAATGCTGCGAGACCGTTCGCACGAGGTTGTTGCTGATGAGGATGTCGCGCACGCTCATTTCCGGGCGCGACGGGTGATGCGCGTCGGGCCGCACCCCGCCGACCATGATCGCCCCGCCGGCGAGATCGGTGAAGCGTGACCGGCGCACGTCGATCGCGCTGACACCGAGGCCGATGCCGCTGTCATTGGCGTCCGGGTTGTTGCCGATGCCGAGCGCGATCTGGCCGAGCTGGGTGAATTCATCGTGATCGAACACGATTCGCGTCGCCGCCGCGACCTGCACGGCGGCGGGCTGCTGCCGCCAGCGGTTGCGCATCGCCTCGAACGGCCAGCACCCCCATGAACAGTCGCGGATCGGATCGCCCGGATAACCGGCCCATTCGCCGGCCAGGAACGATCCGCTCTGCTGGCTGGCATAGCCCTCCGGTCCCGATGGCAGCAGCCAACTGGTGTGGCGGAAACTCAGACCCCGGAACTGAAGATCCTTGATCGTCTCGTCATAGCTGCCCGAGATCGAAAGCAGGAGTTCGAGGCGCGGCAGCACCACCTCGATCCGCTTCATGTCCTCGCCCGCAGCCGGCTTGTAGTAGAGCTTGCCCGCGTCCGGATCGGCATAATATTGCCCGGCTTCGCGCAGGAAGCTGAGCGAATTGACGAAGAACAGCCCGGCTTTGTCGCCCCAGACCGACCGCGCGAACGTATCATAGCCGACCAGATTGTTGCGCCAGCCGGGCTGTTGCATGACGATACGGTCGCCCTCGATCCGCTCGACCATCGCGTGACGATCGGTGAACCAGCCGGTCGCCTCGACCTCGATACGGCTCTGGTCGGGCAAATGTGCCAGCGAGCGCCAGGCGGGGTCGGTGATCTCGATGCCGGTCTTGTCGAACCGGAAGGCGGTGCGCGGCGCACGCACCGAGGCGCGCGGCGCCATGTGCCCGCCAACCCATAACTGGCGCGGATCGATGCCGCGCGGGATATCGGCCGACCAGATGCCGCGGCTGGCGTCCGCGAGCGTCCAGCCGGTGACCGGCGTACCGCCCGACACGATCGGATGCGCGCCCGGCGCGGCTTCCCAGCGCACCGTATAGCCGCCCTGCCCGCCGTCGGCGGCGGTGAAGCGCAACGGCGCGCTGAGCCGGTAGACGCCGTCCGCCACCCGCACGGTCACGTCGTGATCGCCGTTCAGCCGGCGCACCGCCGCCTGTGCGCGCGCGAACGTGGCGAACGGGTGCGCCGCGCTGCCGTCGCCCTCATCCGAGCCTCGCGGCGACACCGACAGGACGATCGGCACCGGATCGGGCCGGCGCGAGATATGGATGGCACCCGCCGTATGCGCCTTGCTGGCGGCCGGCGGCACATAGGTCGGAATATCGGAGGCAGGCTTGAGCTGCGCCGTGGCGGGAGCGACGGCGAGCGTCAGCGACGCGACGAGCAGAACACGATTACGCCGCATCCACGGTCTCCAAGGCATAGAAATCGATGGCAGCGCCGCCGAACAGCCGTTCGATGTCGGCCCCTGCGCGTCCGGCGAAGCGCAGCGCATCCTCATGCCATTGCCGCCAGCCATCGCCGGACAGCAGCAGCACCGGCCAGTCGCTGCCCCACATCAGCCGTGAGCCGAACGCGCGCACGAGATGCTCGACATACGGCATCAGTGCCTCGGCCGGCTGGCCGGGCGCCTGTTCGGTGCGCAATCCCGAAAGCTTGCAGTGCAGGCCGAGGCTTGCCAGCGCCGCGATCTCGTCCCGCCACGGATCGAGCGTCGCGGTGGCGGCATAGGGTTTCGCGGCATGATCGATCACGATCGGAAGATCGGGCCAACGTTCGGCGAAGCGCGCGAGCATCGGCAGGTGGCGCGGCTGGACCAGCGCGTCGAGCCGCAACCCCGCCGCCTGCATCGCTTCCAATGCTGGCACGAGCGCGTCCTGCAACAGCCAGTCGGTGTCGGCGATCGATTGCAGCATCGGCCGCAGCCCGCGCAGCTTGGGCCGCTTGGCCAGCGCGCGGATGCGATCGGGTGCGTCCGGGCTTGCCAGATCGACCCAGCCGACCACCGCGCACACCAGCGGCGTGCGCTCCGCCAGCGAGAGCATCCAGTCGGTATCCGCGTCGGTCGGCTGCGACTGGACGAGCACGCTGCCACTGAGCGGCAATCCCGCAGCGGCGGTGATCAGGTCATCGGCGCCGAAGTCGCGGTGGATTTCGGCCTCGGCGGCGGTCGGCCATTCGTGGCCCGCCGTCGCGAGCGACCAGAAATGCTGGTGTGCGTCGATCAGCGTCATCATCGCACCGACCGGATCGGCAGGACGAGACACGCGCCGAACACCACGAACACGGCGGAGACGACGAACAGCAGCGGATAATTGTTGCCGGTCGCGTGCAGCAACGCCGCCGCCATTACCGGGCTGAGGATCTGCGGCACGTTGATCGCCGTCGTCAGGATGCCGAGATCCTTGCCGGTGGAATCCTCGCCCGGCGTGGCGGGCGGCAGGACATGAGTCATCAAGGCGAGATCGACCGACATGAACGCACCGTAGCCAATCCCGATCAGCCCCGCATAGAGGAACATCCCGCGCAGATCGGGCGACAGCAGCGGCGCGATCTCCGCCAGCGCCATGACGAGACCGGCGATGAACACCAGCGGCTTCAGCCGGCCGAGCCGGTCGGACAGCCAGCCCGACAGCAGCCCCGATATCACCAGCGCGACGAACGTCAGCGACGACATCCGCGCGATCGTCAGATTGGCGGCGCTCTGGGTCAGGCCGATATGCCCTTCGAGAATGTAGAGCAGATAGGTCAGGATCGCCTGATAGCCCATGTAGATCGAGAACCGCCCGAACAATGCCCAGGCGAAATCGGGGTTGGCGCGCGGATCGATCCAGAAACTGCGCAGGAACGCGGTGATGCGGAACGGCGCTGGCGCGGCCAGCGTCGCGGGTAGCGGCGGCTCGGGGTTGAGCGCCACGAAGACGAGGCAGGCGACGATGATCCCGCCGCCGACGATCGCATACGCCAGGAACAGATGCCCCGCGAGCAGCCCGCCGAAGATCGTGCCAGCCGACACGCCCGCGGTCATGCTCGCGCCGACCACGCCCGATACCATGCCGCGCTCGCTGGGCAGAAAGCGATCGGCGACGATCGTCGTGATCGACGGCTGCATCGAATTGAGGCTGACCGTGGCGACCAGCCACAAAGCGGTGACACCGACGATGCCGCCACCGAACGGAATCAGGATCGTCGCCACGCCGCCGATGACGCCGCCGAGAACGATCCACGGCGTGCGTCTGCCGAACCGCGACCGCGTCCGGTCGGACAGCGCGCCCGATACCGGCGTGGTGATCGTGCTGAACACCGAGGTGATCGCATACACCACACCGAGCGTCGCCATCTTGCCCGCCGGATCGAGATTCTCGATCTGGTTGGGCAGCAGGACGCCGAGGATCGACGCGTACAGCGTGAGCAGAACGAAGAAGACGAAGCCGAGGCTGACGATCAGCCGCCACTTGCGCCCCCCTTCGACGGGGGTGGCGAGCGGTTCCGCATCGAGCCCGGCGCGCGTGGTCACGCAGCCGCGCTCGTCGCGTTCGGGAGAGCGCCGCCGCGCGCGCGCGCATCGGCGCTGAGGACGAGGCCGTGGCCGGGCGCCTCGCGGCCGTGGATCAGACCATCGGCCATCGCATAGGGTTCGTCGACGAGATGATCGAAATTCTGGAAGCTGTATTCGAGCCAGCGCACCCCCGGCAGTGCGAGCGCCATGTTGACGCCGATTTCCAGGAAGGTGTTGCCGAGCGTGACCTCGACATTCGCCTCGTTGGCGAGCCAGCCGGCGCGCATCACGTCCGAGACCTGGCCGTGGACGTTGAGCATGTCGCACGCGCGCGCCTCGACCAGTTTGCGCTTGCCGGTCAGGTCGAGATATTCGCCGGCGTTGATCCGGCTGACGCCGAGCCGGCGAAGCATCTTCAATCCATCGAAATCGTCGCGCGGGATCGGGTCTTCGAGCCAGTAGATGCTGTGCCCGGCGCGTTCGAAGCGACGCAGCGCCTGGATCGTCTCCTGTGCGGTCCACGCCTCGTTGGCGTCGATCATGACGGGACGATCGCTGCCGACCGCCTTGCGCAACAGATCGAGCCGGTGGACATCGCGTTCGAGATCGGGGTGGCCGACCTTGATCTTGTAGCCGAGAAAGCCGCGCTCGCGGGCGTTGCCGAACAGTTCGCTGAAATCATGATCCGACAGATGATAGTCGAGCCCGCTGGCATAGACGCCCACCGCGCTGCGCTCCGCCCCGAGCATCCGCCACAGCGGCAGCCCGGATTGCTTGGCGAACAGATCCCAGATCGCGTGCTGGAGCGATTCCTCGAACGGCAGCCCCATGCGCCGCACATTGCCGCCGCGCACGCGCCTGACCGCGATCGCGAGCGCAGCCGGGTGGCGCCCTTCGAGACCCGGCCAGGCTTCCGCCGCGAAGATGCGGTCGATCTCGGCCGAATCGGGCAGCGGGGTGAACAGCGACTGCGCGAACCCGAGGCCGACATTCCCCTTCGCATCGATCAGCTCGACCGCGACGAGTTGCACGCTGGTGGCACGAACCTGGGAATCACCGATCGTCCGGTCGCGCTCGAAAGCAAGGCGAGTCAGACGATACGCGACGATCGGCGTTGACGACATTTCTACGTTCCTCTGTGATATATCACCGTCTGTGGTGCAACGTCGGTGCGGAGGCAAGCCCTACCGCACCGACGCGGCCGGTTTCAGAATTTCACACGCACGCCGGCGTTGTACCGCCGCCCGGTCCGGCGATATTCCTGCGTGTTCTCTATCACGTTGGCGTAGTGGAACTCCTTCGAATCGGTAAGATTCGTCGCATTGGCCGTTAGGATAAAGTTCTTCGTCAGCGAGATTTGCAGACCGGCATCGAGCTGATCGTAGCTGTCGCTGAATTCGGGGACGCCCGTCTGAGTCTGCGGGGTGACGAGATAGCCGTCGCGCCGGGTATAGGAGGCCCGAAGCTGGATCGGCCCTTTCTCGTAGAAGGCGACGGCGGTGAAGGAATTCTTCGAAAGCCCCGCCAGCGAATAGGACGTCGAGGCTTTCGCCGCGTTGGTATAGCTCGCGTCGCTGTCGGTGTAGGTGTAGCTCAATTGCGTGCCGAGCCCGCTGAGCACGCCGGGCAGGAACTTGAACAAGGTGCGGTAGCTGAGTTCGACGCCCTTCACGGTCGCGCCTTTGCCGTTGACCGGCTGGTCGATGACGAACGTCACCTGATCGACCTTTTGGGTGCTGACCCCGCGCGTGATGAACGAGTCGATCGATTTGTAGAAGAACGTCGCCGACAGCAGCGAGTCGAGATTATAATACCATTCCAGCCCGGCCTCCGCCTGAGATGCGCGGAACGGCTGCAGATTGGGGTTGCCACGCGAGATACGTTCGTTGCCGGGATTGCTGGTGATGGACTGCGCTGGCGAAAGATCGGTCAGCGTCGGACGCGAGATGACGCGCGAGGCGGCCGTGCGGAAGACCAGCGTCGGCGTGATGTTCAGCCGCGCGTTCACCGAGGGTAGGATATCGGTGTAATGCCCCTTGAAGCTGAGCGGAGTCAGCCCCGACAGCAGGATGACGTTCTGCCCGGTGCCATTGGGCTTGGCGCTCAGCACCGTCTGCCCAGTACCCGCCGAACTGAAGTCGGTATCCTCGATCCGCACGCCGGTGTTGATCGCGATCGGCAGGTTGCCGAGATCGCCCTTGAACTCGGCCATCAGGTAGCCGAGCGCGACCTTCTCCTTCACCGAGGAGCTGGCGGCGGGATCGCGGACGATCGGCAACAGGCTGCCGCTGTGCAACTTTGGATCGGCGGTACTGTTCAGGCCGATCATCGTCTGGAACAGGTTGGCCGCGTTATAGTCCACCCAGTTCGAAGTATTGCCGCCGGCCGCGCCGTCGAAGAAGTTATACGTAGTCGGCGTGAACACGCTCGACGGCAACAGCACGTCGCTGCCGCAATAGGCACAGGCGTTCGGCTCGGTGAACCCGGTCGTGTTCTTGGTGCGCGACGAATAGCCCACCCCGCCGTACACCGTGATCTGACCGCCGTCATAGGAGCCGTCGAGATGCGCCTCGTTGATCGTGTCTTCGAGGTTCTGGCCTTCCGACGCCATATAATGCGCGAGCCGGTGGTTCACGTCGGTCGCGGCGTTGGCGTAACCCGGATTGCTGACCGTGAAGCTCGCCAATGGCGACCCGGTGTTGCGGTCATAGGTGTAATCCATGTGCTTGAGCCGCACCGTGGTGAACAGCCCCGCCGCATTGTCGTACTTGGCCTTGGTGGTATCGACATCCAGCGCGAGCGTGAACGGCCCGCTGCCCCATTTCGCGTTGAAGCCGAACAGATAGGTGGTGGACTTGGCCGGCCGGTCCTCCACGATCATATCGACGGTACCGTCGTGGAAGGTTTCCGATGTGGCGGTGCCGCCGACATGAACCGTGCGGCTCTGCCCATTCACCAACTCCGTCGTATTGGACCCGCCCGACACGATTTGATTGACGAGCGTCCCCCCGCTGAAGTCGGGCGAGATGCCCGAGCCATGATAATGCTCGTCATCGTGCGAATAGAGGCCGTCGAGGGTGAGAACGAGATTGCTGGTCGGTTTGAACTGGACGGTTCCGTCCACGCCGATACGCTTGCGATGCGAGAATTCCACCGTGTTGCCGAAATTGTGGTACATGTCGACGTTGCGGAACAGCGCCACCTTGCTGGTGTCGATGCGCGGCGCGCAGGCGCCGGCGGTCACCGCACCGACACACAGCCCGCCGCCGCTGGCGCCGACCGAGCCATAATAGCCATCGTCGAAACTGCGCGGATAGGAGCTCGCGCCCACCGAGAAATTGTCGGTGCGCTCGTTGCGTTCGTCATACGAACCCACGAGCGAGATACCCAAGGTGCCCGACTCGTTCTTCCACGTGACATAGGCCGCACCCGACGGAGTCGTCTTGCCGCCGAGTTCGTCGATGTTCGCGCGCAACGATCCGCCGCCGTAGAAGCCGGTGCGCTGCTCGAGTGGTCGTAGCGTGTGGATATCGACCGTCGCACCGATGCTCGCGCCATTGAGATTGGCCTGCGGACTCTTGAAGACATTCGCGCCGGCGATCAGTTCGGACGGCAGAATGTCGAAGTTGAACTCGCGCCCGGCGGTGTCGGTGGCGATGACGCGGCCGTTGACCGTGACCGTGTTGAACTGCGGCCCCAGCCCGCGGACCGTGACGCCGTTGCCGACCCCGCGATTGCGATCGATCGTGATGCCGGGCACGCGCTGAAGCGATTCCGCGACGTTCTGGTCCGGCATCTTGCCGAGATCCTCGCTCGCGATCGCATCGACCGAGTTGACCGCGTTGCGCTTGATGTCGATCGATTGCCGCTGGCTGGCGCGGATGCCCGAGACGATGATGTCCTGCGCAGCGTCGCTGACCGTATCGGCCGACGCCTGGGCAGGCGCGCTCGGTTGCGATGGGCCGGTGTTCCCCGGCGGCGTCGATCCGCCGCTCAGCGGAGCCGAAGACTGGGCCTGTGCCGCAGACGCCAGCAACACCGCCAACGTCGTCGTCGCAACGCCAGCGCAAAACCGTCGATCAGTTCGCATCCTACTCTCCCTGTGTTTTTATTGAATATATCAATACCGCCATACTGAAATATGTCAACGCATGTTGCTGGATTGTATCTGCGGTTTCGGTCGTGTGTGCGGACGCGGTTGATATTGCCCGGTATCGCTACCCGCTTGGATGCTTCGGCCACGATGCTCCGCTATCGCTGGTGTTTTTTTCCGTCTTCGGTTTAGGTTACGGCGATACAGGATGCGCTGTTCACCCACCGGGCCGGCGCGTCTCGCACAGGATATTTCGAATGCGCGCAGCAACGCTGAAGGCAACGCGGGAACCACCAGGGACGGCCTTTTCCGATCCGGCGGGCACGGACGACGACGCGAGCCTCGCCGACAAGGCCTATGCGGCGATCCTCAGGGGATTGTTCGACCGCTCGATCCCGTCAGGCGCGGAACTCTCGCAAGCCGATCTGATCCGGCTGCTCGGCATGACGGTGCAACCGCTGCGCGACGCGCTGCGCCGGCTGGAAACCGAGGGGCTGGTGACGATCCACGCGCGCTCCTGCATCCGGTTCGTGCGCGCGGACCTCGAATTGTCGCGGTCGACATATCAGTTTCGCACGTTGATCGAGCGTGGCGGCGCGCGCATCCTCGCGGAGCGCGGCGATGCTGCCGAGATACAGGCGCTGGTCGACGATCATCACGCCTTGATCGCACGACTGGAGAGTTCGGCCTGGAGCGCGGAGGAAAATGTCGCGCTCGATCTGCTCGAAGAACGGCTGCATGGCGCGCTCATCTCCGCGCTGCGCAACGAGTTGATCGAGAATACGGCGCGACGGCTCAAGAATTACGTCACTTTGGTACGCCTCGACTGGCTCACCACACGCCCGCTCGCGATCCGCACGCTGCGCGAGCATCTCGAGATCCTCAACGCCTGCGTGGCGCGCGACGCGGACGCCGCCGAGGCCGCGCTGGTCGCGCATTTTCAGCTCGCGCTGCAACGCCTCATCGGGATGGAATAAGCGCTACCGTCACGGCTGATCGTCGAGGCTGTAGATCTGCTCGGCTTCGATCCATTTCTCGCCCTCGCGCGCGAACGGCAGGCGGCGCTGGAAGCGGTCCATCAACACTTCCCAGGCCTGCACCTCGGGATCGGCGGCTTCGCGCGCTGCGTTCGCGACCGGATCGAACTCGGGCGTGGTCTCCATCAGCATGACCAGCCGATCGCCGACCTGCCAGATGTCGAGCGCCGCCACCCCGCCCGCGCGGATCGCCCGCGTGACCGCTTCGGGCGGCCCGCCCGGGCGGTGCCAATGCCGATAGGCGGCGATTGCCTCGGGATCATCCTGAAGGTCCAGAACGAGCACATGCCTCATCGCATTCCTCCATCCGTCGTCGGGTCGGTACCCCGCACAGCAACGCAGCCGCGCATGTCGTCGAGTTGCAGCACCAGATCGGCATAGCCGGGCATATCGTCGAGGATATGCCGCGTCAGCCGCTCGTAATGGCTGACGAACGTCGTCACCTCGGCATCGGACATCACGCCAGCGCCGCGTGCGCCCGACGCGCGCAGCGCCTGTTCCTGTTCGAGCCGCCAGCCCAGCACCCGATCCCAGCTCGGCGCGCGCAGCATCGCCAGCCAGTCGATCCGCGCGAACAGCCACTGGTACGCGCCCGCGAGGGCCGCGTTGGCGTGGCGCCGCCACACGCCATCCGGGTCGCGCTCGCGTTCGAGCGCGTTGACGGGCGCCACCAGCGCCGCCGCGTCCTGTGGCGCCGCGCCGACACACCAGCCTTCGAAGATCACCAGCGCCGGGCGCGCGGGCGCGACCGGCCACGCCGCCGGATCGACGCGATCGTCGCGTGCCTTGTCGAAGCGCGGCAGCGGCGTCGCGTGCCCGCCGTCGAGCCCCGCGAAGGTCGCCAGACCGAGATCGACGTCGTGCGTACCCGGCACGCCGCGCGTCGCGAACAGTGGATGGACATCGCGCGCCAGCGCCGCGCGCGCGTCGTGCGTCTTGTAGAGATCGTCGAGCGACAGGACCACGGTGTCCGCGAAGCGACCGGCGAGTGCGGCCGCGACAGTCGATTTGCCGCTACCCTGCGCGCCGCACAGACCGATGACCAATGGCCGCTTGCGCGGACGTGCCAGCGCGCGCTCGATCGCGTCGGCGAGGATCGCTTCAGACGACACGATCGGGCATTTCGCCGCCGGCGAAGAACGCATCGAGATTGTCGATCGCCTGCATCCCCATCGCGGTGCGCGCGTCGAGCGTCGCGCTGCCGAGATGCGGCAGCAGCACCGCGCGCGGACTGTCGAGCAGCCCCGAACTGACCGCCGGCTCGCGCTCGTAAACGTCGAGCCCGACCGCCGCGATCCGCCCTTCGGCCAGCGCCGCGACCAGCGCCGCCTCGTCGATCACCGATCCGCGTGCGGTGTTGACGAGAATCGCGGTCGGTTTCGCCCTGGCGAGCAGGTCGGCATCGACGAAATGGTGCGTGTCCGCGCCGCCGGGGATGTGCAGCGAGATGACGTCCGCGCTCTCGACCAGCGCCTCGGCGGAGGCGATACGGGTGGCGGCGAGGCTCGCCTCGATCTCCGGCGCGGCGGCGCTGCGCGAGAAATAGCGGATGGTCATGCCCAGCCCCAGCGCCCGCGCGGCGGTGCGCTGCGCGATCCGCCCGAAGCCGATCAGCCCGAGCGTGCGCCCGACCAGCGACTGACCGACGAGATGAGTCGGCCGCCAGCCGGTCCAGTCGCCAGCGCGCAGTTCGCGCTCGCCCTCCCCCGCCCGCCGCGCCGCCATCAGCATCAGCAGTATCGCGAGTTCGGCGGTCGCCTCGGTCAGCGCGCCGGGCGTGTTGCTGACCGCGACGCCTGCCGCACGCGCGGCGGCGAGGTCGATATGCTCGACCCCCGCGCCGTAATTGGCGAGGATGCGGGCGCGGCACCCTTCGGTCGCGATCAAGGCCGCGTCGATGCGGTCGGTGATCGTCGGCACGACCGCGTCGAAGTCGGTGAGCGCGCTGCGCAATTCGTGTGCGGTGAGCGCACGGTCCTCGACGTTGAAGACCACGTCATAGCCCGCAGCGAGGCGCGCTTCGACCGCTTCGGGCAGGCGGCGCGTCACGCGGACGCGGGGGCGTGGAGCGGTGTTGCCGGTCATGGTCGCCCTCAGCCCGCGACGGTCATGTCGGGTGCGGGCGCATCGGCGCGCAGCAGCCCGGCCTGCCGCAGATCGCGCCAGAAGCCGGTTGGGATAGCGGTGCGGTAGAGCTCCAGCGTGCGCTCGACCTGCTCGGCGCCGGCGAGGCCGGGCAGCACGCACGCCACCGCCGGATGCGACAGCGGAAACTGCAAGGCCGCCGCCGCGAGCGGAACGCCATGCGCGTCCGCCACCGCTTCGATCCGGCGCACCCGCTCGACGATTTGCGGCGGCGCGAGATCGTAATTGTAATGCAGCGGCCCGCCGCCCTTCGTGCCGGTTGCGAGGATGCCGCTGTTATACGGGCCGCCGACCAGCACCGACACGCGCTGCGCCTCACACGCCGGCAGGAAAGCATCGAGCGCATCCTGTTCGAGCAAGGTGTAGCGCCCGGCGAGCAGCACGACGTCGAGACGCGTTTCGTTCAGCGCATCCAGGCAAACCGCCGCCTCGTTCACCCCCAGCCCGAAACCGGCGATCGTGCCGTCATCGCGAAGCTGCTCCAGCGCGCGGAACCCGCCGCCCCGGGTAAGTTGCTCCCAATACAGCGTATTGGCGTCACCATGATTGGCGCGGCCGATATCGTGGACGAGCAACAGGTCGATCCGCGCCAGCCCGAGCCGCTGAAGGCTCGCCGCGTGCGACCGCAGGATGCCGTCGTAGCTATAATCATACACCGGCCGGAACGGCATCGGCGACACAAAGCCGTCACGCATCACGCCCGTGTCGAGCGACGCATCGGCGACAAGCAGGCGGCCAACCTTGCTCGACACGACCATGCCCTCGCGTCCGCGCAGCGAATCACCGAGCCGGCGCTCGCTCAGGCCGAAGCCATAAAATGGCGCTGTGTCGTAAAAGCCGATTCCCGACTCCACCGCCAGATCGACTGCCGCGCGCGCGGCTTGGTCCGCGATCGGACGATAGAGGTTGCCGAACGTGCTCGACCCGAAGCCGAGTTCGGTGACCGAGATTCCAGTGCTCCCGACACCGCGCGTTCTAATCATGCTTGCCTCTGAGATATCAGATGAACCGATCTGCTATCTATGATCACAAATCGGCGCCAGCGCAAGCCGCCGGTACGCCCGCCGGGGCAGGGGCGAAGTCTTCAAACGCGGCCTTTCGCCCGAAAGATCGGGCGATCGGCATCGTTCCAGTCTCAGGGGTGCGGCGTCAGCGCCAGGGCGTCCGCCGAACCGACGTCCTGATCGCCGGCGAATATCCGGTCCAACCGACTCCTGACGTCTTTTCGGTAGTTCTTGGACGCGGTCACGCGCGGCGCGGCCACCGCGACTTCGTCGGCGATCGCGTCCTTGATCCGTTCGAGCGCTGGTTCGGCAAGCACGTTCGCGCGGCGCAGCTCGATGCAGAGCTGTACCAGACCAACCGCAGTCGCCTGGGCCCTCAGTTCCACGTTCGTCAGCTCCCAGTGGAGCCTTTTTTGTTGGTCGTATGGCTTCGTCATTCCGCCGTTCCTCTCCGACGCGGATCGTACCCGCCGAATCAGATGCGCGCCAGCACTTAGAACCGTCCGACCGCCCCCAGCGGAGGCTCGATACCGTTCGAGCGCCCGCCAGCGGGACAAGCCGGTTATCGGCGCACGGCATCCTCACCGGTACGATCTTCGCCTGTCAGCCCGCCGCCAAGCGAGCGGTACAGCTCGACCAGATTGCTCTCGCGGTTCAGCCGGGTCGTGACCAACTGTTGCTGCGCCGCATAGGCGGTTCGCTGCGAATCGAGCGTCGTCAGGAACGATTCGACGCCGGCCCGGTACCGCGCGTCGGAAATCCGCAGCGCAGCCGCCGCAGCGTTCACGCGCGCCGTTTGCGCCGAAACCTGCTCGTCGATGGTGCCGCGCTGCGCCAAGGCATCGGCGACCTCGCGGAATGCGGTTTGCACCGCCTTCTCATAGGTCGAGACCGCAGCCTGTTGCTGCGCCTCCGCCGAGCGAAGATTGCCGCGCAACCGCCCGCCATCGAAGATGGGAAGCGCGATCGACGGCGCCGCGGTGTAGGTGAAGCTGCCACCGGAGAAGAGCCCGCTCAGCGCGGTGCTGATCGTCCCGACCGTCGCGGTGAGCGAGATGTTCGGAAACAGCGCCGCGCGCGCCGCGCCGATATTGGCGTTTTGTGCGATCAACTGGTGCTCGGCCTGAAGCACGTCGGGCCGGCGCAGCAAAACCTCCGAGGAGATCCCCGTCGGCAGAACCTGCAAGGCTGCATCGCCGTTGCCGAGCCCTTGCGGGAGCATCGCCGGCGCAACCGGTGCGCCGACGAGCAGGTCGAGCGCGTTCTTGTCCTGCGCCAGCCGAGTCCTGAGCACGGCGATGTCGTTGCGCGCGCCCTGATAGGTGCTTTCCGCCTGCCGCGCCTCCAGTTCTGAGGCAACGCCGATGCGGAACTGCGCCCGGGTGAGTTCCAGCGACTGTTCGAACGACTTCAGCGAATCCTGTGAGATCCGCAACTGATCCTGGTCCGACGCGAGCGTCAGCCACGCCGTCGCGATTTCCGCGATGAGGCTGATGCGAGTCGAGCGCTGCGCTTCCTCGGTGGCGAAATATTGTTCCAGCGCCGCGCGGCTGAGGTTGCGGACGCGCCCGAACAGATCGACCTCGAAGGCCGAGACGCCGGCGTTGAGCGAATAGAATTCGAGGTCGCTCGAGCCAGCGCCGCCCCCGGCGCCAACGCCGACACCGCCGCCTGTGCCCGTGCCCGTGCCCGTGCCGCCGCCCACACCGCCGCCCGCGCCCTGGATGTTGTTGGTATAGGTCGCCGATCCCGAAAGCCGCACCGTCGGCAGCAGATCAGCCCGCTGGACGCGATATTGCGCGCGCGCCTGAAGCACGTTCGCTGCGGCGATGCGCAGATCGCGGTTGTTCTCCAGCCCCAGCGCGATGAGGCTGCGGAGCCGATCGTCGGTGAAGAACGTGCGCCAGCCGATCCTGGTGACGTCTGGCGCGTCGGTCGCGGCGGCGGGATAAACACCCCCGGCGGGCAGCGCCGCCGGCACCGCGCCGACGGGACGCACATATTTCGGCGCGAGGTTGCAGCCGGCGAGCGCGGTGGCCGCAAGCAGGACCAGGACGTTTTTGCTATTCATCACCACTCAGGCTCCCTGCGGCGCGGGGGTGTCCCCGCGCGCGCCGTCATCACGCCGTCCATCATCATGCGGGTGCTCGTCCCCTTCGTGCTGCGTCTCATCGCCACGGCTGAACAGGCGCAGCACGACCACGAAGAACATCGGCACGAAGAAGATCGCGAGGACCGTCGCCGAGAACATGCCGCCGACCACGGCACGCCCGATCGCATTCTGGCCGCCCGCGCCCGCGCCGTTGGCGATCGCCAGCGGGAACACGCCGAAGATGAACGCGAGGCTGGTCATCAGGATCGGCCGGAGCCGCAGCTTCGCGGCTTCGATCGCGGCGTCGAAAGGCGCGAACCCCGCGCGCATCTTCTCCTCGGCGAACTCGACGATCAGAATCGCGTTCTTCGCCGACACGCCGATCGTGGTGATGAGACCGACCTGAAGATAGATGTCGTTGTTCAGGCCGGTAAGGCGCGCCGCCAGCAGCGCCCCCACCACGCCGAGCGGCACGACCAGCATCACCGACAGCGGCACCGACCAGCTTTCGTACAGCGCCGCCAGGCACAGGAACACGATCAGCAGCGACAGCCCGTATAGCGCCGGTGCCTGCCCGCCCGAAAGCTGCTCTTCGTAGCTGAGGCCGGTCCAGTCGAGCCGAGTCCCCGGCGGCAGCTTGGCCTGCATGTCCTGCATCGCCTTCAACGCCGCGCCGGACGAGACGCCGGGTGCCGGCTGGCCCAAAATCTCCATCGACGGCAGGCCGTTGTAGCGGGTCAGCTGCATCGGCCCCTGGTGCCAGGATATGTTGGAGAAGGCGGTGAACGGCGCCATGTTGCCGCTCGCGCCGCGCACGTACAGATCACCGATATCTTCGGGCGCGAGGCGATACGGCGCATCGGCCTGGATGTAGACGCGTTTGACGCGGCCACGATCGATGAAGTCATTGACGTAGGCACCGCCCCAGGCGGTCGCGATGGTGCTGTTCACCGTCGCCAGATCGAGCCCGAGCGCGCCCGCCTTGTCCTGATCGACCTCGACCTTGAGCTGCGGCGCATCGTCCAGCGCATTGGGACGAACCCCGACCAGCGCCTTGTTCTGCGACGCCATGCCAAGCAACTGGTTGCGCGCGGCGAGCAGCTTTTCATGGCCAAGCCCGCCCTCGTCGACCAACTGGAGGTCGAAGCCGGTCGCATTGCCGAGTTCCTGCACCGCCGGCGGGATGACGGCGAAGATCAGCCCGTCCTTATAACCAGCGAACACGCCCATTGCCCGCGCGACAATCGCCTGCGCCTTGTTCTTCGCGCCCGGCCGATCCTTCCACTCCTTCATTGGCATGAAGGCGATACCGGTGTTCTGGCCGGTGCCCGAGAAGCTGAAGCCGTTGATCGTATAGACGCCCCGGATCGCATCGCCCGCATCGCTCAGGAAATGGTCGCGCACCAGGTCCAGCCCCTTCTGGGTGCGCGCGGTGGTGGACCCGGCCGGCCCCTGCACCAGCGCGATCATGACGCCCTGATCCTCGTCGGGGAGGAATCCAGTCGGCAGGCGCGTGAACAGGAACACCATGCCAGCGACGATCAACGCGTAAGCAACCAGCGAGCGGCCCCAGCGGCGCGTGGTCGAGCGCACACCGCTCTCGTAGCGTGCGCGTCCGCGGTCGAACTTGTCGTTGAACCAGCGGAAGAACCGCGCGAACAGACCGTTGCCCTCGTTCTTCTGCGGGTCGTGCGGTTTGAGGATCGACGCGCACAGCGCCGGCGTCAGGATCAGCGCGACCGCGATCGACAGCACCATCGCCGACACGATCGTGATCGAGAACTGGCGGTAGATGACGCCGGTCGATCCGCCGAAGAACGCCATCGGCAGGAACACCGCCGACAGCACCAGCGCGATGCCGATCAGCGCGCCAGTGATCTCGTCCATCGATTTGCGCGCCGCTTCCTTCGGCGTCAGATGCTCGGTGGTGATCAGCCGCTCGACGTTCTCGACGACGACGATCGCGTCGTCGACGAGCAGGCCGATCGCCAGCACCATGCCGAACAGGGTCAGCGTGTTGATCGAATAGCCGAACGCCGCCAGCACCGCGAACGTCCCCGTCAGCACCACCGGCACCGCGATCGTCGGGATCAGCGTCGCGCGGAAATTCTGCAGGAACAGGAACATCACGAGGAAGACGAGGACGACCGCCTCGACCAGCGTCTCGACCACCTGTTCGATCGACAGGCGGACGAACGGCGACGTATCGTAAGGGAAGATGACCTTGACGTCGGGCGGGAATTGCTTGGCGATTTCGGTCACCCGCGACTTGACCGCTTCCACGGTGTTCAGCGCGTTGGAACCCGGCGCCAGCTTGACGGCGATGCCCGAGGCGGGCTTGCCGTTCCACTCGGCCGAGAAGCCGTAATTCTCGGCCCCGATCGCGACGCGCGCGACATCGCCCAGCCGCACGATCGACCCGTCGGCGTTGCTCTTCAGGCGGATCTTCGCGAACTCTTCAGGCGAGGTCAGCCGCGACGAGACGGACACCGTCGCGTTGAGCATCTGCTCCTTGGGCGCGGGCTGCGCGCCGATCTGCCCGGCCGAAACCTGCGCGTTCTGCGCGGTCACCGCGTTGGTGACATCGGCGATGGTGAGGGCGAAATTGTTGAGCTTGAGCGGATCGACCCAGATTCGCATCGCATATTGCGACCCAAAGATCTGCGTGTCGCCGACACCCTCCACACGCGATAGCGGGTCCTGGATCTTGGAGGCGACGATGTCGGCGAGATCGTCGGCGTCGTGCGAGGCGTTGTCCGAATACAGGCCGACGAACAACAGGATGTTCTGAGTCGCCTTCGCCACCAGAATGCCCTGGCGCTGCACTTCCTGCGGCAGCAGCGGAGTCGCCGCCTGCAATTTGTTCTGTACCTGAACCTGAGCGATGTCCGGGTCGGTGCCCTGCTCAAAGGTCAGCGTGATCGTGACCGTACCGGCCGACGAGGACGAGGCCGAGAAGTAACGAAGGTGATCGATCCCCTTCAACTGCTGCTCGATGATCTGCGTGGTCGTATTTTCGAGCGTCTGCGCGTCCGCGCCGGGGTAGGTCGCGGTGATCGACACCGCCGGCGGCGCGATCGCCGGGAACTGCGCGATCGGCAGCGTCCGCACCGCCAAAAGGCCGGCGATGACGACCATGACCGCCAGCACATAGGCGAAAATCGGGCGATCGATGAAATAGCGTGACATGGCTGGTTACTTCGCCTGTGTCTTTGCCTGGCCCGGCTTCGGCTGCTCGCCGGCGGGCTTGGCATTGGGGTTCCACGGCGAGCCTTGCACCGGCATGCCGGGACGCAGCATCATGGCGCCTTCGACGATGACCTTGTCACCGGGCTTGAGCCCGCCCGTCACGATCCAGTTGTCGCCATCGGTCCGGTTGGAGACGAGCGTGCGCGGCTCGACCTTGTTGCCGGCGCCGATCACCAGCACGGTCGGCTGCCCCTTCTCGTCGCGGCTGACCGCGCGCTGCGGCACCAGCATCGCCTTGGCTTGCGTGCCCTCGACGAGCGAGGCGCGAACGAACATGCCCGGCAGCAGCAGCCCGTTGGGATTGGGGAACAAGGCCCGGATGACCTGCGAACCGGTGGTGGGATCGACCGTGACGTCGGCGAAGCGCATCGTGCCTTGCGCGCCATATTCGCTGCCGTCTTCGAGCTTCAGCTTCACATGCGCGTTGCCGTCGCGGGTCAGTCGCCCGCTCAGGATTTGCTGGCGCAGTTTCAGCAGGTCGGCGCTCGACTCCTGAATGTCGACATAGACCGGATCGATCCGCTGGATCGTTGCGAGCGCATTCGCCTGCGACGCGGATACGAGCGCGCCGGTGGTGAACAGCGACCGGCCGATTCGCCCCGTGATCGGCGCGCGGATGGTGGTACGGGCGAGATCGATCTGCGCGGTACGCAGCGCAGCCTGCTGCGCGGCGACATCCGCCTGCGCCTGCGCGGCGGTGGTCTGCGCGTTCTCATATTCCTGGCGGGCGATCGCGTTGATCTTGACCAGTTCGCCGTAGCGGCGGGCCAGCGCGGCGCTCGATGCGATGCTGGAGCGCGCCCGGGTCAGCGCGGCGCGGGCGCTGGCGACCTGCGCTTCGTAAGGCGCTGGATCGATCCGGTACAGCGGCTGCCCCTTGTGAACGACGTCGCCCTCGACGAACAACCGCTCGAGCACGAGGCCGTTGACCTGGGGGCGAACCTCGGACGTTTCGAACGCGGTGGTGCGGCCGGGCAGCTCCGTCGTTAACGTCACCGGCTGCTCGCGCACGACGACATAGCCGACCGGCGGGGCCTGCGGAGCCTGCTGCTGCTGCCCACCACCGCACGCCGTCAGGGCGAGCAAGGCGCTGGATGCCAACACACCGCGCATCAGCCGCTTGGAGACCATAGAATTTCCCGCTTGAAAAAAAGAAAGAGAGCGATCACTCACAGATCGGGCGTTAGACCCGGCGCTCGAATGCGTCAACACACTCAAGGAGAGTCGTGAATTGCCGGTTGCCATATGTCCGCCCCCATCGCGTGCCGAGTTGCGCCGGAATAATGTCAAACAGGTCGCCAGACAGCTCTTCATCGAGCGCGGGTTTCACGCGACGGGAATCGCCTTGATCGCGAAGCTATCGGGCGTTGCCGTTCAGCAATTATACCGGGATTTTCCTTCGAAAGAAGACATTATCGCGGCGATCGTCGCAGAAGATTGTGACAGGTTCGCAGACCTTGCCACGCTCAATTCTGCGCTTGCCGAAGATGATCGCGAGGCGCTTCGAAACTGGCTCGAATCGGCGACCTGCCGAAAAGATAAAGAAAATGATATTCTGTTTCTCGAGATCGCAGCCGAGGCATCCCGCAACGAACGCATCCACTCTATTTTTTCCGACGTCAGACGCACGATGTCGGACAACATCAGCAGAGCCTTCGCCGGACTGGCCGGAAGCGAGACCGTGCAAGACGAGCATCGCCTGCTATCGGAGGCTTTTATGATCGTGACGGTCGGTTCGGCCTGCACGCGCGCTTTGCATCAGGCCGATACGCATGCCGCCGGCACGAAACTGATCTCCTGTCTTATCGATGGGTTCCAAGCTGAACCCGACAGGTAGCGCATTTTTTGCGAGGCGTGGCGTGCCCGAAGCGGGCGCCGGGTTCGCCGGCGCGTCCGGGAGGCGGAGCCACCTCGATCGGCGACGGCGGGGGGCGGCCGTTGTCCGGTGGGCGCCGGTGCGGTGATCCGGAAGCGCGGTCTTTATGATCGGGAGGCGATCAGGAGGGCGGGGCTGCCGCCCTCCTGATCATCGTCGGTTAGAAGCGGAAACGAACGCCTGCGGAAATCAGGCTGGCTTCCCACCGCACGTCGCGCGGATATTCCGGCGACTTCACGTAGCTGTGATATGGCGTTCGCAACAGGTTGGTCGCATCCACCGTCAGCGTGATCTTCTGCGTGAGATTGTAGCTCGCCGAAAGATCAAGCCGGCCGACCGCATCCGAATAGACCGTGGTGTACACGCCCGGCGCGCCGAAGCCGTCGACGTTGGCGCTGCGATAGTTATACGCCAGCCGGATACTCGTCGGCCCGAGTTCGTACAGGCCGATGATGTTGAAGCTGTACTTAGACACGCCCGGCAACGTGTTTTTGCCGCCCGTGAAGTTCGCTGCCGACTGAAGCGTCTGCTCGCCATCGATATAGGTGAAGTTCGCCTGCGCGCCCAACCCGCGCAGCGGCCCCGGCAGGAAATCGAAGAAGGTCGTCGCGGCGGCTTCGATGCCCTTGATCTTGCCCGACCCCGCGTTCGACGGACGATACACCAGGATGTCGCCGAACGGCGGCGTGTTCACCACCTGCGGCAGCGAATTGATGAAGCCGTCGATCTCCCGGTAGAAGCCCGCGACCGACACCGATCCCGTGCGCGAGAAATAATATTCCAGCGAGGCATCGTAGTTGCTGGAACGGATCGGCTGCAGATCGGGGTTGCCGCCATTGCCGGTATAGGAGAGATTGCCGCCGATCGTGCCCTGCTGCACGGTCAATGTCGGGTTGATCTGGTTGAACCCCGGCCGGCTCAACGCCTGGGTACGCGACAGGCGCAGTTTCAACCGGTCGGTGAAGTGCAACTGCGCGCTGATGTTGGGCAGGATATCGACATATTGCTGCGAGGAATCGATCGGCACCAGCGCCGTGCCGTTCGCGGTGGGGATCGAATTGGTGCCGTTCAGCTTGTTGCGGGTGACAATGACACGCGCACCGATCGCGCCGTCGATCGGGAAACCGACGTTGAACGCATATTTCACCTGAGCGTAGCTGGTGAACACCTGTTCGCGCGCCTTGAACGCGGAGAGCGGGTTGAGCAGCGGTCGATCCGACGCCCACGCCTGCCGCGTCGCGGTATCGGCGCCGGCGCGGACCAGCGCGTCCCGGACGTACCCTCGCACGTCGTTGATGCGATCGTTCAGGATGTTCGAATTGGGGGCGAACCACGAACGGAACTGCTGCACGTCATCATTGTGGAAGCCGGGTTCGATGACGGCACCGTCCGACACGCCGGGCACGCGCGAGATTGGATCGCGCAGGCTGGCGAGTGAGGCGTTGCGATCACCATAGACCGAGTTGGCGGTGCGATCGGCATAGCGCACGCCGAACTGGAACTTCGGGAACAGCGGCGATCCGGTGTCGAGCGCGATGTTGCCCTGCCACTGCCACTGCTGCCCTTCCGAACGCTGACGATTCTCATACAGGCCGCGCATGTAGTAGCTGGCCGGATCGGCGAAATTGACGCCGCTCGGCGTGAAGTCGACACCACGCCCCGAGTTCAGCCGCACTGCCAGCGACAGCGGATTGGCGAGTTGCGTCTGGAATTCGTAATAGGTGTTGTCCGAAATCGACTTGGTATAGGCGAGGTCGGACGTGACCACGGCGTTGCCGATCTCCCACTTCGCGCCGAGCGCACCCTGGAACGTATCGGAACTGTTACGCCCTGACTGCTTGGTCGGGCCGTTGACGATGCCGAGATCGGTATCGAACGAGGCCAACGTCGTACCGTCCGGCGTCAGCACCGCGTTGCGGATCGTCGGCGGATTGCCGCCGGTCGTGCTGGACTGGATCGGTACGCCGAAGAAATCATTGGCGTTCTTGTTGCGATAGGCCAGCCACAGGCCGTCTGCGTAAACCGTCAGATTGTCTGCGGGCCTCCACTCCAACGAGCCGTTGACGGAGGGACGCTGGCGCGTGCCCCGGCCATAGAACAGGCCGATATCCTGCGGGAAGGTGAAGTTGCGGCCGACCGAGGCGGGCAGGATCTGCTGCGCGGCGGGCACATTGTCCTGAAACCCCTGATAGCGGACCGAGTTGAGGTAGCGCGTCTGGGTGAAGGACACGTTGACCAGCGCGCCGATCTCGCCGATCCCGGTCTGCCAGCGATTGCTGACGAGCAGGCTGCCGATTGGATCAAGCTTGCGCGATTCGGTGTTGTAGACACCGCGCGCCGCGCCAGCGAGTTCGAAGCCCTTGAAGTCGAACGGACGGCGCAGCCCGACGTCGATCAGCCCGGCGATGCCGCCTTCGAGATTGTCGGCGGTGGTCGCCTTGTAGACTTCGACGCGCGACAGCGCCTGCGCCGGGAAATCCGAGATCGAGACGGAGCGGCCGTCGGCGGTGAAGATCTCGCGACCCTGCACCGTCGTCTGCACGTTGGGCAGGCCGCGGATCAGCACGCCATTGGCTTCGTCGAGATAGCGCGTCACCTGCACGCCGGTGATGCGGGCGATCGCCTCGGAGGCGTTGTTGTCCGGGAACTTGCCGATATCCTCGGCGACCAGCGCATCGACGATCGCGTCGGAATTGCGCTTGAGGTTCTGCGCGCTGCTCAGGCTCTGGCGGATGCCGGTGACGACGATATCGTTCGCGGGCGCCGTGGTGGCCGCCGTCGTCGCCGATGGTGTCGTGTTGGCATCCGTCTCCGCATCGGATTGCGCGGGTGCCTGTTGCGCGGTGGCCGGTGCGGCAAAAGCCAGCACCAACCCTGTCGCGGCGGATGCCAGCAGGCGTGCGATCGTGTTCGTATTCATTGTCATTCTTCCCCTCGGTTTTTGTTACTTCACTTGGCGGTGGTCGCGGCCGTTCCCGGCAAAGGCGTGACGGTGATCCGGTCGATATTGGGCGCGTATTTCGAACGCAGCAGCACCTGCGACCACGCCTGCGAGGCGTAGGTCTTGCCATCCCAGTCGGGCTGTTCCTCGCCCGCGATGCGGATCGTGTTGGCGCCCGCACGCAGCGTTACCGGCACCGTCATCTCCCACCAGTTGTTGCGGTGGAAGCTGTTCGGGAAGGTCGCCAGTAGCGGCGCGGCGCCGTTCACCGCGATCCGCGCGACACGCGCGAGCGGATCCGGGTTATAGTGCGTCGCCTTGGATTGCTCGTCGTTCGAGAAGCGGATCGTCAGCGCGTAATCGCCCGCCCGCGCGACCGTGACTGCGGGGAAGGTCAACGTGTTGCCGTTGCCCGGCGCGCCGCCGATGTCGAACACCGCGCGTCCGCCGCTCGCCAGCGACGCCGCGGCGATGCGGGCCGTACCGGCGACCTGCGCCGCCTCCGCCTCGTAGGTGCGGCCGCTGCCGGCCGGCAGGTCCGCCACACGCAGCCGCCGCAAGCGCGTCGCGCCGCTCACCGCCACCTTGTTGATGCCGGCGAGCAGGAACGCGTCCGCCGCCGTGCCGGCGGCCAGGTCGCGCCCGTTGACATGCAGTACCGCACTGCCCGCGCCATCCTCCAGCGTGAGCCGAGCCAGCCCGTCGTGCGCGGCGTAGACCCAGAAAATGGTCCGCCCATCCTTCGTCATCGCGTCCGCCGCGTCGTAGATCGCCGGCTGCGCTGCAGCCGGCGCGGGCGATAGCGTGATCCGGTCAACCAGCGCGTTGCCGATCGTGCGCCGCCGCCCGTCGAGGCTTCGCGTCGCCAGCGTCAGCACGTGGCGCCCGCGCGCAAGCGGCACCACCGTATCGACATGGTCGAGCACCGCGGGCTTGTAGCCGAGCGGCAGGAACAGTTCGGTCTCGCTCGCCGTCTTGCCGTCGATCCGCAGGAACACGTTGGTCGGCCCCTGCGCCTCGGCCTTGGGGTCTTTGTTGAACGTACTGGCGAGGACACGCACCGCGTAGCGCCCGTCCGCCGGCACATCGACCGCGACGTCGAGCGCGGCATCGCTGCCGGTCGCGAACCCTTCCACCGAATAGCCGCCAGAGGTGTAGAACCGGTCGACCGCCTCGGGCGAGCCTTCCGGCCCGCGCACCTTCAACCCGGCACCACGACGGACCGCCGCTTCCGCCTCATAGTCCTGCCGCCACTGTGCCATCGGCGCGCCAGCCGGCACGTCGGCGCCAGCGGGGGTGAGCACCACCTCATATGCGGCTTCCTCACGCAACGCGGGGAGGCTGCCGTCACCGAACGCGAGCGCGACCGTGCCGTCGCGCACCGTAACGGCTTGGTCGGCGACAAGCGTCGGCGGCGTCGAATCGCCGAGTTGCCCGGTCCAGCCGATTTCGCGCACCCGCACGCGCGCCGTCGCACCGAACCACGCCGGCACCCGCGCGAGCGCAACGCTGGCCGCGCCGGTCCTGCCGCCGAACAACAACCGCATCTGCCGTCGTGCGGGATCGAGGGTGGCGACGCCTTGCAGCGTATAGCTCTGGTCCGGGTGGGGCGGCGTGACGGCGAGGCTGTGCCCGCTCATCGTCGCATAGCTGTTCAGCAGCCACCACTGGCCATTGCCGCGATTGGCCTGCACGGCGGAATCGCTGAGATTGCCGTCGATGTTCCAATAGGCGATGTCCGCGTCGATCTTGGAATCCTCGATCGCGGCGATCCACTGCACCATCTGGCCGGGCACCGAGGTGTGATAATTATAGGCATATTCGTTGATGTTGATCGGCAGGTGCCGCCCCTGCCAGCGCGTGCCGGCGAACACCGTGTCCTCCCAACCGCGATAGCGGCGCACGCTGGTGCGAACGGTGGCGGGGTTGCTCAGTTCGTGCCACGTCACCACGTCCGGCACGGTGCCTTGCGTGACCGTATGCTTCAGGAACCCCTCGACCTCGTCAAACAGGATGCTGGTGTTCGGCCCGGCGATGCGCGCGGTGGGCAGCATCTGGCGGATCAGCCGATACGCGCGGTCCCACGCATCGAAGAACACGGCGGGGTTGGTCTGCCACTTCACGCCGTTGCAGCTCTTCGGCCCGTCGCCGAACATGTTGCCTTCGGGTTCGTTGAACGGCGCGAAGACGATGTGGTCGCGGTAGCGCGCCGGCATGCCGCGCACCTGTTCGGCCTGCTTCCGCAGTTTTTCGAGGTATGCGGTCACCGATTGCGCGCAGTCCCCCGTCTTCCAATTGTACGGGAACTCACGGGTGATGTCGGTCATGTAGATGAACGTGTCGCCGCCCGACGCATCGGTGAGCAGCGTCGACACTTCGAGCGCGTCGGCGCCGGGATGTTGCGGCCCGTCCTGCGCCTTGGTCGAGACGGTGCGTAAGGCTATCCCCTCGATCAGGTTCGGGTGCGGCAGGCGCGCATCGTACAGGCCGTAGAGCGTGCCCGACGCGCCGCCGTGGAACGGCCCGGTATCGCTGCCGAGATCAACCGTCAGCCGTTCGGGCGGCGTCTGCGCGACGGCGGGCAGCGCGCAGGAGCCGAGCAGAACGGCGACCAGCAGTTTCGCGGCGGTGCCGGGGTGCGAGGTTCGCATGTCGGGGAGGTCCAGTGTGCGGGAGGAATGGGTCATGCCGCGCGATCCGCCGTCATGCGGTCGATCGTCGCGCGATTGAGGATCAGGCGGCTGGCGGTCACCGCCAGCGCGAGGTGCAGCAAGCCGGGAATCACGGTGGAGAGCAGACGGATGCCGGCGAGCGACAGCGGCGTCTGGTTGCCCGCGCCCGCCTTGTACGACACGATCACCAGAACCCCGCTGATGAGCGCCCCCGCCAGCGCCCAGGCCAGCTTCACGAAGAACTGGTTGAACGCGAAACTCATGCCCGAGGAGCGCATACCGAGCTTCCACTCGCCATATTGATCGGCCAACTGGATCAGCGTGAAGTGCAGCGGCAGCGTGCAGCCGAGCACGATGCAGCACATCCCGACCAGCACCAGCCACAGCATCGGATAGCCGCCGGGCACGAAATACGCGCCGAAATGCCCGGCGACGAGCAGCAGGTTCACCCAGACGTACACCGTTTTCACGTCGAAGCGGCGGGTGAAGACCTGCACCACGATCGAGCCGAGCAGACCGCCCGCCGTCGCGGTGCCGAAGAACAGTGCCTGATAGGTCGGGCCGCCGTTCAGCACATAGGTGATGAAATACAGCGCGGCGCCGCCCTTGGTGTTGAAGATGCCGATCAGCAGCAACGTCATCAGGAAGGTCAGCCGAAGCTGGTCGTTCTTGAGCGTGTTGGCGATCGCGACGCGCAGCGGCGGCTCTTCCGCGCCGGTCTCCGGCACCCGCTCGCGCACGAACAGGAAGCAGATCAGGAACATCGCCACCGCCGCGAGGCTGAGGATCGCCACCCCGTCACGGTATCCGCGCGAGACGTCCGCGCCGCCGAGCTGCCGCACCATGATCGGCAGGCCGACCGAAACCGTGAACGATGCGACCGCCACCATCGCGAAGCGGACCGACTGGCACGCCACGCCCTCGCGAGCGCTGTCCGTCATGCGCGTGATGAGCGCGCAATACGGCACGTTGTTGAGCGAATAGAAAAACGCCAGCAGGAAGTATGTCGCCGCCGCATAGGCGACCTTGCCGTCATAGCCGAAGTTCGGCGACTGGAAGGTGAGGAAGCAGCTCAACCCGACCGGAATCGCCGTCCACAACAGATAGGGTCGGAACTTGCCCCAGCGTGTGCGCGTGCGGTCCGCCATGATGCCGATCAGCGGATCGGACACCGCATCGAACACGCGCAGCGACAGGAAGAGAATGCCGACGATGCCCGGCGCCAGTCCGAACACGTCGGTATAATAAAAGGTCAGGAAATTGGCGATCAACCCGGTGATGATCGTGCCGCCGGCGTCGCCGAAGCCATAGCAGACCTTCTCGATGAACGGCACGCGGCCCACCCGCACGGTGGCGGGCGCGGTGATTCCCCCTGCATCGCCTTGCTGCGCTATGGCTGCCATGACCGATCTTCCTCTCGTGTATGCGGCCGCTTTGCGTGTCCGCTCCGTCTCAATCGTCGATGAAAGCCGTCGCCACCGCCGCGCCGGCGCGCATGAACACCGGGATGCGATCGATCGGCGCGGCGCACCGCACGCTCGCACCGCCCGCGCGCGCTTCGCCGGTCCATGCGTCCACCCAGTCGCCGGCCGGCAACCAGACGTCGCGCTCGGTAATGCCGGCGGCAAGGATCGGCGCGACCAGCAGGTCAGGCCCGAACATATATTGGTCGTCGAGCGCCCAGCAGCGTTCGTCGCCCGGATAATCGTAGAACATCGGCCGCATCAGCGGGTCGCCCTGTTCGTGCGCCGCCGCCATCAACCCCGCCACATACGGGCGCAGCCGCTCGCGCAAGCCGGCGTAGCGGCGCAGGATCTGATAGACGGGCTCGCCGAAGCTCCACAATTCGTTGCCGGCCCCCGTGTCGCACTGCGCCACGCCGTCGCGGAACGGTTCCGCCGGCGGCGTGATCGGGTCGCGGTGGCCGTGCATGCGCAGGACCGGCGTGAACACCGCCCACTGGAACCAGCGCACCATCAGCTCGTGGAAAGCGGGATCTTCGACATCGCCGCCGTGGAAGCCGCCGACATCGGTGGTCCACCACGGGATGCCGGCCATCCCCATGTTCAGGCCGGCGCTCAGCTGGTTGCGCATCGCCTCGAACGAACTGTGGATGTCGCCCGACCATACCAGAGCGCCATAGCGTTGGCTGCCCGCCCACGCGCAGCGGATGAGGCTGACGACCTCGCGCTCGCCCTCGTCGCGCAGACCATCCGCCACCGCCTGCGCATAATGCAGCGGATAGGCATTGCCGACCGCGAGCACCTCGCCGCTGTGATAGCGGTAATTGTCGAAATCATACGCGCCATATTCGGGCTCGGCCTCGTCGAGCCAGAACAGCGCGACGCCATTGTCCCGATAGTTGCGCTTCAACCGATCCCACAGGAACGCGCGCGCACCCGGATGCGTGGTGTCGATGAAACGCGTGTTGCCGAGAAATTCCTGCTGCACGTCGACGCCACGGTTGGCGCGCACGAGATAGCCCTTCTCGGCCATCTCCGCGTAGTTCTCCGACCGCGGATCGACCGTCGGCCACACCGACACCAGCAACTCGGTGCCCATCGCCTTCAACTCGGCGGCCATCGCGGCGGGGTCGGGCCATTCGCGCGGATCGAACCGCCAATCGCCCTGCACCGGCCAATGGAAGAAATCCGCGACGATCACCGCGAGCGGGATGCCGCGCCGCCGATACTCGCGCGCGACCTCGAGCAGTTCGTCCTGCGTGCGGTAGCGCAGTTTGCTCTGCCACAGGCCGAGCGCGAAGTCCGGCATGTTCGGCACGGTGCCGGTCACCGCCGCATAATTGCGCACCAGCCCGGCGGGCGTATCGGCGGCGGTGATCCAATAATCCACCTCGCGCGCGGCGCGCGATGTCCAGGTCGCGCCGTTCGCGGCGAAATGCACGTCGCCGATCGCAGGGCTGTTCCACAACAGGCCGTAGCCTTCGCTGGAAACGACATAGGGCACGCTTGCCTGCGAGTTGCGCTGCGCCAGTTCGAGCAGGCAGCCAGCCAGATCCAGGTTGGCCTGCTGATATTGGCCCATCCCGAACAGCCGCTCGCCTGGCTTGGGCTCGAACCGGACGGTGATGCGCGATGCCTCGCCCGACAGCGGTTTGAACTCGCGGCCGGCGATACCGAGCGCGCTGATCGTGCGCACGTCGTCCTTTCCGACCGTCCAGAATTTCGTCACCGTGTCGCGCTGCCGCCACTTTTCCTCGAGCAGCAGCCGCCCGTCGGAGTTCAGGAACCGCACCCTGCCCTGAAGATCCACTTCCGCGACGATCCGGCCGTTCTCGATGCGGGCGACCGCGCCCTCACGGCTGACGACGGGAGCGGGCGTGGCGACGTCGAGCAGCGCGCCTGGGCTTGCCGGACGCTCGGCATGCGCGGAGGCGCGAAGCCGCAAGCCATCCTGGCCATGCGCCTCGATACGCAGCCAGGCGCCATCATACGACCAGGCGATAGCGCGCGATTCCAGAATTAGCGTATCCAAACGGCCATCCCCTCGAGTCGTCTTGCGTGCGACCGTAAACGTTTCCGGTGTTGGCTTTGATTGCTCCCGCTCGGTATGTCAATCCGCTTGCGTATTTCCGGCGCAGGCTGAAATGAGGGCACATGGACATCCGTGCTCTGGCCAATCATCTCGGCTTATCGATCGGCACGGTTTCGCGTGCGCTGAACGACCGCAAGGACGTCAACGCACAGACGCGCCAGCGCGTCATCGAAGCCGCGAGCGCGTTGGGCTACACGCCGAACCAGTCGGGCCGGACGCTGCGCAGCGGCCGCACGGGCACGGTCGGATTCATGCTGACGCTCGAGCATGACAGCGCGGTGTATGGCGAACCGTTCTTCATGGCGCTGTGGGAAGGCGTTCAGACCGGCCTCACCGGACACGGCCTCGATCTTGTCATCCTGCTGGCGCGCAAGGGCGAGGACGGCCTCACCTTCCTGCGCCGGCACGTCTCGCGCGGCACCGCGGATGCGTGGCTGCTCTCCGCGACTCAGGTTCACGACGAGCGGATCGCGTTCCTGCAAGGCCGGAACATCCCGTTCGTCGCGCTCGGCCGATCCGAGACGGAGCGCCCGTTCGCCTGGATCGATCTCGACTTCGAAACCGTCGTCGCGGATGCCGTCGCGCTGTTCGCCGCCGCCGGGCATCGCCGCATCGGCCTGGTCGCGCCGCCCGCCACGATCAACAACAGCCAGATCGTCATCGACTGTTACAAAGCGGCGCTCGACGCGGCGGGCATAGCCTATGATCCCGCGCTCATTCACAACGGCGAAACCGATGAAAACGACGGCGAGTTCGCCGCGCGCGAGTTGATGATGTTGCCCGATCCGCCATCGGCGCTGCTGCTGATGGGCGAGACCGCGCCGGTGGGCGCCTATCGCGCGCTGCGCGCGCTGGGGCTGGAACCCGGGCAGGACATCGCGGTGATCGGGCTGCGGGACAATCCCGCCTGTCGTGGCCTTGTACCGCAGCTCACATGCTTCACTCTGGATCTGGAAGCGCTCGGGCTGGCGCTTGCCGAGGCGGTTGCCGAGACTTTGGCGGATCACGACAAGGTACACGTGCCACATCTGCAACGGCGATGGCCAATGGTGCCACGCATCGGCGCGAGTCACGGTGTCCGCTCAATCGAGGGACCATCGCTGCACGATATCCGCGTTGGAACCGACAGATGACCCGCCAGAAAGCCGCCAGCCTCGCCGAACTTTCCGTACTTGCCGGGGTATCCATCTCTACGGTTTCCCGATCCTTGGCAGACAGTCCTCTGGTCGCAAAGACAACCAGGGACCGGATCAAGCAGCTCGCGCGCGACCATGATTTCCAGATCAACGTCGCCGCGCGCAATTTCCGGCTCGGGCGCACCGGCGCGGTCGGCGTGGTGCTGCCGCTGGGGCATGAAACCGAACAGCATCTGACCGATCCGTTTTTCATGAGCCTGATCGCCTCGCTCGCCGACACGCTGGCCGATCGCCATTACGACCTGCTGCTCTCGCGCGTCATTCCGTCAAACGATCGCTGGCTTCAGGCCTTCGTCGATTCGGGCAAGGTCGACGGCGTCATCATCGTCGGACAATCGAACCAGATCGACGCGATCGAGCAGGTATCCGCCACCTATGATCCGCTGGTGGTATGGGGTGCATCGGTCAGCGGTTACTCCCAATTGACCGTGGGTTCGGACAATTTCGAAGGCGGGCGCATGGCCGCCCACCACCTCCTGTCCACTGGCCGCAAGACGCTGACCTTCCTCGGCAACCCGGACGTCCCGGAATTCGAAGCCCGCTTCGCCGGGTTCAACCATGCCATCGCGCAGGAGCATGCGCCGCCGGGCTTCGTCGTGCCTACCCATGTCACGCCGGACGCCGCCTATGCCACGATCCGCGACTATATGCGCGATCACCCCGCCCCCGACGGGATTTTCGCGGCGTCCGACGTGATCGCCCTGAGCGCGCTTCGCGCGATCGCCGATCACGGCCTGCGGGTGCCCGAAGACATTGCCGTGATCGGCTATGACGATGCCTTCATCGCCAGCCAGACGACGCCGTCGCTCACCACGATTCGGCAGGATGTCGCGCTCGGCGCACGCATGATGATCGACCTGCTGTTCCAGCGCATGGCCGGGGAAGATACGGCGTCTATCTCCTTGCCCCCCACTCTGGTGTTACGCGCTTCCGCCTGATCGGCGGCGATTACGCCCTGCCCCGTAAAACCTGAATGCTAACGTTTGCATTTTCTCTTGCAAACGTTTGTTATCAGCTATAACAATGCAGCAACGAAAAAGACGATACTTAGGGGATGATCGTGCGGGCGCAGCTTTTGACACGGCTTGCTTCATCGACGAAGCGGCAGCGCGATGGTCGAGGCGCCAATTGCACGTCCACCGGCGAGCGTATGTTTCGCGTGACGCCCGGACGCGTATCGGCATGAGCGACAGCATCATCTCTACCCGCTGGACGCCCGACGACGTGGCGCGGATCGACGCGGCGTCGGCATCCCACGCGCCCCTCATCACCCCGCAACGGCGCGTGATCGATACGCTCGATCTGTGGGACTATTGGCCGGTCCAGCGAACCGACGGCCATCCTGCGGAGATCGCCGGCGGCACGCTGTTCATCGCCTTGTCCGCGCCCATCCTGCCCGATCCGGACGCCCGCCACGCCGTCGCCCGCATGCGCCTGCTGCATCGCGTGGGCGCGGACTGGCATGATCTGGGGCCGCTGCTCCCCGACGGCCTGTCCCCCGGCAGCCGGGAATGGTCCGGCTCCGCGATAGTGTTGTCCGACGACCGGACGATCACCCTGTATTACACCGCTGCCGGTCTTCGCGATGAAGCGCAAACCAGCTTCATCCAGAGGCTGTTCCAGACCAGCGGAACCCTGTCGGTGGCAAAACATGCCGTAACCGTGTCGCGCTGGACGGCGCCAAGCGAATGCGTCGTGCCCGACGACATCCATTATACCAGCGAGATGACGGGCGGCGGCGCGATCGGTTCGATCAAGGCGTTTCGCGATCCCGCTTTCTTTCGCGATCCCGCCGACGGCGCGGAATACCTCCTTTTCGCCGCATCGCTCGCCCAGTCCCGATCCGCCTGGAACGGCGCGGTCGGCATCGCCCGGCGCGAGACGGATGGCGAGTGGCAGATCCTGCCGCCGCTGATCGATGCCGATGGCCTGAACAACGAACTCGAACGCCCGCATGTCATCGTGTGGAACGGCCTCTACTATCTCTTCTGGTCCACCCAGACCAAGGTGTTCGCGCCGTCCGGTCCCACTGGCCCGACCGGTCTCTATGGCATGGTCGCCGACGCTCTGTTCGGCCCGTGGCGTCCGCTCAACCGTTCCGGCCTCGTCTTCGGCAATCCGCCCGATGCTCCCTATCAGGCCTATAGCTGGCTGGTCCTGCCGGACCTGTGCGTGCAGAGTTTCGTCGATCTGGTCGGGCTGACGGAACCGGCCCGTGATGTCGCGCAAGCCCGGGCACATTTCGGCGGCACCCCCGCCCCCGAACTTCGGATCATGCTGGACGGAGACCGCGCATGGCTGGCCTGACCGACCGCCATCCCCTTGTCGGCGCTATGGCGTCGGGCGCGATCGTCCTCGTCCGGAACGCATTGTTGGAGGCACAGGCATGACCCTTCGCGCGCATTATTGGCTCACGGCATCCGCCCTCGCCGCCCTTATGGCCGCATCCGCGCCCGCGTCGGCGGCCACGCCCTACAGCGCCCGCTGCGCCGCCTTCGCCAAGACGCTGCGCGGCCATTGGCCCGACGCCTCAACGCGCGTCACCCGCGCCGCCTTCGTGGAATACGGCCCAGCGCCCAAGCCCGACCCGCGCGGCTTCCAATATGATGCCGTGACGCCGCTCAAGGCCCATTGCGACATTCGCGCCGTCATGGCCGAACGCAAGGGCGTGGACGGGCAAAGCTACGCCATCAAATTTCATCTGCGCCTGCCGCGCGACTGGAACGGCCGCTTTCTGTTTCAGGGCGGCGGCGGCACCAATGGCGACGTCGGCGATGCGCTGGGCGCGGCGGCGGGCGTAGGCCTCGTCACACCGGCCCTTGCGCAGGGCTATGCGGTCGTCAGCCAGGATTCGGGCCACGACAACGCCGTCAACAGCGACCCGGCCAGGGGCGGCGCGGTCGCCTTCGGCTTCGACCCGGAAGCGCGCCGCAATTACGCTTACGCCTCGCTCTACGCCGTCACCAAAGCCGCCAAGGCCGCCATCACCACCTTCTACGGCCGGGCACTGCGCTATTCTTATTTTGCGGGCTGTTCGAAAGGCGGTCAGGAGGGGCTGGCGCTGGCCCATCGCTACCCCAACGCCTTCAACGGCATCGTCGCCGCCGCACCGGGCATGTCGCTGCCCCGCGCCGGGCTTGCCCAGACATGGGACACACAGACTTTCGCGCGGCTGCTCCAACCCGACGCCAGCGGCGTGCGCCCGTTCGGGCAGTTCTCCAGCCTCTATTCCCCCGCTGAACTCGGCATCGTGCGCCGCGCCGTCCTGAAGGCCTGCGATGGCAAGGATGGACTGGTCGACGGGCTGGTCATGCGCGCCGACCAATGCACCACCGCAGACGTCCTGCCGGTGCTGCGCGCCTCCACCTGCACGGGGGACCGCAATGGCCAGTGCCTGTCGCGCGCACAGATCGACGCGCTGGCGCAGTCCCTGTCCGGCCCACGCAGGCGCGACGGCGCTCCCCTTTACGCCAGCTTCCCCTGGGATGGCGGCATCGGCGCGCCCGGCTGGGCGGTGTGGAAACTGGGGCTGGCGAAGGAAGGCGTGCCACCGCTCAACATCCTGGTCGGCGGGTCCGCTCTGCCGACCATCTTTCAAACCCCGCCCGTGCTGGCGTCCGTCGATCCGCAACGCTTGCTACAATGGCAGATGGCCTTTGATTTCGATCGGGACGCCGACGCGATCTATCGCACCGCCGCGCCCTTCACCGAATCCGGCTGGGGCATGATGTCGGCGCGATCGCCCGACATCGACGCCTTTCGCGCCGCCGGCGGCAAGCTGATCGTCCCGCATGGCGCGGCCGATCCGGTATTCTCGCTGAACGACACGCTGCAATGGTATCGCGAGATGGACGCCCGCTATCATGGCGCGGCGGCCGACACCGCCCGCGTATTTCCCGTGCCTGGCATGAACCATTGCGAGGGCGGCCCGGCCACCGACCATTATGACGCTTTCGCCGCGATGGTCGCCTGGGTCGAACAGGGCCGCGCGCCCGATCGGCTCCACGGCGTCGCGCCGGCGGCCAGCCCCTGGCCCGGCCGCACCCGGCCCATCTGCAAATATCCCGAATATGCCCGGTACAAGGGCACGGGCGACATCGAGAGAGAGGATAGCTTCGAATGCGCAAGATGAGGTCAGCCACGTTCACCCTCGCAGTCGTCGCGCTTCATGCCGGGCTGCTGCCGATACAGGCTTTCGCGGCGGACAATGGCCGCTGGGTGGCCAGTTGGGCGTCCAGCCCGTCGCTGCCCACCGCGAAACTCCCGTATGATTTCTGGCAACCCGCGCCGGACGTGCAGGGCACCGTCCGCTACCATCTGCGTCTCAGCGCAGGCGGCACGAAGGTGCAGGTCCGCCTGTCGGGCGAAACCCAGTTGCAGGACGTAACGATCGGCAGCGCGACCATTGCGCTGGCGGATGCGCAGGGCCGTATCGACGCCGCCACCATCCGCCCGCTGACCTTTTCGGGCGCACGCTCGGTCCGCTTGCCGATGGGCGCGCCGCTCCTGTCCGATCCGCTCGCGCTTACGGTGAAGGCCGGGTCCGTCGCGATCGTCAGCGTCTATCTTCCCGCCAAGGTAACCTTGCCCCAGTCCGACCCCAATCATGTCGCGGAATGGGCGGTGGGCGCTGACCAGACCGCATCCGCGACGCTGTCGAACACGACCTCGGTCTCCGCGCGCGAAATCGTCTCGTCCGTGCTCGTCCAGTCCGACCAGAACGCGCGCACGATCGTCGCCTTCGGCGATTCCATCACCGATGGCTTCGGCGCGAAAGACCCGCTGCTGCGCGGATGGCCGGGCCAGCTGGCGCGCATGTTGACCGAAAAGGGGATTGCCAATGTGGGAATCGCCAATGCCGGCATCGGCGGCAACCGCGTGCTGCGCGAGGAAGTTGGGCTAAGCGGCCTCGCCCGGTTTGACCGCGACGCGCTCGCGGTGCCGGGCGTCACCGACATCGTCCTACTGGAGGGGATCAACGATCTGGGCCTGAGCGGCCTCAAAAACCCCCGCGCCGAAGGCAACCATCCCATCATCGGCGCGCAAGACCTGATCGCAGGTTATCGCCAGCTCATCCAGCGCGCGCGGTCGCGCGGCATCAAGGTCCACGGCGCGACGCTGACGCCGTTCCTGGGTTCGACCTTCCCCGGCTACGCCACGCCCGAAAAGGAAAAAATCCGTCAGGCCATCAACCAGTGGATTCGCACGAGCGGCGAATTTGACGGCGTGATCGATTTCGACGCGGTCGTGCGCGACCCGTCCACGCCCGACCATATCCTCGCCGCCTATGATTGCGGCGACAAACTCCATCCATCCGACGCGGGCTATGCCGCCCTGGCCAGGGCCGCGCGGGACCATTTCCACTTCTGAACACAGCCACACCAGCAATGGCCCGAACCGCAAAACAAACTGGTCGGGCAAGAAAAAAGGGGAGAGTATCGTGAACAGACTGTCACTTCTTTTCGCAAGCGCCAGCATCGGCGCGAGCGTCGTCGCCCTGGCCTGCCCCGCCGCCGCGCAGGAAGCCTCGCCCGTGCAAACGAACACGGCCGCGCCGGAAGACTATACCGGCGACATCGTCGTCACCGCACAGAAAACATCCGAGAGACTGTCCAAGGCCCCCGTCGCGGTCAGCGTTGTGACGCAGGACAGCCTCACCCGGCAGGGCGTCGATTCCGCCGCCGCACTCACCACCACCGTCCCCGGTCTGCAATCCAGCCAGAACGGCTTCGCCATCCGCGGCATCGGCAGCAACAACAGCTTCAGCGGCTATTCTACCGTCGCCACCCAGATCGACGGGATCTACGATCCGTCCGCCGCCGTCCTGACACTCGGCCTGTTCGATCTCGGATCGGTCGAGGTTCTGCGCGGGCCGCAGGGCACCGTCTACGGGCGCAACGCGACCGCAGGCGTCGTCAACATCAACACCGCCGATCCGGGCAAGAAGCTGGGCTTCAACGCCGACATCCAATATGGCCGCTTCAACGAAGTCCGCGCTCGCGCCGCCGTCGATCTGCCGATCAGCGACGCCTTCGCCCTGCGCATCTCCGCCTATCGGCAGGTGGATGACGGGTTCGAGGGCAATTACGGCGCGCGCCAGAATTACAACAAGACCGATCAGGCCGGTTTGCGCGTCAACTCGATCCTGCATCTGGGCGACAGGCTGACGTGGCGCTTGTCGCTCAACTACGGGGAGAACAAGGGCACGATCCCGCTCACCTATATGCGCAGCCGCAACGTCTACCCCAATGCGAATATCGCGGCGGGCACGTTTGGCCCAATGCAGACGATCTACAGCGAAAGCATCAACCCCGGGCAGGATCTGGTCGTCGACAACCAGATGGACCTCCAATATTACGCCGCCCGCTCGCGTCTGACATGGGAGGCGAGCGACTCCCTGTCCTTCACCTATCTGGCCGGCTACTCGCTGCTGAAGAACAACGGCGTGGATTCCGCCACGGGCGTCTTCACCCAGCAGAATATCGACCGCCGCGTCGAAACACATTCGCATGAACTGGACGCGAACTTCGAATCCGGCGCGTTCAACCTCGTTGTGGGCGGCTATCTCTATCAGGACAAGCAGCCGTCCGGCACCCGTCTGCTGCACGCAGGCGACACCGCCCCCGCCCCGTTCAACGGCATCTTCAACGCCGCCGGCATTGCCAAGGTCGCCGGCACCGGCACCAATATCTCGACGATCAGTGGCGTCGATGTCGTCACCTCCTACCGGGGTCAGGGCACCAAGTCACAGGCCGTCTTCGGTCAGGGTACGTTCGAAATCGCGCCGGGCCTGAAAATCCTGGGTGGTGCACGCTCGACATGGGAACAGGTCAACCAGCGCAACATCGAACTGGTCTGCCCCGGCGACACGGTCACGCTGGCGAACATCACGCCCACGACCTGCCCCGGCATCCCGTTCGTCTATGCCCTGTCCGACGACACCAACCGGCCGGAAGCGAAATTCTCGAACATCAGCTGGAAGGCGGGCGTGAATTACGAAGTGACGCCTGAAACCCTGGTCTATGCCAGCGTCGGCACCGGTTTCCGTGGCGGCGGTCTGGAAGCCAGCGGCAACGCGCCGCAATATCGTCAGTATCAGCCGGAAACCGTGACCAATTACGAACTCGGCGCGCGCAGTTCGCTGATGGGCGGCAAGCTCTATCTGTCGGCCACTGCCTTCAACATGGACTATAAGGATCTTCAGGTATCCAGCATCGTCCTCAATCCGCTGACCAACCAGGTGTCGGCGGTGACGACCAATGCCGCGACCGCGCGCCTGCGTGGTATCGAACTGGAAACCGTCTTCCGCCCGACACGCGCCGACCGGATTAGCGGCTTCGTCTCCTATCTTGACGCGAAGATCCGCTCTTTCCCGACCGCGTCGGACAATCTCAACTCGGCCAGCGGCAACTACAACGCGCTCACGACCGCATTCGGCAACCGGCCGTTGCCCGGCACCGTCATCCGCGACGTGTCCGGCAACGAGCTGCCCAACGCCCCCAAATGGAGCGCGCGCGCCAGCTATGCGCATATCTTCGATCTGGGCGGCGCGGGCAGCCTGACGCCGAGCGTGGACTTCTACGTCCAGTCGCGCACGTTCAGCGACATCCAGAATTATGCGCAGAGCCGCCGGGCATCCTATACCAAGACCGATCTCAACCTGCGGTACGAGACCAATGACGCGCACCTGTCGGTCACCGGCTTCGTCAACAATCTGGAAAACAAGCGGGTGGCCAACAATCTGGTAACGGTGTGGAGTTCGACCACGGCCAATTATGATCCGCCGCGCACCTATGGCGTGCGTCTGGGCATGCACTTCTGACACGTGACTCGGATGGAGCGCGCCTTCGCAAGACAGCGCTCCATCCTCTGGAGAGGGTATCGGTATGGCGGGCGAACGACACGACACTCTGCCATCGCGCAGGGGGCTGCTGCTGGCGGCGGGAACATTGGCCACCGGCCTGATCGACGCGCCGGGCATGGCGGCCCAGTCAAAAACCGACGACACGCCACGGGCGGAGTTCGTCTATGAAGCGATCGTCACGCTGGGGCCGCCCGAGGATGTGGGCATGACCCCGCACGGCAAGCGCGTGCGCATCCCCATCACCGGCGGCACGTTCAAGGGGCCACGCATCAGCGGTACGATCTTCCCCGAAGGCATGGACTGGCAACTGGTCCGCGCCGATGGATTCACCGAACTCGAAGCCTCCTATCTGATGCGCGAAGCCGACGGCACCGTCATCCATATCCAGAACCGGGGGCTGGCCGGAAAAGGCTATGCCAAAACGACCGCGACGTTCGAAGTACCGAATGGCCCGCATGGCTGGCTCAACGAAGCCGTGTTCACCGGCACCGTCGGCCCGGTTCCCGAAATGAAGACGCCCGCCGTCCGCATTCGCATGTACAAGCTGGTTTAGGACCGCAGGGCGATGGCGCGCATTCGCTGGCTGACATACCTGATGTTCCTGATGTTCGCGATGACGTCGGAATCGGTCGGGGTCATCATCCCGTCGGTGATCCGCGAATTCCACCTCGGCATGGCCGCTGGCGGCGCGTTCCACTATGCGACGATGAGCGGCATCGCACTGGGCGGCGTGTTGCTCGGCTCGCTGGCCGATCGCGCGGGACGCAAGGTGACGATCCTGATCGGTCTCGGGCTGTTCGGCATCAGCGCCGCGATGTTCGCCTGGATCAGCAGTTTCGGGCTTTTCCTCGTCCTGCTGTTCATCGGCGGCATTGCCGTCGGCATATTCAAGACCGCGGCGCTGGCGCTGATAGGCGACATCTCGACATCGACCCGCGCCCATACCGCGACGATGAATGTGGTGGAGGGTTTTTTCGGGATCGGCGCGATCATCGGCCCGGCTATCGTCGCCTATCTGCTGTCGCATGATGCATCGTGGAAATGGCTTTACCTGATCGCGGCGATCTTCTGCGGTCTGCTCATGATTGTCGCCTGGCGCGTCCCGTATCCGCAAACGCGCGCCGCCGCCCCGAATGGCGCGCCGCTCGCGGACATGCTCGCGATGCTGCACAATCGCTACGCTCTCGCGTTCAGCACGGGGATCATGCTCTATGTCGGGATCGAAACCGCCATCTATGTCTGGATGCCAACGCTGCTTGCGGGCTATAGCGGCCCCGGGTGGCGATGGGCCGTCTATGCGCTGTCGATCTTCTTCATCCTGCGCGTGATCGGCCGGTTTGGCGGCTTCTGGCTGCTGGAGCGCTATGACTGGACCAGTGTCATGGCATTGTGCGGCGTGGCCATCCTGCTGTGCTTCGTCTGCGCGATCATCGGCGGCCGGCCCTTCGCGGTGGTCGCGCTGCCGGTGTCAGGCCTGTTCATGTCGATCATCTATCCCACCTTGAACTCCAAGGGCATCAGTTGCTTTCCCAAGCCGCAGCATGGCGCGATCTCCGGCGTCATCCTCTTCTTCACCTGCGTCAGCGCGGTGCTGGCGCCGCTGGCGATGGGGTTGATCGGCGAATATCTGGGTGATGCGATCTACGGCTTCTATCTTGCTACGGCGTTCGCAGCCGTCCTGGCGGCAGGCCTCATCCTCAACAGGATTTTCGACCCCGCCAGCGCCGAGCTGAGACGGCGTGGCGACCTCGATTACGCGGTTTAGCCATCCCTTGGTACGGTGCCGGCGGCTGGCATCATGCCGCAGGCGCGCCGCCGCCGCTGCCATTGAGCGCTTCAGGCACCAACACCCGAAAGCCGCCCGGACTCCGATGCTGTCTGGCCGGAAACCCCTGTGTGAGTGCCATCTAGGCCAAGACATGCAGCCTTGCGAAATCGCCTTCGATCGAACGGTCCAACATCGCCCGATACGCCGCATAGTGCGGCATGTCGGCGGTAACGAGGCCGAGGTCCGCGGTCTCTCCCTCCGCCAGTTTGCGCAGCGCCAGCGGGGCCGCTGCCGGCATGAGTTGCGATCCCTTTCCGACCTCCAGCGTGGTCAATATGCCGAACAGGCCGCCATCGATCGTCGGGCGCGACAGGATCGCGAGGCGGTATTGGCCTTGCTCGTTGGTCACCAAATAGATGTGGCCGGAGAGGTTGGGCAACGAAACCTGCCCGATCTGTTCGAAACGGGGATCGGCGCGGCCCGTTTCGGCAAAGCCGAGGCAGGCTTTCTCAGGCACCCAGCGGATCGTCGTCAGGTACGCGAACACGCCGCCGGATGTGGCGAAGCTGGGCCTGACGGTCAGATAGCGGCCTTCCAGCCAGGTCACGGCTGAGCGCGAATAGGCGCCCAGAGCATCGGGCGCGACGTCTCCTCCGGCGGGCGGCGAGCTGGTCGTATCGCCGCGCAGGCTCACGCCCAACGCCTCCTCGATGCGCAGAAGCGTCGCCAGCGTGAAGGCACGCTTTCCGGCCAGCGCCTTCTCCAGAGTCGACAAGCTGATGCGGGCCATGTCCGCCAAAGCCTGGCGCGAGATACGGCGGCGGGCGATTTCCTCGCGGACGTGGCGGGCGATCTCGACGCTTTCCAGCCCGGACTCGATCAGGTCAGTATCGGGCGTGTCGTCGCGCAGGATCGTGGTCATCCGCACATATGCGCACAAACCCGGACATTCCGTCAATCGTCGCGCCGGCGTGCGGGGTTGCGCACATCGACTGGCGGTAACAGGCCGAAACTGCTCGTGGCTGTGCGTGCCGTTGTGCGCATAGAGGGATGGCTCCGATCTTTCGATGGAGCCCTGACATGCCGCACCCCCTCGCTATCCGCCGCGCCCTGATCCCTGCCATCGTGCTGGCTGTGGGTGCTCCCGCCACGTTGGCGCTCAACGCCAGTTCCGCAGCCGCCGCTGACGAGGCGGCGCCCGACGATGGCCCTGCCGCCGGGGTCTTGTTGTTGAAAGCCAAAGGTATGTCCCAGGCATTGCCAGCCGTTCGGCTGGGCACCGACATGGCGGTGACGGTGACCGGCCAAGTGGCGCGCGTGCGCGTCACCCAGGCGTTCCGCAACACGTCGAACACGTGGGTGGAGGCCAGCTATCTCTATCCCTTGCCGCAGGATGGCGCGGTGGATTCGCTCAAGATGGTGGTGGGCCAGCGCGTGATCGTGGGCCAGATCCAGCCCCGCGAGAAGGCGCTCGCGACGTACGAGGCGGCGAAGCGACGTGGCACCAAGGCGTCGTTGGTGGAGCAGCAGCGCCCCAACATGTTCTCCACGCTCGTTGCCAATGTCGGCCCCGGAGAGACGGTCCTGATCTCGATCGAGTATCAGGCGCCGGTGGTTCAGGCCAACGGCACCTTCTCGCTACGCCTGCCGCTGGTGGTCGGCCCGCGCTACGTGCCGCCCCACACATTGACCGGACCAGGCGCAGCCCGGGATGCCCAAGCGGTTACGTCAGCACCCGTTCTCGATCCCGCGCTGGGGGTGAAGCTCAACCCCACGTCGATCGCGGTGCGGCTCGCCCCCGGCTTCGACGTCGCCAACCTCGTCAGCCGCTACCACAAGGTGACCGTTTCCGGCCCGCTCGACGACCGCACCATCCGGCTCGACGAAAGCGTGCCGGCGGACCGCGACTTCGTGCTCGAATGGCGCTCCGCCGCGGCCGACCCGACGCTGGGGCTGTTCGCGCAGCACACCGACACGGGCGACTATGTCATGGCATCGGTGACCCCGCCCGCCGATTTGTCCCGCCTGCCGACGCCGCCGCGCGAGATGGTGTTCGTGATCGACAACAGCGGATCGATGGGCGGGGAGTCGATGGAAGAAGCCAAGTCCAGCCTGATCCACGCGCTCGGCACCTTGCGGCCGCAGGATCACTTCAACGTGATCCGCTTCGACGACACCATGACCCGCCTGTTCGACCACAGTGTCGCCGCCACCCCCGATCAGGTGGACCTGGCCAGGCGCTTCGCCGGGTCTCTCGAAGCGCAAGGCGGCACCGAGATGCTGCCCGCGCTCAAAGCCGCGCTGGCCGATGCCGCGATCGGGGGCGGCGATGATCCCGAGACACTGCGCCAGATCGTTTTCCTGACTGATGGCGAAATCTCGAACGAGCGCGAGATGATGGCCGCGATCGACGCGGATGGCGGGCGCAGCCACGTCTTCATGGTCGGCATCGGCTCCGCCCCCAACGACTATCTGATGGAGCGGATGTCCACCATCGGCGGCGGGGTCTACACCCATGTCGGCGCGCCGGGCGAAGTCGCGGCCAAGATGATGCCGCTGCTCGACGTGCTCAGCCATCCGGCGGTGCGGAATCTGTCGGTACGGGTCGATGGCGGCGCGCTCGACCTTACGCCCTCGCGCCTGCCGGACGTCTATGCCGGTCGCCCGCTGGTGCTGGTCGGGCGAACCGCGCATCTCGCCGGAACCCTCACCGTCAGCGGTATGATCGGCAACAAGCGCTGGGAAAAGCGAGTCGACCTGACGCGCGCCCAGCCCAGCCCGGCGGTGGAAAAGCTGTGGGCGCGCCGGCTGATCACCGATGTCGAGGCGGACAGGGCGCTCGGCAAGCTGGACGACGCCAAGGCCGATGCCGAAGTCGAGCGGATCGGGATGGAGAGCGGGATCGTCACCAGCCGCACCAGTCTCGTCGCCGTGGACCAGACGCCGTCGCGCCCGCAAGGCACGCCGCTTACGAAAGAGGACTTGCCGATCAATCTGCCCGCCGGCTGGGACTTCGGCACCTTGTTCGGGCAAAGTGCCGGGAGCGTCGCGCAGCGCGCCGATGCCCCCGGTGACGCCGCCGCGATGCAGAGCCAGAGCCTCGACCTTCCGCAGACCGCCACCGGCTTCGCTGGCCTGGTCGCTCAGGGGCTGGCGCTGCTGCTGGTCGGCATGACCGGTCTTGCGCTCCTGCTGCGCCGCAGGGCGGCATGATCCGGGCACTTCCGCCCGCACGCATGAAGGAGGCCGCGCGGGGACGCGGCCTCCTGATGCTGCTGCTGTTGGGGCTGTGCCTTGCAGGCGTGGTGGAGATCGGCCGGGGGCTGTATATTCCGGCCAAGGCCGCCGTCGCGCAAATGTTGCTGGAGCGCGCGTTTGACCGCAGCCTTGCGGCCCACCAGCCGCTCAAGCCGTGGCCATGGGCGGACATGACCCCGCTCGCCCGGCTCTCGGTGCCGCGTCTGGGTGTGTCGCGGGTGATATTGGACAGCGGTTCCGGCCAGGCCCTCGCATTCGGCCCGACGCTGCTGCCCGGTGCGGCATCGATCGGAGCGCGCGGAACCGCCGTCATCGCCGCCCACCGCGACACCCATTTCCGCTTCCTGCGCGAGCTGCACGCCGGCGATATCGTTACCGTGCAGACCCGCCAGGGTCTGAACCGGCGCTATCGCGTAACCGGCACCAGCGTCGTGCGCTGGAATCGCTATGCCGCGCCTGACGCCGTGATGGGTGAGCGGCTGGACCTCGTGACGTGCTTTCCCTTCGACGCCATCCAGCGCGGACCGTTGCGCTATGTCGTCCATACCGAAGGTGTGACGACCCATCGCGACGGCGCCTGAGGGGCCTGGACCGTGCGCCGAACCTATCACTGGACGCAGCTTTTCCCTGCGGGGCGCGACCTGCCCATCGAGCATAGCTACGCGCCCGGCACCGGAGGCAGTATCGGCACGCAGCTTACCACGCCGGGTTTCCGCAACGATCCGGCGGGCAAGGCGTACCTCGCCCGCTACTGCACCGACGCGGCTTTCCTCGCCGGTATCGACAGGTTCGTGCGGGCGGCCGGATCTGCCGATGCGACCCTTCCGGAAGTCCGCGTCCAATATGTGCTGACAACGGGCGCCAATTGGCGAGCGCCGATCGGCAGTTTCAGGCTGGCCGTCGACAAGGCCGCGCCGGAGAATCCGGTCAGCTTTTGCGCTGATGGTGCCCGCAAGATCTCACCCACGCGCTTCGAGGTGCGACACAGGAACTGGCGGCCGACGCGCGACCCGGACATTCTCATCATCAAGCCGCGCCTCTAGCGGCGAGCAAGCCCCTTCGCATGGGCAGCGCGCTCCAGCATCTCGCGAAACGCCGGATGCGCGAGATCGATCAGCGCGCGGGCGCGCTCGTCCGCGGTTTTCCCCTTGAGATCGGCCCAGCCATGTTCGGTGACGACGATATGCGTATCGTTGCGCGGGGTCGTGACCGGGCCATCGAGCGCGGGGACGATGCGTGAGACGGTGCCGTTGGCGGCCGTGGAATGGCAAGCGATGATCGAGCGCCCGCCTTTCGACGCGTAGGCGCCGCGCACGAAATCGAGCTGCCCCCCGGCGGCGCTATATTGCCGCCCGCTCATACATTCGGAATTGCACGCGCCATCGAGATCGATCTGGAGCGTGGCATTCACCGAAACCATGCGCGCGTTGCGGGCGATCACCGCCGGATCGTTGACATGATCGACCGGGTAGGCGCTCATCCGCGGGTTGCCATCGATGAAATCATAGAGCGCCCGGTCACCCATTGCGAAGGTGAAGACGGTCTGCCCCACGTCGATCTGCTTGCGGCTGTTGTCGACCACGCCGCAACGCATCAGCTCGGCGAGTCCCGGCGTCATCAGCTCGGTATGGATGCCGAGATGGCGATGGCCCCGCAGCGCCGCGCATACCGCATCCGGCAGTGCGCCGATCCCCATCTGGAGGCAGGCGCCATCCTCGACGAGCCCGGCGATGATGTCCCCGATCGCGATGTCCTGGGGTCGGAGCGATGCGCGCGGCACTTCGAGCAGCGGCGCCGTATGCTCGACCAGCGCGCTCACGCGGGAGACGTGCACCGTGCAGTCCCCCCGCACGCGCGGCATGTGCGGATTGACCTCAAGGATCACGCGCGCGGCGGTGCGCGAGACGGCCAGCGCATAATCGGTGTTGGTGCCGAAGCTGAAATTGCCGTCCTCGTCCATCGGCGAGACGGTGATCAGCAGCGTGTCCACCCCCACCTGCTCGCACAAGACACGCGGCGCTTGACTGAACGCGGTCGGGATCACCTCGACCGGCGGCAGGCCGTCGGCAGCGGCGCGGGCATCGAGCGCGCGTTCGATCGCGCTGTGGAACAGGGAGACCGGCCTGATCCGCTCGCGCAAGTCGTAGCGCAGCACCGTCTCCCCGGCGATCGCGGTCGAGAGCAGGTAATAGAGGCGCAGATCCGAGACCGCACCCGCCGCCGCGCGATCGGCCAGCGCGCGCAGAATGGCGGGCGGCTGCGAAACACCCAGGCCCATCGCGATCTTCGCGCCCGACGGGATCAGCGCCACGGCCTGATCGGCGGTCATGATCCGCGAACGATACAATGCGGCGTCAGAGGACATGTTCGAAGATCCCGGTATGAGAGGCGGTGGGGTTGGCTGGCGTCGAGGCCCGGCGCGTCACACCGTGCGCAGGATCTTGATCGAAAATCCCGCCGCAAGCAACGCAATGCCCTGGACGATGAGATCGACCGCCAGCACCATGCCCAGAATCCACAGCGCGTTGACCGGCCACTGGAAGCCGATGATCACCGCGGCAGCGATGCTGGCAAGCCCGGAGACCACGAGCCACCCCCGACCGATGGCGACGACGCTGATCCCAACCCAGAGCCGCAGCACGCCCGACGTCGCGAGGGACACGGCGAGAAGCAGCGTCAGCATCGCTGCCGCCAAAAGCGGATTGGAGAAAGCGACAAGGCCTGCCAGCAGATAGAGGATTCCACTCAGCAGCCACAGGCCGGCGCTCCCCCATTGGCGTGTGCCGAAAGCGTGGACGATCTGAAGCACGCCGCCAATCAGCATCATCGCCCCGACATAATAGATGGTCGCGACCGTCGCGAGAACCAAATTGGCGGAGGCGCACAGCCCGAGCAGCAGGAGTGCGAGGCCGAGCGCAAACAGCCAGCCCCGCGCGTTGCGAAGACCCAGCGGGTCGTTTCCAATGCCAAATCGGGATGTGGCGAACTGTGCCATGATATCTCTCCGTGCCGTTGCAGGCGTCACTGCCGCGGTCACGTGACGTAGACGGTGCCGGCGCGGGCAGCAGTCCGTAACTATACCGATTGGCGTTCATATGTCGTGCGCGCAGGGCATCCATCGCGCCTGGGCCGCACGAATGGCGATCAGGCGACGTCGGAGGAAACATGACAAGATCAGCAGCACACTGGCGTTCGATGAGCGACGGCGGTTCCGGAACGAAATTCTACCTGGTCGGCGGCGGTATCGCCTCGCTGGCGGCGGCGGCGTTCCTGATTCGCGATGGCGACGTTCCTGGCCACGACATCACCATCCTTGAGGAATCCGACCGGCTCGGTGGGAGCCTCGATGGCGCCGGCACGCCCGAACAGGGCTATGTTCTGCGCGGCGGCCGGATGCTCGAGAGCAAATATCTGTGCACCTATGATCTCTTCTCCTCGATTCCGACGCTCGACGAGAGCCGCACGGTCACGCAGGAAATCTTCGCGTGGAACGAGACGATGAAGACCTCGTCCAAATCCCGCCTGTTCCGCGATGGCCATCGCGACGATGCGCCCGCATTCGGATTGAGCGAACGGCAGATCCTGACGCTGGAACGGCTGGCGATCGAGCCCGAGGCCATGCTCGGACGGACCAGCATCGCCGAACAGTTCGATGCGTCCTTCTTCAAGACCGATTTCTGGCTGATGTGGTGCACCACCTTCGCCTTCCAGCCCTGGCACAGCGCGGTCGAGTTCAAACGCTATCTGGTGCGGTTTGCCCATATGGTTTCGGGCTTCAATTGTCTGCATGGCATCATGCGAACGGTCTACAACCAGTATGATTCGATGGTTCGCCCGCTCGACAAGTGGCTCAAGGCGCGCGGCGTCAAGTTCGAGCTGGGCGTGGAGGTCACCGATCTCGCCACGGGCGAAGGGCCAGAAGGCAAGCGTGTCGAGCGAATCCTATGCCGGCGCGGCGGCGTCGACGCCGAGATATTGCTTAAGGAAACCGACAAGGTGATCGTGACGCTCGGCTCGATGACCGAGGGGTCGAATCTCGGCGCCACCGACCGCGCAGCCACGCTCGGCACAAAGCGGGACGGCGGCGCCTGGACCTTGTGGGAGAAGCTCGCCGAGGGGCGCCCCGAATTCGGCAGCCCGGCGGTCTTCGCCGATCATGTCGATGAATCCAAATGGCTGTCGTTCACCACGACGCTGCACAGCCCGGACTTCTTCGATCTCGTCCGCGATCTCACCGGCAACGTGCCGGGCGAAGGCGGCCTGATCACCTTCCCGCAATCGAACTGGCTGGCGTCGATCGTGCTGCCGCACCAGCCCCATTTCATCGGCCAGCCCGAGGGCGTTCAGGTGCTGTGGGGCTATGGGCTGTTCATCGATACCCCCGGCAACTTCGTGCCCAAGCCGATGGCCCAGTGCAGCGGCCGGGAGATCATGACCGAGATCATCGGCCATCTCGGCGCCGCCACGCGGACCGACGCGCTGCTCGCGACCGCAAACTGCATTCCCTGCATGATGCCGTTCATCACCAGCCAGTTCCTGCGCCGCGACCATGGCGACCGCCCGCAGGTGATTCCCGCAGGCTGGACCAATCTCGCCTTCACCGGCCAATATTGCGAACAGCCGGACGATGTGGTGTTCACCGTCGAATATTCGGTGCGCTCCGCGCAGACCGCCGCCTATCGCCTGCTCGGCCTCGACCGCGCGCCGCCGGCCGTCTTCAAGGGGCAATATGATCCGCGCGTGCTCTATCAGGCGTTTCGCGCGCTGCACGACATGGACGCCTGACACCTGACCGGAAGCGGCGGCGACGAGATCGCCGCCGCTTCCGGCCGGTACGGAGTGTGCGAGGACAGCAGATGTGGAGCGGTCGGCACACCCGGAAAGCGCATCGCGGCGGGCGTCGACTCCTGCAGATACGGGGATTGGGGACAATCGCCGGGGCGGCACGCCTTTCGGAACGTCGATGCCGCCGTTCAAGACGATGCTATCGCCAGAGGATGTCTGGGCCGTGCCCGCCTTTTCTGGCGGGCCTCTTAGTCGCCTGCCGCGCGGAACTTGGCGGGCATGACGGGCCGCGCGGTTAGGCGGCGAACCGACCGGCGAGATCGTTGGCATCCCGCCGCGCATCGGCGCTGGCCGATTCGGGCCGGTCTTGCTCGATCTGAGGATCGACCCCGTCTTTCGCTCTCATGCGGCGTTCCAGCAGGGTATCTTCGATGTTGACGAGCACCATCATGCATAAGAAAGTACCCATGGCGACGATCACCAAAAACAGGAAATACCTCTCAGCCATGACACCACCTTTCAAGATCTAGACAGGAATGTTGAAATGTTATGGGATCATCCCGTAAGCGGAGAATGCTTCGAGGATTATGATCGCAACAAGCAGCACCGTGGCGACTTGAAGCCTCAGCTTTGCGTCTGCCGCTGAGACCACGTCCGATCCATATATTTTCGTCAACATCCTCGCATCCCCGTCTTCTATTACGAGGGCGAAAGTGCGCCAACATTCGGTCGGCGCGTATTGGTAAAGCTACTTAGGGTGCGCGCAGGTGACGCTCCAAAGCGCGGTGCAACGACGGTAAATCCTGCCCGGCCGCCAGTACGATCCAGCCGCCGCTAACGACCGGAAGGGTGCTCTGCCGCCGCGCGACATCGCCGTTCGCGTCCGATGCGTCCGGTCCGCGCGCTTCGATACGCCGCACGCGCTCCGCCTCCGGCACGTCCAGCCAGAAGCCGTGAAAGCCAACGCCACACAGCGCCGCCACGTCAGCGATGGCCTCTCTTTCCGCTGGGTCCGAAAACACCGCGTCAACGATCACCGACTGGCCCGCGCCAAGCGCCTCGCCCGCAAGCCGCCTCAGCTCGGCATAGACCAGCCGACTGGACTCCTCGGTATATTGTGCCGGGTCGAGCCGCTGTTCGGGGCCGACTCCGGCGAGCCGCTTGCGCACGACATCACTGCGCAACACCCGCGCGCCGGGCGCGACGCCGATCTCCCCGCCAACGGAGCGGGCGAGCGTCGATTTGCCCGATCCCGAAAGGCCACCGATCGCCACGAGCCGCGGTGGCACCGCGACGAGCATATCCCGCGCGAGCGCGAGGTAGCGCCGGGCTTGGTCGAAATCGTCCGCCGCGCCGGTACGCGCCGCCTGCGCCGCGAGCACGTGCGCGCGGATCGAGGCGCGGACGCTCATGTAGAACGGCACCAGCGCAATCCCGCTTTCATCGGCAGCCGACAGATCGAGATAGCGATTGGCGACGATGCCCGCCTCGCGGCGCAAACCCCGCGCCCAGAAATCCATCAACAGGAAAGCGAGGTCGTACAGGACATCGATGGTCGCCAGTTCGGCATCGAATTCGAGGCAATCAAACGGTGTCGGCACGCCATCGAGCAGGACGATGTTGGCGAGGTGGAGGTCGCCGTGGCAATGCCTGATCCGGCCGGCCCGCGCGCGGGCGTCGAGCAATCGGCTGTGCCGTGCGATCCATGCCTTGAGCCGGTCGGTGAGCGCAGTCGCTGTCTGCGGATCGAGCGTGTCCGGATATTCGGCCATGCTGGCCGTATTGCCGTCGACCACCCTGCGGATACGCTCGGCGCCGTCCTGCCCCGGGGCGATCCCGGCGGTGGCGTGGAAGGCGACCACCGCATCGGCGAGCCGCATCAGCAACGCGTCGTCAAGCGTCATCCTGCCGACCATTTTCGCCAGCAACGCCTCGTCGGGGAAGCGACGCATTTCGAGCAGCCAGTCGATAGCCGCGCCGCGCCCGTCGAGCGCCAGCGTGCCGTCCTTCTCGACGGTTATGGAATGCAGGTTCAGATACAGGCTCGGCGCTGTTCGGCGATTGAGGTGGAGTTCCGCGTCCAGCGCGGCGCGGCGGCGCTCCGGCGTCGTGAAATCGAGATAGCCGAACGCCACCGCGCGCTTGAGCTTCCACGCGCGATCACCCGACAAATAGATCGTCGCGGCATGGGTTTCGACGATCTCCACGCGCGCGGTGGCCCCGAACGGGCCACCGCGCGCGAGCCAGGCCGCGACATCGACATCGCGCGGGGACGCACATGCTGCCGATGTCGCCACCATGTCCTATGCCGCGATCGCGATCTTTCGTGATCGCGGCTGGGCGTTGCGATCCTTGGTGATGTCGACGGTCAGTACGCCGCTCTCGAACCTGGCCGTGATCCCCTCGGGATCGACGTCGCCCGGCAGTGATATCTCCCGGCGAAACGCGCCATATCGGCGTTCGCTGATCAGCCGCCCCGCATCCTTGTGCTCTTCCGCCGCGTGCTTTTCACCGGCGATGACGAGACGCCCCTCGGTCACCTCGACCGAAACGTCCTTGTCGGTCAGGCCGGGAAGCTCCGCCGTCAGCCGATAGACGTCGCCCGCATCGTTGAATTCGATCGCCGGCACCGGCACGGCCACGCGTTTCGCGATATCGAAGAAGGTTCGCCCCGGCTGGCCATTGTCGTCGAACAAACGGTCGAATTCACCGCGCAGCCAGCCGATCGGGCCGGTATCCGCGGGCAACGTCCGCGCGGCGGGGGTTTTGCTCATCTCGTTCATGGGAAGCTCTCCATTTGCGGTTGCGGCACGCAGGATCAGGCGAACAGGCTGGGCTCGGTATCGACCGCGATCGGCTCGGGCACGACCAGTTGCTCATGGCGATCGTGGGAGATCGTGTGATGGCAATGGGGCGGCCAGACGGCACCAACAGCCGCGTTCCACCATCCCGTGGCGACGATCATCGGCACCTCCCAGGCGCGCTCGCAAGCCGACCAAAGCAGCTCGGGAACGGGTTCATCGAACGGTGTCGTAGCCGGTTCGGTCATGGCTCGTCTCCTTCATCCTGGCATCAGCGGGATAGGATCGCGCGAAACCGCGATGAATCGGTGATGCTACTTAGGTGCCCGGCACCAGCACCGCCGCCCCCTCCAGCCGCCCGGCGCGCACGTCGTCGAGCGCATCGTTGGCATCTTCCAGCCGGTAGGTGGTCGTGACGGTATGCAGGCCAGATGCTTCGACGGCCTCGAAGAACGACGTACCGTCCTCCCGCGTCAGGTTCGCCACCGACACGATCTGCCGCTCCTCCCAGAGATCCGCATAGGGGAAGCTCGGGATATCACTCATGTGGATGCCCGCGCACACCACCCTGCCCCCTTTGCGAAGCACCTTGAGCGCAGCGGGTACGAGCGCGCCGACGGGGGCGAAGATCAACGCCGCATCGAGGAGATCGGGTGGCGCCTCGGTGGACGCACCGGCCCACACACAGCCGAGCGAGCGCGCGAACGCCTGGCCAGGTTCATCGCCGGGCGTGGTGAAGGCGTAGACCTGGCGCCCCTGCCAGCGCGCGACTTGCGCGAGGATATGGGCGGCGGCGCCGAACCCGAACAGTCCGATCCTGTCGCCCGCGCCGGCCAGCCGCAACGCGCGCCAGCCGATCAGCCCGGCGCACAGCAGCGGCGCCGCCGCGGCATCGGTGAAACGCTCCGGCAGCGCGAAACAATATTGCGCGTCAGCGAGCGCGTGGCTGGCGAACCCGCCGTCGCGCGTCGCGCCGGTGAAGAGTGGCGCGTCGCAGAGATTCTCGCGTCCCGTCCGGCAGTACGAACATTGCCCGCAGGTGTGCCCGAGCCAGGGAACCCCGACCCGCTGGCCGATCGCGAATGTGTCGACCCCCGCGCCAAGCGCCGCGACGCGGCCGACGATTTCATGGCCGGGAATGATCGGATACCGCGCGGCGACCTCGCCGTCCTGCACATGGAGGTCGGTCCGGCACACCCCGCATGCGGCGACTTCGACGAGGATTTCGCCCGGTCCCGCCGCCGGAAGCGCGCGCTCGACTCGCCGAAGGCGCGTGCCGGGCGCATCGAACTGCATCGCGATCATGCGCCCCATCCGGCATCACCCCCGCCCCGCACCAGAGCATCGCGGGATCGCATCGTCATCATCGGCTCGCTCCTTCCCACCCGATTGGCGGATCACGCGAGTCTGTAGGCCGATCACCCGCCGCCGCGCCGTCCGGGAATCTACGAATGGGCCGGGCGCGGTCCGGGCGTCATGAGCCGACCCGAGCGGTCGCCGACGTTCGGCGGCGGGGCGCGGAATGGAGACATGGCGATGAAAGCACTGGTCTATCACGGCCCTGGCAGCAAAAGCCTGGACGAACGCCCGATGCCGGTGCTCGCCGACCCCGGCGACGCGATCGTGCGGGTGACGCACACCACGATCTGCGGCACCGATCTGCACATCCTCAAAGGCGACGTGCCGACCTGCGCGCCGGGGCGCGTGCTCGGCCATGAGGGTGTCGGCATCGTCGAGGCGGTCGGCGCCGGCGTCGCCACGTTCAAGCCCGGCGATCACGTCCTCATCTCGTGCATCACGTCGTGCGGCAGGTGCGCGTTCTGCCGCAAGGGCATGTATTCGCACTGCACCTCGGGCGGCTGGATTCTCGGCAACACGATCGATGGCACGCAGGCGGACTATGTGCGCGTGCCGCATGCCGATACCAGCCTCTATCCCGTGCCGGCCGGTGCCGACGAGGAAGCGCTGGTGATGCTGAGCGACATCCTGCCGACCGGCTTCGAATGCGGTGTCCTGAACGGCCGGGTGCAACCGGGTTGCAGCGTCGCGATCGTCGGTGCGGGTCCGATCGGGCTCGCCGCCTTGCTGACCGCGCAATTCTACACGCCGGCCGAGATCGTGGTGATCGATCTCGACGCGCACCGGCTGGCGACCGCGCAACGGTTCGGCGCGACGCATGTCGTCAACAGCGCGCACGAAGACCCGGTGGCGGCGGTGCGGACCATCACGGGCGGTCTTGGCGCCGACACGGTGATCGAAGCGGTCGGCGTGCCAGCGACGTTCGAACTGTGTCAGGAACTGGTCGCGGCCGGCGGCGTCATCGCCAATGTCGGCGTACATGGCTGCAAGGTCGATCTGCACCTTGAAACCCTATGGGCACGCAACATCGCCATCACGACCCGGCTCGTCGATACCACCACGACCCCGATGCTGATGAAAACGGTGCTGGCGGGCAAACTCGCCCCGGATCACCTCATCACGCACCGCTTCACGCTCGACGACATACTCGACGCCTATGACACATTCGGGCGCGCGGCCGAGACCCAGGCGCTGAAAGTGCTGATCGCGACATAAGCCACATGGCTGCCGTCAGCGGGGCCGTGCGCAACATCCATCTTCGCGCCACACACAGGAGAAAACAATGGCGACACAACGACAGCGCGTCGCGCTGGTGACCGGCGGCACGACGGGTATCGGAGCCGCGACCTGCGCGGCGCTGGCCGCAGCCGGATACACCGTAGCGGCCAATTTCTGCGGCAATGCGGATCGCGCCCGCGACTTCACCAATCGAACCGGCGTCCCCACGTGGCAATGGTCGATCGCAGATCACGACGCCTGCCGCACCGGCGTTCGCACCGTCGAGGCGGCGCTCGGGCCGATCGACATCCTCGTCAACAACGCTGGTATCACGCGTGACGCCAGCCTCGCCAAGATGGCGCCGGAGGCTTGGCGGGATGTGATCGACACCAATCTTTCCGGCTGCTTCAACATGGCGCATGCCGTGTTCGCCGACATGCGCGCGCGCAAATGGGGTCGGATCGTCAGCATCTCCTCGATCAACGGCGAAACCGGACAATTCGGCCAGACCAACTACGCCGCCTCCAAAGCCGGCATCCTGGGGTTCACGCGCGCGCTCGCGCTCGAGGGGGCCCGGGACGGCGTCACGGTGAACGCGGTCGCGCCTGGCTACACCGACACCGATATGGTCCAGGCCGTACCGCCCGACGTCCTGGCTGGTATCGTCGCCCGCATCCCGGTCGGCCGGCTTGCCATGCCGGCGGAGATCGCCCGGTGCATCACGTTCCTCGTCGCCGAAGACTCCGGTTTCATCACCGGCGCGACGCTCGACGTGAACGGTGGCCAGCGCATGGGCTGACGCCCCGACACCTAAGGGAATCTGCGCATTGGAGAGCGCACATACCCTCTTAAAAAAGACCGCGATACCACGGGAGCGCGAGATGCAGACCGAACAGATCACGACACGCCAAATGCCGGCCTTCCGGTGGAACGAGGCGACACCCGCCCGTTTCGATCTGTTCGGGGCCAACGCGCCCACGCAGCGGGTCGCTCCACCGCAAGCAAGCACGATCGAGATCGGACGGCAGTTCGCCACGCTCGCTCCGGTACTGGACCGGCTCGCGGGGGCACGCACGAAGGTCACCCTGGAGGCTGGCGACCAGGCCCTACAGGTGCGGGTCGTTCCGACAGATTTCGATGCGGCGATGCGAGACCTCGTGGCGCAGGCCTGCGCGGCGGGCGCGGACGCTATCGTCATACGGGCGCGCCGGGTGGGCCAGCGCATCTGGCTTCTGGTGGCCGACACTGGCGGCGCGACGCCCCGGTCCGAGCTCACCCGCACACGCGCCTTCGTCCACGCCGCGCATGGCCGGCTGCGGATTCACAGCAGGCCTCAGCGTGGCACCGCGATTTCCGTGATCTTGCCGGCGGTTCTCACTCTCGCCGCCTGCGAGCCCGGCGCCCGGATCGGGCGCCTCACCTCGAAGAAGGAGAAGAGCAATGCGAAAGACCGACAGCCAGTTGCAGCATGACGTCATCGCTGAACTCGAATGGGAACCCCGTGTCGACCATGCCGACATCGGCGTGGCGGTCAACGACGGCGTCGTCACCTTGTCGGGCTACGTGAAGACCTATCCCGAAAAGTTCGCTGCCGAAGAGGCGGCGCGCCGCGTGGCCGGGGTCCGGGCGATCGCGGAAGAGATCAAGGTCCGTCTCGCCTCCGAACCGAAGACCGCCGATCATGAGATCGCCAAACGCGTCGTCGATCTGTTCGCGTGGAACGTGTCGATCCCCGATAAGCGTTTGAGCGTGAAGGTCGAACGTGGCTGGGTGACGCTGTCCGGAACGGTCGACAAACACTATCAAAGCGAGGAAGCGCGCAGGGCGGCGGGCCGCGTGTCCGGGGTTCTCGGCGTGGTCAACCTCATCACCGTCAAGCAATTGCCGGTGCCCGCCGACATCAAGGACCGCATCATGGCCGCGTTCAAACGGCAGGCCAACCTGGACGCCACCACGGTGTCGGTCGCGACCGAGGGCGGCAAGGTCAAACTGAGCGGCAAGGTCAGGGCATGGAGCGAGCGCGGTCTGGCCGAGCAGGCGGCATGGGCCGCGCCCGGCGTCACCGCGGTCCAGGACGACATCGTCGTCGCTTTCTGACGCCACCGCGAATTCCCTCAAGCGGCCGTCCGTCCCGGGCGGCCGCTTTCGTATCCGTATCATCCCGAATATCGGCGCCCCCGTCGGCTTTCCTATCGTCATCGCCGGAACATTGGAGGTGGCTATGAAGAACATTCTCTTGCTGGTGCATGACGACAGCGGACAGGAGGCGCGCCTGCAGGCGGCGCTCGACGTCACCCGGGCGTTCGAGGGGCATCTGTCCTGCGTCGACGTGTCGGTACTCCCTGTCCTCGTCGGCGATTATTACGGCGGTGCCGAAGCGGAAGCGATCCTCTTCGCCGACGAATGCGAGCGCGAAACTCATAACAAGGCCGCGCTCGAAGCCCGGCTGGCGAATGAGGACGTGCCCTGGGACTGGTGCGATTCCACCGGGTCGATCGGAAAATGTCTGCAGGACAAAGCGACGCTCGCCGATCTCATCGTGCTCAACCGCAAGTTGGACGTCGCCGGCCCCGACATGCGCGACATCGTGAGCGATCTCGTCATGCACGCGCGCGCGCCCATCCTCGCGGTTCCCGAAACGCTCAAGAGCATGCGCCTCGACCGTGCGCTCGTCGCCTGGGATGGCCGGGGGTCCGCGGCCGCGACCATGCGTGCCTGCCTGCCGCTGCTGAAGCGCGCGAAGGATGTCGAGATCTTCATGGCCCGAAGCGGCGGCGAAGGCGTCGAGCCGACGGAAGCGGCCGAATATCTGTCGCGCCACGATGTCCACGCCACGGTCCGCGTCGTCGATGAACGGCATCACGCGCCGGACCAGCTTATCGAGGACGAAGCCACGCGCTGGCATGCCGACTATGTGCTGATGGGCGCCTATGGGCACGGCAGGCTGCGGGAAACGTTCGGCGGCGTGACCAAACGCATGCTGTCCAACAGCACGCTTCCCCTGATTCTGGGCCACTGAAACGTGACATCTTCGGCCCCCGCACGCGGTGCGGGGGTCACCCCCGCTCGGGGATCGCGGCCCGCTTGAGCGCCTCGGCACTGACGAGATACAGCGCGACGAGTCCGGCCAGCGTCGCCATCACCGCGAGGCTCGGCGCGGCGAACCCAAGCGTCGCGGCGATCGGCAGGAACGGCAACGCCAGCGCCACGGCGAGACACGCCAACGTGGTCATCACCAAACCGGGATGGGCACGGTCCTTCCAGAACGGCGCGGCCGTCCGGATCACGAACACGACGAGGATCTGCGTCGCCATCGATTCGGCGAACCACGCCGCGCGAAACGTCGCGACATCGACGTGGAAGACACGTTCGAGCGCGACGAACGTGGCGATATCGAACACCGATGACAGCGGCCCCATAATCAAGGTGAAGCGCACCAGCGCGGGCATGTCCCATCCGCGCGGCGCGGCGACGTCACGCGCATCGGCCCGGTCGAACGGAATGCCGGTTTGCGACAGATCGTACAGCATGTTGTTGAGCAGCACCTGAACCGCCGTCAGCGGCAGGAACGGCAGCACCAGCGACGCGAGCGCCATCGTCAGCATGTTCCCGAAGTTCGAACTCGTCCCCATGCGGATGTATTTCATGATGTTCGCATAGGTGCGCCGCCCCTCGCGGACCCCATCGACCAGCACGTTGAGATCGGGCGCGAGCAGGATCATGTCGGCGGCCTCGCGCGCCACATCAGTCGCGCCGTCGACCGACAGTCCGACATCCGCGGCGCGGATCGCGGGTGCGTCGTTGATCCCGTCGCCGAGGAAGCCGACCGTCCGCCCGCGCGCCTGGAGCGCACGCACGATGCGGAGCTTCTGGTCTGGGCTGACGCGCGCGAACAGATCGACCTGCTCAACGCGCGCCGCAAGCGCGTCATCGCCGAGCCGCGCGACGTCCTCGCCGGTGAGCACCCCCTCGATCGGCAACGCGAGCGTCTTGACGAGATGCTCGACGACCGCTGCCGCATCGCCCGAGATCACCTTGATCCGCACGCCGGCGGCTTCGAGCCGCGCGACGGCGGTGGTCGCGCTTTGCTTGGGCGGATCGATGAAGACGCATAGCCCGGCGAAGACGAGACCGGCATCGTCGTCGGTCTCGATTCGCGTCCGGCTGCCGGCGTCCTTCCAGGCGACCGCGAGCATACGCAGGCCCTGCGCCGCATGGCCATCGTGGAGCGCCATGATCTGCTCGCGCAGTACGGCATCCAACGGTATAAGCGTCCCGTCGGCAGCCTCGGCGCGGTCGCACAAAGCGAGCAGCGTCTCGGGCGCCCCCTTGACGATTTCGAGGCGACGCCCGTCTTGCTCGGCGAGCACGGACACCCGCCGCCGCTCGAAATCGAAGGGGCGTTCGTCGAGCTTGATCCAGCCATCGAGCGCACGCCCGGCGCCATGCAGAAGGAGCGCTTCGTCGAGCGGGCTCTTGAGTCCGGTCTCGAACCGCGCGTTGACCGCGGCAAGCTCGGCGACGCGGTCGCTGTCATGGCCGTCGATGCCGGGATGGGCGATCATCGCGATCCGTGCCTCGGTGAGCGTGCCGGTCTTGTCGGTGCACAGCACGTCCATCTGGCCGAGATCGTGAATCGCGGACAGCCGCTTCACCACCACTTTCGCCGCCGCCATGCGCTGCGCGCCGCGTGCGAGCGCGACGGTCACGATCATCGGCAGCAGCTCGGGCGTCAGCCCGACCGCGAGCGCCATCGCGAACAGAAACGCCTGGAGCGGTGGCCGGCCGAGCGCCAGGTGCGCGAGCAGCACGAACAGCACGAGGAACACCGTAAGCCGGACGATCAGCACGCCAAGCTTGTGAATCCCGCGCTCGAACGCGGTGGGCGGCTGGCTCGCCTCCAGCGAGACCGCGATCTGGCCGAACCGGGTCCGCGCGCCGGTTTCGACGACGAGCATCGTCGCCGCGCCGCCGATCATCGAACTGCCCTGGAGGAGAAGATTGGCCGCGTCGCCGACGGCGTCACCGGGTTTGCCGTCTGCGCGCTTTTCGACCGGATATGCTTCGCCGGTCAAAGCGGCCTGATTGACCTGCGCGGCATTGGCGGCAATCACCAGTCCGTCGGCGGGCACCAGATCGCCGGCGGCAAGCAGCACGACATCGCCCGGCACAAGGTCGCTCACCGGCCGCTCGTCCTCGTTCCCGTCTCGGATGACCCTGGCGGTCAGCGCGATCGAACGCTTGAGCGCCGCCGCCGTCGCCTCCGCGCGGCGCTCCTGAACGATGTCGAGGATCGTCGACAGCAGCACCATCGAGACGATGATGACGAAGCTGGCCACATCGCCGGTCAGTCCGGCAACGCCGGACGCCACCAGCAGGATCGCGATCAGCGGATTGGCGAGCCGACGGCCGAGATCGACGAGCAGGTGGCGTCGGCGTGTGGCCTGGACTTCGTTCGAGCCGACTTCGGAACGGCGGCGCGTGGCGTCATCGGTGCTCAGCCCTTTGCCGTCGGTCTGGAGCGCGTCGAGCGTCTCGGCGAGTGGCCGTTGCCAGAAGTCCGCGATCACCGCCGACGCCCGCTCAGCCGCAGCAGCGAGACGAACAGGTTCAGGAAATCGAGATAGAGGGTGAGCGCGCCCAGCACGGCGACGCTGCCATCGGCGCTCGGCTGGGTGTCCAGATAAAGCCGCTTCAAACGCTGCGTATCATAGGCGGTCAGCCCGGCGAAGAGCAACACCCCGAGCGCCGCCAGCACGAGATCGAGTCCGGTCGAACGCAGGAGCAGATTGGCGAGCAAGGCGACGAGCAGGCCGACCAGCCCGACCGTCAGGAAGCTGCCAAGCCCGGATAGATCGCGCCCGGCCCGGCCACCCACCAGCGCGAGCGCCGCGAAGCCGGCGGCAGCCGCGCCAAAGCTGGTGAGCACGGCCGCATCGGAGATGCCGAGCAGCATCGTGCCGAGGGACAGCCCGACGAGCGTCGCATAGACGAAGAGAAGCAGACGCGCGGCAGGGCCGGAGAGCCGCTCGACGCCCGCTCCGAGAATGATGACGAGGGCGAGCGGCGCCAGCAGCACGATCCACCCCGCGACAGTCATGCCATCCGGCCCGACCAACGCCGATTGCAGGATCGCATTGCGCTCGACCAGCAACGCCGCGGCGGCGGAGACCGCGACACTGCCGGCCATCTGCACGAACACGGCGGTCAGAAAGCCGTGCAGGCTGTCTTCGCGCATCGCGCCTCGCCCGGTCGCTCCAATCGGATATCGATTCATCGCTCGCATCCTCATCGTCATGATGGTGGCTCGTGAACCGGGCCGCACCGCGACCGAATCCGGTAAGCTACGTAGCTCTCCCAAGTTCGCGCGAACCGCCCGCCCGGTAGGCACCGGATCGACGACCTGCGGAGTGGCCGGCAATGGCAATCAAGAATGTGGACATGTACGGCAGTAGCGGCCCGGCGAGCGAAGATCCGCTCGACGGCGTCGCCGACGTTATCGACCGCGCGACCGGCGCCGCGCTGGCGCGGCTGACGGGGGGCCTGTCCCCGGCGTCGCTCGGCGCGGCGTTTCTCGACTGGCTCACCCATCTCGCGATCTCGCCGGGCCGACAGCTTCAGCTTGCCGCGAAGGCCGAGCGCCAGATGCTGCGTTTCCTCGATCATGCGTGCAACGTCGCCATCGCATCTGCACCGGTCAAGGCGGCGATCGATCCGCTACCGCAGGATCGACGCTTCACCGACCCGGACTGGCAGGCATGGCCGTTCAACCTGATCGAACAGGGGTTTCTGCTCGGCCAGCAATGGTGCGACCGGAGCGCCAGCGCCGTCGGCGGTGTGACGCCACGCCACGAGGATATGGTGCGCTTCACCATGCGCCAACTGCTCGACGTGATGGCACCGTCGAACTTCATCGCCACCAATCCGGTGGTGCAGCGGCGCATCGCGGCGACGGGCGGCCAGTGCCTGATCGACGGCGCCGCCAATTTCGTCGAGGATCTCCGCCGCACATGGTCCTACGACCGGCCGGCCGGTGCCGACGCCTACCGGCCGGGGGTGGAGGTCGCGGTCACGCCCGGCGAGGTCGTCTACCGCAACCATCTGATCGAACTGATCCAGTATAGCCCGACGACCGCGACGGTCCGGCCGGAGCCGATCCTGATCGTCCCGGCCTGGATCATGAAATATTATATTCTCGATCTCAGCCCGGAGAATTCGCTGGTGCGCTGGCTGGTCGGGCAAGGCTTCACCGTGTTCATGATCAGTTGGCGCAATCCCGGCCGCGAAGACCGCGACATCGGCTTCGACGACTATCGCCGACTTGGCGTGATGAAAGCGCTCGACGCCGTCACGGCGATCACCGGCCACGACACCGTTCATGCCGCCGGCTACTGTCTTGGCGGCACCTTGCTCGCGATCACCGCGGCGACGATGGCGCGCGATGGCGACGCGCGGCTCGCCACGATGACCCTGTTCGCCGCGCAAACGGAGTTCAGCGAACCGGGCGAGCTCGGGCTGTTCATCGACGCCGCGCAAGTGCATTTCCTCGAGAACATGATGTGGGCACAAGGCTATCTCGACAGCCGCCAGATGGGCGGCGCCTTCCAGATGCTGCGATCGAACGATCTGCTCTGGTCGCGCGTCATCCACGGCTATCTGATGGGCGAGCCCGTGCCGATGAACGATCTGATGGCGTGGAACGCCGACGGAACCAGACTTCCGCAGGCGATGCACAGCCAATATCTGCGACAGCTCTTTCTCGACGATGATCTCGCCGAGGGCCGTTACCGGGTCGATGGCAAGACGATCGCGCTGGGCGACATCCGCGTGCCGATCTTCGCGGTGGGAACCGAATGGGATCATGTCGCGCCGTGGCGGTCGGTGTTCAAGATCCACCTGCTGACTGATACCGAGGTGACGTTCCTGCTCACCAGCGGCGGCCACAATGCCGGCATCGTCTCGGAACCCGGACACCCGGGGCGGCATTTCCGCATCATGACGCATCCGGCGACGCGCGGGCATCTCGATCCCGAAGAGTGGCAGGCGTCGGCGCGCGAGCAGGACGGCAGTTGGTGGCCGGCCTGGGCCGCATGGCTCGACGAGCGCTCAGGCCAGCCCGCCCCGCCGCCGGGCGTGGGAAAGGCGGAGGCGGGCTACGCGCCGCTCGGGCCTGCACCCGGCGGCTATGTCCTCTCGCGCTGACACGGTTCCCGCCAAAGGTATGGGCTGGCGCCGCTGGTTCTTCGGGCTGGTCCTGGCCGGCGCGCTCGTCGGCGCGGTGCTGCACTGGGGCGAGATCGAACGCTTCGGCGACCTGCTGAAGCGGGTCGAGCCGGCCTGGCTGCTGGCCGCGATCCTGTTTCAGATCTCGACCTATGCGAGCGTCGCGGCCGGCTGGTCGGCGGTGTTGCGACGCGCTGGAACACCCCGGCCGCTGCGCCGGCTGATGCGGATCGCGGTGACCAAACTCTTCGCCGATCAGGCGCTGCCGAGTGCGGGCATGGGCGGCAACGTTCTGCTGGTCGATCAGCTTCGCGCGATCGGCGTGGCGCGCGGAACGGCGATCGCCGCGCTGCTCGTCTCGATGATCGGCTATTACGCCGCGTATGCGCTGTTCGCGCTGGCGATGCTGGTGCTGCTGTGGCTGCACGATCGCGCCACGCCGTTGATGGCAGGTCTGGTAACGATGTTCCTGCTCGTCGCGATCGCGATTCCCGGCCTCGCATTATGGTTGCGCCACCGCGGCAGCGCGCCGCTCCCGCCGCGACTTGAACGCATCGCCGTGGTGCGCTCGCTGCTCGATACCGTCGCGGCGGCACCGGGCGACCTGTTGCGCGACCGCGCGCTGCTGGCGCGTGTGGCCGGCTTCAACGCGCTGATCTTCGTCGCAGACGCGGCGACACTCTATGCCTGCCTGCGCGGCCTGGGCGCGACCGTGCCGTTCGGCACCGCCTTCATCGCGCTGATCATGGCCTCGATCGTCGTCACGCTGGGGCCCGTGCCGCTCGGCCTCGGCAGCTTCGAGGCGACCTGCATCGGGACGCTGCGCCTGCTCGGCATACCCTTCGAAACCGCGGTCGCGGCGACCATCGTGCTGCGCGTGTTGACCTTGTGGTTGCCGCTGATACCCGGAATGGCGTTGATCCGGTCAGCCGTTCGGCCGCACGCCGCGAAACATCATCACGGCTGACGCCCCGCGTCTTCGTTCGGTCTAGTCATTCCATCCCGACACCCGCCGGCGCTTCGCCAAGCTCGCGGATCACCTTGTCGGCTTCGAGACGCACATCGTTGAGACACAGGCGCACGAAGCGCGCATCCATGCCCGGGGCGATCTGCTCGAAATGGACGTGACGCGCCGTCCTCAGCCCGAAGGCGTGTTTGATGTAATGGTCGAAACAGCTCCGCAGCCCCTCGACCTGCCCCTGCAGGCTCAGCCAGACTTCGCGCATGGCCGAGGACGTGAAGCTGACCATCACCTTGCCGGTCAGCACGCTTTTCGCCGCCCCGGCCTGTACGTCCTGCACTGTCGCGCCCGAACCCAGCACACGCTCGACATAGCCTTTGAGCATCGCCGGCGGTGTCCCGAACCAGATTGGATAGACCAAGACGAATGCGACGGCGTCCTCAAGGATCGCGAGTTCGTCCGCCACGTCGGGGAACAGACGGAATGTCGGCCCCGGCCGTTCCTCGCCCTTGAGGACGGGGTGAAAGCCCATCGCATACAAGTCTCGCAGGATCGCCCGGTGCCCTTTGGCGCGCACGGCATCGCAATATGCGTGGGCGACCGACGCGTTGAAACTGCTGTCATCGGGATGGCAGAGAATGACGACGTGCAGCGGAGCTGCCTTGGGATCGGTATGTGTCATTCCTGCCTCCATCTGAAACACTGTGCGCGGGACGATCAGATTCCGGCCTCGCCGAAATCGAAAAGATCATCGAGCCACCCCGCCCGCGCCGAGGCGTTGCCCTCGACATTGCCGATCAGGACATGCGCGAACGGCCGGATACCCACGAACCTCAGGATGTTGCGCTCGAAACTCTTCACGCTGTGCGCGCCATAATAAGCGCGGTAGAACAGAGCCGGCATTCCCATCGTCACGACCAGGCGCGCCGTGCGCGACTTCAGCCGCTTCTCGGGCAGCTTGCCTTCGCGCGCGACGAACGCGAAGCCGGGCCGCATCACCTGCTCCAGAAACCCTTTCAGCAGCGCGGGCATGTCACCGAGCCACAAGGGATATAAAATGGTCAGATGGTCGGCCCAGGCGATCGCGTCCTGCGCGTCTCGAATGTCGGGCGGAAGATCGCCGCTTTCCCAATCGACGCGCGAGGCAACCAGCGGAAAGCCAAGCTCCGCGACCTTGATCGTCCGAACCTCGTGGCCACCCTGCTCGGCCCCGTCGCTGTATCGCTTGGCGAGCGCGTGAACGAACCGCGCCGGATCAGCGTCCGGATGCCCGTCAATGACGAGAAGACGCTTCTTCACACCGCCTCCTCCATTGAGAACAGCCGACGGACGATACGCATGCTCGGATCATCGGCGTCGGCCTCCGCGACGAAGCCCATTTCACGCTCCATTCGGATTGCGGCTTCATGATCCGCGCATTCGATCGCCTCGACCGTTCCGATCCGCTCGGCGCGGGCATAGCGCAGCACGTGCGCGAACAGCGACCAGCTTACGCCTCGCCCCTTCATGTCCGCCCGTGTCACCAGCGCGACCTCGGCATGGGTCCGGTCGGGATCGGTCGCGAGCATCGCGGTCGCGATGACCGACGTCCGCGTCTGGTCGAACGCCAGGAAGCTGATCGTCCGGCGATAATCGACCCGCGTCATCATCGCGAGACGATCATGGCCGACGTGATCGACGCTGCTCAGGAAGCGAAACCGCAGATCCTCCGGCGTGACATGCTCGAAAAATTCGGCAAGCAGCGCTTCGTCGTCGGCGCGCACCGGGCGCACGAAGATGTGCAAGCCGCTCCGCGTCTCAAGCTCCGCTGCCCAGTGTAGCGGCGTCGGCGCGATGGCGAGGTGCGGCTGCGTGTCCGCGGACGCCGTGATCCGAACGCGCGCGTCGAGCGCGATCACCCCATGCTGATCGACGATCAGCGGATTGATGTCGAGTTCGATGACGTCGGGAAGCGCGACGCACAGCGCCGACAACGCATCGAGCACGCCCGCGACCGCATCGGTATCCGCGGCGGGCACGTTTCTGTAGCCGGCGAGAAGCTTCGAGATGCGCGTCCGTCCGATCAGGGCATGCGCCTGCGCATGGTCGATCGGCACGAGATCGAGCGCGGTGTCGTCGATAATCTGGACGCCGGTTCCGCCGGCGCCGACCATCACCAGCGGCCCGAACGTCGGGTCCGTCGCGATCCCGGCGATGAGCTCATGGGCATGCGGGCGCACGACCATCTCCTGGACGGAATATCCCTCGATCCACGCCTCGGGATGCTCGCGCGTGATCCGCGTTTCCATCGCCGCCGCCGCCGCCTCGGCGGCCTTCCGGTCGTGAAGGTCGAGCGCGACGCCGCCGACGTCCGACTTATGGCTGAGCTCGGGCGAAACCACCTTGACCGCGAAGGGCGGGGTTAGGAAACCACACATCTCGCCGACCTCTCCGACGGATCGCGCCAGCCGGGTCGGGACCGTGGGAATGCCGAAGGCGTCCAACAGTGCCTTGGCCTCGACTTCGTTCAGGACCGTGCGCTTCGCCCCCCTGACCTCGGCGATGACATGCCGGGCGGCTGCGATGTCGACCGTGGTCTCGCGCGTCGCGGCGGGCGCATCCGTCAGCGCATGTCGGGCGCGCGCGGCGGCGAGGAGATATCCGAACCCGCGGACGGCATCATCCGGTGTCGCATAAGCGGGTATCCGCGCACGGTTCATCGCGTCGCGCACCGGCTTCGTGTTCATGTCGCCGAGCCAGCTCACGAGAACGGGTTTGTCGATCGCCTTGGCACGCGCGCCGGCGACCTCGTCGGCGATGACCGCTGCGATCGCGGCGGCGTCGTTTTGGGCGGTAGGGCAGTTCATGATCAACAACGCGTCGACCGCGGGGTCGGCCAACAGCGCCTTCACCGCCACCCGATACCGCTCCGGCCCGGCATCGCCGATGACATCGACGGGATTGCTCCGCGACCAACCCTCGGGCAGTGCGCCGTCGAGCGTGGCGATCGTCTCGCTTGACAGCGTCGCAAGCGACGCGCCCGCGTCGGGCAGCGCATCGACGGCAAGAATACCGGCGCCGCCGCCGTTGGTGACGATGCCGAGCCGCTCACCGGCTCCCGCCGGCCCGGCCGTCAGGATTTCCGCCGCGTCGAACAGTTCGGACAGCGTCTCCACCGTGACGATGCCGGCACGGTCGAACGCGGCGCGGTAGACCTCGTAAGATCCGGCCAAAGCCCCGGTATGGGAGAGTGTCGCTTTGGCGGCCTCGGGCGATCGGCCGGCCTTGATCGCGATCACCGGCTTGATCCGCGCCGCCGCGCGCGCGGCCGCCATGAACTTGGCGGCGTCCGTGACACCTTCGACGTACATCAGGATCGCATCGGTATGCGGATCGACCGCGAACAGGTCGATCAGATCGCCGAGATCGACATCCGCCATGTCACCCGCCGAGACGATGCCGGAGAATCCGATATCGCGGGTCTGCGCCCACCCGAGCATCGCGGTGACGAGCGCGCCGCTCTGCGAGATGAACGCCAGCCGCCCAGGAGTCGCCGGGCTGCGTGCGAAGGTTGCGTTCAGCCGCGCGTGCGGCGCCACGATGCCGAGACAATTGGGGCCGACGATGCGAAGGCCGTGCGGCTTGGCCGCGTCGAGCATCTTCTGGCGAAGGCCGTTGGCCTCGGTGATCCCGGCCGAGATCACCACCGCGCAGCGCGTGCCGATGCGGCCGAGTTCGGCGATGATGTCCGGAACCGTCGGCGCCGGCGTCATGATGATCGCAAGGTCTGGCGCGCTGCCGAGTGCCGCGATGGACGGAACCCAAACCGCACCATCCTGTGTCACGGGATGCGGATTGACCGCATAGATCGTGCCAGCGAACCCTGCGGAGCGCATGGTCTCGAGCACGACCGCCCCGATCGCGCCGGCACGGGCCGATGCGCCGATCAACGCGACGCTGGTGGGTCGCAGCAGAGGGGATAGGTTGCGGATCGTCATCGTGTATCTCACCCGTTGGGAACTGCGAGACCGACCTTGCTCCTGACGATATGCACCGGCCATGCGTAGTTTCCCGCATGTCGACCGAAAGCAACCTGTCGCAATGCAACATGGCATGAGGGCTGGACGGAAACAGGCTTTTTCAAGTATTTCGATGCGCTTCAGAAACGTGTATAGGCGCGGCGGCGGCTGCGATGCCGATAACAGCCGAGGTCCGCGAGGCGATGTCGACGCGAGAAACAGACTGATGCCGCCCGATCGGCGCCCCGCCCTCGCACGCTACGGCTTCGCTGTCCTGACGGTACTGCTGACGGCCGCCGCGCGATGGGCGTTGCAGCCGGTGTTGGGCGAGCGCGACGCTTTTCTTCCCTTCTCGTTTGCGATCCTGATGACCGTGATCTGGAGCGGAACCGCCGAGGCAACCGCGGCGGCCGTGCTGTCGCTCGCGTTCGGGTGCTATTTTTCGGGCGCGCGCGCCTTCGGCACCGCCGATCTGGTTGAAGCCATCGCCTTCGTCCTGACTGCCGCCGGTATCATTTTGGCGGGCGGCGTGCTGAATCGCGCGCGCCGCGCCGCGATCCGAAGCGATCGCCGCGCCACGATCGTCGCAGAGGAACTCAATCTGTTGATCGATGGCGCGCACGGCCACGCCATCTACATGCTCGATCCCGGCGGGCACGTCACGATCTGGAACGAAGGCGCCGAACGCCTCAAGGGTTGGAGCGAGGCCGAGGTGATCGGGCAACATACCGCGTTGTTCTATCCGCCCGACGCCATCGCCGCGAACAAGTTGGAAATCGGCCTGGCGCGGGCGGCGGCCGAAGGGCGTTTCGAAGAAGAGGACTGGCGCCTGCGAAAGGACGGGTCCGAATTTTTGGCGGCGGTGTCGATCACGGCGCTTCGTGACGAGGGCGGCGCGTTGCGCGGCTTTGCGAAAATCGTGTCCGATATCACCGAACGCCGCGCCGCCGAGGACTTGATGCGCTCGCGCGAAAGTCACTTGAGTTCGATCCTCTCGACCGTCCCTAACGCGATGGTGGTGATCGACGCGGCGGGCATCATCCTGTCGTTCAGCACCGCCGCCCAGACGCTGTTCGGGCACAGCGAAGACGACGTGGTCGGGCAGAACGTGAGTGTCTTGATGCCATCGCCCGATCGGGAACGTCACGATGGGTATATCCGTCGATATCTGGAAACCGGGGAGCGGCGAATCATCGGCATCGGCCGCGTGGTGTTCGGCGCGCGCCGTGACGGGACCACCTTCCCGATGGAATTGGCGATCGGCGAGGCGGCAGGGGGTGGCCAGCGCATCTTCACCGGATTCATCCGCGACCTCACCGAGCGTCGGCAGACCGAAGCGCGGCTGGAAACGCTCCAGTCGGAACTCATCCACGTCTCCCGGGTCAGCGCGATGGGGACGATGGCGTCGACTCTGGCGCACGAACTCAACCAGCCGATCACCGCGATCGCCAATTATGTCGAGGCGGTTCGCGATCAGCTCGCCGAACCCGATCCCGACGACTTTCCGATGATCCGCGAGGCCCTCGACGATACCGCGAAGGAAGCGCTGCGCGCAGGGCGTATCGTCCGGCGCCTGCGCGATTTCGTGTCGCGCGGCGAAGTCGAAAAAACCGTCGAACCGTTGCCGAGCCTCATCAACGAGGCGTCCGTCCTCGGCCTGATGGGCGCGCGCGAACAGGGGATCGAACCGGCGTTCGATCTCGATCCCTACGCCTCGCCGGTACTGGTCGATCGCGTCCAGATCCAACAAGTGTTGATCAACCTCATCCGCAACGCCTGCGAAGCGATGCGCGGGAGCGACACACGGCGTCTCGTCGTCTCGACCCGCGCGGAAGCTGCCGAAATGGTGCGGGTGACGGTATCGGACACCGGCGCGGGGGTTTCGCCAGCGATCGCCGCTCAGCTTTTCACCGCCTTCGTCAGCACCAAGGCCGAGGGGATGGGCCTTGGTCTCTCGATATGCCGCACGATCGTCGAAGCCAATGGCGGTCGTATTTGGATGGAGCCGCGCGAGAGCGGCGGCAGCGACTTCCATTTCACGTTGGTTCGCGCCTGTATGGAGGACGACAATGATCGATAAGAAACACGTTCACATCGTCGATGACGAAGACGCGATCCGGCGTTCGGCCGGGTATATGCTCAAGACCTCGGGTTATGTGGTGGAAACCTGGCAATCCGGCACGGCCTTTCTCAAGGAGGTTCGCCATGTCGAATATGGCTGCATTCTGCTCGATGTCCGGATGCCGGACATCGACGGGCTGGGCGTTCAGCGCATGCTCGCCGAGCGCGGGGTGACGATGCCGATCGTCATCATGACCGGACACGGCGACATCGGCATCGCGGTCCGCGCGATGAAGGCGGGTGCGGTCGATTTCCTCGAGAAGCCGTTTGAAAAGGCGGCGCTGCTCGCCGCCATCGAAGACGCGTTCGAACGCATCGCCGCGACCGACGGTGCGACGGCGCGCGCCGCCGAAGCCGAGGTCATACTCGCCAGTCTGACGGCGCGGGAGCGTGAGGTGCTGGACGGCCTCGCTCAGGGTTTGCCCAACAAGACGATCGCTTATGATCTCGGCATCTCCCCGCGAACGGTCGAAGTTCACCGCGCGAACGTGATGACCAAGCTCGATGTGCGGAGCCTCTCGGACGCGCTCAGAATCGCCTTCGCGGCAGGTATGGGCGCGTGATCCTTAGGAGCTTTACGTAACGACCGGACCCTGGCGCCGCGCAACATAGCGGCGTTTGCCAAGGGTCATCGAATGAAGGCTGTTACGGGATCAACTGCGGGCCATCGGCCAAGAGTCCTGATCGTCGAAAATGATGCGGGGGTGCGTCGCTCCATGCAGTTGCTCCTCCAGGCACGGGGGTTCGATGTCAGGGCATATCCGGGGGGGCAGCCGCTACTCGCCGATGTCGCGCTGCGAAGGCCGGATTGCCTGGTCGCAGACTATCGTCTCGACGACCAGACCGGCATCGCCGTCCTCAAGGCCATGCGGGCGCTGGAATGGGATGGCCCCGCGATCCTCGTCTCGGCCTATGCGTCGGCCGAGCTGGAGCGTGACGCACGGGACGCGGGTTTCGCCGCCGTGTTCGAAAAGCCGCTGCGTGAATATGCGCTGGTCGATGCCGTCGCGCGCCTCACCCGGCGGCCGGGGATCGGCTGATGTCGGCAGCGCCGGGATCGCTCCGGCCGGCGGGCCACCGCCCGGCAACGCTCGAGAGCCTTTCCCGCCGCGAGCGCGATGTGCTCGACGGGGTCGTGCGCGGTTTGACCAACAAACAGATCGGCATCGAACTGGGGATCAGCCATCGCACGGTCGAGAACCATCGCGGCCGCCTGATGCGCAAACTCCACGTCGGCACGGCGGCCGATCTTCTTGCCATGGCACCATCGGCCGGTGGCGCGCCGCCAACCGATACCGCGTAACATCCCGTATAGCGGGGCGCGGCGTCGAAGATGCACATCGGCGTCATCGTTGGATCATTCGACGGGAGATCGACATGAGTGAAGATCAGCACGCGCCGGCATCGACTCAATCCGATTCCACGAGCGAGACGTCCGTCACGCAGGCCATCCCGGAAATCGGCAAGCTGCTGGTGATGGGGCCACGTCTTCAGGCCACCATGCTCAAGACCGTGATCGATCGCCAGCGCCAGGCGCTCGCGCTTCTGAATCAACGCACGGCGGACGGCCTCAAGCTCGCCGAGGCGATCTCCGACGCGTCCTCTCCAACCGACGCGTTGGAGGCCTGGACCGCTTTCGTCCAGACCGGCTTCAAACACGTTGCGGAACACGCCGGCGAAATCGGCCGTCAAACGATGGAAGCCTTGCAGACCGCGCAGCGCGAGGCGGCAGCAACGTCGATGCGGCGCGCCGCCTGATACCGTGGTGGTCGGCACGACCATCACCCGAAGCCGAGGGACCGGAGAATGAACAAGATCCTTTTGCTCGTCCATGATGACGCCGGCCTCGCATCGCGGCTGGAGGCCGCCCTCGATGTCGCCCGCGCGTTGGACGGCACGTTGCTCTGCCTCGACCTCACCGTTCCGATCGCGTCGGTTGGCGCCGACCCGCTGTTCGGGCCGATGGTGCTGGAGCCGGAAACCGCCACGCAGGCGGTCGTCGCCGCCCGCGCCGAACTCGACCGCAGCGGTCTCCGATACGACTGGATCGAGCGTCGCGGCGAACTGGCGACCGAACTCGCCCGTGTCGCGCCGCTCGCCGACCTTGTCGTGCTGAGTTCGCCACGGGACTTGCTCTTTCCCGCCATGCACAAAGCCATCGGCGATACCTTGGTGCGCGCGAACAAGCCGGTTCTCGCGGTGCCGGGTACGCCGGCTGGGATGCATGTTCACGGCGACGTCCTTCTCCTCTGGGACGGATCACCGGGCGCGAACGAGGCGATGCTCGCGGCGATGCCGTTGCTATGTCATGCCGCGTCGGTCACCGTGCTGGAGATCGACGACGGTTCGCTCGGCCTGCCCGCGCTGAAGGCGACCGAGTATCTGTCGGAACGCGGCATCGCCAATCATGTGCATCAAGAGTTGGCGTTCGGCGAGAAGGCCGGTTTCCTGATCCTCGAATGGATCGACACGCTCAAACCCGCCTATGTCGTGATGGGTGGCTACAGCCACGCGCGCCTTATCGAAGGTCTGTTCGGGGGCGTGACCGAGCGCTTGCTGGACGATTGCCCGATCCCGCTCTTCATCAAACATTGAAGGAGGCACCTGCGTGACCATCGAACCGATCCGGCATCTCGTGGTGCTGTGCCATCCACGCAGCGACAGTTTCAATCACCAGATCGCCGCCACCTATTGCGAAACCGTGCGGGCGTGCGGCCAGGTCGCGTGCCTGCGCGATCTCTACGCCGTCCGCTTCGATCCGATCCTCGAATATATCGGCGAAGGGCCTCAGCTCGCGACGCTCGATGATCTGCGCGAAATCCGGCGGTGCGACGTACTCACCTTCATCTACCCGATCTGGTTCGGCCTCCCGCCGGCGATGATCAAGGGCTATGTCGATCGCGTCCTCGGCGGCGGGTTCAAGCCGGATCGCGACCATCCCCGCGTGGCCAAGCCGTTGCTCGCCGGAGTCCATATGCTCGGCATCACGACATCGGCCTCGACCGATGCGTGGCTCGCCGAGCAGGGGCAATTGATCGCACTTCGCGAAGGCTTCGATCACTATCTCGGCACGATCTTCCAGATGGCGAGCACCCGGCATCTGCACATCGATGCGGTCGTCGAAGGTCTCGACAAGCTTTATGCCGAACAACAGCTCGAGCGGGTTCGCGAGGCGGCCACGGAGATCTGTGCGAAAGCGCTCCATGCGGCGCATCGCAAGGAAGTGTCGCGCATTCTGGGTTGAAGCGACCCAACCCGGCGCACGATCATCTGCGCCGGGTTGGCGTGGCCTCCGTCGGTCTCCCCGGTCGCGCCCCGTCGCGATGCTCAAACCGCGATTTTTCAACCACCGGTCCCGGCTCCGCAGCCTTCGCGCAACGCGCTCCCCTCCACGAATCAACCGGCCTGCCGTGCTGAAGGACAGCACGGCAGGCCGGCGCATGACGAGTCGGTGGCCTTGCGCCGGGCGCTTCACCCTTTCTCGAAGTCGATCACGATCCGTCCCTCGATCTCGCCGCGATGCATCCGCCCGAAGATATCGTTGATATTCTCAAGCGTATCGGTGGCCACGGTCGCGCGGACCTTGCCGTCACCCGCGAAATCGAGCGCTTCCTGAAGGTCGAGCCGTGTTCCCACGATCGAACCGCGCACGGTGATGCCGTTGAGCACGGTATCGAAGATCGACAGCGGGAAATCGCCCGGCGGCAGGCCATTGAGCGCGACCGTCCCGCCGCGACGCACCATACCCATCGCCTGCGCGAAGGCGATCGGCGAGACCGCCGTCACCAGCACGCCCTGCGCGCCGCCGATCTCCTTCTTGATGAACGCGGCGGGATCGGTGTTGCGCGCGTTCACCGTCAGCGTCGCGCCGAGCTCCTCGGCCAGCCGCAGCTTGGCGTCGTCGATATCGACCGCGACGACGTTCAATCCCATCGCCTTGGCATATTGCACCGCCATATGGCCCAGCCCGCCGATGCCCGAGATCGCCATCCAGTCCCCCGGCTTGGTGTCGGTGACCTTGAGGCCCTTGTAGACCGTCACGCCCGCGCACAGCACCGGCGCGATCTCGACGAAGCCGACGTTGGCGGGGAGATGTCCGACGTAATTGGGATCGGCGATGACATATTCGGCGAAGCTGCCGTTGACCGAATAGCCGGTGTTCTGCTGGTCCTCGCACAATGTCTCCCAGCCGCCGAGGCAATGCACGCAATGCCCGCAGGCGGTGTAGAGCCACGGCACGCCGACGCGGTCGCCTTCCTTGACATGGGTGACGCCCGCGCCGACCGCGACGACATGGCCGACGCCTTCATGGCCGGGAATGAACGGCGGGTTGGGTTTGACCGGCCAGTCGCCTTCCGCCGCGTGCAGATCGGTGTGACACACACCCGTCGCCGCGATCTTGACGAGGATCTGGCCCGGACCCGGCATCCGCACGGCCACCTCCTCGATGACCAGAGGCTTGCCGAATTCGCGGACGACCGCCGCTTTCATTGTCTTTTCCATGATCCCTGCCCTCGTTCAGAACGGTGCGTCGATGTCGACGACATCGATCAGCTTGTGGTTGACGAATTCCTTGAGGCCGAGGCCGAGCAGTTCGCGGCCATAGCCCGACCGGCGGACGCCGCCGAACGGCAGGTCGGCCTTCACCATCGTCGGATGGTTGACGAACACCATCCCGGTCGAAATCCGCGCGGCCACCTCGGCGCCGTGCTTCGTATCCGACGTGAACACCGATCCTCCCAGCCCGAACGGTGAATCATTGGCGATGCGCACGGCATCGTCCTCGTCCTTCGCGCGGAACAGCATCGATACCGGGCCGAAAAACTCCCAATGCCGCGCGGGATTGTCCTCGCCGATGTCGGTGAGGATCACCGGCTGCACGAATGCGCCGCGGTTGGGTGCCTCGGGGCCGACCGGCGTGGCGGTGGCGCCATGTTCGACCGCTTTCGCGACCATCGCCTTGAGATCGTCCGCCGCCTTTTGCGACGACAGCGGCGCGAGCGTGGTTCCGGGATCGAGCGGATCGCCCATGCGCAGCGCGGCAACGCCCTTGGTATAACGGTCTAGGAACGCGTCGTAGACCGGATCGACGACGATCATGCGCTTGGACGACACGCAGACCTGTCCGCCGTTCCAGTGGCGGCCGAACACCGCCCACGGCACGGTCTTTTCGAGATCGGCGTCGGCGAGCACGACGAACGCATCTGCGCCGCCCAGTTCCATCGTCGATTTCTTGAGTGCGCGGCCCGCCTGCGCGGCCACCACCGCACCTGCGGTTTCCGATCCCGTCAGCGCGACGCCGTGGACGCGCGGATCGTTGATGATCGCCTCGATCTGGTCGTGGTTGGCGTACAGGTTCTGGAACCCGCCCGCGATCAGCCCGGCATCGCGCATCAGCGCTTCGAACGCGGCCGCGCATTGCGGCACGTTGGCGGCGTGTTTGAGGAGGATGGTGTTGCCGGCGGAAAGCTGCGGCGCGATGATGCGCGCGATCTGATAATAGGGGAAATTCCACGGCTCGATCGCGAGCAGCAGCCCGAGCGGCTCACAGACCAGCGTCGCTTCGCCTTCGGCCGGGTCGGCGACCGGAAGCCGCTCGGGGGCGAGCAGACGCTCGGCATTGTCGGCGTAATAGTCGAAGATCGCGGCGGAGAGTTCCACCTCCGCCATCGCCTCGCTCAACAGCTTGCCCATCTCGAGCGTCAGCAATCGCGCGAAGCGGTCCGCGTCGCCCCGCAGCAGCGTCGCGGCGCTGCGCATCACGGCGGCGCGATGCGCGAACGTCGTCTGGCGCCACGCCTTGAACGCAAGGTCGCCCTGCGCGATAGCCTGTTGAACCTCGACGTCGCTCGTTTCGGGAAAGGTCTGAAGAACCTCGCCCGAATAGGGATTTACAGTCGCATAAGCCATTGCGCGGTCCTTGTTATCGATGCGAAACGCCCACCGATCGGGGCTGACCACGGGCAGCTTTGTTCGCATGCCGACACCGACCCAATACGGATTGCTACGTAGTGCCGGCTTTCCGCCCCCCAGAGGTCCGCGCTTCGTACAAATCCCTATAGGCACGCCGCGCCCATCCGCTGATGAGACCGGGATGGTACGTATCCTTCTCCTCTGCTGCATTCCGCTGTTGATTTCCGCTGCCCCAGCCGCCGATGGCGGTCAGCCGCATTGGACGCGACCACAGGCCACCCGCCTCATCGGATGGCTCAATGCGGCCGCTGACGACGGACTCGAGCCTGTCAGCTCACAAGCGAGCATCGTCCAGGCCGCGATGGATGCGGGCGAACCAGCCGCTCTCGATGCCGCCGCGTCGAGCACCGCCACGCATCTGCTCGAAGCGTACCGGCATGGCTGCTGCAACGCCGCGCTTCGAACCGGCTGGCATATCGCCGATACGACCGATCAGCCCGACGCCGCGAAGCGCGTGGAACAGGCCGTGGCGACGGACCGGATCGACGCGCTTTTCGAATCCGCGCGTCCCGCCCACCCGTTCTATACGGCGCTTCGCACAGCCTATCACCGGGAAAGCGACTCGGCACGCCGCGCCACGCTTGCCGCCAATATGGATCGATGGCGCTGGATGCCGCGCGCGCTCGGGCCACGCTACCTGCTCGTCAATACGGCAGCCTTCGAAGCGACGCTTTGGGACGGCGGACACATGATCGGGCGATGGAAAGTGGTGGTCGGGAAGAGAGCATCGCCAACGCCCGTATTCGCCGCGAACGTCGCGGGTGTGATCCTCAATCCCTGGTGGGAGATTCCGTCCTCGATCGCACGAGAAAGCACCGCCGCGCTGCTGCGCAACCATCCGGCCCAAGCGGCCGGGAAAGGCTATGTCCTGCAAGGCGGGCGTTATCGCCAGCGCCCAGGCCCGCACAATGCCCTCGGCCGGATGAAGCTGATCATGCCGAACGGGTTCAGCGTGTATCTGCACGACACGCCCGACCAGAACCTCTTCGCCGAAGACGTTCGGGCCTATAGCCACGGCTGCGTCCGGGTCGGGGACGCGCTTGGCCTCGTCACCGCGCTCCTCGCGAAGCAGCCCGGCTGGAGTCGCACCGACGTGGAAGCGGCGGTCGCCACCGGCCGGACGCGCACCATCGCTCTGGCCGCGCCGATCCCGGTCTATGTCGCGTATTTCACGGCCGAGCCCGACGACATCGGCGGCATCCGCTACCTGCCTGATATCTATCATCGTGATACCGGCGCGAAGGCAGCGACCGACCGCGCCCAACCGCTGATCGGCAAGCCAGCCGGACCAGATGCTGACAAAGTGCCCCAAGGACTGGAACCGCAATGACCAGACTGCCCGTTCATCGCGAACGACACCTCGTCTCCCGGATCGGATGGCTTCGTGCCGCCGTGCTCGGCGCCAACGACGGGATCGTCTCGACTGCGAGTCTCATCATCGGCGTGGCCGCCGCCGCCGCGAAACCGGGGGATATCCTGGTTGCGGGCGCCGCCGGGCTGGTCGCCGGGGCGATGTCGATGGCGGCGGGCGAATATGTTTCGGTCAGCTCGCAATCGGACACCGAACAGGCCGACCTCGCGCGCGAACGCGGCGAATTGGCGGGAGATATCGCCGCCGAGGTGAACGAGCTTGCCGGCATCTATGTCGAACGCGGCGTGGATCCGGCGACCGCCCAGGTCGTCGCGCGCCAACTGATGGCGAAGGATGCCCTCGCAGCCCATGCCCGTGACGAACTCGGCATCTCGCGCATCACGGCCGCACGCCCGATCCAGGCGGCCTTCACGTCCGCCGCCACCTTCACCACCGGCGCCGCGCTGCCGCTGGCGATCATATTCATCGTCCCCGGCCGATGGCTCGCGCTGGGTGAAGCCACCGGCTCACTCCTGTTCCTCGCGCTGTTGGGCGGTATCGGCGCGCGCGCCGGAGGCGCTCCGATCTGGACCGCGACCTTGCGCGTGACCTTCTGGGGGGCGCTGGCAATGGCGTTGACCGCCGGGATCGGTATGGTCGTCGGCACGGCGGTATGATCCCCGCCGCGCATCGGTGCGACGCATGACGGCGGCTGGGCGCGATCGGCTCAAAGGTCTGACCGCCGCGACGGCGGCGGAGCGTCTGACCGTCGAAGGCGCGAACGTATTGGCCCAGGCGCGCCGACGCTCCACGACGCGGATCATATTCGACGTGCTGCGCGAACCGATGCTTTTGCTGCTTTTGGCGGGCGGCTTCGCCTATCTGCTGCTCGGCGACCGGGCCGAGGCATTGATCCTGCTCGTCTTCGCGACCTTCTCGGTCGCCGTCACCGTCATCCAGGAAGCTCGCACGGAACATGTCCTGGACGCGCTGCGCGATCTGTCGGCTCCGCGCGCGCTGGTGATCCGGGACGGCACGCGCGTGCGCGTCGCCGGGCACGATGTCGTCCGGGACGATCTGCTGGTTCTGGAACAGGGCGACCGGGTGGCCGCCGATGCCATCTTGGTGGAAGCGGCGGATCTCCAGACGGACGAATCGCTGCTCACCGGGGAATCGCTGCCGGTCGGCAAGACGGTCGCCGCCGCGAACATCGCAGTCGACACCCGCCGCGCTGGTGGCGAAGGGCAACCTTTCGTGTTTTCCGGGTCGCTCGTCACACGCGGCACCGGCATTGCCCGCGTCGTGGCGACGGGGCCACGCAGCGAAATCGGCCGGATCGGCCAGGCGCTCGTCACGCTCGACACCGAAGCGCCGCGTCTGCACCGCGAAACGACACGGATCGTCACGTGGTGCGCGGTTGGCGGCGCCGCGGTCGCACTGCTGGTCGTACTGCTCACCGGGCTATCGGGCGTTGGCTGGATCAAGGCGGTCCTCGCCGGCATCGCGATCGGCATGTCGATGCTGCCTGAGGAATTTCCGGTCGTCCTGACGGTATTCCTCGCGATGGGCGCTTGGCGGATCGGCAGGGTCGGCGTGCTCACGCGTCGCGCGGCGGCGATCGAAACGCTTGGTTCGGCAACCGTGCTGTGTACGGACAAGACCGGCACGCTGACCGAGAACCGCATGTCGGTCGCCGAACTCTGGCTCGCATCGGGGGAGACGCTCGCACTCGCACCGGGGGCAGGCATCCCCGAAGCCTATCGCGGCCTGATCGAAACCGCCGCGCTCGCCAGCGCGGTGGAGCCGACCGATCCGATGGAGATCGCTCTTCACGCCGCGGTCGGTGCCGCCCCGGGATCGGCGGCGCCGAAGCGCGCGCTGGTTCAGGCCTATGCGCTGCGCCCGGAGCTGCTCGCAATGTCGAATATCTGGGATGACGGCGCAGCCCTGACGATCGCCGCCAAAGGCGCCCCGGAGGCGATTGCCGGCCTTTGTCACCTGCCCCAGAAGGCTTTGGCCGAAATGACCACAGCCATCGAGGCGATGGCGGTGCGCGGGATGCGCGTCCTCGCCGTTGCCACGGCGACGCCCCGCGACCGCGACTGGTGCGAAACGCAACAGGGCTATGAGTATACGCTGAGCGGCCTCATCGGGTTGGCCGACCCCATCCGCCCCAGCGTGCCGGGTGCCGTCGCCGAATGTCGCCGCGCGGGCATTCGAGTCGTCATGATCACCGGCGACTATGCCGCCACGGCACGGTCGATCGCGGATCAGGCCGGGATCGCCACCGGCGATGTCCTTACCGGCGGCGATCTCGCCGCGCTGGACGACGCACAGCTCGTCGAGCGGTTGAAGAGCGTCACCGTCTTCGCGCGTATCATGCCCGAGCAGAAGTTGCGCATCGTGCAGGCATTCAAGGCCGATGGCGAAATCGTCGCGATGACCGGCGATGGCGTCAACGATGCGCCCTCGCTCAAGGCCGCGCACATCGGCATCGCAATGGGGAAGCGCGGCACCGATGTCGCACGGGAGGCCTCCGCGATGGTCCTGACCGACGACGATTTCGGGGCGATCGTGCAAGCGGTCCGGCTCGGGCGGCGGATCTACGACAATATCCGCAAGGCGATGTCCTTCATTTTCGCTGTTCATGTGCCGATCGCCGGATTGGCACTGCTGCCGCTGTTCTTCGGATTGCCGGTGTTGTTCGGCCCGATCCACATCGCACTGCTCGAAATGGTGATCGACCCGGTCTGCGCGCTGGTGTTCGAGGCTGAACGCGCGGAGGACGACATCATGCGGCGGCGCCCTCGTGATCCCGCCGAGCCACTGTTCTCCGTGCCGATGATCGTGTGGAGCGTGTTCCAAGGCGGTACCGCGTTCGCGATGCTGGCACTGGTGTTCCTGGTCGAGCGATGGTCGGGAATGTCCGAAGACGAACTGCGCGCGGTCGTCTTCTTCGCGCTGGTCGCGGAGATCGTCGCGCTGATTCTGGTCAACCGCGCGTTCAGTACCTCGCTCGGCCAGGCGGTCGCGCGGCCCAACGCGGCGCTGCGATATGTCCTTGGCGCCATCGCGAGCGTGACCGCGGTGATCCTGTTCCTGCCACAGTCTCAGGCCCTGCTTCAATTCGGGTCGATCCGCTGGCGCGACATGGCGCTCGCAGCCAGCCTGGGCGTGATCGTTCTGATATTGCTCGAAGGCTGCAAGCCATTCGTCCACCACCGTCTCGCCGGCAATGCGGCGAGCCGGCGCAGCCGCGTCCTGCCGGCATGACCGGACACCCGGCAGACAAAACGCAGGCGCGCATCTTCCTGCCGTCCCTGGTTGCCGCCGCGACGGTGGCCTTTCTCTGGTTGATCGCACCGTTTTCAGGCGCGATCCTATGGGCGGTGATCGCGGCGGTGCTGTTCGAGCCGCTCAATGCGCGCATACTCGGTGCGATGCCGCGGCATCGCAGTGGCGCGGCACTGATAACCTTGCTCATCATCGTGGTCGTGGTCGTGGTTCCAGCGATGCTGCTTGCCGCAGCGCTCCTGCGCGAAGCGACGGCATTCTACAGCCGCGTGCGCGGCGGAGAGATCGATCTCGGTCGGCTGTTCGTCGAAACGCAGACGCATCTGCCCGGCTGGCTGAGAGCTTGGCTTACCGACGTCGGGATGGGAGACGTGGATGGGCTGCGTGTCAAACTCGGTCGAGGCTTCGCGAGCAGCTTTCAGACGGTGGCCGCGCAGGTTCTGAGCATCGGCCAGGGCACGCTCGGGTTCTTTGTCGCGCTTGGCGTGATGCTCTACCTGACCTTTTTCCTGCTGCGCGACGGGCATGCGCTGGCCGCGCGGATAGAGCGCGCCATTCCGCTCACTCACGAGCAGCGTGCCGTGTTGATCGGCAAGTTCGTCGCGGTGATCCGCGCGACCATCAAGGGCAGCCTGATCGTCGCTATCCTTCAGGGTACCACCGGCGGACTCGTGTTCTGGGCCTTGGGGCTGCCCGGCGCCTTGCTGTGGGGTGTCGCAATGGGTGTCTTCTCCTTGTTCCCCGCGATCGGAACCGGTCTCGTCTGGGTTCCCGTCACGGTCTATCTGTTCGCCACCGGCGCGATCTGGCAGGCTATCGCGCTGGGAAGCTGCGGCTTCTTCATCATTAGCAGCGTTGATAATGTCGTGCGGCCGATTCTGGTGGGGCGCGATGCCCGCATGCCGGACTATGTCGTCTTGATCGCCACGCTCGGCGGGTTCGAGCTTATGGGGTTCAATGGCTTCGTGATCGGGCCGGTTATCGCGGCGCTGTTCATGGCGGTCTGGGGCATTTTCAGTGAACCGCCCTCCGTTGACCCGGTCACCAAAACATGAAGGCGCTGAAATCGCATCGCTCGTGATGCCGCGCTTCATCGTGACGAATGTATCGTATGCGCGCCACGGGTCGCCGCCGAAGGGCGCAGCGATCCTCCACAGAACCCCGGACCAGAAGGCGCCGAGGATGTGATCCCCCCTCCGCCGGTGTAGTCGTGACGGTCTTGCAGATTTTGAACCAGAGGCTCCGGCACCGGCGGATCTCATCTTTGTCGTTGACGGCGCTGCGCGCTCGAACCTGGCAATGGCGCTGCGGCTAAGACGCGTGGGATACAGCCACTCGGGCGCATCTGATCAAGGATCGTCAGCCAGAACTGCGGCGGTACGGGCAGACGGCAATGCCGGCGCGCGAGCAGGAAGACCGGGCAATGCTCGAGGCGGATTGCGGAGAGCGCGCGGTAATCGACATTCGCCATCAGCGGTCTTCGGGAACAGTGACGTTCTCTTGATCCGCTTCCGGTCCGCTCTTCACCCGTTAAGTGTCCCAATACGGCGGATCGCCGAACGCGGCCTTCAGATGGTCGATCAATGCCCGGAGCCTCGCCGGCGGGTCATGTCGGTAGGCGATCGTGATCGGCGTGATGTCGGGGGCCAAGCCGAGATCAAGCACCTCCAAGAGGCCGGCCCGGACCGCTTGCTGGCTGTGGAACGTCGGCAACCACGCGATGCCTAGACCGGCGATGGCGGCGTCGCGCATGGCGTAGCAGGAGGTGATGCGCAGCCGCGGCGCGACCCGGGCGACGACGCGCTCGATCTCGGCCTTGAAGGTCCAGTCGTCGGGGCCGCGTTCCATGTAATGGATCGCCTTGTGGTGCTCAAGGTCTTCTACGGTGTCGGGCCGTCCGTGACGCTCGAGGTAGGACGGCGCGGCGACGAGCGTGCGGCGGCTGATGGTAAGCTGTTCGGTTGCAACCTTTGGCAGGATTTCGGGCGCGATCCGTACCACCGCATCGAAGCCTTGGCTCAGGTGGCTGATTCGGTCGTCGAAATCTGCTGTCACGACGACGTCTGGATAGCGATCCATGAACGTGTAGAGGATCGGCCCGAGATGCAGGTCGCCGAACGCGCGCGGGACGGCGATTCGCAGCGATCCAGCAACCTCGTCGCGCTGTCGCGCCAAATCTTCATGCGCGGCATTGGTCTCGGCAATGATCCGCCGCGCACGTGCAAGCAGCGCGGTGCCGTCGTCGGTCAGGGCCGGCTGGCGGCTATTCCGATTCAAGAGCTTTGCGCCGAGCGCATGTTCCAGCTCGGTCAGCCTCTCACTGACCGTCGATTTCGAAAGCCGGAGCTGGCGCGCGGCCTCGTTGATCGATCCGCAATCCGCGACCGCGACGAAGGCGATAATCCCGTCAAGCTTCATGGTTCGCGATTCCCGGAATGTCGGTTCGGCATTTCCGACCTGTCAGAACGTTACGCTGGCGATCATACGTCGTCCGTATCGATTGAAACCAGCGAATTAGGGGTCAGATGATGAAGGCACTCGACGTTTCGGCATCGCTGGCGGCGATGGCGCTGCTCTTCGCTCCAGTCGCTGCGTGGGCCCAGGATTTCGATTTCTCCCCGGCGTTCCACACGCAGGAGATCGTGACCAACGGCACCTCGCTGCATGTCCGTATCGGCGGGAAGGGGCCAGCCGTGCTGCTGCTCCACGGATATGGCGAGACGGGTGACATGTGGGCGCCGCTCGCCCGCGACCTGATGCGCGACCATACCGTGATCGTGCCTGACCTGCGCGGCATGGGGCTCTCGGCGAAACCGGCGGTCGGCTACGACAAGAAGACGCAGGGCATGGACATGGCGGGCGTGCTCGACGCGCTCAAAATCGGCAAGGTCGATCTCGTGACGCACGATATCGGCAATATGGTCGGTTATGCCTTCGCTGCCGAGCATCGCGATCGCGTCAAACGCTTCGTGCTGATGGACGCGCCGCTGCCGGGCGTGGGGCCGTGGGAAGAGATCCTGAAGAACCCGCTCCTCTGGCACTTTCGATTTGGCGGTCCCGACATGGAGCGTCTGGTCGCGGGACGCGAGCGGATTTACCTCGATCGTTTCTGGAACGAGTTCTCTGCCACCCCCGCCCGGTTCAGCGAAGCCTCGCGTGAGCATTATGCCAAGCTCTACGCCGCGCCCGGCGCCATGCACGCCGGCTTCTCGCAATTCGCAGCATTCGATCAGGATGCGATCGACGACAAGGCTTTCCTCGCCGAGGGCAAGCTGGCGATGCCCGTCCTGGCGATCGGCGGTGAGAAATCGTTTGGCCCGCAGATGGCGGCGGTGATGCGTTTCGCGGCGACCGACGTGACCGAAGGCGTCGTCCCGAATTCGGGCCACTGGCTGATGGAAGAACAGCCCGATGCAACGGTAAAGATGATCCGCGCCTTCCTGGATGCGGCCAAATGATCGCGCGCCGTTCGGGCGCCCTCGCTTCGGTCGCGTTGCTGCTGGTCGCGGCGGCGTCGCCGGATGATCTGCAGCGGCGGCTGAACCCGGAGGAGGCGCGCGCGCTCCCGGTCGTCGCGGCGGGTGCCGGCACGTCCGGCCTCCATGCGATCGCGACGCGGGTCCTCAAGGGCGATCCGGCCCGCCCCGGCCTTTACACCATTTCGATCACGGTGCCGCCCAACACAAAGATCGCCGCTCACACCCACCGCGACGATCGCACGGCGACGGTTGTCGCGGGTCTCTGGCACTTCGGGTACGGCCCGGTCGCAAAGGAGGATGCGACCCGATCGCTCGCGCCCGGCAGCTTCTATACCGAGCCGGCGGGAGACCCGCATTTCGCCTGGACGGGGTCCGAAGGCGCGACCGTTTACATCACGGGTATCGGCCCGTCCGACACGCGGTACCTCGGCACCCCTCACTGATCGAAGACTGCCCTTCCGGCATTCCGGACTTGGCGCTTGGTGAGGCATCGACCCGCTACATGGCGTCCGGGAAGACTATGCCACTGGTAACGATCGACGAAACCGGCAAGGTCCCGGCCTGCCGGATCGTTGGAAGCGCAGGCAACGCGGCGCTCGACGCGAAGACGTGTGAGGTCGCCGACCGCGTTCGCTATCCGCCCGCACATGATGCGAGCGGCGCGCCGGCCATTAGCTCGACGATATCCCTATGGTGTGGGGTCCGGGCGACTGACGCCCCGGCCTTAAATCCGCGTGTCGCCCGGATACGCGAACAACACGTCGCTACCCGCCGCCGCGTCGATGTGGCAGGTGCCGGTCAGCGTCAGGCATTCGCCGGCTTTCCAGGCGACGCCGTCGGCTACGCCCGACCCCGTGACGGGCACGAACCAGCCGGTCACGCCGTCCGGGAGCGTGATGTCGCGGGCGCCGCCGGCCAAGCGTTCGATCCCGAATTTGGGGCCTTCCGTCAGCGCTGATCGCCGCATGAGCGGATCTCGCGGCAAGGAAGTCGCATGATTCCGCAGGCCGCCCGAACCGGTCTCAGCGTCCTTTCCACACTGGCGCGCGCTTTTCCGCGAAGGCGAGCGGCCCTTCCACCGCGTCAGCCGAGCCCAGCATCGCTTCCATCGCCGGATATCCCCAGCCGGACAGCAGACCGTCTTCAACCGACGTCGCAAGGCCGCGCAAGGTCGCTTCCTTGGTGGCTCTGACAGACATCGGGCTGCACGCCAGGATATCGGCGGCCCATCTTTTCGCCGCGCCTAAAACATCGTCTTCGACAACTTCGTTTATGAGACCAAGTTCGAACGCCTCCCGCGCTGAAATCCGGCGTCCCGTAAGGAGCAGGTCCATTGCACGCTTCAACCCGGTCATGTGCGGCAGGCGCTGAATGCCACCCGCTAGCGCCGCGAGCCCTACGCGCGGCTCCGGGAGCGCAAAGACAGCGTTCGCGGACGCGACGGCCAGATCGCACGCCAGCACGATCTCGAAACCACCGCCCATCGCGACACCGTTAACGGCCGCGATCACCGGCTTGGCGAGATCGAAGCGCGAGGCCAATCCGCCGAAGCCCGGGGGCTGCGCCATCGCGGCCGAGATCACCGGTTCGGCACGAATATCGTGCCCGGCGCAAAAGGCCTTCGGCCCCGCTCCGGTGATGATAGCGACCCACTGGCTATCGTCGGACGCGAAAGCGTCGAAGACGGCGGCCAATTCCTTCTGTGCCGCGCTATGCAGCGCGTTGTGCGATGCCGGGCGGTTGATCGTGACGATGGTCAGTGCGCCTTCGTGCGCGACCTCGACGAATTCGTAGCTCATGCTGCCACTGTCTCCTGCGGCGATTCCGTGATCATCGAGCGAAGCCGGCTGCGGATGATCGCTTCGGCATCGCTGACGATGCGATCGAGCAGCGCCCGGCATGTCGGCACGTCATGGATCAGGCCCTGGATCTGCCCGGCCCAAACCAGGCCGGCGTCAAGGTCGCCCGTCTCCAGCGCCTTGCGCCCGAGCGCCCCCCCGACCAGCGGCCTGATGTCCTCAAATACGGCATCGGGCTGTTTCGAGATTTCGACGACGCGATCGGAGACGCTGTTTTTCGCAACCCGGCCGGTATTGTGGAAGCGGCGGAAGATCAGGTTGGTCGCGCGCTCGTCATTGGCGACGATGAACTGCTTCACGGCATCATGAATGGGCGCCTCTTGCGTAGCGCAGAAGCGTGTTCCCATGTTGATCCCCTCGGCGCCGAGCGCAAGTGCGGCAGCCAGCCCACGCCCGTCACCGAAGCCGCCGCTGGCGATGATCGGTATCTTCACCTTGTCGGCGGTGGCCGGGATCAGCACGAGGCCGGGAATGTCGTCCTCACCCGGGTGCCCGGCACATTCGAAACCGTCGATCGAGATGACATCGACACCCATGCGCTCGGCCGACAGGGCGTGGCGAACCGCGGTGCATTTGTGCAGAACGATGATGCCATTCGCCTTGAAGTCCTCGACATGTTCGTGGGGCTTGTGGCCCGCGGTCTCGACGATCTTGACCCCGCTCTCGATGATCGCGCGGCGATAATCCGCATAGGGTGGCGGCGAGACCGACGGCAGGATCGTCAGGTTCACCCCGAACGGCTTGTCCGTCATCGCCCGACACCGGTCGATTTCGCGCCGCAGGTCATCCGGTGTCGGCTGGGTGAGCGCCGTCAGGATGCCAAGTCCGCCCGCATCGGAGACGGCGGCGGCAAGTTCGGCCCGGCCAACCCACATCATGCCGCCCTGGACGATCGGCTTTTCGATCCCGAGCAGCTCGGTGAAGCGTGTCTTGAGTGCCATCACAGTGCCTCGAGGATCGTGACGTTGGCGATACCGCCACCTTCGCACATCGTCTGGAGGCCGTAGCGCTTGCCCCGCACCTTCAGCGCATGGATCAAGGTCGCCATCAGCTTCGTTCCGCTTGCACCCAGCGGATGACCGAGAGCGATCGCGCCGCCATTCACGTTGAGCTTCGCAGGATCGCCGCCAATCGCTTGCAGCCATGCCAGTGGCACAGGCGCGAACGCTTCGTTGACCTCGTAGAGATCGATGTCCTCGATCGTCATTCCGGCGCGCGCCAGGGCTTTCCGGGTCGCCGGGATCGGCTCCTCCAGCATGATGACCGGGTCGCCGGCGGTTACCGTCATGTTCACGATGCGCGCGATCGGGGTAAGCCCGTATTGCTTCAGCGCACGCTCCGAAACGATCAGCGCGCCTGACGCGCCGTCGCAAATCTGGCTGGCATTGGCGGCCGAAATCACGCCGCCCTCCTGGAGCAGCTTTACCGATCCGATGCCCTCAAGCGTCGCGTCGAAACGTATGCCCTCGTCGGCCGTGCGCGGCGTTCCATCGACGTTCAGCGGGATGATCTCGTTCGCGAAAGCGCCGGCGGCCGTTGCAGCTGCCGCGCGGCGATGGCTTTCGAGCGCGAAGCGATCCAGCGTATCGCGGTCGAAGCCATATTTGCGGGCGATCATCTCGGCACCGCCGAACTGGCTGAACTCTTCGACGCCGTAGCGCGCCTTGATGCGGTCGCTGAGCGGCCCGACACCGACGCCTTCCTTCGCATGGAACGACAGGTTCGTGAACATCGGGACGCGGGTCATGCTCTCGGCGCCAGCCGCGATCACGACATCCTGCGTTCCCGACATCACCGCCTGCGCGGCGAACTGTACCGCCTGCTGCGAACTACCGCATTGGCGATCGATCGTGACGGCCGGGACGCTTTGCGGCAGCTTCGACGCAAGAACGGCATTGCGCGCGAATGCGAAGGCCTGCTCGCCAGCCTGAGTCACGCAGCCGAGGATCACATCCTCGACCACTGCCGGGTCGATACCGGTTCGATCGATCAATCCGTTCAGAACTTCCGCCGCCATGTCGGCGGGGTGCCAGCCCGCGAATTGTCCGTTGCGTTTGCCGCCGGGGGTGCGAACTGCTTCAACGATATAGGCTTCGGCCATCATCGGGCTCCTTTGAAATCGGGGACGCGTTTGTCGAAAAAGGCGGCAAGGCCTTCGCGACATTCCAAGCCGCCGCCAGCGGCGCTGATCGCGCGAGCTTCGCGCTCGAGCTGGGTTTCATAGCCGCTTGAAAAACTGTCTTGCAGGAGCGCACGCGCTGCCCCAACGGCCGCCACCGCGGAACCGGCGAGCTGTTCCGCCGTAGCGCGCCCTTCCTCCAGCAAATCGCCGCCGTCCACGAGGCGCGTGACCAGTCCGATCGCCTCGGCCTCGTCGGCCTTTATCCTGCGATTGGTGAGGAGGATCTCCTGCGCCTTGCGCAGACCCACCAGACGCGGAAGCACCCAGCTCACACCCCCGTCGGGGGTCAGGCCAAGCGTGCCGTAGGCGGCGGTGAAATGCGCCGATCGCGATGCCAGCACCACATCACCGCAGATCGCGAGGCTGAGCCCCGCCCCCGCCGCCGGACCGTTGACCAGAACCAGCAGGGGCTTGGCCATCCGGGCAAAGCGCGCGAGCGCCATGTGCAGCGTGCCGGCAAGTTCGCTCAGCAGCGCCGACACCTGATCGCCAGCGGACGCGAAGAGGCCGACATCCCCGCCGGTGCAAAACAGCCGGCCAGAGCCTGTAAGCACGACACACCGGATCGATGCGTCGGTCTGGCAACGGATCGAAGCCTCGACCAACGCGCGCGCCATCGGCAGGTCGATGGCGTTACCGGCCTCGGGCCGGTTCAGCGTCAACCAGGCGACCTCATCGATCACGTCGATCAGGAGAGGGGAATCGCTCACAGGCACGCCTCCATGCTTTCGCACGCCAGCGCGATCAGCCGGGGAAGGCTGGCCGCCCGCTCCTTGGCATGAGCGGATGCGGCGGTGCCTCGGACAACCCTCCCCTTGATGCCGTGAAAGATCGCGGTAAGCCGGAAGAAATTGAAGGCTACGTAAAAATCATAGTCCGCTTGGGCGATCAGCGGACGTGCCATCCGCTCGCAATAGGCGGCGAGATAGTCGGCCTCCGTGGGTATGCCGAATGCGGCAATATCCGCGCCGCCAAGTCCCGCCACGATATCTGGCGGCATTCGGAACATCATCGCGTGATAAGCGAAATCGGCGAGCGGATGCCCGAGGGTCGAGAGTTCCCAGTCCAATACCGCCAGCACGCGTGGCTCGGCCGGGTGCCCGCCCCGCCATCCTCGAGGACGCCCGCGCACCCGGCGATCATGAGTTCGGCCCGACGCAGGTCGATCCCGTTTTTTCCGCCCGCATGAAGCCGACCTGCGCGCCGTCCGCACCGGTGATGAACGCCGTGCGGCCGTTCACCTCGCGGACGAAGGCTTCCACCTTCGCCGCGATGTCCGCGGCTTTTTCCCGCCCGACCCCGATCGCGGGTCCGTCGCTCATTTCGGCGCCATCCGGATCGCGCCGTCGAGGCGGATCGTCTCGCCGTTGAGCATCGGATTGGTGACGATGCTCTCGACCAACTGCGCATATTCGTCCGGCTGCCCGAGACGGCTGGGGAACGGCACCTGCTTGCCAAGCGAATCCTGCGCCTCCTGCGGAAGCGTCGCGAGCAGCGGCGTCCAGAAGATGCCCGGCGCGATCGTCATCACGCGAATGCCGTAGCGGGCGAATTCGCGCGCCACCGGCAGGGTCATGCCGACGATGCCGCCCTTGGATGCCGCATAGGCAGCCTGGCCGATCTGACCGTCATAGGCGGCTACCGATGCGGTGTTGATGATGACGCCCCGCTCTTCGCCCAGTGGATCGGCATCGTGGATGCGCGCGGCGAATTTCGACAGGACGTTAAAGCTGCCGATCAGGTTGATCGTGACGATCTTCGAGAAATCCGCAAGCGCGATCGCCTTGCCATCGCGGTCGATCACCTTGGCGGGCGGGCCGATGCCGGCGCAGTTCACCAGGATGCGCGCCTTGCCGTGAAGGCCCTCGGCTTCTTCGATCGCCGCCTGGACGGCAGCTTCATCAGTCACGTTGACCGCGATGGCATGACCGCCAATGTCCTCGGCCACCGCCTTGCCGAGTTCGATATTGAGGTCGAAGATCGAGACCTTGGCGCCGGCGGCGGCAAGCCGTTTCGCCGTCCCAGCGCCCAGGCCCGATGCCCCGCCGGTGACGATCGCTGCTACGCCTTCAATTTTCATATGCTTCGTCCTTCCTAAATCAGTTCGAAAGCCATCGCCGTCGCTTCGCCGCCACCGATGCAGAGGCTGGCGATGCCGCGACGGCCGCCGCGACGCTCCAGCGCGGACAGCAATGTCGCGATGATGCGGGCACCCGATGCACCGATCGGGTGGCCGAGCGCGGTCGCGCCGCCATTCACGTTGATCTTCTCGTCGGGGATATGCAGATCCTTGGCGGCGATCATCGCGACCACGGCGAACGCCTCGTTCACTTCGAACAGATCGACGTCCTCGACCGACCAGCCGATTTTGCCCAGCAACGTCTCGATCGCCTTGACGGGCGCGGTCGTGAACAGCGCCGGCGCGTGCGCATGCGCCGCACTCCCCACCACCCGAGCAATCGGCTTCAGGCCGAGCTGCCCAGCGACGCTCTCGCGCGTCAACACGAGCGCGGCCGCACCGTCCGAGATCGACGCCGAACTGGCGGCGGTGATGGTGCCATCCGCCGCGAAGGCGGGCCTGAGGGTGGGGATTTTGTCGGGCTTCGCCTGGCTCGGCTGCTCATCGGTGTCGATCGTGACCGAGCCGGCCCGCGTCTTGATCTCGACCGCCACGATCTCGTCGATGAAGGCGCCCGACGCAATCGCGGCCCGCGCGCGTTCGAGCGAACGCACGGCAAAGGCGTCCTGCATGTCGCGGGTGAATCGGTAATCGTTCGCGGTGTCCTGCGCGAACGCGCCCATCGGTTTCCCGGGGGTATAGGCATCCTCGAGGCCGTCCATCATCATCGTGTCGATGATGCGGTCGTGGCCGATGCGCGCGCCGCCCCGGTGTTTCCCCATCGCATACGGCGCGTTGGTCATGCTCTCCATGCCACCCGCGACGGCCACGTCGATCGCGCCCGCTTGTAGCGCCTCGACCGCCATGATCGACGCTTGCATGCCCGATCCACACATCTTGTTTACGGTCGTCGCCTGCACGCTCTCGGGCAGGCCGGCGCCCAACGCCGCCTGTCGCGCCGGCGCCTGGCCAAGCGCCGCCGGCAGGACGCACCCCATGTAGATACGTTCGATCCTGGAACCGTCGATACCGGCCCGCTCGACCGCCGCCTTCACGGCGACGGACCCGAGTTCGGTGGCTTTCAGCGGGGAAAGCGCGCCCTGGAATCCGCCCATCGGGGTGCGGGCGTAGCTTAGGATGACTACGGGATCAGCCGACATGATGCTTCCTCACAAAGCGCGCGCGATGACCATGCGCTGGATGTCGGACGTGCCCTCGTAGATCTGGCAGACCCGCACATCGCGGTAGAGCTTGGCGACACCGAATTCCTCGAGATACCCGTATCCGCCGAGCGTCTGGATCGCGCCGGACACAACCGCCTCGGCGGTTTCGGAGGCGAAGACCTTTGCCATCGACGCTCGCGTCAGCGCAGGTTGATCGGCGTCCCGGAGCGATGCCGCCGACAGCACGAGCTGGCGCGCGGCTTCCAGTCGCGTCGCGAGATCCGCGAGCCTGAACCCGACCGCCTGATGCTCGATGATCGGCTTGCCCATCGACCTCCGGTCCTTGGCATAGGCGACCGCGATCTCGAGCGCCGCCTGCGCCATGCCGATACATTGCGCGGCAATGCCGATCCGGCCGGTTTCGAGGTTTGACAGCGCGATACGGTATCCGTGGCCGACCGGGCCCAGGACCAGGTGATCTTCGACGAACAGCTTTTCGAAACGAAGCGCACAGGTGTCGGAGGCTCCCTGCCCCAGCTTGTGCTCGACTTTCTCGACGACATACCCGTTTCGATCGGTCGGAACGAGGAACGCCGTCAAACCCCTCTTGCCGGCCGCAGGGGCCGTGACCGCGATCACGATGGCGAGCCCGGCGATCTTGCCGGACGTGATGAACTGCTTCGCGCCGTCGAGCACCCAGCCACCTTCGACCTTGGTCGCCTTGGTACGGATCGCCGAAGCATCGGAGCCGGCATCGGTCTCGGTCAGCGCGAAAGCGCCGATCACCTTGCCGGCGATAAGGTCGGGCAGGAACCGCGCCTTCTGCGCGTCAGTACCATCCTTCAACAGACCGGCGACCATGATCGAATTCTGGATCGACACGATCGTCGATAGCGCGCCATCGGCCGCCGCGATTTCGATCAGCGCCAGCGCGTAAGAAACATAATCGCTGGCGGCGCCGCCAAATTCCTCCGGCGCGAGCATCCCAAGCAAGCCAAGATCGGCGAGGCTCTCGAACACCCATGGGGCAAAGCCACCGTCGCGCTCGAACCGCTCGGAGAGGGGCCTGATGCGATCCTGCGCGAATGCGCGAACGGTATCGCGGATCGCAATCTGGGTCTCCGAGAGAATCATGAAACTTCCAAGTTTAGTACGTACTCGCAAGTACGTTGCAGAATGGTGAGTTTCTTGTCAATGGGTGGAAGCGAGGGAACATGACCAGTCAGATCGATGATTTCGAAATTTCGCCATTCCGCTCCTCGGAAGACAGGGCGCGCGAAAAGGACCAGAAACGCGAGGCCGTGCTGCGGTCTGCGGTGCGGACCTTCAATCTCCGCGGGTTCCAGGCGGCCTCGCTCGACGAGGTTGCGGCGAACCTCCGCATCAGCAAGCCGACGATCTACCGCTATCTCGGCAACAAGGAACAGGTGCTGCTCGAATGCGTGACCCGTGGCCTGGAAATGCTGCGGACGGCGGCGACCGACGCGCAGGCCGAGAGCGGGTCGGGCCTCAATCGACTGACGCGCTTTCTGCGCCGCTATGCGGAAATCAATATGGATGATTTCGGACGATGCGTGATTCGCACCGACGACACGGCCTTGTCACCGGACGGCCGAGCGCATTTTCGCGCGCTCAAGGCGCAGATCGACAAGGCCATGCGTGCCCTGATTGCCCAAGGCGTAGCGGACGGCTCGATCGCACCGCTCGACGTAAAAATGGCCGCGTTCGCGCTGGCGGGTGCGCTGAACTGGCCCGCCAAGTGGCATGATCCGGCGGGCGGAAACTCGGCTGAAGACATCGCCACATCGCTGGTCGAAGTGCTCGTCCAAGGCTTAGCACCTCGGGCTTGAGCGAAGCCTTACGTCACGGAAATCAACACCGCTTTCACTCAGTCTCCCCGCGCCTGTGCGGAAATCGCATCGTTGATCCGCTCGAGTGGAAACGTCTGGATAAGCGTGTCGAACAGGAACCGCCCTGCTCGTACCTCGTTTTTGTACCTTCGAAACGCCGGAAGGTTATGGCGAGCATGGACGGCCGAAGCCGAACTGGTCAGCTAACCATCGGTTTTCAGGAGGAAAAGTGGATATCGGCGGTCCTCTGCGGGCCCCTTTTGCACAGCCGCTGGCGGAGACGCCGATATCCTCCCAGGTCTGGATATCCTCGCCTTTGAAGTAGCCTTTGTCGGCAATGGCATCCGAGGCGTCGACGCCCATCACGTCCTTGGCTTTCGCGCCATGGAAGAAAGCTGGCCGCGGTCATTGCCAATATTTAAAAGCTCGTGCGCCACAATGAGGTGATGCTCGGCATCGACTGCTGCCTGAAGATTATAGCCGACGATGCTCGTGCCACGGCTCGCGCTCGTCATGGCGCGTGCGTCGGGATCGGTCAGCGACACCTGCTGGTCCGGCGCATTGCGAACTTCCTCTTCACGCGCGGCAAGATCGCGCATCTGCGCACGCAGTCGGGCGATCTTGTCCGTCAATCGCTTCGCCTTCGGCTCGGCAATGTCGCTTTCCTCGCGGTCGGTACGATCAAGCGCGTCGAGATACCGATCGATATTGTCCTGCGGGCTTCCTCAGCCGCGCTCCAGCGCCGCAGCGACGGTGTTGTCCCGCTAGAACCCGGAAAACCACCCGCGTCTTCCACGGCTGTTTAAAGCCGTCATGGCAAAGGTAGGGCCGTGGTGTACTTGGTTAGGGAAAGCGCAAAATGCGAAGATGCCCCTCCAACTGACGGGTGTTCCAACAGGGTGTTCATCAAAAAGCGCTCGTAGCCGGTGACATCCGCTGCCACGATGCGGAGCAGATAGTCCCAGTCGCCGGACATCGAGAAGCATTCCAGGATCTCCGGACGGCCTTCGACGAAGGTCTCGAAGGCATCGCGGACCTCCCGAGCATGGCTGCGGACACGGATGTTGCAAAGCACGTTAACGCCGAAGCCAAGGGCTTGCTGATCGAGCAGCCTGACCGATTGTTTGAGCAGGCCGCCTGCTTCCATGGCCTTGATCCGCCGCCACACCGACGCCGTCGAGCTGCCGACGCGCTCGGCGAGATCGCCGTTACCGATCCCGGCATCCGCCTGCAGAGCGCACAAAATGCGTCGATCGATATCATCCAGATTGTACGATCTTTTCATATTAATACCATTCCTCGGGCATTTTTATCAGTAATTCGCCGATCCGGCTATCGATTGAAAAACAAATTCAGCTTTTAGGTGCAAGAATGCACGCATGGCAAACGCACAGATCGACCGACCGGCAGGCACCGCTGAAGACTGGACCATTCCGCAGGGGTGGGACCGCTACACCGCGGCCGAACATGCCATGTGGGATCGGCTTTTCGAACGGCAGGCGAAAATGCTGCCCGGACGCGTCGCCCCGGAGTTCATGGACGGCCTCGACGTGCTGCGCTTGTCCAAGCCCGGCATTCCGGATTTCGAGGAACTGTCCGAGCGGCTGATGAAAGCGACAGGCTGGCAGGTGGTGGCAGTGCCCGGCCTGATACCAGACGATGTCTTCTTCGATCATCTGGCAAACCGCCGCTTCGCGTCGGGCAATTTCATTCGCACACCAGAGCAACTGGACTATCTCCAGGAGCCGGACATCTTTCACGACGTTTTCGGTCATGTACCGCTGCTCGCGAACCCGGTCTTCGCCGATTATATGCAGGCGTATGGCGTCGGCGGGCAGCGCGCGGCGGGCGCCGGCGTCATCGAGCGGCTTTCGCGGCTCTACTGGTACACCGTCGAGTTCGGTCTGGTCCGCGACGCGTCCGATGGCCTGAAGATCTACGGCGCTGGCATCGTGTCGTCTTACGGCGAGTCGCTGTTCTCACTTGACGATCCGTCGCCGAACCGGCTCGGGTTCGACCTCCGGCGGCTGATGCGGACCAAGTACCGGATCGACGACTATCAGCAGAACTATTTCGTGATCGACAGTTTCGAGGATCTGCTCAAGCAGACCCTGGAGACCGATTTCGGTCCGATCTACGCCGAGCTTGCCGGCGCGCCGGACATCGAAATCGAGACGATTTTGCCGACGGACAAAGTCTACACACGCGGAACCCAGGCATATGCACGGGAGCAGGCGCGCGCATGATCACCACCGAACAGACGCGCACGTCGGCCGCCGCGCCCGGTTCCTTGTTTGGGGCGCTCGAGCGACAGCCAGCCGACGCGCTGCTCCGACTGATTGGTCTCTACCGGCAGGACCAGCGGCCTCACAAGATCGACCTCGGCGTGGGGGTTTATCGCAACGATGCTGGCGAGACGCCGGTCATGCGCGCGATCAAGGCCGCCGAACATCGGCTTGCCGATACGCAAGCCACCAAGGCCTATCTCGGGCCGGAGGGCGATGAACGCTTCGTGGAGTTGCTTGCGCCGATCGTGTTCGGGTCAGTGAAGGCGGCCGACCCGTGTCTTACGGGCGTGCAGACACCTGGTGGAACGGGCGCGCTGCGCCTGGGCGCGGAACTGGTGGCGCGTGGTGCTGGACGGCCGACGGTCTGGATCGGCACGCCGACCTGGCCCAACCACGCGCCGATCTTCCGGGAAGCGGGCCTCGCCGTGCGCTCGCATCCGTTCTTCGATCCGGCGACCGGGACGATCGACTTCGCAGCGATGATCGCCGCGCTCGATCAGGCGAAGGTCGGCGATGTCGTGCTGCTGCATGGATGTTGCCATAACCCCACCGGAGCCGAGCTTACCCAAGCACAGTGGACGGATCTGATCACGCTGCTCACGGAGCGGAGGCTGATACCGTTTGTCGACCTGGCCTATCAGGGTCTGGGTCGCGGTCTCGATGCGGACGCCGCCACGACCCGAGCTCTGCTTGAGGCGGTGCCCGAAGCGATCGTGGCGTACAGCTGCGACAAGAACTTTGGTCTGTACCGCGACCGTGTCGGCGCGCTGTGGGTCAAGGCCGCCGATGACGGCAGGACCGCGGCGGTGCGAGACAATCTGCTCGTACTCGCCCGCAGCCTGTGGTCGATGCCGCCGGACCATGGCGCCGCTGCAGTGCGTGAGATCCTGGAGGATGGCGTACTTGAGGCGGCGTGGAAGGACGAGCTTGAGGAAATGCGCACGCGGATCGCGGGCCTTCGCGCCGAGCTCGCCCGCGCGGAACCCCGGCTCGCGGCCCTTGCCGATCAAGGTGGCATGTTCGCCATGCTACCGCTGTCGCGGGAGGCGGTGCTGGCGCTGCGTACAGACCACGGCATTTACATGGCCGACTCCGGCCGCATCAACATCGCGGGCCTGCGGAGCGAGACGATCGCTGGGTTCGTCGCCGCTATCGCGGCCCATTTGCAGCGTTAGACGGAGAAGTTCACCGCGTCGGCACCGCGCATCCCCCCTGCCTCGACGATTTTCCTTCGCCGAAGGCACGCTTTGCCAGCCAGACTGTGACGATTGGCGGTCCCATTTCAGAAAGCGCAACTACCCCGATGAGCCTCCCGCAGATCGATCACACCCACAAGCCCTCAGCGACCAGCTGGGTCGCAAGCGCCAACGGCCATTCCGACTTCCCAGTCCAGAACCTGCCGTTCGGCGTGTTCAGCCGGGCGGGCGGAGCGCGGCAGCTTGGCGTCGCGATCGGCGATTCTATCCTCGACCTTGCAGGAGCGGCGCGGGCTCGGCTCTTGCCCGGGGTGAATGCAAGCCAGCTGACGGGTTCCAGTCTCAACACGCTGATGGCAGCGCCGCCATCGCAGCGCCTGGCGCTGCGGCACGCCGTGTTCGATGTGTTGACGAACGACCAGCACCGCGCCCATGCCACACCGCATCTCATGCCGGCTGAAGCCTGCGACCTCCACCTCCCGGCGGCGATTGGCGACTACACCGACTTTTACGTCGGCATCCATCACGCGCGCAATGTCGGCGCGCAGTTCAGGCCGGACAACCCGCTGCTGCCGAACTACAAATATGTGCCGATCGGCTATCACGGGCGTGCGTCCTCGATCCGCCCCTCCGGCGTGCCGCTGGTCCGCCCCAAGGGCCAGCGTAAGGCGCCCGACGGGGACACTCCGATCGTGGGGCCTAGCACCAGGCTCGACTATGAAGTCGAACTGGGAATATGGATCGGACAAGGCAACGCCCTTGGCGAACCGATTCCGATCGCCGATGCAGGCCGCCATATTACGGGCTTTTGCCTGCTCAACGACTGGTCCGCGCGAGACTTCCAGGCCTGGGAGTATCAGCCGCTTGGTCCCTTCCTCGCCAAAAACTTCCAGTCTACGATCTCGCCGTGGATCATCACCGCCGAGGCGCTCGCGCCATTTCGGATTGCCCAGCCCGCGCGCCCAGCCGGCGATCCCGCGCCTCTGCCTTACCTGTTCGATCTCGCCGATCAGGCGGGCGGCGCATTGGCGATTACCTTGTCTGCACGCATCTCCACCGCAAAGATGCGCGAGGCCGGCCAGCCGCCACACCGTCTGAGCGGAGGGCCGGCGTCAAACATGTACTGGACCCCGGCCCAGATCGTGACCCATCACGCCTCCAATGGCTGCAATTTGAACCCGGGCGACCTGCTAGGGACGGGCACGATCTCCGCTCCCACGGCGGATGGCTACGGTAGCCTGCTTGAGATCAGCAATGGCGGGAAGACGCCGATCACCTTGCCATCTGGCGAAGCGCGCACCTTCCTCGAGGATGGCGACGAAATCCTGCTGACCGCAACGGCGCAAGCGGAGGGATTCGTCTCGATCGGCTTCGGAGAATGCAGAGCAATCGTGCTGCCAGCGATATGAGCGCGAACCTCATCCTACATGGCTATTGGCGATCAAGTGCGGCGTACCGCGTGCGGATCGCGCTCAATCTCAAGGGATTGGCCTACGATCAGATCAATCACGACCTGCGAACCGGCGCGCAGCATGCGGCCGAGTATCGCGCAATCGCGCCACATCGCCTTGTTCCAGCTCTGATCGGCGAGGGTCACGCTTTCATACAGAGCCCTGCAATCCTCGAATGGCTTGAGGATCGGCATCCACGGCCTGCGTTGCTACCCACCGATATCAACGCCCGCGCGATCGTCCGATCGATGGTAGCCATTGTCGCCTGCGACACTCATCCGCTCAACAATCTGCGCGTGCTCGACAAGTTGCGCGGCACGTTCGGTGCCGACGCGGACACGATCGCGCGCTGGATCGCCGGATGGATCACGGAAGGGTTCTCCGCTCTGGAGCAGCTCGTCAGGCGGCACGGAGAAGGATTTAGCTTCGGTGCCGCGCCGACGCTCGCCGACTGCACCTTGGTGCCCCAGCTCTATTCTGCCGAGCGTTTCGGCGTCGATCTGTCTCCCTATGCGGCGTTGGTGGCGGTGGGCGAAGCGGCGCGGGCGCTTCCCGCCTTCATCGCTGCCCATCCGGATCGGCAGCCCGACGCCGACCGCCCGTGAACGAGGTCCGTCTCGCGGCCACGCCGCCCAACGTGAAGCTTTGCAGGACGGAGGAGATTGCCGAAGGTCGGGCGCGGAACTTTGTCGTGCAGACCCGCAGTGGCCGCTTCCACGGCTTCGTCGTTCGGCGACACGGGATGATGTACGGCTATGTCGATCGCTGTCCACATGCCGGTGTGCCGCTCGCGCGGGTCCTCGATGATTACCTAACGCCCGATGGAAGCCTGATCGCCTGCAACTGGCATGGGGCACTTTTCACGCTCGACGAAGGGCTCTGCGTCGGCGGTCCTTGTCTCGGACAGAGGCTCACCGCCTGGCCAGTGTGCGTCGAAGAGGGATGGATCAAGACCGGCAATGTGCCGGCAGTTTCAGGATCAGAAGAATGAAAGTGATCGTCTCCGGTGCAGCAGGCGTGTTGGGCGAGGCTGTGCGAGACGCCTTCCTCAAAGAGGGGGCGACGGTGTCCTGCATCGCGATAGGGCGTGAGGGAATCGACGCCGACGGGGCAGCATGGTTCGCGTGTCCTGATCTCGCCGACGAGCATGCGACCAACTCGGCCGTGGACAAGGCTTTGGCCTGGATGGGCGGGATCGATGCTCTCGTTCATGTCGCAGGTGCCTTCGACTGGAAGAAGGTCGAAGATAGCAGCGTCGCTGACTGGCGCGCGCTCTATACCGCGAACGTCGAGACAACCCTTGTGACCGTCAAGGCGTGCCTCCCTTCGATGCGCGCGGGCGCGTCGATCGTCGCAGTGGGCGCCGCTTCGGCGCAACCGGCGGGTGTCGGGATGGCGGCCTATGGCGCTGCCAAATCTGGTGTTGGAAGGCTTATCGAGGCGCTTGCGCAGGAGATCGCTCCTCGCGGGATTCGCGCCAACGCGGTGTTGCCGTCGATCATCGACACGCCACGCAATCGCGCCGATATGCCTGAAGCCGATCCCGCGACGTGGACAAGCCCCGCGTCCGTTGCGGACGCGATCAGCTTCCTCGCTCGGCCAGGATCACGAGCTATTTCCGGAGCCTTGATCCCGGTGACGCATAATGGATGACCCCGATATGGTTGCAGCCCTGACTTCAAATGAACGACACGATGCCCTTGCGAAGCTGCCCGCCTGGAGCTTCGACGAGGCAAAAGATGCTCTCTATCGATATGCGGAATTCGCCGATTTCGCAGAAGCGTTCGGCACCATGGCACGAATAGCAATCGAGGCCGAAAAGGTTGGGCATCATCCGGAGTGGCTCAACGTATACAATCGCCTGCAGATATGGCTGACGACGCATGATGCGGGGAACAAGGTCTCGGCTCGCGATGTCGATCTTGCATCGACGATCGAAAGCTTTCTTCCAGAAGAACGGATGTAACCTTGTGCAAGCGGCGCTCTGTCTTGGCGCGAATGCGTCCCGCACAGGCGGTCGCCGGGACGTTGATCAAGCGTTGGCCGATGAGCGGGCGAAGCACCGGCGGGCGGCGATCATGATCGAAGCAGGGCATCAACCCCGATCGATCGCCGGCCCGTCCAAAGCACTTGGAGACTGAGCACCTGTGGACGTCCTATCCTCCGCCGCCCGGAAATTGACTCGAACCGTCGACAGCAACGTCGCGATCAGTGTGGCTGAGTTGTTCACGATCGGCATTGGGCCGTCGAGTTCGCACACGGTGGGGCCGATGCGCGCCGCCCGTGCGTTCATGGACGAGGTGGCGAAGGTCGCCAAGCCGGTGGTGGCCATCCGGGCCGAGTTGTTCGGCAGCCTTGCGCTGACCGGGCACGGACATGCTACCGACATCGCGGTTCTGCTCGGCCTGTCGGGCGAGACTCCGGAAGAGGTCGATCCCGCCGCGCTCCAGGGGATCGTCGCTGCGATCCGCGCCAGCGAAGAGATCGGCACGGTTTGCGGGCCAGTGCCGTTCATTGAAGCTCGCGACCTGCTGTTTCGAAAAGGCGAGTTCCTGGAAGGGCACTCGAACGCGATCCGTTTCACCGCCAGGCTTGCAGACGGCAGCGAGATTGCGCGCGAGTACCATTCGATCGGCGGCGGCGCGATCGTCGCGTTCGGTGAACTTCCGCAGCCGCTCGGACATAACATTGTCCAGATCCATCCTTTCTCGTCCGGTGCGGAGTTGCTCGCAGTGGGCGAGGAAACCGGTCTCTCGATCGGCGAGATCGTCGCGCGCAACGAAGGCGCGTGGAGGCCGCGAGCTGAAACCGAGACTTTGCTCGACCGAATCGCCCAAGCGATGATGACCTCGATTGAGCGCGGCATGGGTGAGGAAGGCATCCTGCCGGGTGGCCTGAGGGTGAAGCGCCGTGCTCGCGCCATTCACGCCAGGCTACGCGGCCAACCGCGCGAGCAGCAATATGCCCGCGTGTTCGAATGGGTCAGTCTGTTCGCGCTAGCCGTGAACGAGGAGAATGCTGCGGGAGGACGAGTGGTGACTGCTCCCACCAATGGCGCCGCCGGCGTGATTCCGGCGGTCATCCGCTACTATCGCGACTTCGTACCCGGCGCCGACGCACCCGGCGTGCGAAATTTCCTGCTCACCGCATCGGCGATCGGCTTTCTCTATAAGAAGCGCGCCTCGATCTCGGCGGCGGAAATGGGATGCCAGGGCGAAGTCGGCGTCGCCTGCTCGATGGCCGCGGCAGGCCTTGCCGCAGTGCTCGGGGGTACGAACGCCCAGATCGAAAATGCGGCCGAGATCGGCATGGAGCATAACCTGGGACTGACCTGCAATCCTATCGGCGGTCTGGTTCAGATCCCCTGCATCGAGCGCAACACCATGGGCGCGGTCAAGGCCATCAACGCCGCCTATCTGGCATTGCAGGGCGATGGCCGGCACGTCGTCAGTCTCGATGCCGTCATCGAGACGATGCGCCAGACCGGCGAGGATATGCAAAGCCGCTACAAGGAAACCAGCCTCGGCGGACTGGCCGTGAACGTTGTCGAGTGCTGAGCCTCTCCGAGATATTCGATGCGCGATCTCACATAGGCAGCGTGGCGTATTCTAGCCCGATCGTATATTCGTTTACGCCCTCAAGATTCTAAGCAATATGCCTTACGCGGCAAGGTGGTGCGCAGAGATGGAGTGGACTAGAAGATCAGCCTGCCTGGGTTTCGCGGACCAGCCATGGGATCCGGGCGCGCGTAGGGAGACTGTTCGGCTCGCCGATCCGGACCCGAGCGCGCAAAGCACGAGCTTTGCTGATCCTTTGAGCCTCCGTTTTCACGTCAAAGCCCGATGAGCCTGGACCTGCACGGCAGGAACGCGTGGATCGCCATAAACATTCTCCCACATGAGCCCGCGATGCGTCGTTTCTTGGGGCGCCAGCTTCTCCCTCCGGGTATCGACGAGGAGGATGTTGTGCAGGAGGTCTATGGTCGCCTGATCGAAATGGCGTCGTTCGACGATATTCGCAGCCCCCGGTCGTACATGATAGGCCTCGCCAGGAATGTCGTCCTGATGCACCTTCGACGGGCGCGCATCGTCGCCATTCGATCTCTCGAGGAGATGGCTCAGACCCACTTCGCCGCAGATGATCCGAGCCCGGAAACGCAAGTCTCCGATCGCCAGCAGTTGCACCTGCTTGCATCAGCGATCGCAAGCCTCGATGAACCTGCAAGATCGGTGTTCCTCCTTCGTGCTGTCGAAGGACTTCCTTATGCAAAGATTGCCCACAGATTGGGGCTGAGCGAAAATGCGGTGCAAAAACGTCACGCACGCGCTCTAGAGCAGTTCATGATGTTGCTGGGGCGAGGCGGAAACGCATCTGATCACGCAACACCGTTCCAGTCCGAAACTTGTAAAGCCAACCATGACGAACGAGCGTGAGGCAAGCATCGACATCAGCCGGCGAGCCGCCGAGCTGGCCGTGAGCTTCGATGCTGGATCGCTGTCCGGCGCCGATCTCGCTGAAGCCGAGGCTTGGCTGCAACGGGACATCCGGCATCGGGGGGCGCTTGCGCGGGCGCAAGCGGGGCTGATCCATTCGCGCAGAGCGGCAGCCGTCGGCACGTTCGACAGCGATCGACATCGGCCTACCGACAGCCTTCCGGTTGGCGGAGAAGAGCCGGACGCCAATGATGGGCCTCTAATGCCGACTAGACGCCGTTTCATGGCGCTCGGCGGATCGGCTGCCGCAATGGCGGCCGTTGGGCTCGTTGCATTTGGTCTGACCCCCATCGGCTCCACCAAGGCATACGCCACTGCGCTTGGCGAGACGCGTGTCATTCAACTGGGCGAAGCGGCGCGGATGACGCTGAACACCGACAGTCGCGTGCTGGTGAAAACACGAGGTCGGTCGCATGATGTCGTGCTCGAGCACGGAGAAGCGCTGTTTGAGGTCGTTAGCGGACGCGGAGCGAGCGTGTTGGTGGACACCGGCGCGAGCGTAGCCAGCAGTACGGGTGGCAGTTTCGCCGTTAGAAAAACCCAGGACATGCCCCTTCAGGTGCTGGTGCAGTCAGGAGACGTAAGCCTTACGGATCGCACAACACAAAGCGGGAAAGCCATACATCTGACGGCAAACCAGCGCATGATCGCTGCCTCTGGCACAGAAGATACCGTGACTCCTTTGTCTCAGGACACGGTGGACCACGCATTGGAATGGCGCAACGGACTGCTTGCGTTCGAGGACGAAACTCTCGCCGATGCGGCCCGGGAGTTCGCACGCTACAGTAATATTTCGATCGAGGTGTCCGACCCCTCTGTCGGTCAGCAAACGATTACCGGACTTTTTGACTCGAGGGATCCGCGTGGCTTTGCCCAATCGGCCGCGCTGAGCCTTGGCATGCGGGTCCAGAACTATCCTCACGCCGTGCGCATCAAGCCGTAGAAACTTTTTTTATCCGGCTTGGCGGTTTACGGCAGCGCCGGGCAACATACCCCTGATGCGCAAAGATGCGCACACTAAATGGGGGTATTCTATGGTCTCGACGAGGTTGCGCCACATGGCGTATGCGAGCGCCGCCGCGGCGGCATTCACGGCATCGGCCGCCGCACAGGCCCAGGAGCAGCGGTTCGACATCGCAAAGCAACCGGCCACGACCTCGATCCCGATATTTGCAAGGCAGGCGCGAGTACAGATCACCGCTCCGGGCAAGATTTTGCGCGGTGTGACGACCCCCGCGCTGCACGGGAGCTATGACGTGCGGGCCGCGTTGCAGCAGCTCTTGAAGAATACCCGCCTGCGTGTCGTCGCAGACAGCGGCACGACCATCACGCTGGCCGAAGGCCCACAGGTGCGTGCCAGTGATCCCGCTCCAATGGCGACGAATTCCCCCGATCCCACCGGGACGCAAGATATCGTCGTCACCGCGACAAAGCGAAGCGAGCGCCTGATCGACATCCCGGTGCCGGTGAGCGCGATTCGGGCGAGCACGCTGACGCGCGCCGGGGCTGTGCGGCTGGAAGACTATGCTGCCAGTGTCCCCGGCGTCACGATATCGAACAACACGGGCGCTGGCGTCCAGACGCAGATCATCTTCCGCGGCATATCGACAGGCTCCGGCGGGAACCCCGTCGCCGCTGTCTACGTAGACGACGCCCCGATCACGTCCGCGACCCAATTGGGTGCCGGCGGGAGCTTCCCGGACTTCGATCCGGCTGATCTCGAGAGGATCGAGTTCCTGCGCGGCCCGCAAGGCACGCTGTATGGCGCAGCAAGTCTTGGCGGTCTCCTCAAGTTCGTCACCCGCAAGCCCGACTTCGATACGCTCTCCGGTCGTGCCGAGCTCGCCTTCACCGGTGCCGACCATGGCGGGCTCGGGGGCGGCGCGCGGGGCCGCATCAACGCGCCGCTGGGCGAAAACATCGCGCTATCGGCGAGTGGCTTCTACCGGATCGACCCAGGCTTCATCGACAATATCCTGACCGGCAAATCGAACGAGAACGAGACCCGTACCCGGGGCGGCCGGGTCGCTCTCGCAGTGCGCCCGGTCGAGAACGTCACGATCATCGGATCTGCCCTGTATCAGGCAGTTAACGCCGACAGCGTCACCACCATCGACACCGATCTTGCAGGTCGCCCCCTCTACGGTGATTTGCAGGTGTCTCGCCCTCGCGGCGCAGCGGCGCTCACTCAGCGATTCACGCTCTATGATCTTTCGATCAACGCGCACCTGAATGGCTTCGACGTCATTTCCGATACGAGCTACGGCATCCAGAAGAGCGGGACCTACATCGACTACACCCGACTCATCGGTGGGCTGCTCGACTCCATCAGTGGTCAGCCCAGCGGAACGCTCGGCGCTTCCATCTTTCAGCCCTTCAGGACGAAAAAGCTGACTCAGGAAGTGCGTTTCCAGTCGACCACACAGGGCTTTTTCGCGTGGCAGATCGGCGGCTTCTACACCCGAGAGAAAGCCAATACTCTTGCACTGGTCAACCCGTTGTACCGGCAGACAGGTGGGTCGGCAGCGGGCGTTGGTCTGCCGCCGCTTGGCAACGGCGATGTCGATGCCACCTACCGCGAGATTGCGGGCTTCGGGAACGTGACGTTGAACTTCACGTCCAAGCTCAGCCTTTCCGGCGGCTTGCGGTACAGCGACATTCGCCTGAGCAGTGGCCAGACACTCAGCGGCATCCTCCTGGGCAACTCCACCAACAGTGGCAGCGCGTCCGATCACAAGCTCACCTTCTCGGTGAACCCGAGCTACAAGGTCACGCCAAACATTCTGGTCTATGGGCGGGTCGCATCGGGCTACCGCCCCGGCGGTCCGAACATCACCACCAGTGATCCGGCCACGTACAAGCCTGATACTGTCCTCAGCTATGAGGTCGGGACCAAGGGCACGCTGCTCGATCGCCTTGTGACCTTCGACCTGGATGCGTTTCTGATCGATTGGGATGACATTCAGGTTCAGCAGAGCAAAATTGGGCCGGGTGGGACGCCTCTGAGCTTCGTCGGCAATGCCGGCAAGGCCCGCAGCAAAGGCATCGAGGCGGCCTTCACGGTCGCTCCCGTCTCCGGGCTGACGTTCGATGCCAACATTGCCTACACCGACGCCACTTTCCGCAATACCGTCGGTCCGGCCATCGCGGGCGATCGGCTGCCCAGTTCCGCCAAGTGGACAGGTCAGATTGGTGGCGAGTATCGCTTTGAACTGGCTAACGGATGGAAACCTTTCTTCGGCGCCAGTTACCGCTATGTCGGTAGGCGCCTGGGCGAGTTCGCCGGGACGGGCGGCACCCGCTATGTGCTGCCGAAATACGAGACGATCGACTTGCGTGCCGGCGTGGATAAGAGCGGCTTCGAAGCAAGCCTTTTCGTGCGCAACGTCACCGACAAGCGGGGCTATACGGGCGGATATGTGTACGGTCCTTATGCGACCGCATCGCTGCTTCAGCCCCGCACGATCGGTCTGGTGCTGTCGAAGAATTTCTGAGCCGGTGAAGGCTTGTCACGAAACGTGACGGCTGACTTCGCATGGATCAAAGGTGGAATATGGTCTCCAAAACGAAACGGCTGCTTCGCCGAAGTCTGATCGGTCTCGTGCTGATGACCGGTTGCGGGATAGCCGAAGCCCAAACCGTTGTTATCCACGCAGGGACCCTGATCGCGACACCGGGCTCGCCGGCAAAGACAAACCAGTCGATCGTGATCGATAATGGGCGAATCACGTCGATCGTGGATGGCTTCATCCCCGGTGACCGGATCATCGACCTTTCGAAGCGCTACGTGCTGCCAGGGCTCATCGACATGCACACCCATGTCGTGGGTATGGAGAAAATCGACGAGACGGCACCATCCCAATGGGTCACCAACCTGAGCTTGCAGAGACAGTCGATCACGGCGCTGAAGGCGATTCCGGTCGTTCGGCAAATTCTGTTGCGAGGTTTCACCACGATCAGGAATGTCGGCGACCCGGCCAGCGTGACGTACGATCTGCGGGACGCGATCGCGAGCGGTAAGGTGGAAGGGCCAAGAATGCTCGTCTCGGAGCCGCAGTTCACCTTGCCGGGTGGTGCGCTGTCAAACGACGTCTTTCACCTGACGCATGACGCGGTTGCCCTCGTCGGCAACCGCGGGGCTTGCAGCGGCGTCGAGGACTGCCGTCGGGCCGTCCGCGAGGAGGTTCAGCGCGGCGCGGACGTCATCAAGCTGCGGCTTGCCGATACGGCCGCGCTCGATCCGAGGATTCAGACCATCGAATCGCAGGATGAGGTCAACGCGATCGTGGAGACGGCGCATCAGCTTGGCCGGACCGTTGCCGTGCACACGTCTGGCGTGGACCGCGAGACATTGTTGGCAGTCAATGCGGGGGCCGACACCATAGAACATGGACCGCAAAGCGACGCTGTTCTCCTGGCGATGAAGCGAAAGGGCCTGAGCTTCACCCCCACGCTGGACACCTACCGGTATTTCGCTCCGATCCTGAAACGGCTTGGGATTACGCGCGACTATTATGGCGAGGCGCGTGCGAGCGTTGGCGCAGCGAAGAGAATTGGTGTGCGGATCCTCTATGGCACCGATCTGATGCCGCTCTACGCCGATCGGGAGAGCCTGGAGTTTTCCGCCTTGGTTGATGCAGGCCTCACACCCAGCGAGGTGCTGATGGCCGCGACGATCAACGCTGCGGCCGCGTTGCACATGGAGAAAGAGATCGGCTCAATCGCCCCGGGCAAGGCAGCAGACATCATAGCGGTCGATCAGGATCCGACGCGTGATATCCAAGCCATGGAAAAGGTTTCCTTCGTCATGAGGGCCGGGAAAGTCGTGGCGCCGCAATTGGGAGACTAGGGTGTGTGGGGATTCATCGTGAATTGATGACGGCAGCGGCAAGGTAGATCATGGCCTCGAAGCTGCGGTCGGTTTTGCAAGCACGCATGGCGATGCGCTGTAAGCGTGGCCTGAAGGCCGCGGAACGGTGATAGTTGGTGGTTGCGACCGTCCGGCCGTTGCTGGAGATCGCTAAGAACTGCCTTGGACTACGGCTGTCACGCGCTGACCTGAAGCCTCGGATCGTTCGGATCAAAGTCGTCCACGAAGCCTTGCCAAACGGCGTCCCGCCAGAGGGCATCGTTTAACTCGTTGGCGCTGTTGTAAATCACTGTGTGTGGGTATTCGGCGTTGCCGGGGCCTTGGCCCCAGGTGAGATGAACGATAGCGAAGCGGCCATCCTTGCAAACAGTCAGAATGTCGTCGTTGCTGTCAGCACGGCCGATCACTTCGCACCCTGCAGACCAAAGTGGATGATCCGGCGACAGCTCCTTTGCCAACTGGCGCGGCAAACCCTCCCGCTCGACGTCATGTTCAAGGGGGCGCCAAGGCGCAACAAAGGCAACATCAGAAGCGTCGACCATCGTGCAAAAGAAGCGATCAGTATGTCGAATGTCAACGGTTGCTTACGGGGCGGCCACACCTGCTTTTAGTGGTCGTGTATGGCGAATTGCGACATTGCTTATGCGGCTTCGGCGATCGCCTGAAAGTCTGGGCGCCAGTTCCACGGCATGAGTTCGTCCCAGCGCGCGGCAGGCCAGTTGCCGGCGATTTTGGCGATGACGTCGGCTATATAGGCCTGCGGCTCGACACCGTTGAGCTTGCAGGTCTCGATGACCGTGTAGATCGCGGCAGCGCGTTCGCCGCCAGCCTTCGATCCGGCGAACAGCCAGTTCTTGCGGCCGATCGCGATGCTGCGGATCGCACGTTCGGCGATGTTGTTGTCGATCTCCAGCCGGCCGTCGTCGAGGAACCGCGTGAGCGCGGTCCAGCGCTTGCGGCCATAGGCGATCGCCTTGGCCATCTCGGACTTTGGCGAGAGGCGTCGCAAGGCGTCGTCGAGCGCGATGCGCAACGCCTCGACCAAGGGTGCGGTTCGTTCCAGCCGGCCTCGTCGACGAACGTCTGGCGGGTGGCCGCGGATCTCGTCCTCGATCCGATAGAGGTTGGTGATACGGGCCAGCAGGTCGGTGGTGAGCGACGTCGGCTTGGTCGCGTGGATATCGAAAATCTTGCGCCGGAAATGCGCCCAGCAGGCGACCTCGGTGACGCGGTTGGTGCTGTAGAGCTTGTCGTAACCGGCATAGCCGTCGGCCTGCAGGAACCCGGTAAAGCTGGCGAGCTGCTGTTGGGGATGACTGCCGGTGCGATCCTGAGTGAACTTATACCAGACCAGCGGCGGCGTGGTGGCGCCCGAGGCGCGATCGTCGACGACATAGGCCCAGATCCTGCCGGTCGCGGTCTTGCCGCGCCCGGGATCGAGCATCGGCACGGGCGTGTCGTCGGTATGGATCTTGGTTGCGGTGAGCCCGACCTCGCGGATGCGGCTGACGATCGGATCGAGCAATGCTGATGCCTGACCGGCCCAGCCGGCGAGCGTCGAGCGATCGATATCGATGCCCTGCGCGGCCATCATCTCCGCCTGGCGGTAGAGTGGCAGGTGATGGTCGAACTTGGCGACCACGACATGGGCGAGCGTTCCGAACGTCGCCTTGCCGCGCGCGATAGCCTTTACGGGTGCCGCTGCCTGCACGACCTTCTCGCAGGCGCGGCAGCTATACTTGGGCCGGATGGTACGGACGACCCGCCAATGGACCGGCACGGCGTCGAGCATCTCGTCGCTATCCTGACCCAGTGGGCGCAAGAGCCCGCCGCAATCGGGGCAGGTGCAGTTGCCGTGCTCGGGCTCGATCCGCTGTTCTTCACGCGGCAGATGGGCCGGGAGCGCTCGAACCGGCGCGTGCCGATCGAGGGTGGCAGGATCGACGCGCCGCGCGCTCACCGTGGCGGCTTCGGCCTCGAGCTCTTCGAGCGCCAGCTCGAGCTGAGAAATCTCGTGGTTGAGCTTCTCGGACGCCTTCCCGAACTGCATGCGCTTGAGGCGGGCAAGCTGCACGCGCAACGTATCGATCAGGATATCGCGAGCGGTAATATCGGCGTGGGCGGTCGCCAATGCGGCTTCCAGCTCGGCGATCCGAGCGTCTTTATCAGGGGCGGAAAGGGCTGCGTCCGACACCGCGAATATATATCAGATCGTGGGTTCCAGAGCCAGAAAAAGCGCAGGAATCCGGGCATTTTTAGCCCGCCAGCGACGGTGTGAATGTGCGCTCCGGCCGCCGCCAGTCGATGCCTTCCAACAGCATTGAAAGTTGTGCCGCGGTCATCGCTACCGTGCCGGTTGGGGTCGACGGCCAGATGAACCGGCCTCGATCCATGCGCTTGGAGAACAGGCACAACCCCTGGCCATCATACCAGAGCAGCTTGACCAGATCGCCGCGCTTGCCCCGGAACGCGAACAGCGCGCCGGAATGCGGACTCTGCTCCAGCGCCTGCTGCACCAGCACCGCCAGGCCATCGAACCCTTTGCGCATATCGGTCGCGCCGCACGCCAGAAATATCCGTGTCAGCGGGGGAAGCGGGATCATCGTGCCAGGACACCGATCACCCGCGATAGCGCCTCGGCATCGACTGATGCGTCAACTGTCAGCCGCACGCCAGACGGGAGCTCGATCCCGATCTGCCCGCTACCCGGCGCGGCCGACGACGGCGCCGGCAACATCACCGCAGGCTCGCTGATCTGGACCTCGGCAAAGCTCGGCACCGCTGGCTTGGTGATCCCGGTCAGCGCCCCCGACATCGCCTGGCGGCGCCAGGTGTAGATCGCGCCGCTGCCGACCTCATGGCGCTCGATGGCCGCGCGGACCGAGCCTTCGGGCCCAAAGGCATCGCGCAGGATCGCCAGCTTCTGCTCGACGGTCCAGTGCCGCCGCCCTGACACCCGGCCGACAATCTCGATCCGACTACTCATACGACCGCTCGTATGACTGCTCGCTCCATCGCCCGCTGACCCGCTCTCGTCCGACATCATCGCCCCGCTCAAAGGGCGGCTATCAGCCCGTCGAGAGCCCCGCCCGCAAGGCGGCCTTCAGACCTCGCTTACGATGCGCTTAAACTCTTTCAGTTTGCAGAAGAAGTTCTCGATGAGGTGCCGCCAGGTGTAGATGTCGGTGTCGATTTTGAGCTTGAGCGCGCGCCCGGGGTGCTGCGAGATGACGACGGATGCGCCACGATCGTTGAGTTCGGCGACGAGCGCGTTGCTGTCGAAGGCCTTGTCGGCGATCAGGCCATCAAAGGCGATGCCGTCGATCAGCGGGGGCACCTCGACGCTGTCGTGGCGCTGGCCCGGCATCAGTCTGAACCGCACCAGATTGCCCAGCGCGTCGGTGAGCGCCAGGATCTTGGTCGTCATGCCACCTTTGGAGCGGCCAATGGCCTGGCTCTGAGTCCCCCTTTTGCGCCCTGCCCGTGGCGGTGGACCTTGACGATCGTGGCATCGACCATGGCATATTCCATATCCGGCTCATCCGACAGCGCATCGAATATGCGCCTGAAAACATCGGCTTCCCGCCAGTCTCGGAACCGCCGGAACGCCGTGCTCCAGTTGCCGAACCGCTCCGGAAGATCGCGCCAGGGACTGCCCGTGCGAACGATCCACAACACCGCCTCCAGAAAAAGGCGGTTGTCCTTTCCACTACGTCCCGGATCGCTCCGCTTACCCAGACAGTGGGGCTCGATCTTCGCCCATTGGGCGTCCGTCAGAATATCTCGATCCATCCAAAGCGTGAATCACATCCAACCCTGTTTGTGAATCCCCACACGCCCTAAGGCAAATCTGTATTTCAATCCGGAATCGTGCTTCCCATTAGCAGGCTGCTGAAAAAGGCCACGGTTTGGCGATGAAGGAGGTGTCGTCGCCATTATCGTAGGCGATTTCGCCTTCGAGCCAGCCATCGTCGCGCAGATCGGCCCATCCGGTGCCGGTGACCTGATCGCCTTCATCGGCACCATTCCAGTCGAAGTCGACCCCGCTAGGGGTGAACCCGCCGTCCACCGAAGCGGTGAGCGCCCCAAACGCCATTTCGCCGGTGCCGTCGGCGTCGATCTTCAAGAAAGCGGGGCCGCACAGATCGAGATGGTCGCGCGACCATGTTGCGCTTTCCACGATCCGCCATTTGCCGACGACGGCGGCGCTCGCGACCATCACCCCGTCTCCAGCAGCTTGGGAAGTCTGACGAGATTGTAGGCGGCGATCGTCAGGGTGAAGGCGAAGCGCACCCGTGCCAGCCCGCGGAACCGGGTCTTTCCCTGTCCAGCCGCAGACTTCACCCAGCCGAACACCTCTTCGATCCGTTTGCGGATGCGGATACTTGCGCGATAGCCTGGATGCCGTGTCGTGCGGCCGTCGATGGCGGAGCGCCGGCCACTCACATTCTGGGCGACGTGCGGTGTCACCCGACGATCCCGCAGCTCGGCGACGAAGTCGCGGGTGTCGTACGCGCGATCGGCCGCCAGCGTGATCCGGCTGCCATGCGGGCGATCGACATCATCGAGCATCGCAACCGCGGTCACCGCTCCACAAAGCCGGCTACTCGCGTGGTCTCGGCATCGACCGCCAGTCTGTTGCGGTTCTCCATCAGGACGTGCCCCATGTAACACAGCTTCGCACCTGCCCCCGGGCTCTTGCGATACAGGCGCGCGTCCGGATCGGTGGTCGATGCATGGGTATCGTTGCTGCGCCTGGTGCTGCGGAAGTCGACCTCGCCATTGCGACCGCCCGGGCCGTCGGCGGGCGGTTCATCCCCTCCGGCCTCATCCTTGGGACGAAAGCTCTTCATGCTACACCATGCCTCGATCAGCGTGCCGTCCACGGAGAAATGCTCACTCGACAACAGGCGCTTCACCTGTGGACGCGCCAGGATCGCCGACAGGAAGTGCGCCGCGATCTCTCCGTCCAGTAATCGCTCTCGATTCTTCGAAAACGTCGACGCGTCCCACGCGGGATCGTCGATGCCCAGACCAACGAACCAGCGGAACGACAGGTCGAAGTTCAGCCGCTCCATCATCTGCCGCTCCGAGCGAATCCCGTGGAACAGCTGCAACAGCAACGCTCGCAACAGCTTCTCCGGCGCGATCGACGGCCGCCCGATCCGCGAATACACCGCCTCCAGCTCCGGCCCGATGTCCGCCAGCGCCTCGTTCACCGGCCCGCGGATCGCCCGAAGCGGGTGGCGCGCCGGTACCCGCTGTTCCAGGTCGACGTAGGAAAACAGCTTGCCCGATCGTTCGTCCGTCCCACGCATCCATCGGCCCCGTTCATCGCGTCCTGTCACGATGAATCATCTCACAGCGAGATAGCCAAGCCCTTTTTCAGCGGCCTGCTAATGTCGCGCGCGTTAGCCGCTTCTCTAAACTTTCACCTGCCATCAAGCTTGCAGCGCGATCAAATACGACGACATCAGCACGGACGTTATTCCGCCCCTTCTCACCAATCTTCTGCAAAATCACGGTTTCGATGGAAATATTTTGTGGCGGATAATCACGATCAATAAGCAAGTGGATGAAATCGATCCGACGAGCCTCTTCACTTGGCGTCAGATTATCGGCCGCGAGCGCCGAGGCGGATAGGGGACCCCGTACAGGGCACGTAAGTAGACCCGGACCAACAATACGGCTGCTAACCGTCGACGCCGGTTTGGCCGCCAACACCTTCTGTTTCTGCCACCAAAAACCTAGTTTATCGTGGATGCGATGCCGCGCCATGGCACCGTAAGGGTGCAAAATGCAACGAGCCGCAGAACGACGGACGATGTGCCCGATCCGCGATGCAGCCAACCTCCGCTTGCAACGATTGTTGGTTCTATTGTTGGCCGGCATCACGAGCGAGCCACTAAGTGACTGTATTTTGCGGAAATTTTTGGAAAAACTGGCGGAGACGGAGGGATTCGAACCCTCGATACGGTTTCCCGTATGACGCTTTAGCAAAGCGTTGGTTTCAGCCACTCACCCACGTCTCCGGCGCACGGCAGAGCGGGGCTATAGCGGCGGTTTGCCGGCGGATCAACCGCATGTATCACGCCGCCTCGGCGTGATTTCGACTCGCCTTGCCGCTTGGTTCATTGCGGATAAAGCATTCGGGGCGCTACGCTTCGTGATCAAGGTCGGGGGAGTGCGCGATGCGCAGACGGATAGTGCAATGTTCGATGGCGGCAGCCGCGCTGGCGATGCTGGCCACCCCGCTGGTCGCGCCGGGGCTCGCGCAGGTGCGCACGGTCGATCCCAACGAGACGATCGACAGCGATCTGCGCTCGCCCTCTACGCCGACGATGGCGCAGCCCAGCGGCCCGCCCCGCGCGCAGGCGTCCGCCGCGCCGCGCTATCCCGATTCGCCGGTGCCGGCGGAGACAGATCCGCAGGTTTCGAGTTCGGCGAGTTCGGGCGCGCGCTATGATTCGCCGGGCGAGTCGCCGCAGGGGTCGCCCCCATCCCAATCGCCACCACCACCCGCATCCGCGCAGGGCGGATTCGACACGCGCGAGCAGGCCGAGGCCGCGGCCAGCCGCGGCGGTGACACGTTCACGCCCGGCGAATTGCTGAGCGCAGCGGAGGGCACGTTCGGCAAGGGTGCGGCCGGCCTGTCGGGCATTCTCGAACGCACGCTCAAGGAACAGGGCCAGCCCAACGCCTATATCGCCGGCAGCGAGGCTTCGGCCGCGGTCGTGCTGGGCTTGCGCTACGGCAAGGGCACGATGTTCCACAAGGTCGAGGGGCAGCGGCCAGTGTACTGGACCGGGCCATCGGTCGGGTTCGATCTCGGCGGTGATGCCGCCAAGGTGTTCGTGCTGGTCTACAATCTCTACGACAGCGAGGAACTCTACCACCGCTTCCCCGCCGCCGAAGGCCGCGTCTATTTCGTCGGCGGATTCGCCGCGACCTATATGCGCTGGGGCAAGGTGGTGTTGATCCCGATCCGGCTTGGCGTCGGCTGGCGGCAGGGCGTCAACCTGGGCTATATGAAGTTCGGCCATAAGCAGAACTGGTTCCCGCTATAAACGGCACGCCGCTTTCGCGCCGGGCGGAGCGCTGGCGGACCGGGCTGCGCTGGGTGCTGGCGGCGGCGTATCTGCTGGCGGGGGTGCTGCATCTGCGCTCCCCCGAACCGTTCCTGGCGATCACGCCCGATTGGGTGCCCGATCCGCGCGCCGTGATCGCCGTGACGGGCATGTGCGAGATCGCCGGCGCGATCGGCATGTTGGTGCCGCGGCTGCGCCGGCTCGCCGGCATCCTGCTCGCGCTCTACGCGCTGTGCGTGTTCCCCGCCAATGTGAAGCATGCGATCGACTATATCACGCTCGGGCGCGGCGGGCTGACGTTGTGGTATCATGTCCCGCGCCTGCTGATGCAGCCGGTGATCGTGTGGTGGGCGCTGTTCGCGGGCGGCGTGGTCGACTGGCCGCTGCGCCGCCACAGCTACCCACGCGCCTCGCTCTTGCGGTAACGATCCGGCATTAACCGTGGACCGGCGCGCCGACGCACATTAGGGATGCGCGCTTTGCGGCAATGTGGGACGGACCTTGGCGAACGTAGCGGTAATCGGCGCCCAGTGGGGCGATGAGGGCAAGGGCAAGATCGTCGACTGGCTGGCGGAGCGCGCCGACGTCGTCGTGCGCTTCCAGGGCGGGCACAATGCCGGGCACACGCTCGTCGTCGGCGAGGCGGTGTATAAATTGTCGCTGCTGCCATCGGGTATCGTGCGCGGCACCCCTTCCGTGATCGGCAACGGCGTGGTGCTCGATCCCTGGGCGCTCAAGGCCGAGGTTGAGAAATTGCGTGGGCAAGGCGTGGCGATCTCACCCGAGACGCTGATGGTCGCCGATACCTGCGCGCTGATCCTGCCGCTGCACCGCGATCTCGACGGGCTTCGCGAGGATGCCAGCGGCGCCGGCAAGATCGGCACCACCCGGCGCGGCATCGGCCCGGCCTATGAAGACAAGGTCGGCCGTCGCGCGATCCGCGTGTGCGATCTCGCACATCTCGACGATCTCGGCCCGCAGCTCGACCGGCTGACCGCGCACCACGATGCGCTGCGCGCCGGCTTCGGCGAGCCGCCGATCGACCGCGAGGCGCTGCTGGCCGAACTGCGCGAGATCGCCGGGTTCGTACTGCCGTTCGCACGCCCGGCATGGCGCGATCTCAACGCCGCGCGCGAGCGCGGCCGCCGCATCCTGTTCGAAGGCGCGCAGGGCGTGCTGCTCGATGTCGATCACGGCACCTATCCGTTCGTCACCTCGTCGAACACGATCTCCGGCACCGCGGCGGGCGGATCGGGGCTCGGGCCGAGTGCGGTCGGCTTCGTGCTGGGCATCGCCAAGGCCTATACGACGCGAGTCGGCTCGGGACCGTTCCCGACCGAGCTCAACGACGAAACCGGCGAGTTGATCGGCCAGCGCGGGCACGAATTCGGCACCGTCACCGGGCGCAAGCGCCGGTGCGGCTGGTTCGATGCGGTGCTGCTGCGCCAGTCCGCTGCGGTCGGCGGGATCACCGGCATCGCGCTCACCAAGATCGACGTTCTCGACGGGTTCGCCGAGATCAAGATCTGCACCGGCTACAAGCTCGGCGACACGACGCTCGATTATTTCCCGGCGCATGCCGCCGATCAGGCTCGCGTCGAGCCGATCTACGAAACGATGCCGGGCTGGAATGAAACGACTGCCGGCGCGCGCAGTTGGGCGGAACTGCCGGCTCAGGCGATCAAATATATCCGCCGCATCGAGGAACTGATCCGCTGCCCGGTGGCGCTGGTCTCCACCAGCCCCGAGCGCGAGGACACGATCCTCGTGCGCGATCCGTTCGCGGACTGATCGGCTACGGCGTTAAGGCGCGATACCATTCCCGTTCGCACTGAGCGAAGTCGAAGTGCGTGCCCCAAGCGTCTCGCTTGCGACACGTCCTTCGACAAGCTCAGGACGAACGGGGGTTGGAAGGGCAGCTCGCTTAGCGGCGTTTCTTCTTGGCCGTCGTTTCGTCAGCCGCACTATCGGCCGGTTGCGTCGTGCTCGGTGTGGCGGTTGCGCTCGGGGTCGTGGTGTCGCCCGGCATCGCGCTGGTCGTGTCGCTCGGCGCTGGCGTGGTCGACATCGTTCCCGATGGCGTCGGCGGATTGGCCGGAACCGTCGGCGAGGTCGTCGTCGTGCCCGGCGCGGGATAGCCGTTGGGTGAGGTCTGGCCGGTGCCGGTCTGCGCCAGCGCTGCGGTCGACAGGCCAAACGCCGCCGCCGCGAAGATCATGCTCTTTCGCATCGCTCTCTCCATATTGCCCGGCTGTTCCGGGTATGGAGGTTAAACGTCCGGCGTTGGCTTTTGGAACTCACCTCACCGTTCGATTCGGGCGATTCAGCGATCCGTGCCACCGCATTGCGCGCGGTGGAGCAGTTTCTGGTCGGCGAGCACCAGCGCGACCATCGCCTCGACCACCGGCACGCCGCGAATGCCTACACAGGGATCATGCCGGCCCTTGGTGCGAAGTTCGGTGGCGTCGCCGTCGCGCGTGATCGTCGGCATCGGCGTGAGGATCGAACTGGTCGGCTTGAACGCGACGCGCAGCGTCACCGGCTGTCCGGTGGCGATCCCGCCGGCGATGCCGCCGGCATGGTTGGCGGTGAAGATCGGGCCGGCGTTCCCTGGCCGCATCGGATCGGCATTCTGCTCGCCGGTCAGCGCGGCGGCGGCGAACCCGTCGCCGATCTCGACGCCTTTGACGGCATTGATGCTCATGCACGCGGCGGCAAGCTCCGCGTCGAGCTTGGCGTAGAGCGGCGCGCCCCAGCCGGCCGGCACCCCGACCGCCTCGCACGCCACCACCGCGCCGAGCGACGAGCCGGCCTTGCGCGCGTCATCGACCAGGGTTTCCCAGCGCGCGGCGGCTTTCGCGTCCGGGCAGAAGAACGGATTGTTGGCGATCTCGGCGGGGTCGAACGCGGCGTAATCGATCGCGTCGCCGCCGATCGCCTCGACCCAGGCGAGGATCGTCACCTCGGGGATCACCGCCCGCGCCACCGCACCCGCCGCCACCCGCGACGCAGTTTCGCGCGCGGAGGAACGCCCGCCACCGCGATAGTCGCGGAAGCCGTATTTGGCGTCATAGGCATAATCGGCGTGGCCTGGTCGATAGGCGAGCGCGACCTCCGAATAATCCTTCGAACGCTGATCGACATTGTCGATATGCAGCGCGATCGGCGTGCCGGTGGTGCGCCCCTCGAACACGCCCGAGAGGATGCGGACCTGATCCGGCTCCTGCCGCTGCGTGGTGAAGCGCGAGGTGCCGGGGCGGCGGCGATCGAGGAACGGCTGCACGTCGGCTTCGCTCAGCGCGATCCCCGGCGGACAGCCATCCACCACCGCGCCGATCGCGGGGCCGTGGGATTCGCCCCAGGTGGTGAACCGGAAAACGCGGCCGAAGGTGTTGAAGCTCATGCCCCCTCTCCCCCTTGGGGGAGAGGGAGGGGCCCGCTCGGCGAAGCCGAGTGGGAGGGTGAGGGCACTAGTGCGGCGCGGATCGCATACGCCACGCCTTCGAGATTGGTCATCACCTCGGCATTGCCAAACCGGATCACGCGATATCCTTCCTGTTCCAGAAATGCCGTCCGATTTGCATCATATTCCTCCGCACCCACATGCGTCTGGCCGTCCACTTCGACCACGAGACGCGCAGCCTGACAGACGAAGTCTCCGTAAAATGGCCCAAGCCGCTGCTGGTGGCGAAACTTGAAGCCGTCGAGCGCGCTACCGCGGAGGATCGACCACAGCCGTCTTTCCGCAGGACTGGCATCACGGCGCAAAGCGCGCATCCGGGCGACCGTCCCGTCACCGACGCTGTAGCGGCTTCTCGGCAAGGCCCTCACCCTTCCCGCCGCTTACGCGGCGGGCCCCTCCCTCTCCCCCAAAGGGGAGAGGGACTTTACACCAGCGCGATATCCGGTGCGTCCTCAGCCTTCATGCCGATCACGTTGTAGCCGGCGTCGACGTGGTGAGTCTCGCCTGTCACGCCGCTCGCCAAATCGCTGAGCAGGTACAGCCCCGCGCCGCCGACATCCTCGATCGTCACGTTGCGCTTCATCGGTGAGTTGAGCTCGTTCCACTTGAGGATCAGGCGGAAGTCGCCGATCCCGCTCGCCGCCAAAGTCTTGATCGGGCCGGCCGAGATCGCGTTGACGCGGATGTTGTCGCGCCCGAGATCGACCGCAAGATATTGCACGCTCGATTCGAGCGCGGCCTTGGCGACCCCCATCACGTTGTAATGCGGGATCACCTTCTCGGCGCCGTAATAGCTGAGCGTCAGCAGCGAACCGCCGTTCGGCATCATCGCCGCGGCGCGTTGCGCGACCGCGACGAACGAATAGACCGAGATGTTCATGGTCAGCAGGAAATTGTCGAGGCTGGTGTCCATGAAGCGGCCGCGCAGCTCGTTCTTGTCGGAAAAGCCAATCGCATGGACGACGAAATCGATCGTCGGCCATTCGACCGCCAGCGCCGCGAAGGTCGCGTCGAGCGCGGCCATGTCGCTTACGTCGCAATCGAACAGCCGCGCCACGCCCAACTGTTCGGCGAGCGGACGCACCCGCTTCTCCATCGCCTCGCCCTGGTAGCTGAACGCCAGTTCGGCGCCGGCTTCGCTCAACTTCTTGGCGATCCCCCAGGCAAGCGAGCGATCATTGGCCAGCCCCATGATGAGCCCGCGTTTGCCCTTCATCAATTCATTCACGCTTGTGCCGTCCCTGTTGTCACGCTTGTTGTGGTGTCTCTACTCCCGCAAGGGGTGGTTCCGCCAGTGCCGCGTTGAGATGTGCGCCGAACACGATGCCGAGGCCCACCAGGAAGAAGAACAGCAAGGTGATGATGACCCCCGCCAGACTGCCATAGGTGAGGTCGTAATCGGCGAGGCGCGAGAGCACGATCGGCAGCAGCGCGGTGATCGACAGCCACCAGGCGGTGGTGAACAGCGCGCCGGGCCATTCCGGCGAACGCCCGCCGAACCGGTACTTGGAGGGCGTGACCGACAGGAACAGCATGTAGAGCGCGATGAACATCACCACCCCGGGGATCGCGCGCGACAGGCCGACCCAGCCGGCGATATCCTTGGAAAAGGGCAGCAGCGTGTAGATGAACTGCTCCGCCGCGACGAGCACACCCTGAACGAGGAACGAGAATACCGCGAGGATCACCGAGGCGATGATCACCGCCATCGAACTCAGCCGGTAATGCCAGAACGGCTTGGTCGATTTGACGCCGTAAGCGCGGCGGAAGATGTCGCGAATCGTCTCGACGAAGCTGCCGACGCTCCACAGCGCGACGAGCGCACCCAGCCAGGCGAGCGAACTGCCGCTGCGCGCCGCCAGCACGTGCTGTATCGGGCCGCGCAGCAGATCGGCGACCGAGGGCGGCAGCACGTGAAGGAACGACGCGACCGCCCGCTGCGTCTCGGCGCTCTGGCCGAGCAGCGAGGCGATCACCGCCGCCAGTATGAAGAACGGAAACACCGTCAGCAGCGCCAGATAGGCGAGGTTGCCGGCATGGATGAACCCGTCCGAGAACACCCCGATCGCCACCCGCTTCAGGACCAGCCACGCATAGGCCAGCCGTTTGAAGCCGACCGGTACGTCCTCGGGTTTCATCCCGATCCCGTCCTCGCCGTGCAAACTGCGTGCTTCGGGCGAGTAGGGCGAGATTTCCGACATGCGGCCTTAGACGCCCAGATTGCCGCGCGGGTTCCTCTTGTCCTGATCTTTCCAGCCCTGCACGAAGTCGATGAGCGCATCGTCGCCGACCGGCAAATCCACCATCAACGTAACGAGCTGGTCGCCGCGCCCGCTGCCGTCCGCCTTGTGGAAACCGCGCCCGCGCAACCGCAGCGTCTTGCCGGAGGTCGAGTTCTTGGGAACGGTCAGCATCACCGCGCCCTCGACCGTGGGCACGCGCACCGACGCGCCGAGCACCGCTTCGGACAGGCTGACCGGCAGATCGAGCCGGACGTTGTCGCCATCGCGCGTGAAGAAACGGTGCGGCTGGATCTCGATCTTGACGATGCCGTCGCCGGCGCCGCCCGGCCCCGGCTGGCCGCGCCCGGCGAGCCGCATCTGCGCGCCATTCTCGAGATTGGCGGGCAGCTTGAGATCGATCGTCTTGCCATCGGCGAGCCGCAGCCGCTGCGGCGCGAGCGTCGCCGCATCCTCGAACGGCACGGCGAGACTGTAGACCACGTTGGCGCCCTTGGGCTGCTGCCGCCGCCCGAAACCGCCGAAGCCGCCAGCGCGCCCGCCGAACAGCCCTTCGAACAGATCGCTCGCGTCGCCGGCGCCGCCGAAATCGAACGGCTGCTCGCCGGGGCGAAACCCGCCCGGCGCACCACCGCCGCCGCCGAAGCCGAACGGCGCGGTCGGGTTGCCGTCGCCGTCGATCTCGCCACGATCGAAGCGCGCGCGCTTGTCCTTGTCGTTGAGCAGGTCATAGGCCTGCGTCACCTGGCTGAACCGCTCCGCCGCTTTCGGATTGTCCGTGTTGCGGTCGGGATGCAGTTCCTTCGCGAGTTTGCGATATGCCTTCTTGATGTCAGCCTCGCCGGCGTCTCGCGCCACGCCCAGCGTCTTATATGGATCGGCCACGGTCTTCCCCGGTTGATACTACGATTCTATCTGGTGTCTTGGAGCGCCAAACGCAATTGCGTGCGGAGCGCCGTCTTTTCAACCGTTCGTGCTGAGCTTGTCGAAGCACGTGTTCCGGGCACGTGCTTCGACAGGCTCAGCACGAGCGGGGTGGGCGCTAAGCCGCCGCCTCCTCCATTTCAGGCGCGACATCCACGCTCACGTCGAGCTTCTGCGCGCCCGCGCCGAGCACGATGCCGTCGATCGGCGCGATGTCGCCGTAGTCGCGGCCGATCGCCATGATGATATGGTCGTTCGCCATCCAGATGCCGTTGGTGGGATCAAGGCCCACCCAGCCGATCCGCGCACCGCACCACAGCAGCACCCAGGCGTGAGTCGCATCGGCGCCGACCAGCCGCTTCTTGCCGGGCGGCGGGATCGTGCGGATATAGCCCGAGGCATATGCGGCGGGCAGCCCGGCGGTGCGCAGGCCGGTGATCATGATCTGCGCGAGATCCTGGCAGACGCCCGCGCGCTTGACGAAGGCTTCATGCGGGCTGGTGTCGATCAGAGTGGCTTCGGTATCGAACTGGAATTCGCGGCGGATTCGCTGCGCCAGCGCCATGCCCGCTTCAAGCACCGGCCGGTCGGGCTGGAGATCGAGCGCACACCAGTCGCCGATATCGCGGTCGAGCGGGATTCGTGGGCTCGGGAACAGATAGGCCGCCGGCCCCGCCGCCGACGGATCGCGGCTGACACGCGCGGCGGCGGCGACCTCGGCGAGCGTCGGGTCATCCGGCGACGGCACCGGCGCGCGGCGATCGACGGCGATTCGCGAGATGCTCTCGATCGACAGGAATTTGACCGGGTCTTCGACCACCAGCCGCATGACATGCGCCAGCCCCGCCTCGGCGCGCGCCGGGAAGGTCCGACCGGACGGCGAGATCACCAGCTTGTAATCGATCAGTTCCTGCCCCGGCCAGCCGATCGGCTTCAATCGCAGATTGCAGCGCGCGAACCGAACCGAACCCTGATAATCGAAGCGGGTGATGTGGCGGATGTCGTAGATCATGCCCCCCGCCTCACGCCAACGTCATCCCCGCCGCGCGCAGCGGCTCGGCGCCCTGCAGGAAATAGCGGCGCGCGATCGCGTCGGACAGGCCGTACAGCCGCCGCTCGACCTGCTTGAGCACCGGCTCGCTCAGCCGCGCCGCGTTGGCGGTCAGCACCCCGGCGAGTAGGACATTGGCCTGCGCCTGCTGGTCCTCCTCCATGCCGTCGTCGCCGAGCACCGGCAGCGCGCGTAAGTGCTCGACGATCCGCTCGATCTGATAGGCGAGGCTGCGCGGATTGCCCGGATCGAGCGCGACGAGATCGACCACCGGCACGCGCGCGATTCCGGTCAGATAGCGCTGGCGATAGCTGATCTGGCTGTCGGCGAGATCGAGCAACGTCGAAAGATCGTCGGTGCCGGTGGCGGCCATGCCGAAGGTCGGCACCGCGCGCGCCATCGTCAGCGCGCGTTCGATTCGCCGGCCGAGATCGTGGAACCGCCACGCGGCGGTGCGCCCCATATGCTCGGCCGACAGCCCGGCGAGCGCGGCGTAGCGGCGCTGGAGCGAGCCGGTGCGGTCAAGCATGCCGCCGCGCGTGGGGTATGGCGCGTCGAGCAGCCGCACGAAATCCGCCGCGAGCCGGTCGCGCGAACCCTTGCCGATGCCGCGCGCGAGCCGGTTGATCGCGCGGACGCTGTGAGTCTCCTCGCTTTCCAGCGCGGTGCGGACGAACTGCATCAGATCGGCGCGCTTGAGGCTGGCCGGCTTGGTCGCGCCGCCGCCGTTGACGACAAGCCCGACCAGCCGCCCGATCGTCTCCGGCCCGAGCGCACCGCCGGCATCGGCGTCGATCGAATTGCCGAGCATCACGCGGATAATGTTGAGCAGCGCCTCGCCGCGTTCCAGATAGCGGCCCAGCCAGAAGAAATTGTCGGCGACGCGGCTCGGCAGCGTGCCGGGGTTGCGGCGAATGTGGACGGTGTCGGCGGGCGGCAGCAGCGACACCGCATCGACCGGCTCCGGCCCGTGGATCGCGACATCGGCGGACCAGGTGCCCTCGCCCATCACCGAGGCGCGCACGTCCGGCGCGGCGCCGATCCGCGCGAACCCGCCCGGCATCACCGTCCAGTGCCCGTCGGCGCCGCGCGCCGCGAACACGCGCAGCGTGAACGGGCGCGGCACCAGCCCGGCCTCGGTAACGACCGGCATCGTCGAGAGCCGCACGATCTCCTGCCCGACATAATCCTGCGGGCGCACCGCGAGGTCGGCGAGCAGCCGGTCGCGCGCGGCGCCGGTGATCTCGGCGCCGGGCACCGGGCTGAGGCTGTCGAGCCCGAGCGGCTTGACGCCGAACGCGGGGCCGATCAGCAGATTGTCGATATCCTCGAGCACGGTGGCGCGCGCACGCTCCTGCCCGCACCACCAGGTCGCGATATTGGGGAGGATCAGGTCGCGCCCGGTCTCGCGCGCGCAAATGCGCGGCAGGAACGCCGCGAACGCCGCCGATTCGGGCACGCCCGCGCCGGGCGCGTTGGCGACGACGGTATTGCCCGCCGCCATCACGTCGACGAGGCCCGGCACGCCGATCTGCGAATGCGAATCGAGCGCGAGCGGATCGAGGAAGCGCGGGTCGATCCGGTGCCAGATCGCGTCGATCCGCTTCAATCCGCCGATCGTGCGGACGTAGAGCTTGTCCTCCAGCGCGGCGAGATCGGCACCCTCGACGAACAGGAAGCCGAGATAGCGCGCGAGATGCGCCTGTTCGGCATAGGAGATGCTGTAGCGCCCCGGCGTCAGCAGCCCGATGCGCGGTTCGCTGCGGCGGCACGCGGCGGCGAGGCCGTCGCGGAACGCCGCGAAGAACGGTGCGTGCCGTTCGATGTTGAGCTTGGCCTGAAGCCCGCCGAACGCGCGGCTGATGGCGAGGCGATTCTCCAGCGCATAGCCCGCCCCCGCCGGCGCGCGCAGGTGATCGGCGAGCACGCGCCACTCGCCGGTCGGCCCGCGCCCGAGATCGAACGCGACGAAATAGAGGTGATGGTCGCCCGGCGGCTGCAACCCCACCATCGGCCGCAGATAATAGGGGCTGCCGGCGGTGAGCGCGGCCGGGATCAGCCCCTTCTCGACCAGTTTGGCATCGCCGTAGAGATCGGCGACGACATGTTCGAGCAATTCGGCGCGCTGGACGACGCCCGCCGAGATGTGCGCCCACTCCGCGCTGTCGATCAGCAGCGGCACCGGCGAGAGCGGCCAGGGCCGCTCCTCGGTGTCGCCGGGGATGCTGAAGCCGGTGCCGATATCGTCGGCGTGATGCTGCACGCGCTCGCGCGCCTGGCCGAGATCGTCGCCGGCGACGGTCGCGATCTCCTCGAACATCGCCGTCCACGCCGCGCTTTCGCCCGCGTCGCACAGCACGTCGCCGGCGCGGCGCTTGGCGCAATAGTCGGTGATCCAGCGCCGCGCGTGGATCGGCGGATCGAGCAGGGTCGTCGCGGTCAGCATCGCCACGTCTCAGGCTTTCGCGCCGGCAATGTCACGCCCCTCATCATAGCCGCGCGGCGTCCCACAAAGCCGCCGCCTGCGCAACCGCGTTCACAGATCGGGCAGCACCTGATCGGCGAAGCCCCAGCCGGCAAGCGCGCGCGATCGGGCGCGGTCGATCAGTTCCGCCACGTCGCGCACGCCCCAGCGATTGGCGCGGTCGATCTCGCGCAATTCCGCCCAGCTTACCGGCGCCGCCACCGGCGCACCGGCGCGCGCGCGCGCCACATAGGGCAGCACGGCCGTCGCGCCGCGCTGGTTGCGCAGCCAGTCGATGAAGATACGGTCCTTGCGCTTGGCCTTGGACATGGTCGCGACGAACCGCTCCGGCTCGGCGGCGCTGAGCGCGCGCGAGAAGCGATCGGCGAAATCCTTCACCGCCGGCCACTCGGCCTGCGGCGTCAGCGGCACGATGACATGCACGCCCTTGCCGCCCGACAGCATCGCGAAGCTGGTGAGGCCGATGTCGGCGAGATGGTCCTTCAGATCCTCCGCCGCCTTGCGCACGATATCGAAGCCCAGCCCCTCGTCGGGGTCGAGATCGAACACCATCCGGTCGGGCTGTTCGAGCGTCGCCACCGACGATCCCCAGCCGTGGAACTCGATCGTGCCCATCTGCACGCACGCGACGAGGCCATCGGCGTCGTCGATATAGAGATAATTCTCGGTCGATCCGTCCTTCTCGCGGATCGGCACCTGATGGACGTGATCGCCGAAGCTGCCAGCGTCATGCTTCTGGAAAAAACACGCCTTGCCGCGCCCCTGCGGGCACCGCACCAGACTGACCGGACGGTTCGCCGCCCACGGCAGCATGACGCCCGAGACCTGCGCGTAATAGTCGGCGAGATCGCCCTTGGTCACGTCCGACTCAGGAAAGATCAGCCGCTCGCGGCTGCTGACGGTGACGTGGATCTCGGGCGTCGCATCCGGTTCCGCCACCGCGACCGGCACCTCCGCCACCACATCCTTCGCCGCCTTGTCCTCGCGAAGCCCGATGAAGCTCGAATGCCGCAGCACGCCGTCGGGCGTCGCCTCGGCAAAGGCGACCTCGGCGACCAGCTTGGGGCTGACCCAGCGCGCGCCGCGCACCGCCGCGCGCGGCGCGGTGACGGTCGGCGTCTTGCGCTCCAGCCGGGCGAGCTTGGCCGAAAGCGAGTCGATCAGCGCCGCATTGAAGCCGGTGCCGACCTTGCCGGCATAGACCAGCCCGTCCGCGCCGTTCAGCCCGAGCAGCAGCGAGCGGAACCCCCGCCCCTTGTCGGACGGCAGCCAGCCGACGATGACGAACTCCTGCCGGCGGATGCATTTGGTCTTGAGCCAGGCGGTCGTCCGCCGCCCGCGATACGGCGCATCGGCGCGCTTCGACACGACGCCCTCGAACCCCTCGCGGCACATCGTCTCGAACAGTTGCTCGCCGCTGCCGATGATATGCTCGGCGAACTGGAGCCGCGCATCGTCACCGCTGACGAGCGGACGCAGCCGTTCCTTGCGCGCGATATTGGGCAGCCCGGTGAGATCCTCACCGTCAAGCGCGAGTAGGTCGAACGCGAAGAAGGTCATGTCGCCGCCGCTGGAAATCGCATCCTTGAGCGTCGAGAAATCGGGCCGCCCATCCTTGAACGCGACGATCTCGCCATCGATCAGCGCATCCTCCACGTCGAGCGCGGCGGCGGCTTCGGCGATGCCGGCGAACTTGTCGGTCCAGTCGAGCCCCGAGCGGGTGAACACCTTGGCCGTGCCGCCCGATATGGCGACGAGCGCGCGATAGCCGTCGTATTTCACCTCATGCAGCCAGCCCGATCCGGCGGGGACAGAATCGACAAGCGTGGCAAGCTGGAGCGGCTGAAACCCGACGTCGCCCCGGCGCAGGCCGGGGCCGCTGCGTGGCTTGGCCTTGCGCTCACCCCGAACCGACCCCTTCGGCTTCACCCCTTCCGCGATCTCCGCCATCGTCCGCCCGGTCGTCACGCTCGTCAGCGCGCCCTCCACCAGCGCATCGGTCGCCCCGGCCTCGGCGTCGTCGATCTTGCGCAGCAGCCAGTTCTCGCCCTTCTCCTTGCCCCTCGGCTTCAGCCGGATCAGCAGCCACTCGCCCTTCATCCGCTCGCCATCGAGGATGAAGTGGAGATGCCCCTTCTCGAGATCCTTCGCCGATTTGCCTTTGATCGGCGCCCAGGTGCCGCTGTCCCACAGCATCACCGTGCCGCCGCCATATTCGCCCGCCGGAATCGTCCCCTCGAAATCGGCATAGGACAGCGGATGGTCCTCGGTCCGCACCGCCAGCCGTTTCTCGTTCGGATCGAGGCTCGGCCCGCGCGTCACCGCCCAGCTCTTGAGCACGCCGTCGATTTCGAGCCGGAAGTCCCAGTGCAGCCGGGTCGCATCGTGCTTCTGGACGATGAAGCGGTTGCCATGACCGGGCGCGAGCGTGCCGGCGGGCTCGGCGGTCTTCGCGAAATCGCGCTTGGCATTGTAGCGGGCGAGGGGATCGGTCTCGCTCATTCTCCCCTCCCTGGAAGGGAGGGGTCGGGGGTGGGTCGGCTTGGGGCCGACGCTACGTTCCCACGCGAGCAACCCACCCCCAGCCCCTCCCTTTCAGGGAGGGGAGCAGGTTGGCGCCTGTGGTGAACCTTAAGCACGCTTCTTCGCCGGAGCTTTCCGCGCCGGCGCCTTCTTCGCGGGTGCAGCCGCACCACCACCCTTCTCGACCGATTTCCTGAGCGCCGCCATCAGATCGACCACGTTCGATCCGCCCTTCTTGGGCGCGTCGCCCTCGGCATCCTCGATGATCTTGCCGCCCTTGGCCTTGCGCTTGCGCTCGACCAGCGCCTTGAGCGCATCGACATAGCGGTCATGGAATTCCTGCGGGTGGAACGGCCCGGACTTCTTCGCGATCAGCGTCTCGGCCAGATCGAGCAGATCGTCGTCGGGCTTGCCTTCGGGAATGTCGCGGAAATAGCCCTGCGCCTTGTTGACCTCGTCGGCATAACGCAGCGTCTCCAGCACCATGCCGCGCCCGCACGGTTTCAGGCTGACGACATATTCGCGCCCACGCATCGCAAGCTGCCCCAGCCCGACCTTCTTGGTCCGCCGCAAAGCCTCTCGCAGCACGATGAACGCCTCTTCGGCGAGGTCGTCGGCCGGCACCACGAAATAGGGCTTCTCATAATAGAGCACGTCGATCTCGTCGGCATCGACGAACTGAGTCAGTTCGAGCGTCTTCTTCGATTCGAGCTTCACCGCATCGATCTCGTCTTGTTCAAGCAGCACGTAATTGCCCTTCTCGAACTCGAACCCCTTCATGATCTCGTCGGTATCGACCGGACCGACCCCGGTGACGACCTTCTCATAATGGATCGGCTTGCCGGTCGGCTCGTGGATCTGCTTGAAGCTGATCTGGGCACCCGATTTGGTCGCGCTGTAGATCTCGACCGGAATCGAGACGAGCGCGAGGCGGATTTGCCCCTGCCAATATGCGCGTGCCGCCATGTCCGGTCCCTTTACCAGCGAAGCCGAGTCAATGTGTGGCGCGCGGAGTCGTTCCGTGCGCGTTTCGGCGCGGGCGAGATCGACCGCCACGAAAGCGTCATGGATCGTCCCTAGGGCGAACCCGATAGTGACCGGGGGGCCTTTCAAGATGATCCGCAACGCATTCCACGCGCTCGCCAGTCTTGCGGCGATCGCCACCGCAACCGCCGCGCACGCCGCGCCGACGGCAGCACCCGCCGCCGAAGCCGCACCCGCGCAGGATGCCGATACCGGCAACGACATCATCGTCACCGCCCAGCTCGCCCCGCAAAGCGCGATGACCGTCCCCTTCGCGCTCACCGCCTACAAGGGCGAATTCCTCGACGATCTCGGCATCACCGAATTCGACAAGCTCTCCCGCTACGTGCCGGGCTTCGTCGTCCAGAACCAGTCGCCCAACAACCCCGGCTTCGTGATGCGCGGCATCACCTCGGACGACGGCAGCTCCTATGTCGAGCCGCGCGTGTCGGTGTTCCAGGACGGCGTCTCGATCTCCAAGTCGCGCGGTTCCTATGTCGAACTGTTCGATCTGGAGCGCGTCGAGATCGCCAAGGGGCCGCAATCGACGCTCTACGGTCGCGGCGCATTGATCGGCGCGGTCAATATCGTCACCGCCAAGGCCGATCCAAGCGCGCCCTATGGCTATGTCTACGGCTCCTACGGCAATTACCACGCCTATCGGCTCGACGCGACCGTCAACGTGCCGCTCACCGACAATCTCGCGGTGCGCATCGCCGCGCGCAGCAAGAAGCGCGACGGCTATGTCGACAACCTGCTCAGCACCGAGAAGAGCGACGATTACAATTCGAGCCAGGGCGATGCGATCCGCGGCTCGCTGCACTGGGCGCCCGGCCAGTTCACGCTCGATCTGATCGGCAATTACGAGCAGGATTCGGCGACCGGCACCGCGTTCAAGTCGATCGCGTACCTCCCCACCGATCCCGTTACCGGCGCGGTGATCGGCGATACCGGGCGCAATTCGGGCGCGGCGCTGGCGCCCGCGAGCGGGTTCGAGGGGGGCAAGCCGCTCGGCCTCGAACGCCATGTCTGGAGCGCGACCGGCATCGCCAATTACGCGTTCGACGAACATTGGTCGCTGAACGCGCTCGGCTCGTACCGGCGCTTCGCGGGTGAGGAAGTGTTCGACGCCGACGGCATCTCGCTGCCGCTGCTCACCGCCGCCGAGGACGCGCGCGGCAACCAGACGATGGGCACACTCAGGCTGTCGTACACGGGCGAGACGTTCGACGCCTTCGTCGGCGGCACCTATTTCCATGAGGACGGTTCGCAGCGCGTGCCGACATCGTTCGACGAGCGCGCCTTGCTCGCGCGGCTCGCCAATGCGCTCAACGGCGGCGGTGCGATTCCCGGCCGCGCCGCCAACGCGCCCGCGCCGGTCTCGGTGATCGACAGCGCCGCGCTGTCGAGCGCGATCCTGCAACGCGCGTTCGGCCTGCCCGCCCCGCTCGCCACCGGCATCGCCAACACCCTTTCGACCAACCACCTCGAAACCACCACCAACTTCGCACGCACCAACAGCATCGACGTGTTCGCCGATGCGACCTGGCACGTCACCGACCGGTTCGATCTCGGCGGCGGCATCCGCTATTCGCACGATGACAAGATCAGCGGCATCAGCGCCTCGGTCGGAAGCCGCTCGGTGCTCGGCGGGGTGATCGCCGCGCAGCAGATCGCCGCCGCCGGCGGCAACCCGACCGCGCTGCTCACCGCGCTCGCCAACCCGGCCCAGGCGGCCTTCCCGGCCAGCGCCGTGCCAATGTTCGGGCTGGGCAGCCAGCCGACCGCCGGCAACGGCAACCGCGTCGATCAGGGGCTGAAGGACGACGGCCTCACCTGGCGCGCGACCGCGCGGTATGCCGTCAGCCCCGAGGCGAACCTCTACGCCACCTATGCGCACGGCCGCCGCCCCGAGGTGCTGAGCGTGTCCGCGCCGAGCACGCCCTATGGCACGCCCAATTTCAAGCAGCTCCCGGCCGAAACCGTCGACAGCTTCGAAGTCGGCGCCAAGACCGCGCTGCTCGGCCACACCCTGTTCGCCGATGGATCGGTGTTCTACTATACATACAACAACTTCCAGACCACCCAGCAGGTCGGCACGCAGTTCATCACCACCAACGCCGGCAAGGCCGAAAGCTACGGCTTCGAGGGCCAGATCCGCTACGTGCCATTCAAGGCGCTGACGGTGTTCGGCACCTATGCGTACAGCCACGGCCGCTTCAAGGAAGGCGCGCGCAAGGGCAACCGCTTCCGCCTCTCGCCCGACACCGCGCTGTCGGCCGGCTTCATCGCCAAGCTGCCCGCCGGCCCGGTCACGCTCGATTTCACGCCGAGCGTCACTTATCAGTCGAGCATCTTCTTCGACGACGACAACGACAAGCCAGCGCTTCAGGCGAAGAATCTGGTGCCCGATCTGATCCAGGACGAATATCAGACCGGCTATGCTTTGGTCGATGCGCGGCTCGGCATCGAGCCGAAGGGCGGCGTGTGGCGGCTCGAAGCGTTCGTCACCAACCTGCTGAACAAGAAATACATCAAGGATGCCGGCAACACCGGCGACGCGCTCGGCCTGCCGACCTTCATCGCCGGCGAGCCGCGCTTCTACGGCCTCGCGATCAGCTTCAAGACCGGCCGCAAATAACGCGGAACGGATTGCATGCGGAACGGTTGGCGTTAAGCGTCACACGCTCGGGCGAACAGGAGAGAACGGACATGCGGATCGCGATCATCGCCGGTGGCCTCGCCGCCACGCTCGCACTGGCGGCATGCCATGAGGACAAGCCCGCGCTCGGCACGCCGACGCCGCAGGGCGCGCGCGCGGTCGCGATGCTGCGCACCGCCGGCGGCGCCGACGTCGGCCGCGCCACCGCCACCGAAGTGTCCGGCGGCCTGCGCATCACCGTCGATGCTTCGGCGATGCCGCCGGGCACCCACGGCGCGCACGTCCACACCACCGGCAAGTGCGACGGCCCCGATTTCGCCAGCGCCGGTGGCCACTGGAACCCGACGAGCATGAAGCACGGTTCGATGAACCCGCAGGGCCCCCACGAAGGCGACCTCCCCAACCTCATCATCGGCGCCGACGGCCGCGGCACGATCGGCGTGACCGTCCCCGGCGCGACGATGTCGGGACTGCTCGATGCGGACGGCTCGGCGCTGGTCGTGCACGCCAAGCCCGACGACCTGATGACCGACCCGTCGGGCAACAGCGGCGGGCGCGTCGCATGCGGGGTGTTTACGGCGAGTTGAATGAATCGGGATGCGTGATGAGCGCATCCCCTCGGCCGTTCGTTCCGAGCGAAGTCGGGGGACACGCCCCGGATGCGACGCCTGGCTGCAACACGCGACTGAGCGACGAGCTTCGCGACGTTCCATAGCTTGCGGATGATGCGGCCGCGGCCGCAAAAACCTTCGGAGGGAGTGGAACGACGCGCCGTCTCGGGACGCACAGCCCCACCATCAACGCCAGTTCAAAGGCGCCAGGCGCTTCGGGAAGCCCGTTTTTCGACGATCGAGCTACAGCCCGCCGGGTTCAGCAGGCGCACGGTCCGACCAGTGGTTTTGATGACTCCGTCGCGACGCAGTACCTGAAGCGTCCGGTTGACGTGAACGGCGGTGAGGCCGAGCGCATCCGCGATCACCTCCTGGGAGATCGGCGGCGTCATCGTATCTGCGCTGCAGATTCCGACCCGCGAAAGCCGCTCGTGGATCTCGCAAAACCAGTCGAGCAGCCGTTCGTACGCGCTGAGCCGGCCGAGGCGCGTGACTTGGCGAAACAGATATCGTTGGTCCAGCGCACGCGCGGCGGCGTAGGCTTGCGCCAAACCGGTTTCAACGCCGCGTGGCGCGGGGGCATGGCACACCACCGACGGCGTCAAGGCGACCACGCTGGCGGAGGCAGGGAGACCAGCGAAACCGACGATGAGATCACCCGGCAAGAGAAACTGAATGATCTGGCGCCGCCCGTCCGCCATCAGATGCACGCGAAACGCCCAGCCTTCGAGGAGCAACAACTGTTCGTCAGGAGCGGCGCCTTCGGTGACGATCTCCCGGCGCGGTGCGACGGTGCAACAGTTTGCCATCGCGGCGTCGAGCGCGCCAAGTTCCTGAGCGTCGATATCCGCCGAGGCGAGCAATGCCTGAATTGCCGGAAATCGGCGATCGGAAGGGGCCGTTGCTACGTTCATGCGCAGTTAACGCATGAACGCGCGAAGGTTTCCTTTAACTATTTGTATTCAATATGATAGCTATTCGACATTGGACGCCGCCCGGCAACACCTCGAACCGCGTGTCCGCACCGATCTGATAGGGCAGTGCTTGTTCGATATAGTCGCGACCGAACCCGCTCGCGATGGGTGCCGACGCGACAATGCCGACCCCCGTTTCTAGCCACGCGAACGTGACGCGATCCCCGTCCAGCGTCCATTCGATCGAGAGTCTCCCGCCGGAATGCTGGTCCGACAGGACACCGAACTTCACGGAATTGCTGGTCAATTCGTGCAAGGCGAGGCCCAAGACCCCAGCTTGCGCCGACCGCAGCTTCACGTCGGGGCCGATGATGGCGACTCGGGGATCGGCGCTGGATGCGAATACCGTCAGTTCGTCGCGGACCATCGCCTCCAGATCGAAAACCTGCGCCCGCAGAAATGCCGTAGATTGGGCATAATATCGTGCCAGCGCATCGAGCCTGCCCGAGAAATGCATCGCTACGTCCTCGACCGACTCCGCCGTCTCGATCGTGCGCGAGAAGATCGACCGGGTCACTGCCAGCGCGTTGCGTACCCGATACTGCAACTCGTTCGCCAACACCGCCTCGCGTTCGCGGCTCGCCGCGAGGTCACGCGCCAGCCGATCGCGTTCGGCGCGAACCGCATCGAGCTGGTCTCTGCTTTCGCCGACAGGCGCGGCTTCAGGCATGCGACGTCTCCTCGATACAGCACCGGTAAAACGCATGCCGGCCAATCCGGTGCCGCGCCATCCGAAATGATACCAAGGCGATACCAAGGTTTTGTTGGCGAGGTGCCGATCTCGCGCGTAGCATGAGCAAACGCTACGCCCGATCCGCGACCGAAGGCCAACATGACCGAGAAACCCCTGCCCGATATCGAATTCGAGGCGTTGCTCCATTACATTCAGGAGAGCCGCGGGCTGGACTTTCGCGGCTACAAGCGCGCCAGCCTCCGGCGCCGGATCACCTTACGGATGGAGGCGGTCGGTGTCGAAACGTTCGTCGCCTATCAGGAGCATCTCGAAGCTGCTCCGGGCGAATTCGAGAACCTGCTCAATACCGTCCTCATCAACGTCACCTCGTTCTTCCGGGACGGTGAGGCTTGGGACGTGCTGAAGAACGAGGTGGTGCCGCGCCTGGTTGCCAACAGCGAACCCGACAAACCGATCCGCGTATGGAGCGTCGGCTGCGCATCCGGCGAGGAGCCATATTCGATTGCAATGCTGCTCGCCGAGGCGCTCGGCACGGCCGATTTCTGCAATCGCGTGAAGATCTACGCGACCGATCTCGACGAAGAAGCGCTGAAGGTGGCGCGGCTCGCGACATATCTGCCGCGCGATGTCGAGGCAGTCCCGGCCAAAATGCTCGAACGCTATTTCGAGCGTACCAACAATCACTACGTATTCGAACGGGAGTTGCGCAAATGCGTGATTTTCGGGCGCCACAACGTCGTCCGTGACGCGCCGATCTCGCGGATCGATCTGCTCGTCTGCCGCAATTTACTGATCTACCTGGAGGTGGAGACGCAAGGCATCGTGCTGCCAAGGCTCCATTATGCGCTCAACCCGGATGGATATCTGTTCCTCGGTAAGGCCGAGACGCAACTGGCCCGATCACCTTTGTTCAAGGTGGTGGAAATGAAGCAGCGCATCTTCACCAAGGTTTCACAGGAATGGCGGCGGCCGATCGGCGGGGGCTTCGGCGGCAGTCGCCCGCCGCGGACGGAGGCACCGCAGTCCAGCCCGGCGATGCTCGAGGCGGTGCTCAACGAATGCGGGCAGGCGCTGCTCGCGGTCGACGAAGCCGGCTCGGTCATATTCGTCAACAATCCCGCGCGGCATCTGCTCGGCGTCGGCGAGGACGATATCGGTCGTCCGTTCCAGGATCTGCCAATCTCCTACCGGCCGATGGAGTTGCGAGGACCGATGGAGGAAGTGTTCCGCAGCCATCGCAGCGTCCGGCTGGAAGATCAGGAATACCGCCTGACGCAGAACGACGTGATGCGGCTGACCATCGATGCGCGCCCACTCTCCCGCGCGGATGGGAGCGTCTACGCGGTGTTGCTCTGCTTCCTCGATACCACCCGGATGCACAGCCTGCAGATGGAACTGGAGGCGGCGCAGGAGACTCTCGAAAACGCGGTCGAGGAACTCCAGTCGGCGAATGAGGAACTGGAGACCACCAACGAGGAACTCCAGTCGACCAACGAAGAACTGGAGACCACCAACGAGGAGTTGCAATCGACCAACGAGGAACTCGAAACGCTCAACGAGGAAGCCCGGTCGAGCAACGAGGAAATGGAGTCGGTCAACGAGGAACTGCGCGTCCAGGCAGAGCAAGCGTCGAATTACCGGATCTATCTGGAATCGGTGCTACGCAGCATGAACGGGGGCATCATCGTGCTCGATCGCAAGCTCGCGATCCAGAGTTGGAACCGCTGGAGCGAGAACGCCTGGGGGCTACGCGCCGAAGAGGTGGTCGGCACCAGCTTCGAGGAACTCGATATCGGCCTGCCGATTCATTTGCTGCGCGACGCAATGAATGCGGTACGGGCCGGGCGCGAGGAAAAGGTCGAACGCATTGTTGAGGGGATCGATCGGCGCGGGCGGCGCATCCTGTGCAATATCGTGATCTCGGGTCTGCTTGACGAGGATCGCGGTAGCCAGGGACTTGTGTTGCTGTTTCAGGATGTCACGGACGAGCACCGTCGCGACGAATATGGCCGCTATCTTGGCCGTATCATGGGCCATGCACTGAATGAGATATACTTCCTCGACCCCACGACGCTCACCTTCATGCTCACCAACGAAGGTGCACAAAAAAAGCTCGGCTATAGCGAGCAGCAACTCGCGGTTATGACGCTTACCGATGTGTTGGCGGGAATCCGCGCGGGTGACATCAAGGCGTTGCTTGCGCCGCTCATGAATGGCGACAAATCCGAGATCGTGTTCGAAACCTTGGTGCGGGACGCCGCGAACCGTGAGTATCCGGTAGAGATCTGCATGCAATATTTTGCAGATGAACACCCGCCGATCCTCGTCGCGATCGTGCATGACATCAGCGAGCGGCAACAGTTGATTGCCGGACGCTGATCGAAATCAATACGAATGCCGTCTAAAACGTGGATTCCATAGCGCACGTTATAGCTGCGGGCGTTGCTCATCAGCATAATAGCCCCAGCGAATGGGGGCATCGATGTTTGATGAGATCGACCGGCGGTATTTCGAGCGGCGTGCGCAGGAATCCCGGGAGCGGGCGCAGACGGCGCAGGCGTCTTCGATAGCCGAGGTTCATCGGAATTTCGCTGAAGAATACGAACGCAAGGCTGCGGCGCTTTCGGCGGAATCGCGGTCCGCCTGACAGACGGGTCGCTCAGGCTTCACCGTCGGACAGCGGCGCACTCAGCCGGGCGATCGCTTGCTCCAGCACCTCGATCATCTGAGACGCCTCTTGCGAAGCGGAGTTCCAGCGCGCCTCTGCATGCTGCAGACCGCGTGCTTCGGCGCTGTCGCGCATCTGCTCGAAGAGGCGCATCCTGTCGCGGTGCGTACGCGCGGCGACCGCGAGTGCGTGTTCCAGTTCGTCATTCTGCGCCGCCGCCAGTCCGAGCGGCGTGAACGCGTGTCCGACCTGACAGCGAAAGCGCAGTTCGTTTTCGATTTCGATCTGGTTCAACACGCCGCCACAGTCGGGGCAGGACAAGTGGCTGGGTTGGCCCGGCGTCACGAAGTCTGGTTCCATGATGGCAAAATCCTGTGCGGCCATGCGGTCCTCGATGATATATTCCTCGGGAAGCGGCACACTGACGCCGGCCGGCTCACGCACCAGCCGGCCAAGCAGTTCGCCAAGTCCGTCGAGCGCGACGCGGTGATCGACATGGTCGCGCTTCAATGCGTTCTGCGGCATCGATGGCCACGCGGCATCGGCCGGATCCTGGATCACCGAAAGCCCGCCCGCGGCCTTGATCGCGATCAGCCCCTCGGTGCCGTCGTCGAGCAGCCCGGTCAACACCACGCCGATCACGCGACCGCCGTAAGCTGCTGCGGCGGAGCGGAACAACGCATTGACGGCCGGGCGCGTCCGGTTCTCCTTGGGGCCGCGCCGCATCAGCACCCGGCCGGGCCGCAACAGCATATGTTGGTCGGGAGCGGCGACGTAGATTCGCCCCGGCACGATCTCCTCGCCATCTTCCGGCGAACTGGCCGGCAGCGGCCCGACACGCCCGATCAGCAGCGGCAGCAGGCTGCGCCCATTCGGCGACAGATGCTGCGCAACGAAGATGGCGGCGGGGAAGTCAGGGGGCAGACTTGCGCTTAGCCTCTGCAATGCTTCGACACCGCCGGCGGACGCGCCGATCACCACGATATCCTTGCTAGGCATGGTTTCTCCTCGCAACCCCAACGATCCAGGGCGGCGCTCGGGTACAATAATCAAGGAAAAATCTGCTGCTTTTTCGGAACCAGAGCGTTGTTTCGCGAACAGAGGGCCGACCATGCACTTCACTGGCAGCAACCCGGACGGCGAGACGTTGGTGCGTCTGCGCGACGAAAACGAACAGTTGCGGACCGCACTCGAGTCCTCTCTCGAGGAGAATAGCCGGCTGACCGAGGATCGTGACCGGTTGCTAGGGCGCGTCACGGCGCTTGGCCGGGAATTGCAGGGACTGCACGCGACGCATGCGCGCGCAAGACAAGCCGACCGCGCGACGACCGAAAATGCATCCGATCTTGCGTCATCTGCATCCGATGAGGAACTGCGGGTCGCTTTCGAAGAGCTTCAGGTGCTGACCGAGGAACTGGAAGTCGCCAACGACAGCCTTCAGCGGCTCAACAGCGAATTGGAGGCCCGCGTCGCCGAGCGCACCCGCGCACTGACGGAGGCGAACCACGTCCTGCGCCGCACCGAGGCGCGGCTGTTCACGCTCGTCAACGGCATTCCGCAACTGGTGTGGCGTGCGGTCGATCACGGCGACTGGACATGGTCGAGCACACAATGGTCCGATTACACGCAACTCAGCAATGCGAAGAGCCAAGGCATCGGCTGGCTGGACGCTTTCCACCCAGACGATCGGGAGGGTGCGCGGCAAGCCTGGGCGCGGGTTGATGCACAGCACGGCTTCACCTTCGAAGGTCGCATCCGTCGCGGCGCGGACGGTTGCTATCGCCACTTCCAGACCCGCGCGAGTCCGGTGCTGACGCCGGAAGGCGTGGTGCTTGAATGGCTCGGCACATCGACCGATATCGACGACCTGCTCACGCTGCGCGCACAGCAGTCGGTGCTGGTAGACGAGCTCCAGCACCGCACGCGCAATCTGATGGCCGTCGCGCAGGCGGTGATGCTGCGCACACTCAAGGGAAGCAGCTCGCTCGAAGAATTCCGCCGGTGCATCAGCGACCGCTTCGATGCGCTTACCCGCGTGCAAGGATTGTTGTCGCGGCGGGGCGGGCAGCGGATCAGTTTCGATGCGTTGCTGCGCGCCGAACTGTGCGCGCACGTCGACATCGATGCGCAAGGCAATGGCGCGCAGGTGTCGATCGGCGGACCCGACGGCGTGCCGCTCGAAACCGCGCTGGTGCAGACCCTCGCGCTCGCGCTCCACGAACTTGCGACCAACGCCGTGAAATATGGTGCGCTGGCGCGTCCGGGCGGGCACCTCTCGGTCCGTTGGCACATCGTCGACGGCGAGCGACTCCACGTCGAATGGCGCGAGACCGGCGTCCCCGACGTACCCGCCGCCGAGGCCACCCCCAAGGGCGGTGGCTACGGCCGCGAACTGATCGAGCGTGCTTTGCCATATCAATTGGGCGCGCGGACCAGTTTTACCTTTATGCCCGATGGGGTGCTATGCACGATCGAGGTCGATATCCCGCGTGAGCGATTGCTCAAGGAGAGAAGCAATGTCTGAACAAGGGCTTGTTGGGCGCCGCATTCTCGTGGTCGAAGACGAGTATCTGATCGCCGACGACGTGTGCGCGGCGCTGGTCGCGGCGGGCGCGGAGGTCTTGGGGCCATGCCCGACGGTGGAAGCGGCGGCGGCGATGGTGGCACACGAGGCGCGGATCGACGCGGCGCTGCTCGACATCAACCTGCGCGGCGATCCGGTCTTTCCGGTCGCGGATGCGCTGGCGGCGCGCGGTGTCCCGTTCGCCTTCGCGACAGGCTACGATCGCTGGGCGATCCCCAGCCGGTTCGAGGCGGTCGCTTTGCTCGAGAAGCCGCTCAAGGATCGACAGATCATCGCAACTCTTGAGCCGATGATGCCCGCCGCTCTGGCTTGAACGTCGACACCTGCCCGCGCTGAAGGGCACTTTCTTGATGGCGGTGCAATGGCGAGAGCACGACGGCCTCACAGTCGCTGGAGGCCCGTGCGTAGGCTAAGCGTGCGTGGCTTGGTCAAGCATCGGCCAGCGCCTTCTCGATCTCAGGCACCGGGCGTCCGGTGAGATCCTTGGCCAACTCGCCGTGCAAACGGCTAATCACTTCCTTGTGATAATGCTTGCGCAACTCGCCCAGCGTTTTCGGCGGCGCAACCACGACGAGCGCATCGTACGCGTTGGCCAGAGCACGGCGTTTCAGCATCTCGGCGATTTCCGCAGCAAAGCGTTCCTCCTCCTGCTGGTGATAATCAGGTTCTCCCATGGAGCCGCGTGACGGCGCGAACTGCGCGCCACCGCCGCTGCCCATGTTTTGGTTCGATCCGCCTTGCGCTGCGGCAGGTGCGGAGGCGCCGCTCTGCGTCGAGGACGCTCGGCCGGCCGCATCGCTCTTCAGGTCGCGGTCGGGGGCATCCGCATGCTCCTCGGCCAATTCGACCTGTAAGTTCAGCGCCGCGGCGTCACCTTCGTTGCGAAAGAACAGCATCTTGCGGCCGTCCGCGACCAGCACGAAGGTGTTGTGCGGAATCTGCATGGTCGATCCTCCTCTTTGAAAATGGTGTATGTGGTAACGCGACGTGCCCCGTCTGGTTTCCAAGTCTTGCTGCGCCCGTCGGGGTTTGCGGCGGCCCACCGCCTAAGCTCTGCAATCTTGGGTCGGCGACCGGCCGGCGGTTCGACGAGCAAAGTCGTTTCGTCCTCGCGCAACTTGAGGCTTCATCGGCAGAGTTGATATGCGCCTTTAGCCTGCACCGCGGATGCCTTGCATACCGTCGTCACTTCCTTCACTGTAGGTAAGGAAGAGATTTAGGTTATCCTACATCAATGTCGTCTTATCCTGGAGCGCATATCGGGACGAAGATAGCGCTGCCTCCCGGAAGCGTTTTCAACATCTCGACGGCCACTGCACTGCGAGAATTGGCTGAACCGTGAGGCGCCTTTTATCTTTCGCGCCTGCCGCGTTGCTGGCCTTGACGGCATGCGAGAGAGAAGCGCGTGTTATCGCGGCCGACCAGCCGCAGACATCACCGCGCGGCCCGCAGGACCCGCGCGCGGCCGCTTACGAGAACAACGCCTATCAGATATCGCAGGGCGGCCGATACTTCACCTGGTACGGGTGCGGGCGCTGCCATGTGGTGGGTGGAGCAGGCGATCTGGCCAAGGCGGGCGCCGGGCGCGATCTCGCGCATATCTACGCTGCGGTCGCGCACGGCCACACCTCCGGCAGCCGCATCCCGTCGGAGCAGATTTGGCAAATCGCCGGTTACATTCGCAGCCTGCCACAGACGGGCGCGGCGCGGGCGCAGCGGCAGGTACATGATCTGCGTGGCGAGCCGCAGGGACAGACGTGGACGGGGGCGCTGCGATGAGAGGCGCTTGGTCGTTCGCTTGGCTTTTTCCGCTTGCCGCGTGCGCCGGGCCGCAGAGTCCGCTCGCGCCAGCCGGGCTTCAGGCGGAGTGGCAGCATTGGCTGCTGATGCTCATGTTCTGGGTCTGCGGCATCGTCTACGCGCTGGTGATGGCGCTGCTCGGGGCGAGCATCTGGCGCGGACGACGCCGCCTTACCGGTACGCCAGAGACGTCGCCCGACGATCGCCGATTGAGCAAGGGGCTCGGGCTATGGGCGGGGATGATCGTAGCAGGGCTGACGATCCTCATCCTCGGCAGCTTCGTGGTCGAGCGTGAACTCGCCAATGAACGCAAGCGCGAGGCGTTGGTGGTGCGTGTCACCGCGCAGCAATGGTGGTGGCGCATTCAGTATCGCGATCCGGCAGGCACAGGCTGGATCGAAACCGCCAACGAACTCCACTTGCCGGCAGGGCGCACGGCGCGGATTGAACTGGGTTCGGTGGACGTGATCCATAGCTTCTGGGTGCCGAATGTCGCCGGCAAGATGGACGTGATCCCCGGCCGCGCCAACGCGATCGACGTTACGCCGCACCGGCTCGGCTGGTTCCGCGGCCAGTGCGCGGAGTTCTGCGGCGCGCAGCACGCTCACATGGCCTTCGATGTGAAGGTCGACACGCCCGCCGAGTTCGCCGCATGGCTTGCCACACAAGCCAGCCCGGCGACGCCGCCTGCCGGCGCTGCGATGGTGGTGACGAACGGGCCGTGCGCGTCTTGCCACACGATCCGCGGTACCGCGGCGCGCGGGCGCGCCGGGCCGGATCTCACGCATGTCGGTGGCCGCCGTTCGGTCGCGGCGGGGACGTTGCCGATGAGCCGTGGCGCGCTGCAAGGCTGGATCGCGCAACCGCAGGCACTCAAACCCGGCACGCTGATGCCGGCGGTCGCGTTGACGGGCGCGCAGATCGACGCGACGGCTGCCTATCTGGAGTCGCGCAAGTGAGCCGGCTGGACGAGACCTGGGCAGACCGGCCGGGTTGGTGGGGGTTTCTGACCACGGTCGACCACAAGCGCATCGCCGCGCGCTACATCGTGACCGTGGTGGCGATGCTGTTCCTCGCCGGCATGCTCGCGCTCGACATGCGGCTGCAACTCAGCACCGCGAACGGCACGCGGATGGGGCCTCAACTTTACGATGAGAGCTTCTCGCTGCACGGTTCGACCATGCTGTTCCTCGTCTCGGTGCCGGTGATGGAGGCGATGGGCATCTGGCTGGTGCCGCTGATGCTCGGTGCGCGCAACCTCGCCTTCCCCCGACTGACCGCGTTCAGCTACTGGCTGTACTTTGGAGGCGTGCTGATGCTGTGGGTGCCACATGCGCTCGGCATCACGCCCGATCTCGGCTGGTTCGAATATCCGCCGCTATCGGGGCCAGGCTATGCGCCGGGGCACCGTGCCGACATCTGGGCGCAGATGATCACCTTCACCGAGGTCGCCGCGCTGTCCGCATCGGTGAACATCGCCGCGACCATCCTCAAGATGCGACCACCCGGCATGACGCTGGCACGCATGCCGTTCTTCCTGTGGGCAATGCTCATCGCGTCGCTGATGACGATCTTCGCGCTGCCCGCGGTGATGCTGGTGACGAGCATGCTGATCGCCGACCGGCTCGTCTCCACCCAGTTCTTCACGCCGGCGGGTGGCGGCGACGTGCTGCTGTTCCAGCATCTGTTCTGGTTCTTCGGCCATCCAGAGGTGTATATCATCTTCGTGCCGGCGGTCGGGTTCGTCTCCGCGATCGTCGAGGCGTTTTCGCGGCGTCCGCTGTTCGGGCATATCGCGATGGTTCTGTCGCTGCTCTCGATCTCCGTGCTCGCCTTCGGGCTGTGGGTGCATCACATGTTCGCGGTCGGACTGCCCCGGCTCGGCAACGATTTCTACACCGCCGCGAGCATGGCGATTGCATTGCCTGCGGGCATCCAGATCTTCTGCTGGATCGCGACGATCTGGAGCGGGCAGCCGCGCTTCGCGACGCCGATGCTGTGGGTGGTCGGTTTCATCGCGACCTTCGTGATCGGCGGCTTGTCGGGCATCATGGTCGCCTCGGCACCGCTCGATCTGCAATTGACCGACACGTATTTCATCGTCGCGCACTTCCATTATGTGCTGGTCGGCGGCGCGATGTTCCCGTTGTTCGGGGCGTTCTGCTATTGGTATCCGAAGGCGACCGGCCGGATGATGTCGGAGCGGTGGGGCATCGTCGCGTTCGGGCTGATCGTCGGCGGGTTCAATCTCGGCTTCTTCCCGATGCACATCCTCGGCCTCGAAGGCATGCCGCGACGGGTCTACACATATGGCCCGGAGATGGGCTGGGGTGGGCTGAACCTGCTCGCGACGATCGGCGCTGCCGTGTCGGTACTCGGCGGGCTGGTGCTGGTCGGCAATGCACTGCTCAGCTATTGGCGCGGCGCGCCTGCGGGTGCCGACCCGTGGGGCGGGCCGACGCTCGAATGGGCCGCGCCATCGCCGCCGCCGCCGTATAATTTCGAGCATACCCCCGTCGTCACCGGCATCGCGCCGCTGTGGGAGCATGACGATCTGCCGGTGATGACCGGCCTCAAGGACGATGCGCGCGAGGTGCTGGTGACGTCGGTCGTGGATGCGATCCCGCTCTACCGCCAACACAGCCCGGCGCCTTCGATCTGGCCGCTGGCGGCGGCGATGGCGGTGTCGGCAATGTTCGTCGGCAGCATCTTCACCGCCTGGGCGATCGTATGGGGTATGGTGCCGGTCGCGATCGGGCTGATCCTGTGGTTTTGGCCGGTGCGCGGGCGCGCCACCAGCGGGCCGCTGCGGGCGCGCGGACAATGAGCGCGCGCCCGCAGCGCCGCGTCGGTGATCTCTCCGGCCTGCCCGAGAGCGCGTCGGGGCCGCGCCACCTCGTCTGGTGGGGCAATATCGGCTTCATGCTGATCGAAGGCACCGGCTTCCTGCTGGCGGCCGGCGTGTACCTCTATCTGGCGAGCCAGACGCCGCACTGGCCACCGACTGGCGATATACCGCCTGCCTTGATGTGGAGTGGCATCTTCACGATCGGCCTGTTGGCGAGCGAGATCCCGAACCTTTGGTTGCTCAGACGATCTCAAGCGAAGGACGTGCGGGCGGTGCGCTATGGCACCGCGCTGATGACGATCCTGGGAATCGCATTGGCGGCGGCGCGGTGGTTCGAGCTTCAGCATCTCGGGGTGCGCTGGGACCATGACGCTTATGGCTCGGCGCTGTGGTTGCTGATGGTGCTGCACACCACGCATGTCGTCACCGATCTCGGCGATACGGCCGTGCTGTCGGTATGGCTGTTCACGCACGAAGTCGGCGACGATCAGTTCGCCGACGTCGAGGACAATTCCAATTACTGGACCTTCGTGGTGATGGCGTGGCTGCCGATCTACGTATTGGTCTATTGGGTGCCGCGATGGATGTGAACGCATCCCGGCGGCATCGCGGCGGGCGGCGCGCCTGGATCGGCTTGATGCTTCCCCCGCTGGCGTGGATCTGTTTCGAATATGGTGCGGGCGTGTCCCTGCGCGGTGCGTGCGCGGAGATTGGTGGCTGGGCGGGGCCGCTGTGGGGGGTGGCCAGTCTCGCAGTGTGTGGCGCAGCCGTATGGATTGCGCGCGCGGCGGCGCGGGCGGAGGCCGCGCGCAATCCGCCGACGCGTCCGTGGTTGGCCCGGATCGCGATGTTCGGCGCGGGTGTGTTCGCTCTGGCGATCCTGTTTCAGACGACCGCGACGGTGATCGTGCCGGGTTGCGCCCGGTGAGAGCGGCTCGCGGTCTCGTGCCGGTCGCGCTGTCGGTTCCTGGCGCGGCGTGGGCGCATACCCTCGGAACGGGCGCATCGGTCGGGTGGACGTGGGACACGTGGATCACGGTGCCACTCGCGCTAAGCGGGCTCGTCGCGACAATCGGGTGGGCGCGGCTCCTGGCGCGTTCGGGACAGGGCGCATCGGGTCTGCGCCGACGCGGGCTTTGCTTTCTCGCCGGCTGGCTGGTGCTGGCAGGTGCGCTGGTGTCGCCGTTGCACGAGGCGGGTGAGCGATCTTTCGCGATGCACATGGCCGAGCATGAATTGCTGATGCTCGTCGCCGCACCGCTGCTGGTGGTCTCGCGCCCGCTGGCGGTGATGCTCTGGGCGTTTCCGCTACCGCTGCGCCGCGTTCTGGGCGGAGCGGGGGCGGCCAAGCCGGTTACCGCGATTTGGCGCGCACTGACCGCACCGATACTGGCGACGGCATTGCAGGCGGCGGCGCTGTGGCTTTGGCATATGCCGCTGCTGTTCGATATCGCGCTTGCGGACGCGGGCTGGCACGCCGTGCAGCATGTGTCCTTCTTGGCAAGCGCGTTGTTGTTCTGGACTGCGATGCTGCGCGGACACGACACCGCACAGCGTGGCACCGCGATACTGTGCCTGTTCGCGACCGCGATGATCTCCGGAGCACTCGGCGCGCTGATGGCACTGTCCGCAAGCCCCTGGTACACAGGCTATTCGGAACTCGGCATGGCACCGTTCGGCCTAACCCCGGCGGAGGACCAGCAGGTCGCCGGGCTGCTCATGTGGGTGCCAGGCGGCCTTGTTCACGCCGCCGCCGCCGTGTTGCTGATGCGCGCATTGTTGCAGGACCGTTCGCCCGGGACACTCGCTTATGCCGACTAGCCTGCGCCTGATCGCCGCGCTGCTGGTGGCGGCCACGATCGCCGCGATCGCCTCGATCGCGGTACTGCACGCGCAGGACGTCGCGCACGCCCGCACCCAGGCCGAGCAGATGACCGGAGGTAGCGTCGATCGCGGCAAGCTCGCTTTGTCCCGCTACGGCTGCGGCGCGTGCCATGTCATCACCGGCATCGCCGATGCACAGGGGCAGGCCGGGCCATCGCTCGCCGGCATCGCCAGTCGCGCGACGATCGCGGGGCGGCTCGCCAACCAGCCCGATCAGATGGTGCTTTGGCTGAGGCATCCGCAGCAGATCGTGCCGGGCAACGCAATGCCCGACCAGCAGCTGAGCGAGCGCAACGCGCGCGATATCGCTGCCTATCTGTATACCCTGCGGAAGACGACCTACTGAGTTGATTCGCTGGCAGGGCGTATCGCACGCCGGACGAGTACCTGTTGCCGGCGCCAACGTCCGGCAGACGCCCGACATCGGCTCCCGTACCACTTTCGCCAAAAATATCGGCAGCGAAAACCTGTAGAATCAAATTGATAAGGGATACCGTGGAGTAGATGGCCGCACCCATTGCCAGCCAATCGGAGCACGTCAGATCAGGTCCGACTGGGAAATCCGCAAGGCGCCAGCGAGTCCGCTGAGTCGCACAATCCGGCCGGACCGCCCGATCGAACAGGTTCGAACGTCCAGAAAACCCCAACACTGCTCCTCTTTTCCGCGTAGCGATGCCATTCGCTAACCTTGATATTTATCCGGCAACTCCGGAATTTCCGGGTAAGGGAATCGCGCATGCCTCGGGCGCCTGCGGAAGCCGCCGACCAGGCACCATTTGCGCCATGCCGTGATAAGTGCCCACCACAATAGCTATTGCGACCTATTATCACACTCGCTAGCGACGCCTTGTGTCCGGCCTCGCACAAACCTCTCTTGAATCCATCTATCGTGCTCATGGCGGTTGGTTGCTGAACTGGCTGACGGGCCGTGCGGAATGTCACGCGCGTGCCAGCGATCTGGTGCAGGAAACCTTCTGCCGCCTTGCCGCGCAGAGTGATCTGGCGCTGCATTCGCATCCGCGTCGCTATCTGGCGACCGTCGCGCGACGGCTTTTGATCGATGATGTCCGGCGTCAGACGTCGGAACGCTGTTTCCTGGAGGCGTTCGCTCTCCACACTGGCAATGCGGCGCAGCCCGGGCCCGACCGGATCGCGCAGGCGGTACAGGAACTGGCCGCGCTGGCGGAGTTGCTCGGCGCGTTGCCCGAGCGCGTGCGCCGCGCTTTCTTGATGAGCAGGGTCGATGGCATCCCCTATGCGGAGATCGGCGCCGAGTTCGGCGTCTCGGTGAGCATGGTGAAACAATATGTCGCACGCGCGTTCGCGCATTGTTACCTGGTCACGCATGAATGCCCCGACTGATCCTGTCGAACCCACCCGCGCCGTCATAGAAGAGGCCGCCCTGTGGCAGGCGCGGCTCGGCTATGAAGAGAGCGATGCCGCCGAACGGGCGCGGTTCGATCGCTGGATGAATGCGCATCCGTCGCACCGCGTGGCGTTCGACAGGATGAGCCGGATCGCCGGGCGCGTCGCGCAACAGGACGCGGTCAGCCAGACCGCGCTCGATACCATGTTGACGAAGCGGCCGCGCCGCGGCGGTCTACTTGCGATCCTGCTGCTTGGCGGGGCGGGTCTTCTCGGCTGGTCGGCGATGCGAAGCCCGATCGTCCGCGTTCACATCGCCGACGCGCGAACCGCGCGCGGTGAAGTGCGATCGGTGCGGCTCGCGACGGCGGATCGCGTAACCCTGGACAGCGACAGCGCGATCGACGTGGACGAATCTCGGCGCTCGGTGCGGCTGTGGCGTGGCGGCGTCATGGCCGAGGTGAGGCACGGCGATCCGCGCGAATTCGTCGTGCGCACGTCGCAGGGGACGGCGCGTGCGCTCGGCACCGCGTTCACCGTGCGGATCGACGGCGACGGGACAATCGTCGCCGTTATCAAATCCCGCGTAAAGGCGTGCGCCGACGAGGGCGCCCGCAGGTGTCTGACGCTAAGCCCCGGCCAGGTGGCACGGCTCGACAGTGCGGGCGCGCACCAGCTCGCCGATGTCGATCCTGTGGCCGAGGCCGCATGGAGCGAGGGGTTGCTGATCGCGGAAGACCTGCCGCTTGCCCAAGTGATCGACCGGCTCAACCGATACCGGAAAACGCCCATTCGATTCCGGGCTGCGGAGCTGGAAGGACTCAGCCTGTCGGGCGCCTTCCCGATCACCGATGGCGATCGCGCTCTTGCCAGCATCAGTGCCGCGCTGCCCGTGATGGTGGAGCGAGAGTCCGACCGGATCACGGTTCGTCGTCGCTGAAAAATTCTGATGTGTCACGCTGTCCCTCTGCGCCGCTGATCCGTCCGTAGGTCGAACAACCGATTCTGGGGGATCATCATGACCAATCGCTTCCTGCGCTGCGCGAGCGCTCTGCTCTGCTGCGCTGTCATTCCGGTTCTGCCCGCCGCGGCGCAGACGCCGAACGCCGCGCGCGCCTTCGACCTGCCGACGGAACCGCTGGCGCGCGCGCTGGTGCGCTTCACGCGCGCGTCCGGCGTGATCGTCGTGGCGGATGCGAGCCTGATGCGGGGCAAGCGGAGCGGTAGCGTGCAGGGCGACCTGAACCCCAAGGCAGCGCTCGATCAGATGCTGCATGGCACCGGGCTTGAAGCGAGGCCGGACGGCCGGGGCGGTTACGGTCTTGTGCGGACCGAACAAACGGTATCGCCGGCCGCGAGCGCGACCGTCGATCCCATGCAGGCGGAGATCCTCGTGTTCGGGCGCCTCACGCGCGACACCGCGCTCAGCATTCCGCAGACCGTCGATGTCATAGACAGCCAGTTGATCCAATCCAGCAACAGCGACACGGTGGGCGATGCGCTTCGCTTCGTACCAGGCGCGTCCCGCGACGGATCGACGCTCGATGCGTTTGGCGACACCTATCTGATCCGCGGCTTCCTCGCGAACCAGACCATCAACGGCATCGCGGTTTCCACGATGCGGCAGCCGCGCGACAGCATCGGCATCGAACGGATCGAAGTCTTGAAAGGGCCGGCCTCGGTCCTCTACGGCCAGCTTCAGCCCGGCGCGGTCGTCAATGTCGTCACCAAACAACCGAAGCGAGAGTGGGCGGGAAGCGCCAGCGTCAGCTACGGCCGCTACGACGATTTTCGCGGCACCGTCGATCTGACCGGGCCAGTGACGAAAGGGGGTGCCCTCCGGTTTCGCGTGACCGGCGCCTATGACGATGCCGACAGCTTCATCGACTATTGGCACCGCCGCCATGTCTTCGTCGCGCCGGTGCTGGCGGTCGATGCCGGCGACGCGACGACCGTCACGTTGGAAGGCATGTATTCGCGCAACCGGCTGAACGGCTTCTTCAACGGCCTACCCGCCGAAGGCACCGTGCTGCCCAACCCGAACGGCCGGTTCGCGCGTGCGTTGACACTGACCGACCCCACGTTCCGTCCCTCGATCCGCGACGACAGCGACATCACAGCGCGCGTGGAACATGCCTTCAGCGATCGGATACGCTGGCGGACGGCGCTCTCGTGGATGCACGAATATCGCGACGAGGAGGGCGTGCTCGGTCTGCTCGGATGGGCCGACGACACCCAACGCACGCTGTCGCGGGCCGTGCTCGCGTCGGTATCATCCGGCAATACGTGGACCGCACATACCGATCTGGGCGTGGGTTTCGAAACCGGGCCATTCTCTCACGACCTCGTGGCGGGTGGTGAATACACCTGGTTCGACCGACATACGACCGGCGCGACCAGCCTCGCACCCGACCTCGACCTCTTCGCGCCCACCCATCAGATGACGGCGCGGCCAACGACCACGCTGATCCCCAGCCGCAGTACGACGAACGATGAAAGCACGCGCACCGCGGGCCTGTTCGCGCAGGACCGCGTTGCGCTGACGGACCAGATAAAGCTGATCGCCGGTGTCCGCTGGTCCGATTACCGGCAGACGGTGGTGAGCACGCGTGGCAGAGCCGCGGCGCTGACGCGCGACCAGAGCCAGACCGCCTGGACCACCCAGTTCGGCCTTCTCTACACGCCAACGCCTTCGATCTCGCTGTTCGCCAATCGCACCACCTCGTTCCTGCCGGTGCAGGGCATCCGGGCGAGCGGCGAAGCCCTGAAACCCGAGACCGGAACGCAATATGAGGTCGGCGCCAAGGCTGTCCTCCTCGGCGGTGCGTTCGCGCTCAACGGATCGCTCTTCCACTTGAAGCGCGGCGACGTCGCGGTGGCGGACCGGGTCTCGCCCGGCTTCCTCGTCGCGATCGGTGAGCAGGTCGCCAAGGGGTTCGAACTGTCGGCGACCGGGCGGCCGATCGACGGACTCACCCTCTATGCGGGCTATGCCTATATGGATGCCAAGACCACCGAGGACAACGACGCCGCCCTGATCGGCAAGCGTATCCGCAACACGCCCGAGCATAGCGTGGTGTTGCGCGGCGACTATGACGTTCGCACCGGCCCGCTCGTCGGCGTCTCCTTCGGCGGTTCGGCAACCTACACCGGCGACCGCGCCGCCGATATCGAGAACAGTTTCTCGCTGCCGAGCTATTGGCGGATCGATGCGCAGATCGGCTATGCGGTGACCCGCAACGTCAAGCTGGGCGCCAGCCTCGAGAATCTCACCGACGAGCGTTACTACAGCAATGCGTACAGCCTGTTCGAAGTATGGCCCGGCGCGCCGAGAACGTGGCGGGTGAACCTGACGACGAAATTCTGATCGCGGTCTCGACGACGCCATGCGTATCCGTACAGTCTGGGCGATCGTGCATCGTTGGGCAGGGTTGACCATCGCCCTGTTCCTGATCGTCGCAGGCCTGACGGGAAGCCTGCTCGCGTTCAACGACGATCTCGAGACATGGTCCGCACCGCGGCTTCACCGGGTCGCGCCACCGCGCCCCGGCGCGGCGATGCTCGATCCCCAGAGGCTGCGCGGCGTCGTGCTCGCACGTCACCCGGGTGGGATGATCGACTATCTGCCGCTTCGTTTCGCGACCGGCCGGAGCGTGGTCCTGCGCGTGAACCGTATCGATCAACGCACCGGCGCAAGCGTGCCCTGGTCAAGCCGATGGGACGAGCTTTTCGTCGATCCCTACAGCGGCCGGACTCTGGGGCATCGCACATGGGGCGACATTTCTGAGGGCTTGGTCAATCTCATGCCCTTCATCTACCGCCTGCACTATTCGTTGGCGCTTGGCCCGTGGGGGCTGTTGGCCTTCGGCGTCGCGGCGCTGGTGTGGACGCTCGATTGCTTCGTCGGTTTCTATCTGACGCTTCCGGTTTCGTGGCGGCGGGATCACGCTTCCGCTGGTCGGCGCGCACCCAAGTGGTCGGCTCGGTGGAAGCCGGCCTGGCGAGTCCGATGGCACGGGGGGAAGCACAGGCTGAATTTCGATCTGCATCGTGCCGGCGGGCTTTGGTTATGGCCGCTGCTGCTGGTCTTCGCCTGGTCCGGCGTGTCGTTCAACCTGGCGGTCGTTTATGAGCCGGTGATGCGAGTGTTCGGCTATCAGAGGCTGCAGGACGGTATCGTCCCACTGGCCGACCCGCGCTATCACCCCAAGCTCGATTTCCGCGCGGCCGAGCGGTTGGGGCGCGCCATCGCGCGCAGCGAGGCCGCTCGGCTCGGCTTCACTATCGACTCGACACGCGACAGCGGCCTGCTGCACCGCCCCGATGCCGGGGTCTACGCGTACATCTTCAGCTCGTCCGCCGACATGCGTGCGACAGGGGGCCGAACCGTGACGATTTTCGATAGCGACACCGGAAGGCCGCTCAAAACCGTGGTGCCGCAAGGTCAGAGCGGTGCCTACGCGTTCACCGAATGGATCACGGCGATCCATATGGCAGACGTCGGGGGCCTCCCCTGGCGCATCGCCACCGCCGCCGTCGGCCTGATGGTGACGGGCCTTTCGGTGACGGGCGCGCTGCTCTGGGTGCGAAAGCGGGCAGCCCGAAGAATCTCGCGAACACGGCATGCCTTGCGGGCGGCGAGATCGTGATTTGTGATTGGCCTCACCCAGGGAAGTCTCGATCTATGAAGACGGAAAGGCAAAGACGGACGCAGAAGGCGAATGCATTCGATCACATCGTGTCCGTCCAGGACTGGCGGATGTCCGCGTCCGCGTGCAACTCTGGCGCGCCGATGACGATCGGATTCTTCCCGCTTCCTTCTATTCGGATGCGGTTCGCGCAACGCTGCCGAACAAGCCTGAATTCCATACCGTACCCGGCGCAGGGCACTTCGACTTCCTGGCCCCCGTGCCGATCCCGCGTCCATGCCACAGCTACGCCCCAGCGCGCGGGGGTTCGACCGCACGGCATTTTATGCCCGCTGTGATGTGGAGGTGGCGCGTTTCTTTACGAAAAAGCTCAACCGCAGGCGGCTCGTAGCTGCAGCGGGTAGCAACGGTTGATCGAGAAAGCCGCACCGCCAAGCGTGACGGCTGCTCGAATTTAGCGGCTAAGACCGCGGAAGGACGATCTTGCTCGTGAAGTCATCCCTTTTGAGAGCTCCGCATCGGCCGCTCCCGGCCAACCCAAGTCATTCCGCAGCTGACGAGTGAACACCGCGTTTTCCAAGACCAGCCATTGCTGCACGGGCGAATCGCCTGTCGGTTCTGGGCCATGGCGATCATCGGCACCTCTGGTTGCCGATACCGTAGCCGCCTCCTGCTCGCGCCGGCATTTAAGCGATCCATTGCCGACGGCTATCATGCGGGCGCACTCGGCGCGCTGCGAAGAAGCTTCGGCGTGCAAACCGCCTGCATCGTGTTCATTCTGCCTCGCTGGGCACGCTCGCGCCCCACCCCCGGCGACCTGAGGGCAATCCGTCCACGGCGCGTAGATTCCGATGACTGACGCGATTATCGATCCGGTCTTGACCCTGACATGATGTCAGACCCTACATACTTCCGGGTAGAAGGAGTCTCACGCCATGAACGCCCCTCACTCCCACGACCCTCAATCCAAGCGCTGCGGCTGCTCTGGAAAGAGCGAAGCTGAGCCTGCCTCCGTAGGGCCAGCCGTAACGCATGCGTCCTGCGGCTCGGGTAAAGCGGCTGGCGAGGCTCCCGCAACCGTCGAGCAAGCTACGAACAATGCCAAGCCTGGGGGCTGCTGCTCTGGCGGCAATGTCGACGAAGGCACGGCAACGGTCGTGGACCCGGTTTGCGGGATGACAGTCGATCCGGCGATGACGGCGCACCGTGCCGAGCACGCGGGACACGTCTATCATTTTTGCAGCGCCGGGTGCCGGACCAAGTTCGTCGGCAACCCTGACACCTATCTCGGCGACAAGCGAAAGGCTTTGCCGACCACACCGGGGGCGATCTGGACATGCCCCATGCACCCGCAAATCCGTCGGGAAGGACCGGGAACGTGCCCGATCTGCGGCATGGCGCTCGAACCGGAAGAACCGTCGTCCGACGACGGGCCAAACCCGGAACTGGTCGATTTCACACGCCGGCTTTGGGTGGCGGGCGTGCTCGCTGTGCCGCTGCTGGCGATCTCGATGGTCGCCGATATGCTTGGCGTCCATGTGATCAGTCCTGCCACATCGCCTTGGGTACAGCTCGCACTCACCGCGCCGATCGTACTGTGGGCGGGCTTGCCGTTTTTCCAGCGTGGATGGACCTCGCTTCGTACCCGCCATCTCAATATGTTCACGCTGATCTCGATCGGGGTCGGTGCGGCCTTCCTCTACAGCCTTGTCGCGACGGTCGCGCCCGGCATCTTCCCGCCGGCCTTCCGAATGCACGGGGGCGTGGTCCCGGTCTATTATGAGGCGGCCGGGGTCGTGGTGGCCTTAGTGCTGCTCGGACAGATTCTTGAACTGCGCGCCAGAGCGGCGACGGGACGCGCCATCCGCGCCCTCATGGATCTTGCCCCCAAGACAACGCGTCGGGTGCGATCGGACGGCTCGGAGGAGGAAGTCAGCCTTGCTGACGTGGCAACCGGCGATCGGCTGCGTGTTCGCCCTGGCGAGGCGATCCCCGTCGATGGCGTGATAGTCGAAGGACGCTCCTCGGTCGATGAGTCCATGCTCACCGGCGAGCCCGCGCCCGTTCTCAAGGAGGTTGAGGCGGCCGTCACCGGGGGAACGGTCAACGGCACGGGAAGCCTTATCATGGAAGCGCGCGCGGTCGGGTCGGATACGATGCTCGCGCGCATCGTCCGTATGGTTGCGGACGCGCAACGTAGCCGTGCTCCGATCCAGGCGATCGCCGACCGGGTGTCGGGCTGGTTCGTGCCGCTGGTCGTGCTCATATCGATCGCGACATTCGTGGTGTGGTCGCTGTTCGGCCCGGAACCGCGCATGGGCCATGCGCTACTCAATGCCATTGCCGTCCTCGTCATTGCCTGCCCCTGCGCGCTCGGGCTTGCCACGCCCATGTCGATCATGGTCAGCACAGGACGTGGCGCGACAGCCGGCGTGCTGGTGAAAAACGCGGAAGCGCTACAAGGGCTGGAGAAGGTCGATACACTGGTCATCGACAAGACGGGGACGCTGACGGCCGGAAAGCCTAAGCTCATCGCGGTCCAGACGGTCGGCGCGGTAGGAGAGAACGACATGCTAGCGCTTGCCGCGGCCGTCGAAGGACAATCCGAACACCCGCTCGCCCACGCGATCGTCGTTGCCGCCAAGGATCGAGAATTACAGCTCGGGACCGTCGCCGATTTCGCGTCACAAACCGGTTTGGGAGTCAGCGCCACGGTGGGTGGCCGCTCGGTCGTGATCGGGAACGCCGCACAAATGAGCCGGGTCGGCGTTGATCCCAAGCCGCTAGATGAAGCCGCCAATCGTCATCGCGGCGATGGTGCAGGCGTCATTCTGGTGGCGATCGACGGCGCTCTTGCCGGCCTGCTCGCGGTCGCCGATCCGGTGCGTGCCAATGCCGGGGAGGCCATCGCCGCACTTCGCCAACAGGGGCTCCGCGTCATCATGCTTACGGGTGACAATCAAACGACCGCCGATGCGGTCGCGCGCGCGGTCGGCGGCCTCGACGACGTGCGCGCCGGTCTGCGGCCGGAGGACAAGGCGCGTATCATCGGCGAGCTGAAGGCGAGTGGCGCCAAGGTCGCGATGGCGGGCGACGGCATCAATGATGCTCCAGCGCTGGCGGCTGCGGACGTGGGCCTTGCAATGGGCACGGGAACAGACGTGGCGATCGAAAGCGCCGGCATGACTCTCACGCGCGGCGATCTCTCGGCCATCGTGCGTGCGCGCAAGCTCGCCCGTGCGACGATGCGGAATATCCGTCAGAACCTGTTCTTCTCGTTCCTGTTCAACGGGATCGGCGTGCCCGTCGCGGCCGGGCTGCTCTACCCCGTGGCGGGCATTCTGCTGTCGCCGATGCTGGCTGGCGCGGCGATGGCGCTCTCGTCCCTGACCGTGGTCCTCAACGCGCTGCGGCTGAACGCGGTGAAGCTATGAACATCGGCGCGGCGTCCGACGCCAGCAGCGTCTCGCAACGCATGATCCGCCATTATGAGAAAATCGGTTTGGTGCCCGCGCCGCCGCGGCGCGGGAGCTACCGGGACTATTCGGACGCCGACGTTCATCGGCTGCGCTTCATCGCCAACGCGCGCGACCTCGGGTTCCCGATCGAGGAAATCCGCACGCTGCTGGGACTCTGGTCAGATCGCACGCGGTCGAGTGCCGATGTAAAGGCCTTGGCGCAATCGCGCGCTGCCGAACTGGGCCGGAAGGTCCGCGCCTTGGAAGCCATGCGCCGATCCCTCACTGAACTTGCGCAATCCTGTCACGGGGATGATCGCCCCGATTGCCCTATCATCGAGCATTTGGCCGAATAGCGCCGATGGCTAAAAGTTACCGACCGTTCGGGTCAAAATCAACAAATGCCGTCATTGCTTCGCGCGCCGCCGCCGACGCCGCGAAGAGGCTGGCATTCTACAAAGACTGCCATGATTGGATCAGCACCTTTCACCTCAGGGATAGCGTCCGCGCATCAACCTGAAAGTGTGCGCTGTGCCCAAGCTCCCGAGATGGCTAACGATGGCATCGATTGGTTTTGGGAGCCGGTTTGGGCGAACTCGATCTCAAGGGCCTTTGCCGCCTTCTCAAGCAGCACCAGTTCAAAGACTGGATGCCAGTCGAACATGATAGCTCGCCGGACCTTCTCGCATCCATGATGCTGACCCGATGCCATCTCGATAACGAACTGCGGCCGATCTACGATTGAGGTTAGAGCTGACGGCATTCCACGACTATTCCTGCACAAGACCGCCCAGATGAAAAGATGAGGGATGGCAGCGTTGCGCCGAGCGGTCGAGGACGCGCCGACGCGGCAAAACCCGGTTAAATGGACGTAAGACGTGCCTCGCACATTTCTGCCAAAGCACGCGTGCGACGAAGAACGTCTGCGGATCCAGGATCTCCGCTCGGAAAATGAATCTCCCTCAGGATATACGAAAACACCAGGTGATACACGGCGTCGACGGATCCGATCAGCGCCTCGGTCGGATGGCTAAAATAACTGAGCATGGTGTTTTTCGCCATAACTTCATTCCGCATGCCGATCGACCGGCCGAGAGCCGATAGGTACGCATCGCCGGATATGACATCGATACTGCTCGAGAAAATTGGATGAAATGCCGCCATGATCTGCCAATATCTGGAGATGTAAGCGGGCATGAACTCACCGATCGATGCGCAGGTTTTCCGTAGGTCGTGATGCATGTCACGCTCTTTCTCGACGACGTCTTCCAAAGATATCGTGATGACGGTTTTCAGCAGCCGCTCTTTGCTGGCGAAGCGATATTGTAGAGCACCGTTGGAAACGCCCGCTCTGGCCGCGACCTCCTGTAACGCAAAACCGTCCAGGCCGTTCTCGATCAGGATGTCTCGGGCAGCGCTTGTTATCCGCTTGTAGGCGGCGAGGCTCCTGCTCTGCTGCGGCGGGCGGACGTATGCCGACGATATTTCGGCGGCTTCAATGCGAGAGGCGGGCTCGAATTCCGGCTGATCAGACGCCTTCATGCACTTCGTTCCAAATGGCGGGTTTCGGCCACGGCCATCCGCACGCTGGTGACACCCGCTCGACCCAAGAGCAAGGTTGACATAAAAACCATTTTTAGAATATTGGTTCTTATAAGCAGGGCGCATGAGCGTTCGGATACTGGGAGAGAGCTGTGGGTAAGCGACCTATCGTGCATGCGTTTGCTTTGCTGGCAGCGGCGCTTGCGACCGCCGCGAGTGCCGCACCGCGCGTCGAACTCGACAGCGGTGCGATCGAAGGCAAAGCCGATCATGATCTGAACGTCTTCCTCGGCATTCCCTATGCGAAGCCGCCGGTCGGGGAGCTACGGTGGCGTGCGCCGGAGCCGCTGCCGCACTGGACCGCTGTTCGGCCGACCACAAGCTTCTCGGCATCGTGTTATCAGACCGAGGGCAAGCCGTTCGGCCCGTTCACGCGCGAGTTCGTGGAGGTTGGGCGTCGCTCGGAAGACTGCCTTTACCTGAACGTCTGGGCGCCCGCCAAGCCGGCCAAGGCGTTGCCGGTCCTGGTGTTCATCCACGGCGGCGGCTTCGGCAGCGGATCGACTGCCGTGCCCGTGTATACTGGCGCAGGCCTCGCGCGTCGCGGCGTGATCGTCGTGACGATCAACTATCGCCTCGGCGCATTCGGCTTCCTTGCCCATCCGGCGCTCACCGCTGAATCCCCGCTCAAATCGTCGGGCAATTACGGCATTCTCGATATGATCGCCGCGCTTCGCTGGGTGAAGGCCAACATCGCTCAGTTCGGTGGCGATCCGCAGAACGTGACGATCTCGGGCCAGTCCGCTGGCGCGGCGGCAGTCAGCGATCTGCTCGTCTCGCCGCAAGCCAAGGGTTTGTTCGCGCGCACCATCATCCAGAGCGGCCCCGGGCTCGGCGTGAATATGCTTACGCTAGACCAAGCCGAACAGACGGGGCTCGACGTGGCGCGCAAGCTGAACGCCCAGAGTATAGCGCAACTGCGCGCAGTCGCCTCTGACGCGATCGTCGCCGCGACCGCGTCGCCACCGCCAAGCAAGAACGCCGTACCGCGCATCCTGATGGCGCCCAACCTGGACGGTAAGATCGTCGCCATGAACCCGGAATCAGCCGATGGCCGAGCTGTTTCCGACGTGCCGGTGATGGCCGGGTTCAACAAGGACGAGGCTTTCATCTTCGGCGTTCCGCACGTGACGCCCGACGCCTTTGTCGAGTATGTGAAGACGCGCTACGGCAACTTCACCGATCGCTTCTTGGCGCTGTATCCGCATGCGACCACGGAAGAGGCGTCGCGCTCAATGGATGAGATGGGCCGCGATCGATACATGGCGCAGCTCATCCTTTGGGCCGAACGGCATGTCGCCGCGGAACAGCAACCGCTGTACCTGTATCAGTTCGATCACAGCTATCCCGGGCTGGATGCGAAGCGCTTCGGCGCGTTTCACACCGCCGAGGTGCCCTATGTGCTGGGCGCGCTCGATATCGCCGGAATCCCCTTCACCGACACCGATCATCAGGTCTCGCGCCAGATGGAGGATCGCTGGGTTGCGTTCATGACAGGCGGCGATCCGAACGTGCCGGATACCCCGCACTGGACGTCATGGCGCGAAGGCCCGGGCAAGATCATGCACCTTGGCGACAATCCCGGAATCTCTTGGCCCGTGTCGGACAAGACCCGGCTCGATGTGTTCCGGGCCTACGTCGCGGCGGGAGGCCAACTCTCGCTGTTCTGACGCCGACGCCACTACGCGCCCGCACGGCTTGGCGCCACCGACCACAGGGACAATCAATCGTCCGTGGTTCGCAAGACAGCCAACAAAAAGCATCATCAAAGGGGATGGATCATGAAATCGGCTCTTAAATCCAGCATAGTTGCATCTAGCGCCTTGCTCGCTCTTGCCTGGTCGGGCGCGGCGCGGGCTCAAGTCGCACGCGACGGAGTGGCTGCCGGAGAGGCGCGATCAGCAGATCCAGCCGCCCCGCCGGCCGTCGAGATACAGCAGGACATCATCGTCACCGCGCAGAAGCGCAGCGAGAATGTGCAGGAGGTGCCGATCGCAGTGACGGTTGTTTCGGCCGACCAGCTCGCGCGGCGCGGCGTGCAGAACATTCAGGATCTGTCCCAGGCCAGCGCCTCGCTCGAGTTCACCTCGCCGGGTGCCGCACCAGGCGGCGGCGCATTCGTGCGCGGCATCGGCACCAACCAGGTCGGCAACGCTACCGCGGCATCGTCGGTCGCGGTCGTGCTCGACGGCGTCGTGCTCGGCAACGCCAACATCAGCGACCTGTTCGATATCGAGCGCGTCGAAGTGCTCAAAGGGCCGCAGGGCACCTTGTTCGGCAGTTCGGTGTCGGCCGGCGTGCTCAACATCACGACCAAAGCGCCGCAGATCGGCGAGACCTCGGCTTACGTCTCGTCGGAGTTCGCGATCCGTGGGCTCGGCGCGCAATATTCGCGCAGCGCGTTGCGTGGCGCGCTCAACCTGCCGATCAACGACACGTCGGCGCTGCGACTGTCGGGATATTTCTACAACAATAACGGTGTGTCGGTCGATCGCAGTACCGGAAACGCGACCGACCAGACCAATTTCGGCTTCCGCGGCCGCTATCGGTGGGAGATCGGCGATACGCTCACCTTCAACCTGATCGGCGATTACAACCACAGCCAGTCGAACAACGGCAGCGGCTTCATCTGGCGTGCAGCCCCCGCCGGCTCGCTGCTTGCGCAGGCGCTGGACGCCTGCGGTATAACGCCCGGCCCGGACAATATCGACAATTGCGCCGGTTTTCCGAACACCAGTTCAAGCGAGATCGGGGGTGTCTCCGCCCAATTCGATCTGAAGCTGGGCACCACCACCCTGACCTCGATCAGTTCGTATCGGGCGGTGGGCCAAACCAACTTCGCCGACATCATCAGCATCAATCCGGCGATCGCCCGCCAATATCTCCAGAACTGTGATTTCGTCGTCTGCAACCCAGTCGTCTCTTTGACGAGCGGCGCGCCCGGCGATCCCGAGCGGACCAGCCGTTCGCTGATTACCCAGGAACTCCGGCTCGCCTCCGACCAGAACCATCGGTTCGAATGGGTCGTCGGCGGGTATTTCCAGCGCGCGACCTTCGACAACAAGCAGCGCGGCGTGTTGATCGCGCACCCGTCGTTCCTGGGCATGGACATCACGTTAGCGGACGCCGTGAAACTGTCTCGTTCGGATGCCGAGGATTACGCCGCGTTCGGCAACGTGACCGTATATCTGGGCGACGCGACCCGAGTCATCGCGGGCGCACGCTTCACCCACTCGCGGGTGGCCGAGCATATCTCCGATCCCATCAACGCCGGCGTGCCGGATACTTTCTATGCCCGCACAACCGCCGACGCGCTGACTTGGCGCGCTGGCGTCCAGCATGATTTCAGCCGCGGCACGATGGTCTATGCGACGGTCTCGACCGGCTACAAGGCACCGCAGATCAGCGACGCGCTGAGCCCCACCGCGCGCTTCCTCACGCCGATCAAGGCCGAACGCCCGATCAGCTTCGAGATCGGCGTGAAGCAGACGCTGATCCCCAACCGGCTGTACGCGGCGTTTGACGGATTCTACACCAAGGCGCGCAACTTCCAGACCCAGTCGTGCGTGTCGGCACCGACCGGCATCCTGTGCTCGAACATCACCGTGCCGAAGGTCATCAGCAAGGGACTGGAGTTCGAGGTGTTCGGCCGACTCCTGGAACACACGACCGTGAACCTGTCCGGCATTTTCAACGATGCCAAATATCCGGCTGGGTTCAAAGGCGCCGATTTCAGCGACTTGGCCGGGCAACAGCTCAACTATGCACCGCGGCTCAAGGCGACGGTTTCCGTTGAACAGGCCATTCCGCTGACGGATCGTTACACCTTGCTCGTCGGCGGGGACGCAACCACGCGCGCCAAGCAGTCGATGTACCTCTCGGCCAATCCGAAGTACGTCGTTCCATCACAGACGCTCCTGAATGCCCGCGTCAGCCTGAAGGCGGGCGACACATGGTCGGCTGCACTGTTCGCCCGCAACCTGACCAACAGGATCTACCCGGTGCAAATCTATCCGAGCGACGCGTTCGCGCAGGGCGGGTTGTGGCAGTTGATCGATCCGAATTCGCGCCGCGTGGTCGGCTTCCAGTTCGACGCGCACTTCTGAGCGAGCATTGATCGCGCGCCACCCTCTGGGTGTCGCGCGACGAAGCACCGGGCGCCACCAAGTGTCTGGTCTCCGAGCGTACCCGGGATGGGATCGCGGCCGCGTGAGCGAAGGGCAAGCTACCTGGACGCCAGCCTCTGGACGCTGACAAGGTCAGCGCTGCGATGAAGCTTGTAGCGGCTAGCGTTCCCCGGCCGAGGCCACGCGCCAGGCGGCATGCCGGTGCGCAGCTTCGGCGCGCAGCAGATCGATCAGGATCTCAGGTGTCGTGCGCTGGTGCTGCACGCTGGTGGTGACCGCCTCGTCGAACGCTCCGGACATGCCCTTGCGGCCGAGCGCGCGCCCAAGAACGTCACAGGGGGCGTCGATCATCTCATGCCGCTGCACGGCCACCTCGCGGCTGTCGTAGCGGGCACAGTCGGCGGTTGGCGGATGCGCAAGCACCAGACGGTCATATCCTTCTGCTCGGGATGCGCGTGCATCGCCTCGGAAAGCTGTCCGGAATTTATGAGCGGCCCCATCCGACGGTCGCTCCGACGCGACCAGTTCGGGAATGCGTTGAAGGCGCCCTTCCCATGCGCCTGGAGGGCGACAAGCGTTTCGACGGTTGCCCGCTTGTGTTAGCCCAAAGCGATGAACGACGTTCCTTCCGATCAACATGCCCCATTGCTTGATGACGCGACGCGTCCCCGCCGTCGCCAGATACTGGAAATTGCGGCCCGCTTATTCGCCGCAAAGGGATATCGCGGTACGTCGATGCGGGACATTGGCGAGCAGGCCGGGGTTCTGGGCGGGTCGCTCTACCACCACATCCGCTCGAAAGACGCGTTGTTCGTTGAACTACACAATGCCGCGCTCGACGATGCGGCCGGCCGGATCGAGCAAGACGTGGCGGCGTACAGCGATCCGTGGGAGAGGCTGCGCGCGGCATGCGCGGCGTTGCTCGAGATTCAGCTAGATCCGCAATCGCTGACGCTGCCAATGATGAACGACTTTCGAGCGGTGCCGCCAGCGGTTCGCCAACAGCTTGTCGCCCGCCGCGATGCGTTCGAGAACCAGTTCCGACAGCTTGTGGACGCGCTACCGCTCTCGCCCGAAATCGACCGCTCGATCTATCGCAACCTGCTGCTCACGCAGCTCAATTCCCCGCCGATTGGTATCGCCCGGGTCGGCTGTCGCGAGATGAGATCGCAACGCAGATCCTGACTATCTTCACGCACGACTGACGGAGGGGCGGAGCGTCTCCTCGCTCATATCGTTGATTGTAACAGATGTTTGGTATACGCGCGCTGTCATCGACGTGGAGGATCGCCGTTGCACCGCGCGAAACCGATCGTCGCCAATTTCTTCGCACAGCGCGTGCTGCCGCAGGCGCGCAGCCTCGCGGCGAGCGTCGCCGCCGGCAAGGCATCGATCATGGCGCTCGACGCCGCCGCATTTTGAGCGAGCAGCAGGCGAGCTATGCGACGCGGCGAGGATGGATCGGGCACCGCGCCACCCCTTCAACCACGCCATATGCGGCGGTGAAGTCTGCAGGCTGCTGCGGAGCTGCGGAAAAAGCACCCGCTTGGCCCAGACAGTGGTCAGCTCTCCGGTCACGCCTGGGTGTCACGTGACGGGCGGCAACGTCACCTCGAAGGCGGAGCGGCCGGGTAAGCGACGGTAGCGTATTTCTCCGCCGTGCGCGCTAACGATGCCCCGGACGATGGCGAGGCCCAGCCCTGATCCGCCGGTGGTACGCGCACCGCGCACGAATTGATGGAACGCCTCTTCCTCCAAATCCTGGTCAAGGCCAGGCCCGCAGTCAGTGACGACCAAGGTGGCTTTGTCTGCAGCGAACGACGTGGCGATGCGGAGCGAACACGGATCGGCGTGGCGCCGCGCATTGTCGATCAGGGCGAGTACTGCCTGACGGATGCGCGCGGGATCGGCGCGAACCGGTGCTGGCTTGAGATCCAACTCCAAGGAGAAACCCGCCGGCTCGAGCATCGAACGCAAGGTCGGAGCCATCGCCTCCACCTCGACGGCAAGATCGACGTCCTCCAGGATCAGGTCCAACCGCCCGCTGTCTGCCAGACTGACGCTGCGCAGATCCTCGACCAGCCGCGCGAGTCCCTCGACCTGCGTCAGCAGCCCGTCCACGAGCCGAGCGTCGACAGGAAACACGCTGTCCTTTGCGCCCTGCAACCGTCCTTGCAGGATGGTAAGGGGCGTGCGGAGCTCATGCGCAATCTTCGCGTTCCACAAAGTCACGTCTTCCGCCATGCGCTGCAACCGATTGGCCATCGTGTTGAAATCGGCGATGAGGAGCGCGGTTTCGCCCGACACATCGCCAAGCGTTTCCACGCGCGTGGACAGATCGCCCGCGGCGATCCGTCGTGCGGCGACGGCGACCGCACCGAGCGGCCGAGCGATCCGCCGGGCGAGCCTCAATGCGATCCACAGAGCGAGCAGCGACCCGGTCAGGCAGAGCGCCAGCGTGATGCCGAGATCCCAGCCCACGGTCGAATAGTCATCGGGCGGCAAGGTGACGAACTTCAGCCGCTCCAGCGCTGCATAGACAAGGTAGAAAGCCGCAGTGTTGGCGACGACGACAGCGATCGCGAGGGCGGTCATCGCTGCCGTCAACTGCCGGGCAAGGCTGATCCCCCCGCTCACGCGCGCGCCGCCAGCCGATACCCCACGCCACGAACGCCCTCCGGCATGCCGGGCGCGCCGGCCTGCTCCAGCTTGCGCCGCAACTTGCTGATATGGCTATCGACTGTGCGGTCAAGGGCGTCAGAGCCAGGCATACAAGCATCGACCAGTTCGCCGCGGGTGAAAACGCGGGTCGGGCTGCGTGCCATGTGCGCAAGCAGCCGAAACTCGGTGAGAGTCAGCGCCACGTCGCCGCAGTCGGTTCGAACGATATGGTCGGTGATGTCGATCTCTACCGGGCCGATACGCAGTACACCGCTAGCCCCGACGCCGCGCCCGCGGCGCAGCACCGCCTTGACCCGTGCCACCACCTCGACCGGATTGAATGGCTTCACGACATAATCGTCTGCGCCAACGCGCAGCGCCTGAAGCGTGTCGATATCCTGATCCAGAGCGGTAATGACGATCACGGGCGTCGCGCCACGCCGACGCACCTCGGACAATACCTCCCAGCCGTCGACCAGCGGCATGGAGATATCGAGCAGCAGGATATCCGGCCTGAGCGCGAGATGGACGTCGAGCGCGGTACGTCCGTCGCTCGCCTGGACGGTGCGAAAGCCCTCGCGTTCCAGATAGGCGCGGATGATGTCGGCGATATCCTTGTCATCTTCGGCGATCAGGGCGAGCGGCGTCAGGGAGTTGGTCGAGTCGATATTCATGGTCCTCTCGTAGCAGCCCGGCGATGCCGGTCGCCAGCCCGTCTCCACATAAGCTCCACACAATCTCCACAATTTCGCAACCCGCCGGGCGGACACGCCCGGCATGGTCAAAACAACTGCCTTCAAGGTCCGCTACACCGCCGCGCCCATGGTGATCGTCCTCGCATGGGTGTTGGCGGGGTGTTCGGCGGACGCGCCGCCGGCGGCATCACCAACGGCGATCGAGGTGCTTACGACGATCGTCGTGCCGGAACCCGTTACGATCGCGGACGAATTGCCGGGCCGTGTCGTCGCCTTCCGAACTGCGGAGATCCGTGCGCAGGTCAGCGGCATTATCCAGCATAGGCTGTTCGACCAAGGCGCCTTGGTGCGTACCGGGCAATCGCTGTTCCAGATCAGCCCGGCGCCGTTTCGCGCCGAAGCCGACACCGCGCGCGCTACGCTGCAAAAGGCGTCCGCCGCCTATGCTCGTGCGCGGACCCAGGTCGACCGGATGAGGCCGCTGGTCGTGGCCGACGCGATCAGCAGGCAAAGTTATGACGATGCGGTCGCGGCACGCGATCAGGCGTTGGCCGAGGTGGCGGAGGCGCGCGCCACGCTGCGGCGCCGACAGCTCGATCTCGGCTTCTCGCGGGTAACCGCGCCGATCGCCGGGCGGATTGGGGCGGCCAACGTCACCGAAGGCGCGCTGGTCGCCACCGGCGACGCCAATCCGCTCGCGATCGTACAACAGATCGACCGCGTCTATGTCGATGTTCGCCAGCCTGCGGAGCGTTTCGCCGCGCTGCGTGCGTCGTCCGATGCGTCAGCGCCGGTCGAGATCGTGGCGGGATCGGGCCAAGGCCAGTCCGTCAAAGGGCGTATCCTCTTCTCCGGGATCACCGTCGATCCGGGCACCGGCGATGCCCTGGTGCGCGTCGAGGTCGATAATCGGAGCGAGCGGTTGCTCCCCGGCATGTTCGTCCGCGCCCGTCTGCCGCGCGCCGCGACACCGGCGGCGCTGACCGTGCCGCAGCAGGCGGTGACGCGCGATGCCGATGGTGCGGCGCAGGTCAGCATCGTCGATTCGGCGGATCGGGTCCATCTCCGTCGCGTCGTGCTCGGCGGGGTGGACCACGGCCGCTATATCATTCTGTCGGGGCTTTCCGCCGGCGAGACCGTGATCGTCGAGGGCCAGGACCGCGTACAGCCTGCCACGCCCGTGAAGCAGCGCCCGTGGCGCTCGCGCGTGACCCACTAGGCCAGCGATCATGTCACATTTTTTCATCGATCGTCCGATCTTCGCCTGGGTGATTGCGATCGCCATCGTGCTGATGGGCGTCATCGCCATCCCGCAGATGCCGGTCGCACGTTTCCCCAGCGTCGCGCCCCCGAGCGTCAGTATCTATGCCAGTTACCCCGGCGCGACGCCGCAGACACTGAACGAAGGCGTCGTCGGCTTGATCGAGCGCGAACTTTCAAGCGTGAAGAACCTGCTCTATTTCGAGAGTTCCACCGACACATCCGGTGCGGCGACGATCACCGCCACCTTCCGGCCAGGCACCAACCCGGAGTTGGCGCAGGTCGATGTGCAAAACCGATTGAAGGCCGTCGAGCCGCGGCTCCCGCAGGTGGTTCGTCAGACCGGCGTCACGGTGGAATCGGCTTCGTCGGGTTTTCTGATGATCGTCAGCCTGTTGTCCGACGACGGGCGCACCAACGAAGTCGCGCTGGCCGATTACCTGACGCGGAACCTCGTCAATGAGCTGAAGCGCGTGCCCGGTGTCGGGCGAGTGCAGAATTTTTCGACCGAGCGCGCGATGCGCGTCTGGATCGATCCCATGAAGCTGGCGGGCTATGGCTTGACCACCAGCGACGTCACCGCCGCCATCACCGAGCAAAATATCCAGATCGCGCCGGGTGCTTTGGGTGCGGAGCCGACGACGGAGGGGCAGCGCGTCCTCGTGCCGCTGACGGCGGACGGCCAACTCAAGACCCCGGAAGATTTTGCGAAGGTGATCCTGAAGGCGAACGCCGATGGTTCGAGCGTCACGCTCGACAAGGTCGCGCGTATCGAACTCGGTCGTCAGAATTTCGGCAATGCCACGCGCGAACACGGCAAGATCGCCGCCTCCGCCGCGATCCAACTGTCTCCCGGCGCGAACGCGGTCGCCACGTCGCGCGCGGTGCGCGCGCGGATGACGGAGCTGGCACGCGCGCTGCCCGCCGGGGTCAGTTGGACAGCACCGTTCGATACCGCCCCGTTTGTCCGCGTTTCGATTGAAAAGGTGCTGCACGCGCTGATCGAGGCGATGATCCTGGTCTTCCTGGTGATGTACCTGTTCCTCCAGAAGATCCGGTATACGGTGATCCCCGCCATCGTCGCGCCGATCGCGCTGCTCGGCACAATCGCGGTGATGCTGGCGGCGGGATTTTCGATCAACGCGCTGACCATGTTCGGAATGGTGCTGGCGATCGGCATCATCGTCGATGATGCGATCGTCGTCGTCGAGAATGTCGAACGGCTGATGCACGAGGACGGCCGGAGTCCTCGCGACGCGACGCGACAGGCGATGAAGGAGATCACGCCCGCGATCATCGGTATCACGCTCGTGCTATCCGCCGTCTTCATCCCGATGGCGCTGGCGCCCGGGTCGGTCGGCACGATCTATCGCCAGTTCACGATATCGATGGCGGTGTCGATCCTGATCTCCGCCTTCCTGGCGCTTTCGCTGACGCCGGCGCTGTGCGTGACGCTTCTGAAGCCCGTGTCGGTGGAGCGGCGCAAAAATCGCTTCTTTGCCCTGTTCGACCGGCAGTTCGAGCGGATGGCGGGCGGCTACCAGAGATGCGTGCGCGCGCTGTTGAAACGCGTCGGCCGGGTGATGCTGGCCTTCGTCCTGCTCGTCGGGCTGCTCGGCCTGGCGTTCGTCAACTTGCCGTCTTCCTTCATGCCCGACGAGGATCAGGGCTTCTTCATGACGAGTTTCCAGTTGCCCGCCGATGCGACTAGCGCTCGCACGCTGGAGGCGGTCAAGGCGTTCGAGCGTCACGCCGCCACCCGCCCGGGTATCGAGACGACCGAATCGATCCTCGGCTTCGGCTTTTCAGGATCGGGGCCCAATACGGCGATGATCTACACGATCCTCAAGGATTGGGGTGCGCGCGGCGGCACCGATGTACGGCGCGAGATCGCTGCGGCCGGCGCGGCAATCACGAAGTCCGTTCATGAAGGCACGATCATGAACGTGATGCCGCCCGCGATCGATGAACTCGGCACCTCGTCCGGCTTCGCACTGCGGCTGGAAGATCGCGCCGGCAAGGGCCGCCCGGCGCTGTTCGCCGCGCGCGACCGGCTGATTACGCTCGCCCAGAGCAGCAAGGCGTTGACCGGCGTCTACCCGGACGGCTTGCCGGCTGGCGTCAATGTCCGGCTCGACATCGACCGGGCGAAGGCGCGCGCGCTCGGCGTCTCCTTCGCGGCACTCGGTGAGATGATCGGCACGGCATTGGGGTCCAGCTATGTCAACGATTTTGCAAACAACGGCCGGCTACAACAGGTGATCGTGCAGGCCGATGCCGCGTTCCGCATGAACCTGGACGATCTGCTCGCGCTGCGTGTCCGCAATGCGGCGGGGGGCAGCGTGCCGCTGACGGAATTGGTGACGCCAGTGTGGAACCGGGCGCCGCAGCAACTTTCCAACTACAACGGCTATCCCGCGATCAGCATCACCGGCTCCGCCGCACCCGGCACGTCGAGCGGCATGGCAATGCAGGAGATGGAGCGGTTGGCTGCACAATTGCCGCCCGGCTTCGCGATCGAGTGGACCGGACAGTCCCTGCAGGAGCGTGAGGCAGGTGTGCAGGCGCCGATGCTGTTCGCCTTGTCCATGCTCGTCGTGTTCCTGGTGCTGGCGGCGCTGTATGAGAGCTGGTCGATCCCGGTGGCAGTGATGCTGGTCGTGCCGCTCGGGCTGATCGGGGCGGTGGCGGCGGTGACACTGCGCGGGTTGCCGAACGACGTGTTCTTCAAGGTCGGCCTCATCACCATCATCGGCCTGAGTGCGAAGAACGCGATCCTGATCGTGGAGTTTGCCAAGCAATATCGCGAAGCGGGAATGGGGCTGGCCGAAGCCGCGCTCCGCGCCGCGGGCGTCCGGCTGCGTCCGATCGTGATGACCAGCCTTGCCTTCACGCTTGGCGTAACGCCGCTGATGTTGGCGGGCGGCGCGAGCGCGGAGACGCAGCACGCGATCGGCACCGGTGTGTTCGGTGGCATGGTGACGGGCACGGTGCTGGCGCTGGTGTTCGTGCCGGTGTTCTTCGTGGCCGTCGTCGGGTTGGCCGAACGCTTGCGGTTACGCGGGGCGAGGCGCGGGGCATGAGGTTCCGCTCCCTGTTCCCCGCCCTGACGCTCGCGGGCACGGCGTGTTCGATGACGCCGGCCCTGACTCTGCCGCCGCCGCCAGTGGCTGCCGTTTACCCGGCCGCCGCCGCGGGCACGGTGTTCGCCGTACCCGACTGGCGCGCGATGTTCGGCGATCCGCGCCTGCAACGTCTGATAACGCTCGCACTCGCCGAAAACCGCGACCTGCGGATCGCCGCACGCAACGCCGAGGCCGCCCGCGCACAGATCCGCGTGCAGCGCGCTCAGTCTCTGCCAAGCGTGGGGGGCGAGAGCGGCTATACCCGCCAGCGCCAGCCGTCGAATGTCGCGGGCGCAGGCGTTGGTTTGACGCCGATAACCGGCGGAGCACGCGGAATCGAATTCGGCCAGTTCACCGTGCAGGCGGCGCTCACCGCGTTCGAGATCGACCTGTTCGGTCGGTTGCGTGCGATGAACGAGGCTGCGCTCCAGCGTTGGCTCGGCTCCGAGGAGGGGCGTCTCGCGGTCAGGCTGACCGTGATCGGGGTGGTCGCGGACACCTATTTTGCCGAGCGGCTGGCGGAGGGGCAGTTGCGGCTGACCACGGCCACGCTGGAAAACTGGCGGGCCGCGCTCGATATCGCGCGCCGGCTGAAGGCGGCGGGTCAGGCGAGCGGCGTAGATCTGGCTCAGGCCGAAGGGCAGGTGCGGCAGGTGCAGGCAGACCTCGCCCAGCGCCAGCGTGAGTTGGCGCTGGCAACCAATGCGCTGACGCTCGCCGTCGGCGCGGCGTTCCCTGCGGACCTGCCGTCGCCGATCGGGCTGATGGATCAACCGATCCCGACCGCGCTCGCGGCCGGCACGCCGTCGGACCTGCTGACGCGACGGCCCGACATTCTTCAGGCCGAACACGAACTGCGTGCCGCCAACGCCGATATCGGTGCGGCGCGCGCGGCGTTCTTCCCGCGACTCTCGCTTACGGCGGCATTCGGCGTCGCCAGCGCCGGCCTGAGCGGATTGTTCAATGGTGCCAACCAGACATGGTCCTTCTCGCCATCGCTGTCCGCACCGATCTTTCGTGGCGGGGAGTTGCGCGGCAATCTCGACCTCGCTCGCCTGCGGACCTCGGTCGCCGTCGCCACCTATGAAAAGACGATCCAGACCGCCTTTCGCGAAGTCCTCGATGGCCTTGCCGCACGCGCCACCTACGCGACGCAGTCGGCCGAGCAGCGCGAAGTCGCGCGACACGCCGAGCGGCGCGAAGCGCTGGCCTTGCTGGCCTACCGCGCCGGAATGACCGGCCGGCTCGAACTGCTCGATGCGCAGCGTAGCGGCTATGGCGCCCGGCAAGCCGCGCTGGCCGTCCGCCGGGAGGAACTGGCCAGCGCCACCGCATTGTACCGTGCGCTCGGCGGCGGGGTCTCCCGCTTGGCGCCATCTCCGTGACCAAACACCGGCCACTCGCGACCGTGCGGTCCGACCGCGCATCCGGGAAACGACCGTTCTTAAAATCAACACTCGAAAGCAGATATGATGTCGCAAGCCAACGTCACGCTTGAAGTCGCTCGCCCCGCTGATCTGCCTGCCTTCAAACAGGCATTGCAGGAGGCGTTTAGCGCGCCCGTGATCGAGCAATTCGGTGGCCTCGCCGACGGCGCCATTCCTTCGGACGCCGATCTCGACCGCTCGATCGGGGCACCGGGAGCGGTCGTCCTGCACATCGCGAGTGATGGCCGAAACGTTGGCGGTGCCGTCGTGACAATCGATGGCCACCGGCATCACAATTCTCTTGATCTCCTCTTTATCGTGCCCGGCGTACATGGTCGTGGGTTAGGGTTTAAGGCCTGGTCGGCGATTGAGCTGCGCTTCCCGGATACCGTGTGCTGGCAAACCCACACACCGTATTTCGACAGGCGGAACATCCATTTCTACGTCAACAAGTGCGGCTTCAGGATCGTCGAGTTCTTCAACCGCCACCATCCGGAACCAGCCAAACCCGGTCTCGCCGACCTGCTTGGAGGAATGTTTCGATTCGAGAAATATAGGTAGGCAGCTTCGGACGGGTATCGGGAGCCTCTTTGTGAGGTGGTGCGCGGATTTCCGAGGTTGTCGCATCGGCGAACGAATTCGAATGCGCTTCCGACCGCAACTACGGCGGCGGCGAAAGAACCAAGCGCGCGTAGCTTCGGCCAAGCGTGACCGAGACGCCGCCAGGAGCGGCTTTTCGCCGGGCTCCGGGCAAGCGACGATCGGCTCGAGTTCCGCAACCTCGGCCGCGGCGCTCTTTGCGAGATAGGCTCCAGGCGAGCAGCGAAAGCAACACGGCGGTGCCCAGCACCGCGCCGTGCGGCACGAAGCTGTCAAAGCCGGGCAGTGGTATTCATAAAATGACGCAATCAGTACCAACCGGACTCTTGGGCCGCAGCACGAACTCCAGCGGCTCGTTCATCGCGCGCCAAGATCGCGTTAGGCCTGACGCGGGGTGAGTACGCCGCGCGTTCGGGTTTGTGGATTTGGCCAGTACCGCATTCGAAGTCAGCGGACGTTTTTCGCCCGCTGACTTCGTTCGTCAGATTTGGGCCAGGCCCCCGTCGGTGAACAGCTCGCTGCCTGTCATGAAGCTGCTATCCGGCGATGCGAGGAACGCAGCGGCCGCGGCAACTTCCGACGGGTCGCCGACATGCCCGATCGGCGTGGTAGACCCCATCTCGATCATCGCGTCGCGACCGACGACCTCAGCCGCCAGTTCGGTAAGCGTTGGTCCAGGCGACAGGACGTTGACGCGAATGCCCGTACCGCGCAGATCCTGCGCCCAACTGCGCGCGAGGTTGCGAACAGCAGCCTTCGAAGCGCTGTAGATGCTGAACGCCGGCGTTCCCATCACGCCGGTGGTCGAGCCGGTAAGGATGACCGAACCACCCTCGCCCATCAGCTTCAGGCCTTTCTGCACCGTGAAGATCGTGCCCTTCACATTGATGTCGAAAGTCTCGTCATAATGTTCGGACGTGATTTCGGTAAGCGGCGCCAGCGCGCCCGTACCGGCATTGGCGAACAGGATATCGAGCGTACCGCGTTCCTGCTTCACCGTATCGAACAGCCGGTCGAGATCGCCGGCATCGGTGACCGATCCCACCACCGCACGCGCATTCGCCCCGAGCGTGGCCACGGCTGCGTCCAGCTTCTCCTGCCTTCGGCCGAAGATGTAGACGAACGCCCCTTCCTCGATGAAGCGTCTCGCCGAAGCCAGGCCAATGCCCGTGCCGCCGCCGGTGATGATCGCAGTCTTGCCTGCCAGTCGGTTCATACATGCCTCCAGTTCTTGGTTGCATGTAGCTGGCCCGCGACATACCTATCAGCAAGTATGCACCTTTTGGTAAGTATATTAAATGTCCGACGAGGTCCGACCCGCTATGGCAGATCCCCTTCCGGTTGCGCCCGCCTTCACCTGCGGCCTCGACGCGACCCTCAAGGTCATTTCCGGTAAATGGAAACCGCTCATCCTGTATTTCCTGCTGCGCGGACCGACGCGCTACGGTGAACTCAAGCGCGCCGTGCGCGACGTCAGCGACAAGATGCTAACCCAGCATTTGAAGGAGCTGGAGGCGGACGGCGTATTGCGCAGGAACGATTATAAGGAGGTGCCGCCACGCGTCGATTACACGCTGACGCCGCTTGGCGAGAGCCTGGCCCAGGCACTTGAGCCATTATGCATCTGGGGGACCGAAAACATGACGGAAATGCAGAAAATTTTCGCCGAGCGCGATAGCTGGATTCGCCAGAAGCAGGCATAACTGCCGTTCGCTGGCGATGAATCCAGGTCGGGTGTGTCGGAGCCGAGCTGAAGGCCGGATCTGGCGTTGGCCCAGCGTCAGTTTTGGACTGCAGTTCCGACGCTTCGGAAGGCGTCATGAACGGCATAGGGTGCGGCACCATCATCTGCCCGCCGATATCGTCGTCGGCGCACCTTTCCGGCTCGCGAGCTGGATGGGGCTCAACCCGCCGCCCCCATCAGCCACTCCCGAAATGCCCGCATCGCCGGCGTGTCTTGCCGCGACATCAATCGAGTCAGCCAATAGCGCCCGGTCGTGATTTCGATCGCGAAGGGCTGGACAAGGCGCCCAGCCGTCAACTCGTCCGCGAACATCGCGGGCGGCGCCATGGCGACGCCGAGCCCCGCCTTCGCGGCCGCAACCATCAGCAGCGATGTGTCGAACACCAGCCCGCGGATTGGCGGCGGTGCCACGCCGGCCGCTGCGAACCAGGACGGCCATTCGTCGGGGCGGTAGGAGCGGAACAACGTCTCGCGAGCCAGCGCCTCGGGCATCGTCAGGCGATCCGCCACGGCAGGCGCGCACAAGGGCGACAGCGGTGCGTTGAGGATCGGTTCGGCATGCGTGCCGTGCCACGCGCCATCGCCGAAGCGGATCGCCAGATCCAGCCCCTCGCCTGCGAGATCGACGCGATTGTTGTTGGTCATCAACCGCAGGTCGATATGCGGATGGACGCGGCCAAATTCCGCCAGTCTCGGCAGCAGCCAACCGCCCGCGAAGGTGCCTACGACCCCGACACTCAGTACCTCGCTCAGGCGCCCGCCCGCATAGCGGTCGAGCGTTGCGCCGATCGCGTCGAAGGCGCTCGCGACGACCGGCACGAGCGCGTGGCCCTCGTCGGTCAGCGCCAGACCGCGCGGCAGACGGCGGAACAGCGGCGTGCCGAGCCGCTGTTCGAGTGCAGCGACCTGATGGCTGATCGCACCTTGAGAGACCCGCAGTTCGATCGCAGCGCGCGTGAAGTTGAGATGCCGCGCCGCCGCCTCGAAGGCGCGCAGTGCATTGAGCGGGAGATGGGCGCGGTCCATCGCCGCGGCATGAACCCACCTCATGTCTCTGTCGAGATATGATGCTTTGCGCGCCGACCCATCCCTGTCGCATCGTCATCGAGCGATAAGGGAGATTGATCATGAAGAGCGTTTTGGCGGCGATACTCGGTCTGGCGGGGATGGTGGGAGTGCCGGGAAATGCTCATGCCGACGATCCGCTGCTGCGCCCGATCCTGCCCGCGGATTCGGCGAAGTGGATCACGCCGCAGGCGCCTTTGCACATTTACGGCAACACCTATCTCGTCGGCTTCGGCGGGCTCAACGTCGTCCTGATCCGCACGTCTGCGGGCCTGATCCTGATCGACGGCGCGGTGCCGCAAGGAGTTCGGGCGATCGAGGCGAACATCCGCCGGCTCGGCTTTCGTATCGCCGACGTAAAGCTGATCCTCAACACCGAGCCGCATTTCGATCATGCCAGTGGCATCGCCGCGCTCGCCCGCGACAGTGGCGCGACCGTGATTGCCAGCGCCGCTGCCGCCGGCGTGCTGCGCTCAGGCCAGCCAGCCGCCGACGATCCGCAGATCGCCTGGGGCGTCGCCTATCCCGCCACCGCCCGCGTGCGCGCTGTCACCGATGGCACGCCGATCCGCCTCGGCGACACCATCGTCACCGCCCGCATGACCGCCGGGCACACCCCCGGCAGCATGAGTTGGACCTGGCGATCCTGCGAGGGCCGTCGGTGTCTGAGCACGGTTTTCGCCGCCAGCCTCAACCCGATCGCAGGGCCGGGCTATCGCTACACAGCGCACCCCGAAGAAGCCGACGCTTTCCGCCGCAGCTTCGCCACCGTCCGCGCGCTGCCGTGCGACATCCTCATCACGCCGCACCCCGGCCAGTCCGATGGCGACGTGAAGGCACGCAAGCTCGCGGCGTCGCGAAAGCCCAATCCGTTCATCGACAGCAGCGCCTGCCGCGCTTATGCCGACACTTACGCGGCGCTGTTCGAGAGACGCCTAGCGGACGAGAAGGCCGGCCGCGCGAAATAGCCGGCTCGTCGCGCCACGGGGAGACGCCCCATATAGGACATTATCAGATGTTCGATCGCACGGCTTCCGAGGTCTGCGAAACCGTTCGGCGCGCAATAACGAGGCGGGCCTCACCATGGCCCGCCACCGACAAGCTCGCTTTTTTTTCAGGCACTGTGCACCACGAGGTGAAGGAAAACGAGACTTGGCGCATCTACGCCTTGGTGAGGGTGGAATGAAGCTGGCGTCAGGGCAACTGGTCGGATGGGTAGGGCGCTATATTCTGCCGCACGAGGCGCGGTTGCGAAATTGGCTGCGATCTGCGTTTCCCGCGATCGATGTGGATGACGTCGTGCAGGAGGCGTATTGCCGTATCGCCACGCTTGAGCGCGTGAGCCATATCAATGACCCGCGCCAGTATTTTTTCAAAACGGCACGCAACATCGTGCTCGAGCAGCTTCGTCGCGATAGGATCGTCAGCATCGAGGCAGCGACCGGCCTGGCAGAGTTGGAGCAAGCGGCTGAGGTCGAATGTGGAAATCCTGAACGCCTGACCTCGGATCGGCGGATGCTGGCACGCGTCGAACAACTGATCGCGACGCTTCCGGAGCGTGGGAGGCAGATCTTTCGCATGCGCAAGATCGACGGCCTATCGCAGCGTGATATTTCCACCCGGCTCGGCGTTAGCGAATCGGTCGTCGAAAATGAGGTATCGCGCAGCCTGGACAAGATCGTGCGAGCTTTGACGCAGGAGGAACTGGCCGAGCTTCCTCTCGCAGGTGCGGGCAAGCGATACGGAAAGGCTCGGCATCGTGTCCAAGATTGATACCGAAGCCAGTGAATGGGCCGCACGTCTCGATCGTGGTTTGACCGCTGATGAGGAGATTACCCTCAATCAGTGGCTCAGCGCCGACCGTCGGCATCAGGGTGCGTTTCTGCGTCAGCGCGCGGCGCTGAGCTTGCTCGATCGCGCGCGTGCGCTGCGCGGCAAGCCGATCGAGCCGGTCGTCGGCAATGAAAACGAAGAAATCGACGACGCGCCATCTCGGAGACGGCTTCTCAAGTTCGGCACCGGGTTGGCGGCGATGCTGGCGGGCGGAGTAGCATGGCAGATTTGGCCGAGGGCACGGCGCATCACAACCGAAGTTGGGGAAATTCGCCATGTTCCGCTCGAGGACGGCTCCGTGGCGATGGTCAACAGTCGGTCAGCGCTTCGGATTTCCTTCACGGAGCAGCGGCGCGATGTCACCTTGGCGAGTGGCGAGGCCTGGTTCCAAGTCGCTAAAAACCGGGAAAGGCCGTTTACGGTCTCCGCCGGTCCTGCGGTCGCGCAGGCGGTCGGCACGGCATTCGATGTCCGGCGCCATGCGGATTCGACCGAAATCATCGTCACCGAAGGCATTGTGCGGGTTTGGCCGCTTGCCGCCACGCATGCGGCGGTTCTTGTCGAAGCCGGGCACCGCGCGATCGTCGATCAATATGGCAATCTTCAGCGTGACCTGATCGATGGTCCGGCTTCGGATCAGCGCCTTGCCTGGCGCGAGGGACGGATCGTTCTGGACAGAATGACGCTCGGTGCCGCAGTCGAAGAGTTCAACCGATATCATGTCGAGCGCCTTGAGGTCGATCCCAGCCTGTCCGATCGCGAGGTTGTCGGGTGGTTCAGCACGGACGATCTGGACGGCTTCGCCGCGACCGCGGCAAGCCTGGTCGGTGGTTATGTGGAACGAGATGGGGCAACGCTTCGAATAAAAAAATCACCCACCGCCTGAAGGAAATTTCCGCACCCTTCATCTGACAAAACAGAGCGCAACAATGCGCTGATCATGGGAGGGGATCATGTTGCTGTTTCGTCAGCCTATCTTAGCGCTTATCACTACGACGGCCTTGTCCACCGTGGCGATGACTGCCGCGACCGCCGCCGTCGGCCAGGCGGTAACGCGCCAGTTCGATGTGAATGCGCAGCCAGCAGATAAAGGCCTTGTCAGCTTCGCCCAGCAAGCGGGCATCCAGATCCTCGCGCTTGGCTCGTCCGTGACGGGCAAGACCGTATCGAAGGTCAAAGGCGCGTTTACCGTCGAAGAAGGCCTGAAGCGTCTCACCGCCGGCACGGGGCTGCTGGTTCGACAGACGGGGCCGCGTACCTACACGGTTGCGGCACCTGTGCTGCGGCCTTCAGCGGCCTCGCTGACGAGCAAGCCTCGCGCTGCCGCCTTTGCCGAACAGCGCAGCGTTTCCAATCCCGCGCCGGAAATGCCGGCGGCACCGCCGCAATCCGAAACTCCACCGACCGAGGCACCAGCCGCCGAACCGGTCCAGGATATCATCGTCACCGGTTCGAGCATTCGTGGCGTTGCGCCGACCGGGTCGGCCCTGACAACGGTCTCGCGCGCCGATATCGTGGCAACCGGCGCCTCGACCACCACCGAGTTGCTCCGGTCGGTGCCGCAACTTGGCAGCTTTGGCGCGACGGGGCAGAACACCGGGCACGATCAGGCCAATTTCGTCGACCAGCCCGCCATCCACGGCATCGGTGTCGGCAACGGCGGAGGCGGTCTGACGCTGGTTCTCGTCGATGGCCTTCGTCTTCCCGGCGCCGGCATCAACCAGACCGCGCCGGACCCGAGCGCGATCCCGCCGTCGGCGATCGAACGGATCGAAGTGGTGGCCGATGGCGCTTCCTCGATTTACGGTTCCGATGCGGTGGCGGGCGTGGTCAATTTCATCCTCCGCAAGAATGCGAACGGGATCGAGACGAACGGGCGGATCGGCTTCGGCAGCGGATACCGGACCTATAATGGCAATGTGCTGGCGGGTAAGACCTGGGATACGGGTTCGCTCCTCTTCGATTATGAATATTCGGAGAATACCGCGCTGAACGGTCGCAGCCGGGAGTATTACTTCTCGCGCACGCTATCGACGCTGTGTAGCCCCGCCAATGTAACCGTCGGCGGAACGAATTATGCGCTATCGTCGTCCGGCGTCGCCGGCGGCGGCGTCAACCGGTGCGACGTCAACAAGGCCAACGACCTTGTGCCCGCGCAGCACCGCCATCAAGGCCTGCTGTCTGTCCGGCAGGAACTGAGCGACGGCATCACGCTGCGCGCCCGCACGATCTATTCCAGGCGGAACGTCAACTCGCTCCTGGCGATCTCCGGTGGTTACGGTTCCAGCGGCGGGCTCAGCGTGCCCGTCACCAGCGGGCCGTTCTACAACGCGGTCGTCGCACAAGGCATACCGGCGGGCGCGCAAACGGTGACCTACAACGGGATCGGTGATTTCGGCCCGACGGTCACCAATCGCATTCGCACTGAAACATGGTCTTCCAACGCGGGTCTCGACGCGAACCTGTTCAGCGATTGGAAGGGGGCGATCGACATCAACTACGGGCGCGAGCGCGACCACATCTATCAGGCCGGAATCAACCAGGCCCTGCTGACCACGCTTGTCGGGAACGGACAGTTCAACCCCTATGGCGTCGGGCCGGCCAACGATCCGAAGCTCGTCTCGCAGGTCGGCGACTATCGGACCCATTATTATGGTCAGCAGACCGTGCTGGAAGGGCTCGCCAAGGTCGACGGCTCGCTGTTCCAGCTGCCTGGCGGCTTGGTCAAGGCCGCACTCGGTGCCGACGTTCGCCGCGAGAAGTTCGACGCCTCGGTGGATACCGGCCCGTCCGGCACCAGCCCGCAAACCACGACTTCGGGAACCCGGAACAGTTACTCGTTCTACGGCGAGCTGTTCATCCCGGTGTTTGGCGATGGCAATGCCACCGCCGGTTTCCAAAAGCTCGATATCTCGCTGTCCGGCCGGTACGATCATTACGACGACGTCGGCGGCACCACCAATCCGAAGGTGGGGGTGAACTGGACTCCGGTCGAAGGACTGGTGCTGCACGGCAGCTTCGGCAAATCCTTCCACGCGCCCAGCCTGGCCGACGCCGGAACGGCGATCGACACGCGCGTCATCCGCTTCGGCGACTTCACGGGTGCCGGGTCGAGCGCCTATTCCATCATTCTCGCCGGCGGCAACAAGCTCGAGCCCGAGAAGGCCACAACCTTCTCGCTCGGCGGCGATCTCAAGCCCAAATTTCTGCCCGGCCTGAAGATCAGCACGTCGTATTTCAACATCGATTACAAGAACGTTATCAGCTTTCCGAGTTTCAACGTCGTCACCGAACCCAATAACCCCACCTACGATCGCTTCCGCACCTACGCGCCGACCGCCGCACAGGTGTTGGCGGCGACCGCAGGCATCCGACACGATGGCCTATCCTACCCGGACGTGGCGGCGCTGCCGACCGCCATCTACGATCTGCGCCGTCAGAACTTCGCCCGGCAGAAGATCGACGGCGTCGATTTCGACGTCTCATATGCAATGGCGAGCGATTACGGGGCGTTCAATCTCGGCGCGGCCGGCACTTGGCTGTGGAAGTTCGACCAGAAGATCAATGGCGATACGATTGTCACCAGCCGGCTCAACACCGATTATGCCGTCAACCTGAAGTTGCGCGGTCATCTCGGCTGGGCAAAGGGCGGGTATGACGCGACTCTCTTCGTGAACTATACAAACGGCTACAAGAATCCGATCGACAACAGCAATACGGGGTCGTTCACGACGGTCGACTTCCATGGCGGTTGGGTACTGCCATTCTCCGGGGTGGCGGCCAACACGCAGCTTACCGTTGATGTCAGCAACCTCTTCGATACCGATCCGCCGTTCTATTACGATACCGGGAACAATTATTACGGTTTCGATCCGACGGTCGCTTCGCCGATCGGGCGGGTGGTCTCGATCGGAATCCGTAAGAAGTTCTGAGGTGTGAGCGGAGTGGCCGACGTCACGGCCACTCCGCTGGCCGGGTGCAGGCACCCTTTGGGAGCAAACATGATTCTGTCGTTTTCCCGGCGTCTTGTCTTTCTGTTCGCCACTACGGCTCTGGCGGGCACAGCGGCTGCGCAAACCACCACGCTGGCGACGTCCGTTCACGCGTCACCGGCGCCGCCGACGCAGGGCAGTCTCGAGGCCGATCCGCTGCGCGCCGCGTTCCTCGCGCCGCCCGATACCGCCCGCCCGCGCGTCTGGTGGCATTGGCTCAGCGGCAACGTATCGCAAGCGGGCATCACCAAGGATCTCGAGTGGATGAAGCGCGTCGGTATCGCCGGCGCGATGATGTTCGACGGCGATATGGGCGCGCCCAAGATCGTGCCCGAGCGGGTGACGGTGCTTAGCCCCCAATGGTTCGCCAACCTGCGTTTCGCCGCATCCGAAGCGAACCGGCTCGGCCTTGAATTCGCAATGGCTGCGGCGCCGGGCTGGAGTGAGACCGGCGGCCCGTGGGTGAAGCCCGAATGGGGTATGAAGAAGTTCGTATGGAGCGAGACTCGGCTGACCGGCGGCCGGCGCGCAGGCAAGCTTGCGCCGCTTCCCGCCAATGCCGGCCCGTTTCAGACGATCATCAAGCATGACCCGACCGGCAAGCCTGAAGAGGGCGGGCCGGTGTTGGCGCGCGACGTCGCGGTGTTGGCGTTTAGGACGCCCTCGGGGGACGTGCCGCTCGCCAGTCTCGCCCCGCACGTCACCACGAACGCGGCCGGCGTCGATACCGCGCGACTGACCGACGGCGATCTCGGGGGCAAGGTCGTCCTCCCGGCGCCGTCACCGGATGCCCCGGTTTGGGTTCGGTACGATTTCGCCAATCCCGCGACGATCCGGGCGCTGACCTATGTCGGGTCGGTCGGCGGACGCTTCGCGGATGGTCCGCAGGGGCGGATCGAAGCGAGTGACGACGGGACGGTCTGGCGATCCATCCGCACTCTGGTCGGCGCGGCGCACAATCCCGCTCCGCAACGGACCTTCGCCTTTTCAGCGACGACCGCGCGCCATTTCCGGATCGTGTTCGACCGTGCTGAAGTGTCGCGAAACCCGTGGCCGCAGGAGCCGGGCATTGCCGTCGCGGAACTGGCGCTGGTGCCCGGTGCGCGAGTCGATCTCTTCGAGGACAGGGCGGGCTTCGGCGTCAGCGCCGATGCCGATGTGCTGAGGACGCCCAGCGTGCCGGTGTCCGCAGCCATTCGCGGCTCGGAGATTGTCGACCTGACCGACAGGCTCCGCGCTGACGGCACGCTCGACTGGACCGCGCCGGCGGGGAACTGGACGGTGCTGCGTGCTGGCTGGTCGCTGACCGGTGAAGTGAACCATCCGGCCACACCGGAGGGCACGGGGCTTGAGGTCGACAAGCTCAACGCCGACCATGTCCGCGCGCATCTTGACGCATATCTGACGCCGGTCATCACATCGCTCGGCTCGCTGGTTGGCGATCATGGCCTGCGCTATCTCCTGACGGACAGTTGGGAGGCCGGGCAGGAGAACTGGACGGAGCCGATGCCGGCGGAATTCCGGCAGCGTCGAGGCTACGACCTGACCCGCATGTTGCCGGTGCTGGCGGGACATGTCGTCGACAGCGCCGAGAAGAGCGACGCATTCCTATGGGACTTCCGCCGTACCCTCGCCGATCTGGTGGCGGAGAACCATTACGGTACGATCACGCGCTTCGCGAAAGCCCACAAGCTCGGCTATTATGGCGAGGCCACCGGCGCCGCCTGGCCGACCGTGGCGGACGGTATGCTCGCCAAGAGCCAGACCGACATTCCGATGGGGGAGTTCTGGGCGATCCCGTTTGGCGGCAAGCCTGCCGCCTATCAGGGTGTGGTGAACGACGAGTTCCCCGCGGACATCATCGAAACGCGCTCGACGGCGCACGTCTACGGCAAGCCGCTGGTCGCCGCCGAGGCGCTGACCTCATCGCAGCCGCAATGGACATCCACGCCCTGGAGCCTGAAGTGGGTCGTCGACAAATACATGGCGATGGGGGTCAATCGCCTGGTGATCCACACCTCGCCACACCAGCCCGACGATACGCACAAACCCGGTCTGACGCTGGGGCCATTCGGGCAGGTCTTCACGCGGCATGAAACCTGGGCCGAGATGGCGAAGCCTTGGATCGATTATCTCACGCGCAGTTCCTATCTGCTTCAGCAGGGCAATGCCGTAGCCGATGTGCTGTACTTCTACGGTGAAGGCGCGCCGTCTGGCGTGCCGTATCGGGATGCCGGCGGCGCGCGCGATCTGCCGGGGCATGGCTTCGACTACGTCAATGCCGATGCGCTCTCGCGGCTCGCTCGGGTCGAGAACGGCCAGATCGTGTTCCCCGGCGGAATGCGGTACCGGCTGCTCGTCCTCCCGGAAGGAGAGGATCGCATGACGCTGCCGATGATCACCAAGCTGCGCGACATGGTTGCGGCCGGCGCCGTTCTGGTGGGGCCGAAACCGACCGGCTCGCCCAGTCTCGGCTCGCCCGATGATGCGGTGCGGACGATCGCGGATACGCTTTGGGGGCAGACCGATGGCGCAGCGATGACCGTCAACAGCTATGGCAAGGGCCGCGTGTACTGGCGTCGCGATGTCCCCGCCGTGCTTGCGGCGGAAAGGATCGCGCGCGACTTCGAATATGCCGCGCCCGACCCCGGCATGGACATCCAGTTCACCCATCGCACACTCCCGGACGGTGAACTGTACTTCGTGACCAACCAGAGCGACCGATCCGCGACCGTTCCCGTCTGGTTCCGGACGGAAGGACGCGTGCCCGAAGTGTGGCATGCCGATACCGGCAGGGTCGATAAGGTCGGCTACACGATCGCGGACGGGCGTACCAGGATACCGCTGACGCTGAACCCCTATGAAGCGGTGTTCGTGATCTTCCGCACGCCTGCGACAACGACCCAACTGACGCTCTCCGCGCCGATGGACCGGACGCTCGCGACGCTGGCAGGCGACTGGACGTTGCACCTGCCCGGCGTCGCGCCGATCAGGGGCGCAACGGGGACTTGGACGGCCAATCCCGATCCGGCGGTGCGCTATTTCTCCGGCGTCGGCAGCTATCGGCGCACGATCGATGCGCGCTCCGACTGGTTCGGCACGGGACAGCGCCTCTATGTCGATCTCGGCTCGATCGGTGACGTTGCGGAGGTACGAATCAACGGCCAGCTGGCCGGAACCGCCTGGGCCAAACCCTATCGGGTCGATGTCACCAGGCTGTTGCGCCGTGGGCGCAACGCGATCGAGGTTCGCGTGGCCAATACGTGGCAGAACCGCTTCGTCGGCGATCTTCAGCCCGGCGAGACTCCGCACGCCTGGACCAACGTCGCGGCGGGCGGCGGCTACGCCCTCGTGGGCAAACCATTGTCCGCCAGTACGCCGTTGACCCCGTCAGGCTTGCTGGAGCCGGTGCGGATCATCGCGGGACAGTAAATGGAGCCGCAGCCACGGCGGGGTAGCGGCATCAGCTGGTCGACGGGCAGCAATTCCATGCCGGCGGGCGCAGTGCCACAATCGGCGACATCAACGCGCGCAACCGCAACGAACCCGGCGAGAGCGAAGTCGAGGGACACGCCCAAAACGCGAAGGCCGGAGAAAGAAGCCGCGTCGCCGGACGGCGCTGTGGCGCCGCCGGCCGGGCTAGGCTCCGGCTGCGCCGGGCTTGCGCTTAGCTTCGCTACTCTCTCGCGCGCCTAGCCGGAATTCCGCAACGCCGTCGCGATCGCGTTGATCGACAGCAGAATCCCCACCCCGACCCGCTCGTCCTCCTCGCCCGCGCGGCGGCGCTTGATAAGCTCGATCTGGAGCATGTTGAGCGGCTCGATATACGGCAGCCGCAACCGGATCGACGCATCCAGGGCCGGATGCTTCTCCAGCAGATGCGACTGCCCCGTCGCCGCCAGCAGCGCGTCATACGTCACCTGCCAGCCGTCGCGGATGCGCGGGAAGATCGCCTGCGCGAGCGCGCGATCCTCGACCAAAGCCGCATAGCGCTCGGCGATCCCCATGTCGGATTTGGCGATCACCTGCTCCATGTTGCCGAGCATCGCCGCGAAGAACGGCCAGCCTTGCGCCATTTCGGCGATCAGCCCCTTGTCCTCGAACGCCGCCAGGGCCTGCCCGACGCCGTACCAGCCCGGCAGCATCACCCGCGCCTGCGCCCAGCTGAACACCCAGGGGATCGCGCGCAGATCCTCGATCTTGTCCGATTTGGTGCGGCTCGCCGGGCGCGAGCCGATCTTGAGGCCGGCGATCTCGGTCAGCGGCGTCATCTGGCGGAAGAAGGTGCGGAACCCCTCGGTGCCGTAGACGAGATCGCGGTACGCGGTGAACGCATCCTGCGAAATCCGCTCCATCGCGCCCGCGAACCGCGCCTGATCCGCCGCCGACACCGGCTCCAGCGTGGCGAGCAGGGTCGCCGCCGTCATCGCTTCGAGATTGACCATCGCGCTCTCGCGCGTGCCGTATTTGCCCGCGATCACCTCGCCCTGTTCGGTGATGCGGATGCGGCCCTGCACGGTGCCGTCGGGCTGCGCACGGATCGCCGCGAACGACGAGCCGCCGCCCCGCCCGACCGCGCCGCCACGACCGTGGAAGAGCTGCATGCCGACGCCCGCCTGCTCGAACACCGCCTTGAGCGCAGTCGATGCCTTCGAGAGCGACCAGGTCGAGGTGAGATAGCCGCCGTCCTTGTTCGAATCGGAATAGCCGATCATCACTTCCTGGAAGCCCCGCGCGCGCGTGATCGCGCCGGCCTCGGGCAAAGCGAACCATTCGGTCATGATCTCGGGCGCCGCCTCGAGATCGCCGATCGTCTCGAACAGCGGCACCGCCATGATCGCGGCGGTCGGCGATGCGCCCGGCCGGTACAGCCCGACTTCCTTGAGCAGCACGTTGATCTCGAGCAGATCCGACACCGACTGCGCCATCGACACGATGTAATTGGTGATGCAGCCCGGCCCGTATTTGGCATGCGCCTCGGCCGCCGCGCGCACGATCGCCAGTTCGCTTTGCGTCTCGTCCGAATAGTCGGCGAACGGGCTGGTCAGCGGCCGCGCGTTGGACAGTTCGTGGCGCAGCAGCGACACCCGCTGCGATTCGCCCAGCGCGCGGTAATCGTCCTCGACCCCCGCCACCTTGAGCAGTTCCGCCACCACACGCTCATGCACCGCGCTGTTCTGGCGCATGTCGAGCGTGGCGAGGTGGAAGCCGAACGTCTCGACCGCGCGAATCAGCCGCCCGAGCGCACCCCCGCTCGACAGCGCCCCCGCCCCGCCGGCCCGCAAGGCCCGCGCGATCGCGACCAGATCGGAGCGCAGCGCCTGCGGATCGGCATAGGGTTCCCCCTTCACCGCAGCCGGCCGCGCCGCCGCCTTGCCGGTGAGCTTCAGATGCGTCGCCGCCAGCCGCGCGTAGATGCCGGTCAGCGCGCGCCGGTACGGCTCGTCACTTCGGCTCGGGCCGGTGTCGCCGCTCGCCTCGGCCAGCGCCAGCACCGATTCGTCGACGCTCGCCAGTTCGCTCGAAATCGACAGTTCGGCGCCGAGTTCGCTCAGCGCCTCCAGATAGAATCCGATCACCGCCTCGCACGACCGCCCGAGCGCCGTGCGCAGCGAATCGGCGGTGACGAACGGATTGCCGTCGCGGTCGCCGCCGATCCAGCTTCCCGGCCGCAGGAAACTCGGCGTGCGCTCGCCAAGCGCGCGGTCCCAGCGCTGGTACAAGGCGGGCAGCGTCGGCAGGAACACGTCGCGCAGATAGCTGAGCGCGGTCTCGACCTCGTCGGTCACGTACAGCCGCTCGCGCCGCAGCACGCGCGTTTGCCACAGCAAAGCGATCTGGCGGTAGATCGCCTCCTCGACATCGTCGCCCTCGGGCGTCTCGGCGAGGCCCGCATCTTTCAGCGCCATCAGCTCGGCGATGCGATTGCGATGGTCGATCATCGACTTGCGCCGCACCTCGGTCGGGTGCGCGGTCAGCACCGGCACGATCAGCGCATGATCGAGCAGCGCCATCACCGCGCTCTTGTCGATCCCCTCCTCGGCGAGCCGCGCCAGCGCCGAGGCGACATCCGCGCCCTTCTCGGCGGCGACGCCGTGGCGATCCTCGGCGAGATTGGCGAGCATCGAGAACAGCATGAACCCGCGCACGAAATCGAGCGTCTCGTCGAGGCTGAGACTGCCGAGGCCGAGATCGACCTCGCCCCCCGCGACACCGCGATGCCGGTCGACCGAGGCGGCGCGGATATACTCGGTCCGCTTGAACAGCATCTCGCCGCCATAGGCACGGATGACGTCGCCGAGCAGCTTGCCCAGGAAACGCACGTCGGGGTTGTTCGCGATCGAGGGAAGCTCTGCCATGCGGCGATGCTGCATCGCGGTGCGGGGTTGGTCAAGCGCCGGGGAGGATCGACCATCTTGCCGCCATGTTCGGCGGCGATGCTGCGCGCACACCATACGAGGGCCAGCGATGCTCGGACTGATGGCGATGTTCCTGCAAGCCGCGCCCGGATCGGCCGATCCGCCGCCACTGGCGACCGGCCACACCGCGCCCTGCCCGCCCGACGCAGATGGCGATATCGTCGTCTGCGGCCGGCAGGGCCGCGACGAGGCCTACCGGCTGCGCCCGCTCCCCGAGCGCTACGTCGAGGACCAGCGCCTGCGCCTGAAGCTCCCCGGCGACGCGACGGTCTCACCACACGCCGATCAGGGCCGGCTCGGCGACCTGCAGGCGAAGGTGACGCTAAAGATACCGTTCTGACCACATCGTCGCCCCGGCGCAGGCCGGGGCCGCTGCGTAATGTGGCGAACCGACCGCCAAGCCACCAACCGGCTCACGCCTCCAGCTCGACATCCCAATACAGCCAGTCCCGCCAGGTCGCATGCAGGAAGTTCGGCGGAAAGCGCCGGCCATGCTCCTGCAACTGCCAGCTCGTCGGGCGGATCGCCTCGATGTGCAGCGGCATCCCCGCCTGCTTGGGCGTCCGCCCGCCCTTCTTGAGGTTACACGGCGCGCACGCGGTCGCGACATTCTCCCAGGTCGTCCGCCCGCCCTGCGCGCGCGGGATGATATGGTCGAAGGTCAGGTCATGCCCGCAACCGCAATATTGGCATTCGAACTTGTCGCGCAGGAACAGGTTGAAGCGCGTGAATGCCGGAAACGCGCTCGGCTTCACATATTGCTTGAGCGCGATCACGGACGGCAGTTTGATCCGCGCCGTGGGGCTGCGCACCTCGCGCTCATATTCGGCGACGATGTCGACACGATCGAGGAACACTGCCTTGATCGCGGTTTGCCACGGCCAGATGCTCAGCGGATAATAGCTGAGCGGCGTATAATCCGCATTCAGCACCAGCGCCGGGCAGCTATCCGGGTGGCGGATCAAGTCGGGATGGTACACGTACGCGTTCCCCTCGCTTCCTTGCGCGGCATTCGCCCACTAGGATGACGTGGTGATGACAGCACAGCGCGCGACTCGCGGTCAAGGGCCGAGGCGAACTTCGTGATCGTGACGCGCTTCGCGCCGAGCCCGACCGGACGGCTCCACATCGGCCACGCCGCCTCGGCGATCCGCGCGCACGACGTTGCGCGCGAGGCCGGCGGACGCTTCCTGCTCCGCATCGAGGATATCGACGGCACGCGCAGCCGCGCGGAGTTCATCGCCGCAATCGAAGCGGATCTGCGCTGGCTCGGGCTGACCTGGGATGGCCCGGTGTTGCGCCAGTCGACCCGACTCGACGCGTATGCGCAGGCGCTCGACCGGCTTCGCGGCATGGGGCTGCTCTATCCATGCTTCTGCACCCGCGCCGAGATCGCCGCGAGCCTCTCCGCGCCGCACGGCGGCCCCGATGGTCCGGTCTATCCCGGCACCTGCCGCCATCTGTCGGCGGCGGAAGCCTCGGCGCGGATCGCCGAGCCGCATTGCTGGCGGATCGACATGGCGGCGGCGGTCGCGCGCACCGGCCCGCTTCGCTGGCACGACGCCAGCGCCGGCGACATCCCCGCCGATCCGCTCGCCCACGGCGATGTCGTGCTCGCGCGCAAGGATGCACCAGCGAGCTACCATCTCGCCGTGACGATCGACGATGCGTGGCAAAGCGTGAGCGATATCGTGCGCGGGCACGATCTGTTCGCCGCCACCCACGTCCACCGGCTGCTCCAGGCGCTGCTCGGCCTGCCGACGCCACGCTATCACCACCATCCCTTGCTCACCGACGCGAACGGCAAGCGCCTCGCCAAACGCGACGGCGCGCCGACGCTGGCGGCCTTGCGCGACAGCGGCTTGGATGGCGCGGCGCTCGCCGAGCGATTGCGCACCGGGCGCCTCCCCGATGGCATCGCCACCGCGAGCGCCTAAACACGACGCTACGCAAGGATGCACCCGCCCCCGTTCGTCCCGAGCGAAGTCGAGGGACGTGCCCCACGCGCGCCGCAAGGTGTCTCGACTGCGCTCGACACGAACGGTGTGGGAACGGTTGTGTTCGAAGGGTGTCGCACCCGACCGCCAAGCCCGCCAAGCACACCCACCCGCATCGCCGCCGCGAACCCCGGACATGACATTACGCCCCCTCCCCGTTCGTCCCGAGCGAAGTCGAGGGGCGTGCCCCACGCGCTGCGCGAAGTGTCTCGACTGCGCTCGACACGAACGGTGGGGGGAGACGAGCGATGCGCAAGTGACTCGCTCGCAACGAAGCGCCCGCCGACGAAGCGCCCATCGACAAAGCGCGCCGAGCGCCCCCATTGGCATCGCCACCGCGAACGCCTAGATAGGCAAATCCGCAACGGGTGGACCCTTTCCCGTTCGTCCCGAGCGAAGTCGAGGGACATGCCCCGCGCGCCGCGCAGGGTGTCTCGGCCTCGCTCGATACGAAACGACACGGGAAACGATTGTACCCGGTACTCGAACGTAGGCGCGCATGATGACCTTCCTCTCCATCTTGCTGATCGCGGCGATGATCGCGGTGGTGGTCGTGCTCATCCGCGGCCTCGCCACCTTCCTGCTCAACGCCAGCGCCGATGCCCGCAGCGGCGAGACCGGCCCGAGCGAATCGGCGCTCAAATCGAACAAGATGATGCAGTACCGCGTCTTCTTTCAGGCGATCGCGATCTTCATCATCGTGCTGATCCTGTTCATCGGCAGCGCGCGAAGCTGATCGGACGTTTACCCTGGTCAAGCTCAACAAAATCTACACGCGCACCGGCGACGACGGCACCACCGGGCTGGTCGATGGGTCGCGCGTGTCGAAGGCCGATCCGCGCATGGCCGCGATCGGCGATGTCGATGAGGCGAACAGCGCGATCGGCCTCGCGGTGGTCGCGCTCGGCGGTGCCGAGTTCGCCGGCGCGCTGACCCGCATCCAGAACGATCTGTTCGATCTCGGCGCCGATCTCGCCACGCCGGGCGCGGATTTCACGCCGTCCGAAATGACATTGCGCATCGTGGCCGAGCAGGTCGCGCGGCTCGAAGCCGAGATCGACGCGATGAACGACACGCTCGCCCCGCTCACCAGCTTCATCCTGCCCGGCGGCAGCGCTGCCGGCGCGGCGCTGCACCTCGCCCGCGCGATCGTGCGCCGCGCCGAGCGTACCGCGATCGCGGCGGCGGAAAGCGTTCCGCTCAACCCGGCCGCGCTCGCCTATCTCAACCGCCTTTCGGATTATCTGTTCGTCGCCAGCCGGTTCGTGAACCAAAATGCCGGTGGCGACGTTTTGTGGGTGCCCGGAGGCTCACGCTCCTAGCCGTTCGGTCGCGCACGACCGGTTGACACCCCGGATGACGCGCCGATATGGAGAACATCATGAGAACGCGGCTGGGCCTGTCCCCTTCCCCCGAGGCGCTTTCCGCGCGGTTCGATGCCGTGCGCGGGCTGAGCGTCGCGCTGGTCGCGCCGCTGTCGGACGCCGATGCGACCGTTCAGTCGATGGAGGATGCCTCCCCCGCCAAATGGCATCTCGCGCACACCACCTGGTTCTTCGAGACCTTCGTGCTGCGCGATTTCGTGGCCGGCTATCACCGCTTCGACGAGCGTTTCCCGTTCCTGTTCAACAGCTATTACGAGGCGGAAGGCAAGCGCCACAGCCGCGCGCGGCGCGGCATGGTCACCCGCCCCACGCTCGACGAGGTTCTCGCGTACCGCGCGCATGTCGATGCCGGGATCGTCGCGGCGCTGCCCCGCCTGCCGCACGAAGCGCGCGAGCTGGTGCGGCTTGGCTGCCATCACGAGGAGCAGCATCAGGAATTGCTGCTCACCGACATCCTGCATCTGATGTCGGAAAACCCGCTCGAACCCGCGGTCTGGCCGGGTGCGCGCAAGGTGCCGGTCGAAATGCCGGGGCCGGTCGGCTGGATCGAACATGGCGGCGGCGTGGTCGAGATCGGGCATGACGATCCCCACTTCGCCTTCGATAGCGAGGGGCCGCGCCACAAGTCGCTGCTGACCCCACACGCCATCGCCGATCGCACCGTCACCAACGGCGAATGGGCCGCGTTCATCGCCGACGGCGGCTATGCCGAGCCGCGCCACTGGCTCTCGGACGGCTGGGCGTGGGTGAAAGCCGAAGGCATCACCGCGCCGCTCTATTGGGAGCAGCACGACGGCGTCTGGACGCGATTCGGCCTCGATGGCCGCCGCGCGATCGATCCCGCCGCGCCCGTCACCCATGTCAGCCTCTACGAAGCCGACGCCTATGCGACGTGGGCGGGCGCACGCCTGCCGACCGAGTTCGAATGGGAAGCCGCCGCCGCGTCGCATGATGCCGATGGCGGCAACCAGCTCGACACCGCCGGCCCGGTCGAACCGCGTCCGTCGCTCGGCGGCCCCGCCTTCTTCGGCGATGTCTGGGAATGGACCGGCAGCGCGTTCCGCCCCTACCCCGGCTTCCGCGCGATCGAGGGCGCGGTCGGCGAATATAACGGCAAGTTCATGAGCGGCCAGTTCGTGCTGCGCGGCGGCTCCTGCGCCACCCCGCGCGGCCACGCCCGCGCGAGCTACCGCAACTTCTTCTATCCCCACCAGCGCTGGCAGTTCACCGGCGTGCGTCTGGCGAAGGATCTCTGATGCTGAAGCCCGAAATCGAAGATGGCCAGGCCAGTCTGGCCGATCCCGCCTTCCGCGCTGACGTGCTGCGCGGGTTCGAAATGCGCCCACGCGCGATTCCGGCGCGCTGGTTCTACGACCGGCGCGGCTCGGAACTGTTCGAGGCGATCACCGATCTCCCCGAATATTACCCGACCCGCACCGAAACCGCGATCCTGCGCCGTATCGCGCCCGAGGTGGCGGCGCTCGCCGGGCCGGGCCGCGCTCTGGTCGAATTCGGTTCGGGCTCGTCGATGAAGACGCCGATCGTGCTGCGTGCGCTCGATCCGTCCGCCTATGTGCCGATCGACATCTCGGGCGATTTCCTGCGCGAATCGTCAGCCGTCATCGCCGGTGCGTTTCCCGGCCTGACCGTGCTGCCGGTCGAGGGCGATTTCCTCCGCCCGATCACGCTGCCCGCGCAGATCGCCACCGCGCCCAAGCTCGGCTTCTTCCCCGGCTCGACGATCGGCAACATGGTGCCGCAATCGTCGGTCGATCTGCTCCGCACGATGAAGGCGTCGCTTGGCGGAGGCGCCATGCTGCTGATCGGCATGGACCGGATCAAGGACGCAGGCCTGCTCACCGCCGCCTATGACGACACCGCCGGCGTCACCGCCGCCTTCAATCTCAACCTGTTGGATCGCATCAACCGCGAACTCGGCGCCGCGCTTCCTGTGGACAACTTTCGCCACGTTGCGCGCTGGAACGACGACCGCGCCCGCATCGAAATGCACCTCGAAGCGCAGGCCGACTGCGCCTTCACGATCGACGGCCACGCCTTCACGATGGCCGCCGGCGAGACGATCCACACCGAAAACAGCCACAAATACGGCCCCCGCGACGCCCGCGTCCTGCTCCATTCCGGCGGCTGGACGCCGATCGCCGAATGGACCGATCCCGACGACCTGTTCGCGGTGATCCTCGCCGAAGCCCAGCCGAGCCGCCTCGCGCCCTAACCTCTATTTCGTCCGCAACCGCACCCGCCAGGTGTTGAGGAAGGTCGTATTGCCCCGGCACACATCCATCTGCGCCTGCTCGATCAGCCGGAACAGTTTGCCGTCCCAAAGGAAGTGCTGCGACACCCCGCAATCCCCGTCCCGCGCCTTGCGCGCGTAACTGTAGAGCGAGCCGTTCGCGTAGCTGCCGTTCGTGACCCGCGGCACCCGCGTCCACCCGCCGAGGCCCGGCGTCGCATCGAGCCGGGCGGGTTTGGCGACGCCCTTGTCGAGCACGAACACCGCCTCCGTCGGGTTGTCGCCGGTCGTGCGGCACGGCACCAGCACGACGTTGCGCATATGATCGAGCGAATGGACCTGCGCCTTGGCGGCGCCGCGCGCGACCGGACATTTGGCACGCCGCAGTAGCGCCTTGATGCGCGCCTGCGTCAACACCGGTGGACGCCCGACCGGCCGCACCACCGGCACGATCGGCAGCACCGGAGCGGCCGGCACCGCACTCTCCGGCTTGCGTCCGCGCGCGATCGCGGCGGTGACCGTACCGGCGCGGCCCTGCACGCTGTCCATGTAGCGCAGCGCATCGTCGAGCCCATCGGGCGAAATCCGCGCCAGTTCGCGACCGGTGCCGTCGATCACCGCGATCCGCCGCGCGCCGGGCAGGGCTGCAGCGACCGCGCGCGCGGTCGAACCCTCGATCGTCGCGCCGTCTGGCGTGGCGCGGAACGGCCCGCCGACCTGCTCGCCGCCAATTTCGATCGCGAACGGATCTTCGTCGGTGCGCGCGGTCAGCCACAATTTCCAGCGGCCGGGCGACCCCGCCTCGCGCATCACCGTGAACACCTCGCTCGGCGCCGGGCCGTCTTCGGGATCGAGCGTGGTCAGCGTGCAGCGATTGGCATTGTCGCACGCCACCGCCCAATCGCCGAACGTGGTGAACGGACCCGGCTTGACCGGCGCGGCCGTCACGGGAAGCGCCGCCGTTAACAGGAGCGCGAGAGCAGACATCGGTACAGGCCCCTTCATAGCGGCTGGCAGGTCGGCGAAATGCCGCTAAAGCGTGCGTCGGGATTTTCTTAGGCAAAGGGCCGGACGATGCAAGCAGTGGGTGTGATCGGCGCAGGCCAGATGGGCGCGGGGATCGCGCAGGTTTCGGCGCAGGCCGGCTACCGCGTGCTGCTGAGCGACGTCTCGCGCGAGCGCGCCGAGGCCGGCAAGGCGGGCATCGCCAAGGCGCTCGACCGGCTGGTCACCAAGGAGAAACTCGACGCTGCCGCGCGCGACGCGGCGCTCGCGCTGATCGAGCCGATCGAAGGCGTCGCCGCGATGGGCGATTGCGCGCTGGTGATCGAGGCGGCCACCGAACGCGAGGAGATCAAGCGCGCGATCTTCGCCGATGTCGGCAAGGTGCTCGGCGCCGACGCGATTCTCGCCTCGAACACCTCGTCGATCCCGATCACCCGGCTGGCGCAGGCCTCGCCCGATCCGGCGCGCTTCGTCGGCGTGCATTTTTTCAATCCGGTGCCGGTGATGGGGCTGATCGAACTGATCCGCGGCCTCGCTACCTCGGACGCGACCGTAGCTACCGTCGAAAGCTATGCGCAGTCGCTCGGCAAGCAGGTCGTCCGCGCCAACGACGCGCCCGGTTTCATCGTCAATCGCGTATTGATGCCGATGCTCAACGAGGCGTGCTTCGCGCTCGGCGAGGGCGTGGCGAGCGTGCGCGACATCGATCTCGGCTGCCAGCTCGGGCTCAACCATCCGATGGGGCCGCTGACGCTCGCCGATTTCATCGGGCTCGACACCTGTCTGGAGATCTGCCGCGTGCTGTTCACCAGCACCGGCGACCCCAAGTTCCGCCCGGCGCCGCTGCTCGTGAAATATGTCGAGGCCGGTTGGTTCGGCCGCAAGACCAAGCGCGGCTTCTACGACTATACCGGCCCCGAGCCGGTGCCGACGCGCTGACCCGGCTCGCGCCGCGCGCCGCGCGGTGATAGGGACCGACGATGCCCCGACCCGCCGCGATCTTGAACGACGTGTTATATTGCTATAATACACGTGCTGGCCATAGCGAAGGCCGGGCGGAGTGAGCATGCGGCATTTTCCCTTTGGTTCGGCGAACGACGGCGACCCGCCGTTCGAGCTGACCGGCGGCATGCCGCCGCCGCGCGACCTGAGCGACCCGTACGGCCGCCGCGCGGCCGAGCCTGAGCCCGACGACGATTTCGACGATGACGACGCCGCGGCGCCGCGGCGCCGCATTGCGTGGGGCCGCTGGATCATGCGCGCCCTGGGCGCGCTCGTAATTCTGTTTGTGCTGCTGGTCGGCTGGCTCGCCATCACCGCGCCGCTGTCCAAGTCGCTCCAGCCACCGTTGCCGCCGAGCGTCACCCTGCTCGCCGAAGATGGCACGCCAATCGCGCGACGTGGCGCGATCATCGGCGCGCCGGTCGATGCGGCGAAACTGCCGAAAAACGTGACCAACGCCTTCATCGCGATCGAGGATCGGCGTTTCCGCACCCACTGGGGGATCGATCCGCGTGGCATCCTGCGTGCGATGCTCCACAATATCGGCCGGGGCGGGCTGCGCGAGGGCGGCAGCACGATCACACAGCAGCTCGCCAAGAACGCCTTCCTCGATTCGGATCGCACCGCCGCGCGGAAGATCCGCGAGGTGATGATCGCCTTCTGGCTCGAGGCGTGGCTGAGCAAGGATCAAATCCTGTCGCGCTATCTGTCGAACGTTTATTTCGGCGACAACGTCTACGGGCTGCGCGCAGCGGCGAAGCATTATTTCAACCGCGACCCGGAGGATTTGTCGATCGGCCAGGCCGCGATGATGGCGGGGTTGGTCAAGGCACCGTCGCGGCTGGCGCCGACCGGCAACCTGAAGGGCGCGCGTGCCCGGCAGAAGCTCGTCGTACGCGCGATGGCCGACGCCGGGCTGATCGACAAGGCGACCGCCGCCAACGTCGCCCCGGCGCGGTTGTCCGCCAGCCGGATCAAGCCGCTGCCCGACGGCACCTATTTCGCCGACTGGGTGCTGCCCGACGCGCGCGACCGTGCCGGCGAGATCGTTACCGAAACCACGGTGCGCACCACGCTTGACCGCCGACTGCAACGCATGGCCGAGCGTGCCGTCGCGCATGCGGGCCTCAAGACTGCGCAGGTCGCGCTGGTGGCGATGCGGCCCGACGGTCGTGTCGTCGCGATGGTGGGCGGCAAGAATTACGCCGCCAGCCCGTTCAACCGCGCCACGCAGGCGCGGCGCCAGCCCGGATCGGCGTTCAAGCTGTTCGTGTATCTCGCCGCGATGCGCGCGGGGCTTACGCCCGATTCGACGATCGCCGACGAACCCGTCACGATCGGCGACTGGAGCCCGAAGAACAGCGACGGACGCTATGAGGGCGAGATCACGCTGCGCCACGCCTTCGCCAAATCGAGCAACGTGGCGGCGGCGCGGTTGATCCAGAAGGTCGGCGTCGCGCAGGTCATCAAGGCGGCGCGCGACCTCGGCATCTCGACACCGATCCCCAATGAGGCAACGATCGCGCTCGGCACCTCGACCGTGTCGCTGCTCGAACTCACCGCCGCTTATGCGGGCATTGCCGCCGAGAGCTATCCGGTGCGCCCACACGGGCTGGAAGCTGAACCCGAGGAGCATCACTGGTATGACGGGCTGGCCGGCGGCACTCACGCGCTCACCCGCACCGAGCGCGACGAGATGCTCGACCTGCTTTCCGCCTCGGCCGAAACCGGCACCGGGCGGCGCGCGGCGTTGTCGATCAAGACTTTCGGCAAGACCGGCACCACGCAAGACAATCGCGATGCCTTGTTCATGGGCTTCGCCGACAACCTCGTCGTCGGCGTGTGGGTCGGTAATGACGACAACACGCCCAATCCCGGTCTATCGGGCGGCGGCGTACCTGCGCGCGTGTGGCGCGAGTTCATGACCGAAGCGCTCGGCGTCGGCGCGGCAATCCCGCCCGAGGCGATCCCGGCGTCGGTCGATCCCGATGCGCTCGACGACGGCGACAATTCGGTGCTGCCGGTCGGCGGCGACATCGACGGAATGGGTCTCCACCTCCATGTCGGGCGCGACGGCAGCATTTCACTCGGTGGCGAGGATCGCGACGATCGGGGCCGACCGCCGCGATCCGACGAGCCACGCGATGAAGAACGTTACCGGGACGACCAGTAGCCCGGTTGACGCCCGCCAGGGTTCCGCCGCAAGGCCTGACCATGCGCTTCTTCTCCGACAATGCCGCCCCGGTCCATCCCGCCGTGTTCGCCGCGATGGCCGCGCACAACATGCTCGACACCGCCTATGACGGCGACGCGCTGAGCCGCAGCCTCGACGGGCGCTTCTCGGCGCTGTTCGAGACCGAGGTCCGCGCGCTCTGGGTGCCATCGGGCACGGCCGCCAATTGCCTTGCGCTGGCGGCACTCTGCCCGCCGTTCGGTGGCGTGGTCTGCCACCGCGATGCGCATATCCAGAACGACGAGTGCGGCGCGCCCGAATTCTATACGCACGGCGCCAAACTGATGATCGGCGAAGGCGTCGGCGCCAAGCTGACGCCCGACAGCATCCGCGCGGTGATCGACATCATCGCTGACGACGTCCACCGCGTCCAGCCGCACGCCATCTCGATCACCAACGCGACCGAGTACGGGATGGTCTATACCCCCGCCGAAGTCACCGCGATCGGCGCACTCGCGCGCGCGCGCGGCCTCGCGCTGCACATGGACGGGGCGCGCTTCGCCAATGCGGTCGCGCATCTCGGCTGCGCGCCCGCCGACCTGACGTGGCGCGCCGGGGTCGATGCGCTGAGCTTCGGCTTCATCAAGAACGGCGGGATGACCGCCGAGGCGCTGATCTTCTTCAAGCCCGAGCTCGCCGCCGACACCTTGCGCCGCCGCAAGCGCGCTGGTCTGCTGCTGTCGAAGGGGCGCTATCTCGCCGCGCAGATCATCGCGTTGCTCGAGGACGATCGATGGATCGCCAATGGCGCCGCCGCCAACGCCGCCGCGCGGCTGCTCGCCGATGCCGGGAGCGCGCGGCTGGTCTATCCGGTCGAGGCGAACGAGGTGTTCCTGCGCGTGACGCCCGAAGAAGCGGCTGGGCTGCGTGCGCTCGGGTTCGATTTCTACGATTGGGCGCCGGGCGAGATCCGGCTGGTGACCTCGTGGAACCACACCGCCGAGCAGGTGCGTCCGCTCGCCGAGGCGATCGCCGCGCTTCCATAACGACACCTTGTGACGCGATAAGCAGATCGTGCTTGCCGGGGTGACCCCGCACGATACTGCGAGGTTATGACCGCAGCCCCACCCCCAGCCACGCGCCTGTCCGTGCTGATCCCGTTCGCGATCGTCACGCTGATCTGGGGATCGACCTGGCTGGTGATTCGCGGGCAATTGGGGGTGGTGCCGCCGGGCTGGTCGGTCTGCTACCGCTTCAGCATCGCCGCGCTGACGATGCTGGTCTATACGCGTGTGCGCGGCGAGCCGATCAGGCTCGATGCACGCGGCTGGGGGTTCGCCGCAGTGTTGGGGCTGTTCCAATTCTGCCTCAACTTCAACTTCATCTACCGCGCCGAACAGCATATCACCTCCGGGCTGGTCGCGGTGGTGTTCGCGTTGCTGCTGCTGCCCAACGCGCTGTTCGGGCGACTCCTGCTCGGCCACCGGCTGGGGCGGCAGTTGCTGGTCGGCTCGGCGGTGGCGATCGGAGGGATCGCGTTGCTGTTCCTCCACGAGGCGCGAGTCGATCCGCACGGGCCGATCCAGGCGCTGACTGGAATCGCGCTGACGCTGGGCGGCACGCTCGCCGCGTCGGTCGGCAACGTGATGCAGGGCACGCGATCGGCGAAGCGCTATCCGATGATGCCGATGGTCGCGGCATCGATGCTGCTCGGCGCGCTCATCAACGGCGCGTTCGCCTGGGCCACCTATGGCCCGCCGGTGATCAGCCCGACGCCCGCCTATCTGGCGGCGACGCTCTACCTCGGCATGGTCGCCTCCGCAGTCGCCTTCCCGCTCTATTATGGCGTGATCCGTGCGATCGGCCCGGCCAAGGCGGCCTATTCGAGCGTGCTGGTGCCGGTCATTGCGATGGCGTTATCGACGCTGTTCGAAGGCTATCGCTGGTCGGTGCTGTCGATGACCGGCGGGGCGCTGGTGATCGCCGGATTGCTCATCGCGCTGACCGAGCGCAAGCCGGCGCGGTAATCCGGGTAGAGCGGGCGCCAGCCGAGCAACCGCTTGGCCTTGGTCGTCGCAATCCGCCGGTTCTCGGCGTAGAAACCGCGCGCCATCGGAGAAAGTCCGTCGAGCGGGACCAGCGGCGGCAGCGGCAGGCCGATCAGGCGTGATGCGAAAACGACGACATCGTCGTGGCTGGCGGGAAGATCGTCGGCGAGGTTGTACGCCCCCGGCGGCGCGCCGAAGCCCGCGATCACACCAGTGACGATATCCGCGACATGCACGCGGCTGAACACTTGCCCCGTGAGGCCGGTACGGTGCGCGGTTCCGGCGGCGATGCGCTCCAGCGTCGAGCGGCCGGGGCCATAGATTCCCGGCAAGCGGAACACGCGCGCGCCCAGCGCCAGCCACGCGGCATCCGCTGCGCTGCGGGCGGTGCGGCGGCCGGTGCCGGTCGGCGCGGTTTCATCTACCCACGCGCCGGCGGCGTCGCCGTACACGCCAGTGGAGGAGAGGTAACCGAGCCACGTAGCGCTTTCACCCAGCGCATTGCCGTATCGCTCCAGCACAGGATCACGCTCGTCCGCCGGCGGCACCGACGAGACGATGTGTGTCGCCGTCGCCAGTTCGCGCCGCACCGCCGCCACGTCGTCGAAATCCAGCGTGCCGCCGCGCCCCGTCCCCGCGACATGCCACCCTTGGCCCCGCAGCCGCGTCGCCAGCGCTTGCCCGGTATAGCCAAGCCCGAAGACGAACAGCCGCACGCTATTTCGCGCCCGGCCCGTCGTAGAGCAGGCCGAAGAAATCGCCTTTGTTCCAGCGCGGCCGTTCGGGGGCATCGGCGATCGCGCGGGTGATCGCGTAATTGGCGGCGACGAAACGCAGCCCCTGTGCCCAGTCGATCGGCTGCGACAGATCGTCCGAGGGCTGGTGGTAGCGGTGCTTCATGAAGTCCTCGAACGCCGCCTTCCCCGGCCCCGCCTGCCCCGGCCACAGGAACACTGACGGGATACCCTGCTGAACGAAGCGATAATGGTCCGATCGCACGAAGAACCCCTCGGCCGGGTCAGGATCGGCCGACATGGTGACGCCGAGCGCGGCCACCGCCTGCGCGACGATCGGCCCGAGCGTCGAGCGGTCCGCCCCGAACACGGTCATGTCCTGAAAGGGATAGGAGAGGATCGGCATGTCGAAATTCACATCGGCGACGATCCGCGACACGGGCACCGGCGGATGGCGCGCGAAATAGTCGGAGCCGACCATCCCCTCCTCCTCGGCGGTGACGGCGAGGAACAGGATCGAGCGCCGCGTCGGCATGTCGCTGGTGCGGAAGCGCTTCGCCGCCTCGATCAGCGCGGCGATGCCGACCGCATTGTCCTGCGCGCCGTTGTAGATCGCGTCGCCGTTCACCGGCAGCCCGACGCCGAGATGGTCGAGATGTGCCGAAAGCACCACCACTTCGCGCGACAGCGCCGGGTCGGTGCCGGGCAACAATCCAGCGACATTGTAGCTTTCGAGCGGCTCGGACAATGTCTTGAGCGCGGCGGTAAGGACCAAGGGCAGTTGCTCGGCCTTGAACACCGCGGTCGGATCGTCGGCGCGCGGCGCGATCTTCTCCCAGGGCGTCCGCGCGCGCGCGAACAGCTTGGCCGCACCCGCGCCGCTAACGGTGGCGATCAGCGGCACGCCGGCGACCTGGCCAGTGCCGTCGGGATAGGCCCATGTCATCCGCGACCGGTCCCACCGCGCCTCGCTGACGCTGCCGGGTTCGATCATGATCGCCGCCACCGCGCCGTGATCGGCTGCGATCGCGGTGCGGCTGGCGGGGCTGGCGAAATGCGCGCGCTCCTCGTTCTGGACGTTGGCGGGCGTCTCGGCGAGGAAGGCGACGATCTTTCCGCGCACATCGACACCGGCATAATCGTCGCGCTTGTACTTGGGCGCGACGATACCCTGCCCAACGAACACCACCGGCGCATCGAGCGCGAACACCGGCTTGCCGGGCACCGCGCCGGGCACGAAATCCTTGCCGAACACCAGCGGCGTCGGCGCGCCGCCTTTGGCGGTCAACACCAGATCGCCGTGATCGGCGGGCTGGTAACGGAGCAACGGCACGGTCTGGAGATAGCCGCCCTTGTCGCCCGCCGGGCGCAACCCGGCCGCGAAGAAGCGCGCGGCCACATATTCGGCGGCTATGCGATATTCGGGCGTTCCGGCTTCGCGCCCGCGCAACGCATCCGAGGCGAGGAACATCACATGCGCCTTCATCGCCGCCTGATCATCAGGAAGCTGGACCGGAGACGGCGCGGCGGCCTGCGCCGTGTCGGCCGCCGGTGCCGTGCCGGGCGACATGAGCGCCAGCGCGACCGCCGCCATCAATCTGCCTACGCCTGTACTCATGTCGCGGGCGGTATCACGGTGGCAGACCCGCGCAAAGCCGGCGATTTGTGTGGCACGCCGCGATACGCCCCCTTACATCCTCGGCATGCTCGATATCCAGACCGCCACCGCCCAGCCACACGTCACCCGCCGCGCCGATTACACGCCGCCCGAGTGGCGCGTGCCCGACATCGCGCTCGATTTTGACCTCGCGCCGGAAACGACGCGGGTGCGCGCGACGCTGTCGGTCGAGCGCAACGCCGGGCACGGTCCGTTGCGGCTAGACGGCGCCGGGCAGACGTTGTTGTCGGTGATGATCGACGGCGTCGCGGTCAACGACTGGAGACTCGAGAACGACGCGCTGGTGCTGGCACTCGCCGGCGATGCGCATGTCGTCGAGACCGAGGTCGAGATCGCGCCCGATCGCAATACGCAGTTGATGGGCCTGTACGCCTCGGGCGGCATCCTGTGCACGCAGTGCGAGGCGGAGGGCTTCCGCCGCATCACCTATTTCCCCGATCGGCCCGATGTGCTGAGCCGCTACAGCGTGCGGATGACCGCCGACAAGGCGCGCTATCCGGTGCTCCTCGCCAATGGTGATCCGGTCGCGCAGGGCGATCTCGACGACGGCCGGCACTGGGCCGCGTGGAACGACCCGTTCCCCAAGCCGTCCTATCTGTTCGCGCTGGTGGCGGGCGATCTCGCCTGCAATTCGGGCAGCTTCATCACGCAATCGGGCCGCACGGTGCAGCTCGGCATCTGGGTGCGCGCCGCCGATGTGGCCAAGACGCACCATGCGCTCGAAGCGCTCAAGACATCGATGGCGTGGGACGAGCGCGTCTATGGCCGCGAATATGATCTCGACGTGTTCAACATCGTCGCGGTCGATGACTTCAATTTCGGCGCGATGGAGAACAAGGGCCTCAACGTCTTCAACAGCCGCTACATCCTCGCCGACCCCGACACCGCGACCGACTACGATTTCGACGCGATCGCTGCGGTCGTCGCGCACGAATATTTCCACAATTGGTCGGGCAATCGCGTGACGTGCCGCGACTGGTTCCAGCTTTCGCTGAAGGAAGGCTTCACCGTCTATCGCGATCAGAGCTTCTCGGCCGACCAGGGATCGGCGGCGGTCAAGCGGATCGAGGATGTGCGGGGGCTTCGCGCCGCGCAATTCCCCGAGGATGCCGGCCCGCTCGCGCACCCGATCCGGCCCGACGAATATCAGGAAATCTCCAACTTCTACACCGCGACGATCTACAACAAGGGCGCGGAGGTTATCCGCATGCTCGCGACGATGCTCGGCGCGCAGGCGTTCCGCGCGGGCACCGACCTGTATTTCGAACGGTTCGACGGGACGGCGGCGACCTGCGAGGATTTCGTCGCGTCGCTCGAGGAAGCCAGCGGCATCGACCTGACTCAGTTCCGCCGCTGGTACAGCCAGGCCGGCACGCCACGCGTCACAGCGCGGCTTTCGCATGACGTCGGTGGCGGCCGCGCGGTGCTGACACTGTCGCAGAGCGTGCCGCCGACGCCGGGCCAGCCGATCAAGGCACCGATGGTGCTACCGCTACGACTCAAGCTGTTCGGCGCAGACACCGGAGCGTCGCTCAGCGACGAGCGACTGGTGCTGCTGGAGGACGATGTCGCCGAGATCGCATTCGAGACGGCTACCGAGCGGCCAGTGCTGTCGATCAACCGCGGCTTCTCCGCGCCGGTGGTGATCGAAACCGATCGCAGCGCCGCCGATCTAGCGTTCCTGTCGGCGCATGACGACGATCCGTTCGCGCGCTACGAGGCGATGCAGCAACTCATGCTCGACACGCTCGTCGCCGCCGCGAGCGGGATGCAGGCGGATCAGGCTGCGGTAATCGCCGCGATCGAGACCACGCTGGACAATAGCGCGCTCGATCCCGCGTTCATCGCCGAGGCGGTGTTGCTGCCGTCGGAAAGCTTCGTCGGCGACCAGATGGCGGTGGTCGATCCCGAAGCGATCTTCCGCGCCCGCGAGGCGCTGCGCCGCGAGATTGGCCGTGCATTGGAGCCGAAATGGCGCGCCGCCTACGATCAGGCAGCGGCGATCGGCGGCTATGTCTATTCGCCAGAGGCCAAGGGCCTGCGCCGGATGAAGACCGTCGCGCTCGGCTATATCGCCGCGAGCGGTGCCGCGGATGCGGGCGCGCTCGCCTTCGCGCAGTTTGAGGCGGCCGACAACATGACCGACCGGCAGGGCGCGCTCACCACGTTGGTCAGCAGCGATGCGGCCGAGCGGGTGGCGGCGCTCGACATCTTCTACAACCGCTATTGCGACAATGCGCTGGTGCTCGACAAATGGTTCCAGGCACAGGCGCTCGCCCAGCGCGACGATACGCTCGCGGCGGTCGAGGATCTGGCGCGGCACCGCGACTTCACGCTCGCCAACCCCAATCGCGCACGTTCGCTGGTGGGGGCGTTCAGCGTCAACCAGCGCGCTTTCAATGCGGCATCGGGCGCCGGCTATCGTTTCGTCGCGGACCAGTTGATCGCACTCGACAAGCTCAACCCGCAGACCGCCGCCAAGCTGCTCCCGCCGCTCGGCCGGTGGCGGCGCTACGATGCGGGCCGCGCGACGCTGATGCGGGCAGAGCTGGAGCGTATCCTCGCCACGCCGGGCTTGTCGAAGGACATGTTCGAACAGGCATCGAAGAGTTTGGCGCAATAAGGCCCGGGATCAGAACAACCGGCCGCCGTTGGGCACGCCCGCGCTCGGTATCACCAGGACGACCTTCCCGTCCGCATCGGGGAAGCCGAGCGTCAGCACCTCGGACATGACCTTGCCGATCTGGCGCGGTGGGAAGTTGACGACTGCGGCGACCTGCCGGCCGGGGAGGTCCGCCAGCGTGTAATGCTCGGTGATCTGCGCCGAGGATTTTTTAAGGCCGATCACCGGGCCGAAATCGATCACCAGCCTGAAGGCGGGTTTGCGCGCCTCCGGGAAAGGCAGCGCCTCGACGATCGTGCCGACGCGGATATCGACCTTTAGGAAATCGTCGAAGCCGATGACGGGCGATGCCTCTGCCTCGGGATCATGGGTTACGTGCATCGGCCCTCCCCAGCCCGGTCAGAAATCGACATCGTCGTAATGCGAGGTCGGCTGGATGCCGTCCATCCGCTCGGACAATAGCGGGCGGAAGCTCGGCCGGCTCTTCAACCCGCGATACCAGCGTGCGGTCTGTTCGTGGTTCTTCCAATCGATGCCGCCGAGATAATCGACCACCGAGATATGCGCGGCCGCCGCCAGATCGGCGAGCGTCATCGTCGATCCCGCCATCCAATTGTTATGATCGAGCAGGTAGTCGGTATAGTCGAGATGCCGCACCGCCGCGCGCATCGCTTCGCGCAGCACCTTCGAATCGGGCGCCACTCGCGTGACGAGCCGCTTTTCCATCCGCTCGTGGAGCAACGGCGCGGTCACATCCGCGAAGAATTGCGCATCGAACCACGCGACCTGCCTGCGGATCTCGGCGCGATAGGCGGCGGAGCCGGAGATCATAGCGCTCTTGTCGATGGTCTCTTCGAAATACTCGCAGATCGCCATCGAATCGATCAGCAGCAGGTTACGCGCCTGATCGGTCATCACCGGCACCTGGCCGGCGGGGTTCATATCGATGAATTCGTCGCGCCTGGCCCAAGGCGATTCGCGCACGAGCTCATAGCCGACACCCTTCTCACCAAGCAGCAGACGGACCTTGCGCGAGAACGGACAGAGCGGAAATTGATACAGTTGCCACATGGCGCCGGTGTAGCCGCGCGCCATGTGGCAAGGAAGGGTGTAACTACTCGGCGGCCTCCAACGCTTCACGATCGTCGAGCGGATGGCTCAGCCGCGAAAGCATCTCCTTCGGCACGACCTGCCAGAAATGGTCGATCACCCGGCCCCAATCGTCGAGCAGCGCACCCGACCATTTGCTGTCGGTCGCGGCGTGATGCGCGCGGACATGGCTGAGCAGCACCGATTCCCAGTGCGACGAGGACAGCCGGTTCCAGGTGATATTCTCCGGGTTGGCGCGGCGCGCGAAGCTTCCGTCGGGATCGTATACGAACGCCATGCCGCCGGTCATGCCCGCGCCGAAGTTGGTGCCGACCGGCCCGAGCACGACCGCCATGCCGCCGGTCATATATTCGCAGCCGTTGGCGCCGCAGCCCTCGACGACCACGGTCGCGCCGGAGTTGCGCACCGCGAAGCGCTCGCCCGCCTGGCCCGCCGCGTAGAGCTTGCCCGAGGTCGCACCGTACAGCACCGTGTTACCGATGATCGTATTCTCGTTCGACTTGAGCGGTGATGAGACCACCGGGCGTAGCGCGATAATGCCGCCCGACAGGCCCTTGCCGACATAATCGTTGGCGTCGCCGAACACTTCGAGCGTGATGCCCTTGCACAGGAACGCGCCGAGACTCTGCCCCGCCGAACCGCGCAGGCGGACGTGGACGTGCCCGTCGGCGAGCGCGTCCATGCCGTACTTGCGCGTGATCTCGCTCGACAGCCGGGTGCCGACCGCGCGATGCGTGTTGCGCACCGAATAGGTCAGTTGCATCTTCTCGCGGCGCGAGAACACTGCGGCCGCATCCTTGATGATCTGCGCATCGAGGCTGTCGGGCACTTCGTTACGCCACGTCTTCAGGCTGAAACGGCGCTGATCCTCGTCTGCGTCGACCTTGGCGAGGATCGGGTTGAGATCGAGGTCGTCGAGATGCTCGGCGCCGCGGCTGACCTGGCGGAGCAATTCGGTGCGACCGATCACGTCGTCGAGGCTCTTGACGCCGAGCCGGGCGAGAATGTCGCGCACTTCCTCTGCGATGAAGGTCATCAGGTTGATGACCTTCTCGGGCGTGCCGGTGAACTTCGCGCGCAGGCGCTCGTCCTGCACGCACACGCCGACCGGGCACGTGTTGGAATGGCATTGCCGCACCATGATGCAGCCCATCGCCACCAGCGACAGCGTACCGATGCCGAACTCCTCCGCGCCGAGGATCGCGGCGATGACGATGTCGCGCCCGGTCTTGAGGCCACCGTCCGCGCGCAGCTTGATGCGGCCGCGCAGGCCGTTGAGCGTGAGCGTCTGGTTGACTTCGGAAAGCCCCATTTCCCACGGCGTGCCGGCATATTTAATGCTGGTCTGTGGGGACGCGCCGGTGCCGCCGACGTGGCCGGAGACGAGGATGACGTCGGCATGGGCCTTCGCCACGCCCGCCGCGACCGTGCCGATGCCGGCCGACGAGACGAGCTTCACGCACACCCGCGCGATCGGGTTGATCTGCTTCAGATCATAGATGAGCTGCGCAAGATCCTCGATCGAATAGATGTCGTGGTGCGGCGGCGGCGAGATCAGCATCACGCCCGGCGTCGCATGGCGCAGCTTGGCGATGAACTCGGTCACCTTGAAACCGGGCAACTGCCCGCCCTCGCCGGGCTTGGCGCCCTGCGCGACCTTGATCTCGATCTCGTCGCAGGCGTTGAGATATTCGGCGGTCACACCGAACCGGCCCGAGGCGATCTGCTTGACGCCGGAATTGGCATTGTCGCCGTTCGCATAGGGCGTGTAGCGCGACTTGTCCTCGCCGCCCTCGCCCGACACCGCCTTGGCCCCGATCCGGTTCATCGCGATCGCCAGCGTCTCGTGCGCCTCCGGGCTGAGCGCGCCCAGCGACATGCCCGGCGTGACGAAGCGCTTGCGGATTTCGGTGATCGCCTCGACCTGATCGACCGGCACGCCTTCGCCCGGATAGTTGAACTGAAGCAGATCGCGCAGATAGACCGGCGGCAGCGCCTCGACGCCACGCGAGAATTGCAGATAGGTCGAATAGCTGTCCGAGCCGACCGCCGATTGCAGCAGGTGCATCAACTGCGCCGAATAGGCATGCGTCTCGCCGGTGTGGCGCTGGCGGTAGAAGCCGCCGATCGGCAGCGTGACGACAGCGGTATCGAACGCAGCCTCGTGGCGCAGCTTGGCGTTGAGGTGGAGCGACGCATAGCCCTCGCCCGAGATCTTCGCGGGCATGCCGGGGAAGAAATCGTTGACGAGGCTGCGCGACAGCCCGACCGCCTCGAAATTATAGCCACCCCGATAGCTGGAGATCACCGCGATCCCCATCTTCGACATGATCTTGAGCAGCCCCTCGTCGATCGCGTGAACGTGGTTGGCGAGGCACTGATCCAGCGTCAGTTCGCCGAACAGTCCGCGTTCGAACCGGTCGACGATCGCCGCCTCCGCCAGATACGCATGCACCGTCGTCGCGCCGACGCCGATCAGCACCGCGTAATAATGCGTGTCGAGGCATTCGGCGGTCTGGATGTTGATGCTCGCATAGGAGCGCAGGCCCCGGCGGACGAGATGCGTATGCACCGCAGCCGCCGCCAGCACGCCGGCGATGCCAACCCGGTCGGGGCCGATCGCCAGATCGCTGAGGAACAGTTCGCTCTTGCCCTCGCGCACGGCCTGTTCGGCTTCAGCGCGAATTCGCGTGATCGCGGCGCGCAGCGTCTCTGGGCCGCCGCCGGTTTCGAAGGTGCAGTCGATGTCGGCCGCCTGCGCGCCGAAATGCGCCTTCAGCCGCGCCCAGTCGGCGCCAGTCAGCACCGGCGATTCGAGCACGAGCACGCCGTCGCGGCGGTCCTCGGTATCGAGGATGTTGGCGAGATTGCCGAACCGCGTCTTGAGCGACATGACGTGGCGTTCGCGCAAGGGGTCGATCGGCGGGTTGGTCACCTGGCTGAAGTTCTGCCGGAAGAACTGGCTGATCAGGCGCGGCTTGTCGGAGATGACGGCGAGCGGCGTGTCGTCTCCCATCGAGCCGATCGCTTCCTTGCCGCCCTCGACCATCGGCGCGAGGATCAACTCCATGTCCTCGAGCGTCTGCCCGGCGGCAACCTGGCGGCGGGTGAGATCGGCGCGCTCGAACCGGGTCGTCGCCCCCTCGGGCGCGGCCGGCAGATCGACCATCGCGATGAACTCGCCGATCATCGCACCGTAATCGGCCTCGCCGGCGATCTGATCCTTGATCGCATGATCGGTGAACACCTTGCCTTCGTCGAGATCGACCGCGATCATCTGGCCCGGTCCCATCCGGCCCTTCTCGACCACGGTCGATTCGGGAACGACGACCATGCCGCTCTCTGACCCGACGATGAGCAGGCCGTCCGAGGTGCGGGTGTAGCGCAGCGGGCGCAGCGCGTTGCGATCGACGCCGGCCACGGCCCAGCGGCCATCGGTCATCGCCAGCGCGGCGGGGCCGTCCCACGGCTCCATCACGCTCGCGAAATATTTGTACATGTCGAGGTGCGCGCGCGGCATCTCGCCCTTCGGCCCCCAGGCTTCGGGCACGAGCATCAGCTTGGCGGTCGGCGCGTCGCGGCCCGAGCGCACGATCGCCTCGAAGGTCGCGTCGAGCGCGGCAGTATCGGAGGCGCCCGCCGGGATCACCGGCTTGATGTCCTCCGAATGCTCGCCGAACGCATTGGCGGCCATCTTGATCTCGTGGCTCTTCATCCAGTTCTTGTTGCCGCGGATCGTGTTGATCTCGCCGTTGTGGGCGAGGCAGCGGAACGGCTGCGCCAGCCACCATTGCGGGAAGGTGTTGGTCGAATAGCGCTGGTGGAAGATCGCGACGCGGCTCTCGAAGCGCTGGTCGGTCAGATCGGGATAGAACACCGACAGACTCTCGGCGAGGAACAGCCCCTTGTAGATGATCGACCGGCACGACAGGCTACAGACATAGAATCCGCTGATCTGCGCCTCGATCACGCGCTTCTCGATCCGCCGACGGACGAGATACAGATCCTTCTCGAACTCGGCGGCGCTCTGCGCGTCGGGCATCGGCCCGGCGATCATGATCTGCTCGATCTCGGGGCGAGTCGCCTGCGCCTTCTGGCCGATCACCGAGACATCGACCGGCACCTGCCGCCAGCCATAGATCGTATAGCCCTGCTCGATGATCGCGCTCTCGACGATCGTGCGGCACGCCTCCTGCGCGCCGAGATCGGTGCGCGGCAGGAAGATCATGCCGACGCCGAGCCGGTTGGGGCGCATCTTGTGACCAGACGCCGTCACGGCATCGTCGAAGAACTTGGCGGGCAGATCGACATGCAGCCCGGCGCCGTCGCCGGTCTTGCCATCAGCATCGACCGCGCCGCGATGCCACACCGCCTTCAAGGCATCGATCGCCGACTGGACGACACGGCGCGACGGCTTGCCGTCGGTCGCGGCGACGAGGCCGACGCCGCAGGCGTCCCCCTCGAACTCGGGGCGGTACATGCCGTGTTCGGCGAGATAGGTGCGCTGGTCCATGCTCATGATGCCTTCTGGTCGGCGGATTCGACCGCAGCCTTGGTCAGATAGCGGCGCACGCGCTTGCGCGCCTGCGCGTCGGGAATCGGTTGAGGGCCGGCATCGCCGTAGCGCGGCCCCTCGGGTATCTTGAGGATGTGCATGACCTCGTTCATCTCGGGACGCACATAGACGGTCTGCCTCACCGCTGCGGCCCGGTGCGCGTCAAAAGCGACCGGGGACGCGATCGATGCCGCGCAAGGCTCGCAAAACACGCTCACATCACCGTCTTCGGATTGCCGAGCTTGTCTTCGTCCACTCCAAGCATCTTCGCCATCTTGGCACGTTCGGCCGGGGTGATATCCTCGACCTTACGCGGCGGCGGCAGATCCTTGGTCGCGGCTTTGGCGGCCTGCACGAAGCGCGGCATCTCGCGCATCAGGCGCGGCACCATACCCTTCATCAATGCCATCATCGCCGGGTCGGTCATGATGGTCATCTGCATTCCAGCGAATTTGGTGCCGGTTGGCGTGGCGAGATATCTATCGAGATCGCGGAGTTCGTCGACCGAGAAGCGCGATGCATAGGCGTGCGCCATCGCCTCGCGCAATTCGGGTTCTAGCGTGTTGAAGAAATCGCCCATCGCTCCGAACATGGCCGTCATCGTGCGCTGCTGGCGCTCGCGCCAACGCGGATCGTAGATCGCCATAACCTGTTCGAGATCGACCCGGTCGAGCTTCTGCGCGTCTTCGGCACTCATCCCGCCCAGTTGGGCGAGTTCGCGCATCGGCAGTGCCTTCAAGCTGTCGGCCATGCTCGACGTCATGTTGGACATGGTCGAACCCATCAGCGCCTTGTAAGTCCCGGGCGGCACCAGCCGGACGACGATACCACGCGCGGCGACCAACGCAGCTTCGCTTGGCGCAGCGGGCGCTTGAGCCGCCGTCTGCGCGGTGACGGGCGCACTAGCGAACGCCAGCGCCATTGCAAACGGTGCGAGCCTCACGCCGCGACCTTCCCCGCGCCCACCTTCGCCTTGAGGTACACATGCATCGTTGTTGCGACGTCACGGCCGTCGCGGATCGCCCACACCACCAGCGATGCACCGCGAACGATGTCGCCCGCTGCGAACACGCCGTCGAGCGACGTCATCAGCGTCTTGTTGTCGACCAGCACGGTGCCCCAGCGCGTCACGCCGAGTTCGGGCGCGCCGAACAGGCCAGGCAGATCCTCGGGATCGAACCCCAGCGCCTTGATGACGAGATCGGCGGGCACGTCGAAGCCGCCGGCGGGGTCGATCTCCGGCGCGCGACGGCCGCTGGCATCCGGCTGGCCGAGCCGCATCCGGCTCGCCTTGACGCCTGTCACGCTTTCCCCGGCGAGGAACGCCTCGGGTGCGGAGAGCCAGACGAATTCGACGCCCTCTTCCTCCGCATTCGCCACCTCGCGCTGCGAACCGGGCATGTTGGCGCGGTCGCGGCGGTAGAGGCACTTCACGCTGGCCGCACCCTGGCGGACCGCGGTGCGCACGCAGTCCATCGCGGTATCGCCGCCGCCGATCACGACGACGTGCTTGCCCGCGGCATCGAGGCTGCCATCGTCGAACGCCGGCACCGCGTCGCCGAAGCTCTTGCGGTTGGAGGCGGTGAGATAGTCGAGCGCATCGACCACGCCGTCGCTGGCGACGCCGGGCGCCTTGATCGCGCGCGGCTTGTAGACGCCGGTGGCAATCAGCACCGCATCGTGGCGCTGGCGCAGTTCGTCGAGGCTGGCGTCGCGACCGATCTCGAAATCATTGTGGAAGACGATCCCGCCCGCCGCGAGCCGCTCGACGCGGCGCGTGACGACGTACTTCTCCAGCTTGAAGCCCGGGATGCCATAGGTCAGCAATCCACCCGAGCGATCGTAGCGGTCATAGACATGCACGTCATAGCCGAAGCCGCGCAGATATTCGGCGGCGCTGAGGCCGGCTGGCCCCGCGCCGATCACCGCGACCGACTGGCCACGGGCGCGCCCCGGTACGAGCGGCTCGACCCAGCCTTCCTCCCATGCGGTATCGGTGATGAACTTCTCGACCGAGCCGATCGTCACCGCGCCGTGACCGGAAAATTCGATGACGCAATTGCCTTCGCACAACCGGTCCTGCGGGCAGATCCGGCCGCAGATCTCCGGCATGGTCGAGGTGCTGTTCGAAAGCTCATACGCCTCGCGCAGCCGACCCTCGGCGGTAAGGCGCAGCCAATCGGGGATATGGTTATGCAACGGGCAATGCACCGAACAATAGGGCACGCCGCACTGCGAGCAGCGTCCGGCCTGATCCTCGGCCGCCGGCACCGAATAGCGGTTGGCGATCTCGCGGAAATCGTCCGCGCGATCCTCGGCATCGCGCTTCGCGGGATAGCTTTGCGCGCGGTCGACAAATTTCAGGAGGTGATCGTTCGCCATCTTCGCCTGCTCTGGTTGCAGACGCGGCTATACAGGCGATTGTTACGCCTGTCACGCATTTTTGGTCGCATAGGTAAGCTAACATTACCTATTTGGAGATATTGCCGAGACACGACACCGTTTCCGTCACATCTTCGCGCATGATTAGGTACGGTACGGACCTACCTTGCCAACAGCCACACCAGCGCCGCACTGCCAGCGACGATCCGATACCACGCGAAGGGCGAGAAGCCGCGCTTGGTGACGATGCCGACGAACCAGCGCACCACCAGCAGCGCCACGATGAACGCGACCACGAAACCGATCGCGATGCCGCCGAATCCAACCCCGCCCCCAGCCGCCAGCTCATGCCGGTTCTTGACCAATTCCAAAGCGGTAGCGCCCAGCATCGTCGGAATGGCAAGAAAAAAGCTGAACTCCGCCGCAGTGCGCCGCTCCACCCCGAGGCTGAGTGCGCCGAGGATCGTCGCGCCTGAGCGGCTAACGCCCGGGATCATCGCGAGGCACTGGATGAAGCCGATGCCGATCACCTTGGGCAGCGGAATGTCCGCTACGCCGGCGATGTCACCTTCCTTCACCGTGCGCTCGATGAACAGGATCGCGAAGCCGCCGACGATCAGCGCGACGCAGACCGTGACGGGCGATGCGAGCAGCGCCTCGATATATTTGTGCAGCGCCAGCCCGATCACCGCCGCCGGCAGGAACGCGACGAGCAGGTTGCGGACGAATCGAATCGACACCGGATCGACTCGCATCAGCCCGGAGATCACCGCCCAGAACGTCCGCCAGTACAGCACGACGATCGCGAGGATCGCTCCGAGCTGGATGACGATGTTGAACACTTCCCAATAGGCGGAATCATAGCCGAGCAGCGCCGAGGCGAGGATCAGGTGCCCGGTCGAGGACACGGGCAGGAACTCGGTCACGCCTTCGACGATGCCGAGCAGAATGATGGTCAGTAGATCGGTCACGCAAATCCCCCTTTGCGGCGAGCGCCATCGCGCCCCCCGCACGTCCACGCCGTCACGCTCCGCCGTTCAGGCGGCAGCGCGGGCGCCGAATCTCCCGTTGCGACGATAGCGGACAAGCCACGTCGGGGCGACCGCAGCAAGCGGGGTTGGGGAAATTTTAAGATCGGCGAAGCCGACCGCCGCGCTCCCCACGACATTGTCATGCTGGAGCATCTTCCATTGATCCTGCGTGATCGGCGCACCGGGCAGCGCGCCGCCCATCGCGATCAGCCCACCGATCGCGTCAGGCAACTCGAGAAACGTCGGCTTGCGGCCGATCGCCTGCGCGATCCAGCGCAGCAGCGCGGCCATCGTCAGCACGTCCGGGCCACCGAGTTCGAACGTCTTGCCTGCCGCCAGCTCCGGCTCGGCGATCGCGGCGGCGACCGCCTCCGCCACATCACCGACGAACACCGGCTGGAACCGGGTCTGCGCGCGCAGCACCGGCACCAGCGGCGCGCTCGCGATCATGCTGGCAAATCGGTTGAGGAACTGGTCCTCGCGCCCGAACACGATCGAGGGGCGCAGGATCGTCGCCTGCGGGAACGCCGCGCGCACCGCCGCCTCGCCCTCGCCCTTGCTGCGACCATAGGCCGAGCTGCTCGCCGGGTCGGCGCCGATGGCGGACATATGCACGAGCGTTTCGACGCCCGCCGCACGCGCCGCCTCGGCGACCACGCGCGCGCCGGCGACATGCACTCGCGCGAAATCGCCCGAGAGGATGCCGACCAGATTGACCACCGCATCGCTGCCCGCGACCGCATGCGCGACCGTCTCGGGCTTGGTGATGTCAGCACCGACGAACTGGGTCTGCCCGAGGCTACCGAGCGACTTCAGAAACCAGGCCGCGCGCGGATCGCGCTGCGCGATCCGCACCCGCGCGCCACGCGCCATCAGCGCCTGAGCGACATAGCGGCCCAGGAAGCCGCCGCCACCGATCACCGTCACTAGCGTGTTGTTCATGCCCGTCCGTTCCTCATACCGATCGCTGGGTTCGCCTCTGCCCCAGCAACAGGCCTGTTGACAAGGCCGCTCCACCTCCCCTAAAGGCCCGCCCCTACCCCGTGCCCAGATGGCGGAATTGGTAGACGCACCAGCTTCAGGTGCTGGCGATCGCAAGGTCGTGGAGGTTCGAGTCCTCTTCTGGGCACCATTTGTTCTTCCGGGGATATCCGAGAACGTCCGAAAAGTGGCTGATTTCAGCCACTTTTTGTGCCAAGACCGTCCGGTCAAATCCGGGCTGATCCGGCACCAATCGGGAACAAATATGGTATCCTGCATGGTATCGAAGGCCCCTTATGGACGGGCCGATACCATGGGAAAACTCTACGCGACGACCGTTACGAGCGCCAGGCCGAGGGAGCGCGAATACAAGCTCACCGACGGCGCCGGTCTTTATCTCCTCGTCAAACCGAACGGCCGGAAGCTCTGGCGGCTGAACTACGCCTATCTCGGCAAGCAGCGGACGCTCTCCTTCGGCGCCTGGCCCGATGTCGGCCTCGGTGACGCGCGCGAACGGCGCGACGAAGCGCGCAAGATGATCGCGGCCGGCCTCGATCCCTCGCACGAGGCCAAGCTCGCCACCGCGCGCGAAATGCTGTCCGAGGAGAACAGCTTCAAGCTGGTCGCCGAGGAATGGGTCGCCAAGCAGGAACGCGAAGGGATGGCCGAGATCACCCTCAGCAAGATTCGCTGGCTGCTCGACAAAGCCTATCCCAGGATCGGCAATCGCCCCATCGCCAAGATCACCGCGCAGGAGGTGCTTGTTGTCCTCCGTTCGGTCGAGGCCACCGGCCGATACGAAAGCGCACGGCGCATGCGCAGCGTACTCGGTCGCGTGTTCCGTTATGCCATCGCGACCACGCGGGCCGAAACCGATCCGGCACGCGACCTGCGCGGCGCGCTCACCGTGCCCAAGGCCAAGCATCTCGCCGCCATCACTACTGACAAGGGCGCGGGCGAACTCATGCGCGCGATCGAAGGCTATACCGGCCATGCCATCACCCTGTTCGGGCTCAGGCTGTCGGCGCACCTGTTCGTGCGCCCCGGCGAATTGCGCCAGGCCGAGTGGAGCGAATTCGACTTCGACCGTTCGGTCTGGAACATTCCCGAGCAGAAGATGAAGATGCGGCGGCCGCACCGCGTGCCGCTGTCCACGCAGGCAACCAAGCTCTTCGAGCAGCTCTGGGAGCTCACGGGCACGGGGAAATATTGCTTTCCCTCCTTCCGCTCGCCGCGTCGGCCGATGTCCGAGAATACCGTCAATGCGGCGCTGCGGGCGCTCGGCTTCGGCCAGGAGGAGATGACGGCGCACGGTTTCCGGGCGATGGCAGCGACGCTGCTCAACGAAACGGGCAAGTTCAATCCCGACGCCATCGAGCGCCAGCTAGCCCATATGGAGACCAACGCCATCCGGCGTGCCTACACCCGCGGCGAATATTGGGACGAGCGCGTGCGCATGATGCAGCACTGGTCCGATCATCTCGACCAGTTGCGCGACGGCGCCAAGGTGCTGAAGCCGAATTTTGCGCGCGGCTGACAGGACGGACATCCGATCACCGATCACGGTAGGTCCAGTTCGTCACATCGGCGATCGATTCGAACACATCCAGCGGATCGGATGCGAGCGGATCATATTGGGTCGCCCGCGCCTCCGCCCAATCCAGCCATTCGGACGCCAGCTTGTCTTCTATGACCACGGTCGGATCCGGAATCGCGGCGCGAAGCGCGGCGACGAAACTCCGGGCAAGCTCGGCTTCGCGCCACCGGCCGGCATGTTCGAGCAGACGCCGAAAGCGGTTCTCCTCGAGCTTGCGTTGCTGTTCCAGTTCGTAGCGCCGCTGAGCCTCGATCCGCCGCCGCTCCTCCGCCTTCTCGCGCTGCTCCCGCTCGACCGCCATCAGCGGGAACGCGGCGACCAGCGTCGCAAGAATGTCGCCGACCATCATCTCGACCGTGCCCTTGCGGCCGTCCTGCCAGTTGCGCCGCAAACCACCGGGCAGCCAGCCTTTCACCTCGAAGATGAGAATGTCGGTTTCGACGAGTTCGAGCTTGTAGTCCTTGTCACCGGACGAGCGCCAACGCTGCTCATCGGCCGTGAGCGGTCGCCGGACCTGTTGCAGCTTCGCCCTGAACTGAAATTCGATCCTTTCGCGGCCGGATGTCGCAAAAAGCTCCAACCGCTCGCCCTCGGTGACGAGGATCTTCTGAGCTTCCAGCGCCTTGAGCAGCGCATCGAGCATGCGGTGGCGTCGCCGCTCCTGCGGCGTGAACGCCGAGGGCCGGACCAACCGTTTGAGCCGACGATCGTAGACTTGTTCGCCCTTCCTGATCTCTTTCTCTCGTCTGGCGACCCAGCCGGCTATGATCGGATGCGGGCGCACAAGCAGTTCGGCCACCTGCAGCGCTTTCGTCCTGTCCCGTGCAGCCGCCAGTTCCTTTTCCACCGCCGGCTCAGCGGCACGGGTGGGCGGGACCGGCATTATGCTGATCGGGTCCGCCATGCCGGAACGCGCTGGTGGCAGCGCCCTTGTCTCAACCGCCTTGCCGGCGGCCAGCTTGTTCCAATGTCCCGGAGCCGGCCGGGGAATGTCGAGCCGATCACATATCTTCGCCAGATCGTGACCCGACAGGCCGAATGTCCTTGCCAGATGGCTGATCGGTTTTTCCCAGACGAGTGCGTGAAGCTGCTGCCGGGTCAGGCTGGTGTGTGCATCGGGACGCTCATCATCAGAACTCATGGTGTCGAGCAGCCCTGCATGCTGTGCCGTTTAACCTCGCTTTATGACCGGGAGCGGCAACGAGGATCGCCTTCCGTCGTCATTGACGCACGCCAGCGATTTTCCCCGACAGTATTTTGAAATCAAAGGTCGGATTGGTCGCGCGCAACCACGTCGAAGGGGACACTCTCGACATCACCAGCTTGCCCGACGCTGAATCCGAGCATTTCGCCCAATATCCTTCAGCCACCCCGAAACGGGAGGGATCGGCTTCCTTCCTCGCAAAAATAGTTGGCGGGTACCTTTCACCTTCGCCGTCTCCCGCCCAACCAGCCATGCGGCGACCAGGGGAGAAAGACCACGATGCAACTGTTGGGAGGCATGGCCATGCTTGCCGCCTTCGGTAGGCGCGGTTTCGCAAAGGCGCGCGAAAGGCTGGCGGAGTCGCACAAATGACGACCGAAACAGACCCCGAAGCCGCGCAACCGCCCGACCGTCTGCTCCGTCTTGCAGAGGTTCGTCATCGGGTAGGTCTCGGTAAGACCATGATCTACCGGCTGATCCAAGAAGGGAAGTTCCCCGCGCCGTACAAGCTGTCGCCGTTCGCGTCGCGGTGGAGTGACCGAGAGATCGCGGCTTGGGTCAACGATGTGAAGGATGGCTTCGAGGGAAAGCGCCGCCAGGCGTAGGCACCGCGACTGCTGATCCCAGCAGCCATTCTTCGCGCACGATCTTTGTCAGAAAAATGTATATATATTTCTGACAAAGGAAGCGGCAATGCGTGGGAATGCCCTCGATCTGAAAGCGCACATCCTTGATCGGCTGGAGCAAGCGGCCCCCTTCGGCGCCTGGACACCCGTCGATTTCCTCGATCTCGGGCCGCGCGAGGCTGTCGACCAGGCGCTTCACCGGCTGACGCGCGGCAAGCAGATCCGCCGCATCGCGCGCGGACTCTACGACAAGCCCAGAACCAACAGCCTGACCGGTAAGCTGACCAATCCCGATCCCCGCGCCGTGATCGACGCGCTGTCTCGGCGCGACCAGACCCGCATGCTCATCGACGGCATCACGGCCGCCAATGACCTCGGCCTTACCAATGCGGTGCCCGCGCACATCGTCGTGCATACCGACGCGCGCCTCAAATCCTTCGAGCTTGGCAATCTCGTGATTGCGTTCAGGAAGACTGCCCCCAGCAAGCTCTATTGGGTTGGACGGCCAGCAATGCGCGTCGTGCAGGCGCTGCACTGGCTTCAGGACGTGCTGCCGCAGGATGGCGAGCGCATACGCGCGCGACTGCGCGCGATCTTCGGCGACCCCGATCATGGCCCTGCCATCGTTGAAGATCTCCGCGGCGGCATCCGCACTCTGCCGGCATGGATGCAGGACTTTCTGCACGACCTTCTGGGCGAAGCGGATATACTATCCCGGAACGACGACCGCTTGCGCCCATGACGAAAATCCCGTGCGTGCGGACTCTTGCCGGGAGGCTACCAGCGAAGGTTTGGCTCAGCATCCGTTGGACCTTACGGCTCTGTAGTCACGAGGAGCCATCGCCGGGGACGCATTGACCCCCGCCTTTCATGCCGAGCATCGCAGCCCGAAATTACATCCATTATGGAGAAGGTTTTGAACCCAACCGGTTAGTGTTGCTTCTTCGAGTCAGGGCGTTAGTCTGGTCACGCGTCGCGAGGGCGGCGCCGAGGCTTGAGAACCTCGCTTGGGAAAGTTTGACCCGCCATCGACGCGGCCGGGTGGCCGACGCGCATGTCCAAGCCGTTCGCGGCCAAAGGCGTCGGCGCATGTCTCAAGTCAAATGGACCGAGACGGCCTATGAGCGTGGGAGCGAGTCAGGTTCCTCCCACTGGACCGGCATCCTGACGATCCTGACGAAGCCGCCAGTATCGGCCGACACCCTCCGCAAGAACCCCCTCGGCATCTACATCGACGCGATCGACTGGAGCCGCGAACTCGAGCCCGCGGCGTCGACTGCTCCCGCGCGCACCACGCAGCCGCCCAGCAACGTGCCGCTCGGCTCGCCGCTCGACCCGAACCTTGCCGCTCAACCGACCGTCAATACGGAGACCCAGCCATGACCAGAACTCTCGCAGCCGCAGCGCTGCTGGCGCCTTGCCTGATCCTTGCTGCCCAAACCGCAGAGGCGACCACAGACAAAACCACGCCGGTCGCCGCGGCCAACCGCGCGGCGACGATCGAGCCCGTCGCGCAGGGCTTCATCAACGCCGCGCAGGTCTATCCGTTCGCCGACGGCGCCATCTATCATGTCATCACCGCGCCCGAGCGGGTGACCGACATCGCGCTGCAACCGGGTGAGACGCTGGTCGCCGTGGCAAGCGGAGACACGGTGCGCTGGGTGATCGGCGATACTAGCAGCGGGTCGGGCGCGGAAAAGCGAACCCATGTGCTGGTCAAGCCGTTCAGCGCTGGTCTGTCGACCAATCTCGTCATCACCACCGACCGGCGCAGCTATCATATCGCGCTGACCAGCGTGATGAAGACGGCGATGGCCGCGCTCTCCTGGACCTATCCCCAGGATGCGCTGATCGCATTGAAGCGCGCCGCCGCGGCGACCGAGGCGGCGGCTCCGGTGGCGGCCGGGATCGAGGTCGAGCAGCTTCATTTCAACTATGCCGTATCGGGCGATCGGCCAGCCTGGCGGCCGTTTCGTGCTTTTGACGACGGGCGGCAGACCTTCATTGAATTCCCGGCGACGCTGGCCGTCGGCGAGGCGCCGCCGATCTTCCTGGTGGACGGGAAAGGCGAGGCGCAGCTCGTCAACTATCGCGTAAAGGGCCGCTTCTACGTCGTCGATCGCATCTTCGACGTTGCCGAACTTCGCCTCGGCACAAAGCACCAGCAGATTGTCCGCATCAGCCGGGTGGCGGAAGGCGCGCCCAAGCGGAGGGGATCATGACCGCCGAGGCGGCAGCCCCACCAGCATCCGAGATCCCCGCCGCACCGGGCAAGGTGGACCCGGAAACGCTGGCGCTTCGCGCCCAGCCGGCACGGGCGATCCGCTTCAAGCGGGGCGCCGTTGTGGCGATCGCGGCGCTCGGCTCCGTCAGCCTGGTTGCGACGGCGTGGGTCGCGCTGCGGCCGTCCGCACTGCACCTCGCTGGACAAGCCGACGACCAGACGGTCGCGGCGAAAGCGCCGGCCGATACACTGAGCGGGCTGCCGGGCAGCTATGGCGACGTGCCCAAGCTCGGGCCACCGCTGCCCGGCGATCTCGGCCGGCCGATCCTCGATCATCAGCGCGCCATGGGCATCGCGCCGACGAGCGGCGAAACCGGGCGTGCCGACCAGGCCGCAGCGACCGAACGCGATCGACGGGCAGCAGAGCTGAGGGCGGCGCGTGAATCGGGATTGCTAGTGCAATCCGGCAATCGCACCGATCCGAGCCGCGACGCCGCTGCGATGCCATCCTCGTCACCGGTCGCAGCCACCGATGCGTCGCGGATCGCTATCGATCCTGATCGCGATCCCAATGCCCAGCAGCGCAAGGCCGACTTCGTCGCGGCGCGCGACACCGGCCGCGACGTCAACGAGCATCGGTTGAGCCCGCCGGCGTCGCCGAACATGCTATCCGCCGGCAGTGTCATCGCGGCGAGCCTGATCACCGGGCTTCGATCCGACCTCCCTGGCCTCGTCACCGCTCAAGTGACCGAACGCGTCTTCGACAGCGCAACGGGCAACATCCTTCTCATTCCGCAGGGCGCGCGGTTGATCGGCAGCTACGATAGCGTAGTCGCCTTCGGACAGAAGCGCGCGCTGGTGGTGTGGCAGCGGATTATCTTGCCGGACGGCAGCTCGATTCGGCTCGACAACGTGCCCGCGACGGACCCATCTGGCTATGCCGGGCTCGCCGACAAGGTCGACTTCCACACATGGGCGCTCCTGAAGGGCGTTGCGATTTCGACCCTGCTCGGCGTTGGCGCGAACGTGACATTCTCGGGCGAGAGTGACCTCGTCCAGGCGATCCGCGAATCAACGCAGCAGAATGTGTCGCGCGCCGGCGACCAGATCACGTCCCGCAATCTGCAGATACAGCCGACAATCACCATCCGGCCTGGCGCGCCGGTACGGCTGATTGTGCACCGCGATCTCATACTCGCGCCGTGGCGCGGTTAGGAGGAACACATGCCGGAACTCAAGCTTCCCAAGCTGCCGGACAGGACGTCGATCAAGCTGCCAATCACCGTCACGCCCGACCTGCACCAGATGCTGCAGGACTATGCCGCGCTCTATGCAGAATCCTATGGGCGCGAAGAACCGATTGCAGAACTCATCCCTGCGATGCTGGCGGCATTCCTCGAAAGCGACCGGGCCTTCCTGCGCTCGCGGCGTGTCCCGGTGCGATGATGATCGCCTACGCTTCCCGCACCGGGACACGCCGCAATCTGGACGCCCTGCGTACCGCCGGATGGCGGCTGCTGGTATCGGCGCGCGGTGTCCTTCGCACTGAAGGATTCTGCTATGCGCTCGACAACGGCGCGTGGACTTCGTTCCAGCGTGGCGAGCCCTTTCATGTCGCCGCGTTCGAGAGGGCCGTAGCGCGGCTCGGGGCAGATGCCGACTGGATCGTGGTGCCCGACATCGTCATGGGCGGTCTCGCCTCGCTGCAATTCTCGCGTGGTTGGCTCGACAGGCTTCGGCATCGTCGCACACTGTCTGGCGCGACCTTCCTGATCGCAGTCCAGAACGGCATCAAGCCCGGGCATGTCCGCGGTCTGCTAGGTCCGCAAGTAGGGATCTTCGTCGGCGGCGACACGCGCTGGAAGCTGGCGACCATGGCCCAGTGGGCGCGCGTTGCGCACGCGCACGGTGCGATCTGCCATGTCGGACGGGTCAACAGTGTGCGCCGCATCCACCTGTGCGCAGGGGCCGACATCGACAGTTTCGATGGGTCGGGCGTCTCGCGCTTCGCATCCGCTCTGCCGCCGCTCGACCTTGCCCGGCGGCAGGGTGACGTCGAGGGCTGGCTGGCGCGAAGGATCCTGCGATGATCGCCATCTGCTCACGGCCGAGATCATGACGAGGGGCCCAACCATAGATGAGCGGCGGCAGGCGACGCGGGAGGCGCTCGCCGCTCAGCAGGCATTGCCGACCGAGCCGATCAGCGTGCGGGTCTCCACGGCAGTGAAGCTCACCGGCATCGGCCGATCGACGCTTTACGAATTGATCAAGTCCGGTGAGATCGAAACGGTCAAGATCGGGCGGTCGACGTTCATCCCATATCGGTGCCTGAAGCGACTGATCGGAGATTGACGAAGCACGCCGACGAACGGCTGCTTGTTTTCTGTCTGAATGCGACACTCGCGGTGCATCCGGTGATCGAGATCGGAAATGGAGTAGATTCCGGCGCATTCATTGCCACGCAGCCCGATACGTGATGGCAGGCGCTAGGGCAGCGGGGCCGGCGATCACGTGACAAATCCTCTGAGAGAAACCAGAACATCCCAAGGGTTCGTCACAAGGTAGTCGTCAAGCGAGCGACCTTTCGCATCTTCCCGATCGGGAATTTTTCTGCCCTCATCAGCCCATTTCCAAGCCAATCTTCCCGTTCGGGAATATGAGCAGTCACGCTTTCGGCAAGCCCATTCGGGAGAACGCGTGAAACGCCTTCTCGTCAAAGCCGGATGATGCGGAACCCGGCCGGCGAAATGCGCGGGCGAACTTTCGCTTGAGGGCATTGAAAATTATGCCATAAATATACCATGAGTTCATTACGGTCAGAGAAATTGAGGTCTCTGCTCGATGCTTGGGAGCCCCGCAGCGTCGCGACCACTGCCTATCTCAAGACCCTCGGCATAACGCCGCAGGATCTTCAGAATTACACTTCATCGCGCTGGCTGATGTCGCTCGGCCGGGGCGCCTTCAAGCGCCCGAAGGAAACGGTGACCTGGCAAGGCGCACTGCACGGCCTGCAGTCCCAGTTGCGGTCGCCTGTCCATGTGGGGGCGCTGACCGCGCTCGAGATGTGGGGCAACAACCATTATGTGCGGTTCGCTGCCACGCGGGCCTGTCTGCTTTCGCCGCTAAACGTCGCGCTGCCGCTCTGGTTTAGAACCCATTGGGGCGATGAGATCCGCCACGTCCAGACGAAGCTCCTCCCGCCGGACTTGGGCGTGATCGAGCAGACAACGCCTGAGGGCTTTGCCTTGAGGACTTCCACTGCGGAACGCGCCGCGCTGGAACTGCTGCATCTCGCGCCGAAGATATTCGGCCTCGTCGAGGCCGGGTTGATCATGGAGAGCATGACCTTGATACGGCCAAAACTCATGCAGAGCCTGTTGGAGCAATGCGCCTCGATCAAGGCGCGCAGGCTATTTCTCTATCTTGCGGAGCGCGCCGATCTGCCGGTCATGCGCCATCTCGACCTTGATCGGATCGATCTCGGGGTCGGCGACCGCAGCCTCGTGCCGAACGGGCGCTATGTCGCGAAATATCGGCTGCTGCTCCCCAAGGAACTGGTCGATCCTGGTTGAGCGCTATCGCTCGTGAGGGAGGCCGCCGACTTTTCTCCCCTTGCTTGGGGAGAACGAACTCCGCCGCCTATGATGATCATTTTGTCGTTCGAGTTCCTCTTCCGCTGCTCATTTTTCCGCGCAGGAGTTCAAGATCGGCGTGATCGCTTTCACATGCGCGTCGATACGCTTGAGCACCGTTGCAGGGAGGATGGCGCGCTCCGGCAGATGCCACCAATGCTCGTTAACGCGAGCCACTGTCTCCACCACGGCCTGAAGAACCGCCGGCTCAGGCAGCCTTGCTCGGTTCGCGAAAGATTTCCAGCGAGGCGCCGACAGCGCCTTGAACGACCGTTCGCCACCCAGCGATAGCGCCATGCTGTCTGTGGGAATGTAAGGGATAGTCGACAACACGTCGTAGATCGGCGCGAGCGCGGGCGTGCTGCCTTCATCACGATAGATCAGCGACCAGTTTTTCAGGTGCATGTCGCCATTGCCGGTCACTACCGCCAGCGCGAGCCGGCGCACAAATTCGAGCGCGGCGGCAGGAGACACGGCCGCGTTCACGGCGGCGGCCACATCGTGATAGGCCGCCCCCTCATATTTGCGGGAGGGATAGACGCCAAACACCTGGGCGAAGTCCTCTATGTGGATTCTCTCACCCTGTGGGCCACGGTCAAAACGCCTGATGAGAAGAACCTTGCCGTCTGACAGCGTGTCGAAATCTTCCGGAATCCCCTCAAAATCGGACTTCGCGACCAATTCACGCTCGGGCACCTCCATGCCGACCGCGGCCGCGAGGGCGAGATTGGCAAACTCGTTTTCGGACACGCCGGGAAATGCCGTGGAGGGGAACTTCGCGATATATTGCCCCTGGCCGTCATCGAGCGGAAGGGTCAGTCCGCCGCCCTTGCCGGTGTTCTTCATCACCGACAGCTTCATCTGCACGCCCGCGAGCGAAAAACGCGCCTTCGGCTTTCCCTTTGCACGGTCCTGCGGCGCTGCTTTCGTGCCGTCGCTCGGCAGGGCCCGGACGGCTCCCGGCAGATCCGCGCCGAGCGCTGCCAACAGGTCGAAATCATTGCCCGGGCGGACGGCGCCTGCATGATGCTTTTCCATCGCTTCGCGCAGTTTGTCCTCTGGCAGCAGGTTCGCAAAGAAGGCCGGCAATGCCCCGCTCACCGGCTTGGGATCCTTGCGCAAGCCCCCGGTAGCCGCGCGGAAGGACAGGCTGAGGATCGGCACACCGCCGGTCGCCCGATACACCTCGTCAAAGCTGAACGCGTTGAAGTCACCGGGCGTCCTGACGATCACACCGACCTTCAGCGCATTCAGGAACACGTCTAGGGACTGGATCGCCTGAGGTGCGTGAGAAGTTTGTGCCATGATATTCGTCTTCAATCGGGCTGTGAAACAAAGGCCGGCAAGTCGTCGTCGTCATGCGGACGCATCAACGCCCGGACGGCCGGGACCATCGCTTGCGGCACCAGCATCATCTCCAGCCCGATGGCACGGGAGACATTCATGAGCGTCGTGGCGCGCGCTGCAGCAATGCCCGTTTCGATATCGCGATAGCGTGGACGGGATATGCCAGCCAGATCGGCCACCTGCTCTTGCGTCAGTCCGGCGGCCAGCCTCGCCTGCCGCAGGAGTTCGCCGAGTTCGCGCAGGGTTTCAGATATAGCGCCCACGATGATCCCTACACGATTCAAAATGAAATCACATGAAGCGTCTACATATCTTGCTTCGGCCGGCACGTCAAATTTGAATGCTCCCTTTCCATATCATATGAGTCAAACGAGATATGTAAACATATCACGTTCTGGATGGCATCTGCCGGTTCAGGAGGGAAGAGAACGAGGTGCTGGTGGCGACGAGGCGCTGGAGGGCTTTTCGGCGGCATCGCGAGGCCGAAAACGTCCGCTGGCGCCCATACGCTTCGTGGCGTGCCGGCGCTAATCCGCTGGAGAATGCAGATCTTAGGGTCTGGCGGCTCATAATCTGTCCGAAATTTGCAGTCGTATTTCGGACAGCGTTGGCTCTCACCCTAGCGCGCGATACGCTGGGTCGAGCGCTTCGGGATGCGCAGATTTTAGGTTAGCGTGCTGCGCGAAAATTAGGTTTTCGTGTTTGAGCGGTCGGAATCGTACCATCCGAATCACTCGCCTGATTGATGTGTTTTTAGGTCGGAATTTTCCGTCGAGGGACTCGAACCTCCGAAGCAAAAAGTCCCAGGGTATCGATTATGGTATCGACCGACGACAGCCATAGTAAGGCACTGAATTATAGAGATAAATATGGCGTTTTCGAGTCCTCTTCTGCTTGAAATCCGACGACGTCCAGCGGCGTCCGGGCGTGTCCGGCCAGCGAGAGACCGCGATAGCTTCGCACTCAATTTTTAGGGAGAAACCTTGCGCCGCATTCTCGAAGCCAGCCATTCAAGTTGATCATTTGGTGTGGCTTACCGGCGCCTGTCGAAAGGCGGGATTTGGGACGAAGCTGCCGTTCCCAAGCGATAGGTGAACGGCAGGTTTTGTCAGGAGGCGATAAACGGCGTTTGCCCCGACTGGCACGGCTTAGGAATGGGAGGAACGCCCGATGATGATGGGCACTATCCCTAAGCTGTGGCGCGACCATGCCCAAGCCAATCTATGAAGGCGAAGTCCAATTTATGGCAGCAATATCGACAATCGGATGGGATTGTCCCGCTTCATTTCCGGCTATCCACGCGCCGGTAGTCGCCATAGGCCTCGAACGCATCGACGAGATGATCGAACAGCGCCCCGACCCGCGGCAGGCGGCGCAGATTCTCATGCGTCACGATCCAGGTCGGCAATTCGGGAAGCGCGATATCGGGCAGGACGCGCTCGAGATCGGGATAGCGCAGCGCCGTCGGGACCTGCGCCACGGCAATGCCGAGGCCCGCGCGGGCGAGCGCGAGTTGCGCGGGATGGCTGTCGGTCCGTGCGATCCAGCGGATGCGAGAAGGGTCGCCGATCCGCGCTGCGATAGCGAGGTCGCTACGATTGCGGTCCGGCCCGATGAACAGATGGTCGGCAATCTCGGCGCTGGAGCCGGGACGACCATAGGTCGCAAGATAATCCCGATGAGCGAACAGACCGAGCGGAATCGAAGGCACCTTCTTGGCCACAAGCGCGGATTGCTCCGGCGGATGCATCCGCACCGCCACATCCACCTGTTGGTCGAGCAGGTCGGCACTGGCATTGCTCAGCTCGAACTCGACAGCGAGACGGGGATGCTTGTCGCGCAGGCTGCGAAGCATCGGGGGCAGGACCTCCAGACCCACGAAGTCGGAGACGCTGAGCCGAACCCGGCCGGCGACGGCGCCTGAATCGGCGGATGCCGCCCGCAGCATCGCTTCCGATGCATGCGCCATGGCGCGCGCGGGTGCGGCCATTGCCTCGGCGGTCGGGGTTGGAACCAGGCCATGCACCGAGCGAGTGAACAGCGCCGTGCCCAACGCCGCCTCCAGCGCCTCGATGCGCGCGCGCACCGTGGGCTGCGACAAGCCCAGCCGGCGTGCCGCAGCCGACAGGCTGCCCGTGTCCACAACCGCCAGAAAGGCGCGCTGATCGTCCCATCCGACATTCTGGCTCATAAATTTCTTATAGTCTGATGGTGGATAATTGACAATTTTCATGTGAGCCGATCGGGGCGATCTTCTGCTTTGAAGGAGATTACCGATGGTTCAGACTGTTTCGACAAGCGCCGCCCCCCGGGCGGCATTGGTTCTTGGTGCAACCGGCGGGGTCGGCGGTGCGATTGCCGCCCAACTCATCCGCGACGGATGGCAGGTGCGCGCGCTCTGCCGCGAGGCCGATCTAGCGACCTCGCGCTGGCGGCATGCGTGCGCCGCCCCACACTTCGTGACGGGCGATGCCATGGATAGGGCCGCCGTCGTCCGTGCCGCCACCTTTGGTGATGGCGTTGCGGTCATCGTGCATGCGGTCAACCCACCGGGCTATCGCAACTGGTCGTCGCTCGTGCTGCCGATGATCGACAACACGCTGGCGGCGGCGCGCGCCGCCGGGGGCGCGCGGATCGTGCTGCCCGGCACCGTTTATAACTATGACCCCGCGCATACGCCCGTCATCGACGAAACCACGCCGCAAAATGCGCGCACCCGGAAAGGGCAGATTCGCGTCGCGCTCGAACGCAAGCTGGCGGAGGCCGAGGTTCCGTCGCTGATCCTGCGCGCAGGCGACTTTTTCGGGCCGGCGGCGGGGGCCAGCTGGTTCGCGCAGGCGATGGTGAAGCCGGGGCAACCCGTGCAGAGTTTTACCAGCATGGCGCGGGAGGTTCCGCATGCCTATGCCTATCTCCCCGATCTTGCCGCCGCCTTTGCCGGCCTGCTCGCGATCCCCGAGCGGTTGCGCCCCCACGAGAAGGTCCAGTTCGCGGGCCAATGGGACGCGACCGGCACGCAGATGCGCGATGCGGTGCGCCGCGTCGTGGGCAAGGACGTGCCCGAGCGCGCCTTTCCCTGGTGGATGATGCGTCTCGCGGCCCCCTTTGGCGGCTTTCCCCGCGAAGCATTGGAGATCGAACCCGTCTGGAAGCATCCGATGCGGCTCGACAATCGCCGTCTCGTGGAGTTGCTCGGCACCGAACCGCATACGCCGCTCGACAATGCTGTCGCCGCGACACTGGCCGGCATGGGCTGCATCGCGCGCACCCCGCATGCCGCCGATTTAGCCTTGGCCTGACCCCCACCGAAGGAGACCGACGATGACGTGGAAAACCTATCTGATCGCGCAGGCGCTTGGCGTCGCGGCGTTCAATGCCGTCTGCAACGCGGGCTATACAGCCTATCTCTGGCAGGCGCCCGTGCTCCCGTTAGAAACGATCGGCGCGGATCTTGCCATGACGCCGATCTGGATCGGCCTGCTTTCGGTGCTGCTCGGCACGCCGTTTGTCCGCAAGGCGCTCGCGGGCGGCCGGATGATGGAGGAGGCAGGGCTTCGCGCGCCGCGGCTGGCGAAGATGCTGCCGCGCAATCTGGTCCTGCGCGCGATCACCGCTGCGGCGCTATGTGCCGTGCTGTTTTCCCTCCCGCTGGCGCTGCTTATGCCTGCGCTCGGCGACGGACTGCTAACGCAGGCCGATGCCATTGGCGGCAAGGTGATCCTTACGATCGCGTTCAGCCTGATCCTCGTGCCCTTGGTCGCCTATGCCACGATCGCGGATATGCCCGCCACCGAGGCGACACGCGCTTGACCTGCCGTGCATCGATGAGCTTGCATTCAAGCGATCCTGCACATTTCTGCTTCTTGCCCGGCGCCCCCTTGCTTACGCCGGGCAAGTTGCTGCCGGCGTCTCTTGGCGCAACGCAGGTAATGCCGACGCTCGCCCAGGGCGTCGTTGCCTCCATCGTCGTCGCATCTCCTGGGCTGGTGTACCGATGCTTTGCGCCAGGCGAACGGCGGGTCTTCGAACAGAACGACGTTCGCGCTCCTGCCGCCAAACTTCCTAAAGTGGTCGACCCCTTCCTGAGATGTCGAGAGCCGTTAACCCGCGATTCGAACGTCAGATCTGTTCAAGCCGTAGAACGACCTGACTGCTTTATCGCGGAGAGGGCCAATACTTCTACCTTGGGCATGGCAACTAGTCAGTACGCTGGACAAAACGCCGCTGACCGCAACTCGGAATGGCCAATTTACGCCGCCGCCATCTTCCCAAGCTTTGCGAGGAAGAAGCGGTCGCTCCATAATTCCAGCGACTTCGCCTCCGCTGGGCGAAGGAAGCGCATGACGTCGTTGGCGGCGGCTTTCCAGTCGATAGTGGCTATGGTGTTCCGCAGCGTGTCCTCCAGCCATGCCATATTGATCTTGAGTTCTTCCTGCCCCGCCCATGGGCCCGCCTGGATGAGGGCCGCCTGGAGATGCGCCAGATTGGGAGACACCCCGTTCGAGACATACCAGGAAAAGTCATACCAATCCCTGCCCTTCAGATAGCCTCGGCAAAGGAGCGCATGGATTTTCAGCGCGAAGTTGGACGGCAGATCCTGATGCCGTACCTCATAGTCGGCGGGGAAATCGAGAAAGGTGCTGGCTTCCCCGGACCTGGGCGGTGGATTGGTGTCGATCTCCAGCTTAATCCTGATCGTTCGGCGGCGTCCCGTGCCTGCGAAGGTCAGATCGAGCTGACTCGCGATGGAGTCATCCTTGAGCACCGCCTCCCGAACCGCCTTGTCCATCCTCTCCTTCGGCTGGGCATCGAGCTTCAATCCGAACTGTGCGAAAACCTCGACCAGAATTTTGAGATAGGGTGCCCAATCGAACTCGGGGTTCGGTGACCGGAGCATGAAATCGAGGTCTTCGGAAAACCTTGGCAGACGGTGCAGGATGCGCAGGCTCGTGCCGCCCTGGAAAAGAGCAACATCGAAAAAGTCGCCACGCCATAGCGCGTACAGAGCGATCTCCTGGATGATCTCCTTGGTCGCATTCTCTTCCTCGACCGCGTTGGTTGCTCGATATTGGCGAAGCTTCTCCTGAATGATTTCAATCATCCGCGAGGCGTCCTTTGGCTGCGCCTTTGTTCGTCAAAATGGCGTCTTCAAGAGAATGGAGAAAATGGTTGGCGGCCTTATGCTTGTAAACGGGTCGGAGTGCGGAGAAATCCTTGCGCTTAAGTGACAACAGCCGATCCTCGTCGATGCGCATGCCCGTGGTAAGCCAGTCCAAACCGGACCAGCGTTCTTTCCTTAAGGCGACAAGATCCATCAGTGCTCGTAAAGGCTGTGCGACGAATGCCGCAAGTTTGCCGAACTTTTCCCGGTCGACGCTCGTCAGAAACTGGTATTCCTTGAGCGCGAGGGGATGAAAGCTGAATTGCCCGAAGGATGGCGTGTCATAGGTAATCGTCTTGCGGCTGGGCGAAACGCTTGCCGTGGTGAAGACGGCCTCCGGAATCCAGCCGTGGTAGGCGAGGGCGGTTTCAAAGGAAATGTAGCTCCCTGGCAAAAGCGCCTGTGCAGCCACGAAGGGATGGATGGCATCGTTGCTGGTTCGCTGACCCAACATGTAGGTGGCCCGCTTGAGGCGAATCAGAGAACCGTCCTTCAAAGCCCTATGTACCAGAGCATGACGGCGGGCATCGCTCCCGCCCAACAACTCACGAAGCTGGTCTTCGTTGAAGACCCGCTCAGCAAGGCTTGATCCCGAAATCTGTTCCGAAAGCGCGCTCATAAAATTCCATATACTTTCAAAAAATGAAAGTTTCAAGAATTTCTTGAATCGCCAGCAAGGGCCATAGCCGTCCCAAAGCAGCTTTATCGAATCACCTGGGCACACTCACAATTTCGGGGGCTTCAGGACCCGAACCGCTCCGACAAAAAGTCCTTGGGTATCGATCATGGTATCAGCCCGCGACAATGCTCAAGAATTGGCGGTTTTCTGCGCCGGAATCGCTCGTTTTTGAGTCCTCTTCTGGCACCATTTGTTCTTCCGGGGACGTCCGAGGACGTCCCGGAAATGGCTGAAAATCCGGCATTTTCTGTGCTATCACCGTCCGGTCAAATCCGGGCGGATACGGCACCAATCGGGAACAATGGGGGTATATCCGAGGGTATCGTTCTCCGTCCTTTTGCAGGGCGATACCCCCATGAGCACTCTTTTCGCCACGACCGTTGCCGACGCCATGCCACAGGACCGTGACTATAAGCTGTACGATGGCGGTGGTCTCTATCTTCTTGTCTGGTCCAACGGGACGAAGCTCTGGCGCCTCAATTATCGCTATCTCGAAAAATGCCGAACGCTTGCCTTCGGCTAGTGGCCGGAGGTCAGCCTGGCCGACGCACGATCCCGGCGGGACGCGGCTCGCCGGCTGCTCGCGGCTGGCCTCGATCTCTCGCATGAGCAGAAGGTCGCCCCTGGCGAAGGCCCGTGTGGAAGAGAACGACACGTTCAAGACCGTCGCCAAGGAATGGATCGCCAAGAACGAGCGCGAGAACATAGCCGAGATCACGCTGAACAAGATCCGCTGGCTCCTCGACAAAGCCTATCCAAAGTTCGGCAACCGGTCGATCGCCAAGATCACTACCCAGGAGGTGCTGGTTGTCCTGAGGTCGGTCGAGGCAACTGGGCGCTATGAGAGTGCCCGCCGGATGCACAGCGTGCTCGGCCGGTCTTCCGCTATGCCGTCGCCACCGCGCGCGCCGAGCGCGATCCGACCGGCGACCTGCGTGGGGCGCTCACCGTGCCCAAGGCCAAGCACCACGCGGCGATCACCAACCCCAAGCGCGCCGGCGAGCTCATGCGCGCGATCGAAGGCTATAGCGGACAGGCGATTACGCTCTATGGGCTCCGACTCTCGGCCCATATGTTCGTGCGCCCCGGTGAGCTCCGACAGGCCGAATGGGCCGAGTTCGACTTCGACCAATCGGTCTGGAACCTTCCGCCGGAGAAGATGAAAATGCGTGGCGCCCACCGCGTGCCGCTCTCGACGCAGGTCAGGGCTCTGTTCGAGGAGCTTTGGGAGCTCACGGGATCTGGCAGATACTGTTTCCCCTCGTTCCGCACCGGCCGGCGTCCGATGTCGGAGAACACCGTCAATGCGGCGTTGCGCGTTCTCGGCTTCGCCCAGGAGGAGATGTGCGCGCATGGCTTCCGGGCGATGGGGGCGACCATCCTCAATGAGAGCGGGCGGTTCCATCCCGACGCGATCGAGAGGCAGCTCGCCCATGTCGAGCGCGATGGCGTGCGTCGCGCCTACACACGCGGCGCATATCGGAAAGAGCGGGTCACGATGATGCAGTAGGTGGTCGGACGAGCTCGACCGCCTGCGCAACGGCGCCAAGCGACGCGAGAGGAGGATTACCGCGCGGCTCCGGCCTTCGCCTGAAGCACGCACGGAACACGTTTGGGCAGGAGAGAACGAAAAAACGGATGATGCCAACCCGGTCAAGCCGGGGATCGGAACAACCTGCGTGATCCACCGCGCCGCGAGCGCGACACAGTGACGAGGATCCGATCCACCGACACCATCATGGCCAGCGGCCTATCGCGCCGCGCGAACAGGCCAGGCACATGAATGGACCTGACCAGGCAATCGTCATCTGCTGAAAATCGCTCTTGCCCAACGGGAGCCGTCCACACATGAATCATCTCCAGCCGGATCACGCTAGGGTTTTTGGGGGTGCCCAGATGCGTTAAAGCCGCCCTCCTGTGTTTCCCGCAGCGCAGAACGCGGCGAAACGTGCGCGATCGGTCTATTCCGCCGCCAGTTCGAGGATCTCGATCACGTCGTTGATCGAGGAAATTGGGCGCGGGCTCGCCTTCACGCCCGGATCGAGCATCGTGTGCTCAGCTATCACGCGAAACTTATCCCGTCCGATACCGACCTCCCTTAGCGTCGTCGGAAGACCGAGCCGCCTCACCAGATCACGGACAACCTTACTGGCAGGCTGGCCGGGCGCGCCCATGAGCTCGCTAACATAGGCTTGGCGATCAGCGCAAAAGGACTCGGTCCACTGCAGAACCGACGGCAGGATCACGCACGAGGTATATCCATGCGGCACATTATGGCCTCCGCCGAGCGTATGGCCGATAGCGTGGCTCGGACCGCCTTTTCCTTGGCTGGCGACAAGGGCGGAGATCGTCATCCACATGCCAAACTGGCACTGCTGGCGCGCGCCGAGGTCTTCCGGCGATGCCAACACGCCGTCGAAGCCCTGCACCAGTTGGCGGAGGCCCTCCGCACCCAAGGCATCGGCAAATGGAAGGCGGTTGCCGGCGCAGAGCTGCTCGATCGCGTGGTCCACCGCCCTGAGCCCGGTTGAAAACCACAGGTCCGGTGGAGTGGCGATCGTTACCGCCGGATCGAGCACCACCCCTCGCGGCGCCATCAGCGGATGGACATAAGCCTCCTTGGCCTGCGTGATTTCGTTTTTGACCCCCGCAAGCGGATTGAAGTCGCCCGCGGAAAGCGTCGTCGGCACAGTGACCATCCGAACACCCGCCGGAAAGCCCGACGTCTTTGCCGGTGACCAATGCGGGCCCAGAGCATAGTCGTCGAGCTCCTCGACCCTTTCAACCCCAGCCCACAAGCACAACTGAACGACCTTGGTGGCATCGGTAGCCGATCCTCCACCGAACGAGACCAGCATTTCCGCTCCGACCGAGCGGGCCATTGCCGCGGCGTCGACGACAGCGCTACGCGGAGAATGCGCGGAAACGCCCGAATAGATGCCCCCGCAAAGATCGCCCAGATCGGCCGCCAGCAGCCCAGCGGGCCCGGATTGCGAAGCCGAAGTTATGATCAATAGTTTGCCGATGCCCCACTGCTTTGCCAGTTCGGCAATAGCCTGCGCCGCTGGCTTGCCGTAGACAACCTTGTCCTGTTGCGGAAAATCATAGCTTCCTGTCAGCATGTTTCGGTTTCCTGGACAAAGTGGATCAATGGGTTGGAAATGTTGAGAGCAGCGTCGAAACTTGGCGTGGTGTGCGCCCCCCGTTCCGAAGGGGTCTCGGCAACGGCTTCCTCGGCCAGCCTCCGGATCTCGACTTGCAAACCATCATCTTCGCCTGCCGAATCAGCCAGCGTCAGTGCGCCCGACATCAGCCGTTCTGGCCTTCCGCAAAAGAGGTGACGTCCACGAAATGGGGAAACCATTCGGCCGCGCGCGAGCGGTAAATTTCAAGTTTGGGCTGGAAGCGGTGCCAATCGTCGAGCGTCCCGGCCTTGACATAGAGGACGCCCGGTCGGCTGAGCAGTTCCGACACTATCGGGGATCCGCACCGCCTGCAGAACTTTCGCAGGACCGTATTTCCGCTGTCCGCAATGTCCTGGTAGACGGTCAGTTCGCCCTGTTCGAGTTGGAAGGCGTTACTCGGCACCACACAGACCATCGACATCAGACTGCCGCTCTGCCTCGCGCAATGGGTGCAATGGCATATCCCGGAACCCAGCGGCTCCTGAGTGAGGCTGTAACGAACATCGCCGCACAGGCACTTGCCGGTTAAAGCATCGCGCATGGCATCATTCCTCCCGTTTCACGACCTGCGGGCAAAGCGTCAGATCGCAGTGTAACCGCCGTCCACGAGGATATCGGTCCCGGTCACATAGCCGGCGGCGTCGCTGGCCAGGAACGCAATGACCGAGGCGATGTCAGAGGGCATGCCTACGCGTTTCGCCGGTATTTTTTCCATCATCCGCGCCTTGATCGCGTCATAGGGGATGATATCACCGTTCTGGTCCCGTTCGGGCGGATGGTTTGCGAACAGGTTGGTCATTGTGGGCCCGGGCAGCACCGAATTGACTCGTATCCCAAATGCAGCAACCTCGTTGGCGATTGCCTTCGACATCATCGCGACCGCCGCCTTTCCTGCGCTGTATGCGGAAAACCTGCCGCCCGCGACCTTACCATAGATCGACCCGAGATTGATGATCGAGGGCATGGCGCCATGTTCGGCAATGCTCCGGAGCATGACCGGAACCGCTCGCTGCATCCCCAGGAACGGCCCCTCGACGTTGATCTGGTTCTGGAGCCTGAAGTCCTCCAGACTCGTCTCCAGGAACGGCGCGGCCGTCATGATGCCGGCGTTGTTGACCAGAATATCGAGCCGACCACATTCCGCCACGATTTCGAAGACCCGGTCCCAATCCTCTGGCGAGGCAACATCGTGCTGCGCGGTGATGACCCGGTCACAATCTGCGAATGCCGCTGCAACGGCATCTCCGTTCAGGTCCGTCGCCACCACGCGGGCGCCTAGCCGGACCAGAACCTCGCTGGTCTCCTTGCCGATACCTGTTGCCGCGCCGGTAACCAGGGCGACACGATCCGTTAGATCAGCCAGCGAAAGATTGTCTGCCATGTTCGTCGCCCTTGTTGTTGCATGATAGATGCATCGCACTCGCTACCGTTGGGCAGTCGGCCCAGAGTTCATCGGTGCCGCGCAAATCGCATGAAGGCCTGTCAGGATCGCGTAAACACACACACCTTGTTGCCATCGAGATCGCGAAAGTAACTGCCATAGAAGTTCGCGGTCACCGCCTCTCGGCGGAGGCCTGGAGGGCCTTCGCATTGCCCGCCGGCGGCAATCGCCAGAGCATGGACCTCGCGAACCAAGTCCTGCGAGAGCGCCATCAGTGCGTACATGTTGCCGTTGCCGTGCGTTGCCGTCCTGCCATCGTATGGCAGGCACACCCCCAGCGCAGCGCCGCCGCCGAGATTATAGCTCTGCATGCGATGGCTCGAGAGCCCGTGCTTGGCCCCCAGAGGCCGCAGCACCTCATCGTAGAACGCCGTCGCCCGCGGGAGATCGTTGGTGCCGATCATGATGTAGCCGATCATTCGCATCTTTCCTTCAAGACGATGAGCCAGACCTGCTGCCGTAAATCGCCACATTGCTGCATTTCCGGCGCCATCCGACCGATCGCTTTCCTGTCCATGTACAGCCGCATTGCCGCTGCACATTTTGCCAACGGCAGACGACGGCTGGCTGCATGTGACGAGTTCCCCTTGCGACCGGATCAGATCGAGCGGTTTGCTGCGGCCCAGTAAGGATCCCGCAACTTGCGCTTGAAGATCTTGCCAGAATCCTCGCGCGGCAGGTCATGGCGGATCTCGACCACCTTCGGCACCTTGTAGCCGGCGAGCAACCCGCGAAGCTGTTTGCGCAAGGCGCCGGTATCAAGCGCCACCCCGGCTTCCGGTTCGACCATGGCCATCAGCGATTCGCCGAACTCCTCGTCGGGGACACCGAATACGGCACAGTCACGCACGCCGGGCAAGTCTTGAAGCACCGCCTCGATTTCGGCCGGGTAGATGTTGACCCCACCAGAAATCACCATGTCGCTTTTGCGGTCGCTGATGAACAGGTAGCCGTCATTGTCGATATACCCAACGTCACCCGATGTTACGAACCCGTCACGATCAGCCTGAAGGCGTTTCTCGGGTTTGTTGTGATAGGTGAAATCGGGCGCACCATCGACCTTCGTGTAGATCTCGCCGACGTGCCCTGCGGGCAAGATCTGGCCGCCTTCATCCAATATCCGTATATGAACGCCCGTAAGCGCTTTGCCGACAGTACCCGGTCTCGCATTCCAGTCATCCGGTCCGGAGAGTGTGACGGCGCCCGCCTCGGTCGAGCCATAGAATTCGTAAATTACAGGACCCCACCACGCCATCATCTCGTTCTTGACGCTAACCGGACAGGGTGCCGCCGCGTGAACCACGGTCTTGAGCGAGCTGACGTCGTAACGCTTGCGCACGTCCTCCGGCAAACCGAGGAGTCGGATGAACATGGTGGGAACCATGAAAATCGTGTCGATGCGATAGGATGCGATAATCTTCAACATCTCTTCGGCATCGAATCTCGGCATCATCACGACAACGCCGCCGTGGCGCCCCGCCGAAAGTGCAAAGGAATTCGGGGCGGAGTGATACAATGGCCCCGGCAGCAGCATCCTGACGCCGGGTTTTACGCCAAAGTTGGCGCGGGACACCGCGAGGGCGGCGGCCTGTTCAGGCGTTGGCGCCATACGGCGCACCCCTTTGGGAGCGCCCGTCGTACCCGATGTATAGACCATACTTTGCGGCGCACGCTCAGCCGCAAGCTCCAAGGGAGCCTGATCGTGCAGCCAATCGTCGAAATCGATCGCGAAGGAAGGCGCGCCAAGAAGCAACGGATCGAGCCTGTAAGCCTCAACGATCTCAGCCGGCGTCGGAACGCTGATCACCTTCAACGACGGTTGAACCACCTCAGCAAGCCGATGAAGCAGGTCAGAATGCCCGATAAGAACCGCAGCACCGGAATCATTGAGAATGTAGGCCACCTCATCCGGACCAAGGTGCGAGTTGACCGGCACCACGTAAGCCCCAAGCTGTGCGGCTCCATATGAGGCTTCGAGGAAAGCGATGTCATTGCGCATGAGCACGCACACGCAATCACCCACCGTGACTCCGCTGCGTTGCAGTCCGCCCGCGATACGCTGCGCGTTCAGCGTAACGTCTTCGTGGCTGCGATGGCGCTGGCCGCTCACGATTCCCCGGTAGTCGCTATAGTCATCCATGCGCCAAGATTCCTTCAATCATGCCCGGAGCCCTAGGCCCACCCCAATAGAACATGTGCTTTCTCCAACCTGACGCCGACCTCCCCCGGGCGACGATCAAGCGGAATGCACCAGTCACCGCGGCTGGAAACGGGTGCCACCGTCCAATCGCACATGCTCAGCGTTCAAATAGCCGCAGGTAATCATCGTTTCGGCGAGCTGGGCGAATTCGTCTGCCTTGCCCGGGCGTCGCGGAAACGGCGTGGTTGCCAGAAGGTTGTCGATCATCGCCTGCGGAGCAGGCGCCATCATCGGAGTCTCGAAGACGCCGGGAAGGATGGTGTTGACGCGAATGCCGGCATCGCCCAGATCGCGCGCGATCGGCAGCGTCATGCCAACAACGCCGGCCTTCGAAGCAGCATAGGCGACTTGCCCGATCTGGCCGTCCTGGGCGGCGATCGACGCAGTGTTAACAATCGCCCCGCGCTCGCCGCTCTCGAGCGGATCCAGCGTCAGCATGCCTGCGGCGCTCTTGGTTATGCAGCGGAACGTCCCGACGAGATTCACTTCGATAATACGATAGAAGTTGGACAAGGGGTATTCCCGAGGAATTCCGGTCTTGCGGTCCATCGAGGCGGTACGCGCGGCGCCACCACCAACTCCGGCGCAGTTGATCAGGATACGCTCCTGACCATGCGCAATACGCGCGCGCTCGAAGCCTGCCGCTACCTCATCATCAGACGTAACGTTCACGCGACAGAATACGCCGCCGATCTGCTTGGCAAGCGCCGCGCCCCGCTCCTCGTTCAGATCGAATATGGCCACACGAACGCCATGACTCGCCAGTCGGATGGAGACGGCCTCGCCCATGCCGGACGCACCGCCGGTTACAACCGCCGAAATTGCCGAATTCAACTTCATACCGCTCCTCTTGTTCATCGACAGCAACCTGTCCGGGCCTTAGCTAATTAATTAGCTACTTTCTCGATCACATACAAGCATCCTGTCGCCCAAATCAGCAAGCAGCCGCCTGCTGCCGAGCAGACTCCGCTGCCACTGCCGCGAGACCGAAAAATTTCCCGCTGGATCGCAGGAATCTGCGTCACGGGCGGACAAGCCAACTCTGTCGCCGGAGCCCGGTGCCGTCCGGTGCACCTTCAATGCTTTCATCCACTCCCATACGCTCGGCTTCCGCAGCGAAGTAGCGTTCGAACGGGAGGCGAAATGCTAACCTAACGCAATTAATCGGTCAATTGGATACCCGAGCGGACTCAATCAACCACCGCCTCGACTTAATTGTATGATTGATTGTGGCCCGTCTAGCTGCTAGAGGACCAAACTTGGCACCTGCGCAATAACGGGTTTTTGGGGGTAACATTGATTAGCGCATTTCCCGATGGCTTGCTGGATGGCAAAACGGCGTTTGTGGCGGGCGGAACAAGCGGTGTGAACCTCGCTATCGCCCTGCGCATGAGCGAGCTCGGCGCACGCGTGGCCGTGCTTGGCCGCAATCCGGAGAAGGCGCACGCCGCTGCGGATACGCTGGGCAGAGGCGCCATGGCGCTGGCGAGCGACGTTCGTGATTACGCCGCGACGCAGGAGTCGCTCAGGCGGGCTTCCGACGCATTCGGCGGATTGGATATCGTCGTATCCGGCGCAGCCGGCAATTTCGTTGCCCCTGCCCTGGACATGTCGGCGAATGGATTCAAGGCCGTAATCGATATTGACCTCATCGGCACCTTCAACGTTTTCCGCGCGTGCTATGACTTCTTACGCCGTCCGGGGGCGTCCCTAATCACCCTGAGTGCGGGCCAGGCAACGGTGCCGCTGGTCGGGCAATCGCACGCCTGCGCGGCCAAGGCAGGGATCAATCACCTCGTCCGCGTGCTCGCCATGGAATGGGGACCGACCGGCGTTCGCGTGAACGGTCTGGCGCCAGGCCCCGTAGCGGGGACCGAAGGTATGGCGCGGCTCACCTCCACCGAAGAGGCGGTCCAGCGCCTGTCGTCCCGCATTCCAATGCGCCGCTACGCTCATGGACATGAAATCGCCGAAGCAGCGGTGTTCCTGTGCAGTGCTTCGGCCAGTTACATTACCGGAACCATTCTCGATTGCGACGGCGGCGCGCATCTGGGAGATTCGAGCACACCGCAGGTAGGATGATGGTCGCGCACGACCAGGGGGCCCGCAGTCATGCAGCATTCCTATGAAACTCTGACAGTCGAGACGCGCGGACCGGTCCAGTGGCTCACACTGAACCGTCCCGGCTCGCTGAATGCGATCACCACGCAGATGGTGGCTGAGCTGCATCATTATTTCGATACTCTTTATCAGGATCGTGACTGCCGGATCATCGTGATGCGGGGTGCCGGTCGGGCCTTCTGCGCCGGCCGGGACATCAAGGAGGCGGCGGACCATTCCGGTTCAGCGCCATTCGGCGGAGGCTTCGGCCTGCAGGGCTATCTCGCGGAGGTCTATTCCAGGATGCGGCGCTGCCCGCAGCCGATCATCGCGCTTGTCCAGGGGGCCGCTTGCGGGGGTGGCTTCGCCTTTGCTCTCGCGTCGGATATTCGTATCGCGGGCGAATCGGCGCGCATGAACGCGGCTTTCATCAGGCTCGGGCTTTCAGCCTGCGACATGGGTGTCAGCTACTTCCTGCCCCGGTTGGTTGGCGCCTCGCTCGCTTCCGAACTCCTGCTGACGGGCCGATTCATCACTGCGCGCAGGGCGCTGGCGACCGGTCTTGTTTCCGAAGTGGTCCCTGACGATGCGCTGATCGAGGCCGCCGAGCCGTATATCCAGGACATGCTTCGCGCGACACCGATGGGCCTGCGGCTGACCAAGGACTGCCTCAACACCTCAATCGACGCGCCCTCACTTGCCGCGGTGCTGGCAATGGAAAACCGCAACCAGTTCTTGTCGGGCCAGCACGCGGATTTCCGCGAGGGCCTGGCGGCCTTCGTCGAGAAGCGACCTCCGGTATATCACGGAAGCTAGGAAAATCACCCGAGCCATGGAGCGGGACGGCACAGATCCGCCATTTTTGGTCGTCGGCATTTTAGGAATATTACCATGAGAACGCCACGCGAACTGATTGAGCTTTACTGGGATCGGGTCTGGAATCAGGGCGAAGCGGATATGGTCCGCGAACTGTGTCACGATCCGATTGTCCGGCACGATCCCGGCTGCGTGACCAGACTGAGCCATGACGAGCAGATCGCACGGATCAAGCACCGGTTCGAACTCCAAGCCCCCTTCTTCACGCACGAGGTCCTGATAGCGGACGATGATTGCGCGGTGTCGGTGTGGAACGCCCATACCCGCAAAGGCCCGCGCATCGAACGTTGCGGCATCGAAGTGTTCAGGATTGTGGACGGGCGCTTCATGGATTGCTGGAATTCCAGTTACATGGACGGGTTCTGGGGGGTAGAGGGCGATCCCGGCGTGCCAGACGACCTACCTCCGCCCGAAATGCTGGAAACACTCGAACACATCACGCCGGGCTGGGTTCAACGCGTGTTCGCGCATGCCTGCGTCCAGGTTCCGCTGGTAACGCTGGCCAGGCTGGAGCCGGTGAGCACCGGCAACGTCAGTGCGACCGCCCGCGTGCACATCAACTACAATATTCCCAGCCAAACCGCGCCCACGTCGTTGATCGCCAAATTTCACCCTAAAACACCCAGGCCCGGCGGCATGGCCGAAAAGCTAGGCTATTATCCGCGCGAGGCGGCCGTGTACGGCCTGTTCGGAATGGACCCACCGGTGCAGACCCCGCGCCTCTATTATGCCGAAACGGGGGGAGCGGGCACCAAGGTCAACCTGGTTCTTGAAGACCTGGGCAAAGATTTCGTTCCCGGCGACCAGGTGAAGGGCTGCAACGCCGCTGAAGCGGAGGCGGTGATCGATCAGCTCGCACGCCTGCACGCGCATTTCCTCAACTCGGAACGGCTTGGCCAAATCGATTGGGGGATTGAACATGTCCTGGGCGCACCAGAGCTGGAAGCGGCCTATAACGCGGGTATACTGGCCTTTCATGAGCGGTTTTCGGGGCAGCTTAGCGCCGAAGAATTCGCCATCATCGAAGGATTCTCACCGCTAATTGCGCGCTGGTGCGACCTTCGCCCGAAATTCGTTACGTTGCTTCACGGCGATCCGCGCGTGGACAATGTGATGTTCGCGGCGAATGAAGATGGCACACCAAGCGCCTACCTGATCGACTGGCAACTGGCGCGGCTTGGCGATCCCCAGATGGATGTCGCCTATTTCCTGACCGGTAGCCTGAGCCCGACCGATCGCCGGTCCTGCGAGATGCGCCTGATCCGCCGCCATGCTGCAACCTTGCGCGCGGTGGACCCGCAGTACACGGATGACGTGGCTCTGGCGGCCCACCGACTGAACGCCGTGTCAGGCCTCGCCTATACCGTGGCATCATCCTACAATATCGTATCCACGCCGGCATCCGACGCCTTACTTCTGGCGCTGGCCCGGAGGAACTGTTCGGCAGTAGCCGACTGGGAGTCGCTCAATGCGCTGAACTGAAGTGCGGGCGCCGTCGCGCATGTCGGCTTATCGTCCGGTGCGCAACGGCTTGCGCGGCGCCTGGCGGGCCGCGCATATCGGCCCGCCCGTGCCCGCATCAGACCTATCAGGCCGCCGAAACGGTAACCTTCACGCCATCCAGATGAACGATACCGGAGACTTGCTCGAAATCCTCGACTCGTGACGACGTGAGCAGGTTGATATTGACGCCCGGCAGTGAAGCGGCACGGCTCCAGCCTCCCTTGTTGCCCCAACCGTGCGGATAGCTGACGGTGCCTGCAGAGATTTCGTCGGATATCTCTACCTCAACTTCGACACTGCCCGAGGCGCTGCTGACGATGACCTTGTCTCCGTCGCGGATCTGCCGGTTGCGGGCATCGTGGGGGTTGATCAGCAGGGTTGGCCGGTCCGAGCGCACCAGCCGCTCGACATTGTGCATCCAACTGTTCATCGAACCCAGCTTGCGCCTGCCGATCAGCAGAAGCACGTCGCTGGCCGGGCTCGGCTCAGCCTGAAGGCGGGCAAGTTCCTTTTCGGTCACAGTGTGTAAAAGCCGCACCTTGCCGTCGGGTGTGCGCACGCGCTTCCATGAAGCGGCGGCGTCGACCCGCTCGGCCACCCGCTTGCCATGGGGAAACTCCCGCTGAAGGCGCTCGAGCGTTAGACCTTCGGGTCGCTCACCGAAACGATCGCCGTAAACTCCGGCGCGGACAGCGTGGTCGACTACATCCATCAGGGCCGGGCGGGCCTGATCGGGAGTGCCGCGGGCTGCAAATATGCCGGGATGGCCCATGCGCTCGAGAATCGCATCATAGACGTCATATTCAAGACGCGCCTCGCCCTGCGGCGGAAGCACGGCGGGGACATACTGCACCCAAGGGCGCGGCGCGTTAGAAGCCCACATCTGGGTAAGGTCATCGCGCTCGAAGAAGGTCATCGCCGGCAAAATGTAATGGGCGTGACGGCTTGTTTCCGTAACGTAGAGATCGAGCGACACGAGCAGGTCGAGTTGTTCCAGCGCGTCGGCAAGCCGATCCCCGCCGGGATAGGAGCTGACCGGATTGCCAGAGTCGATGAACAACGCGCGCAACTGGCCAGGCCCCGGCGTGGTGATGTCTTTGGCCAGAGTTCCCCCGGAAGTCGTCCCCATCAGCGAGGGGAGATCGCCGATTCGAGTGCGAGTGGCGCCATAGGCTGGATAAACGGGCGGGCCATCTTCGCCGTCGATCGGGGACACGCCGGAAACCCATCCTCCGGGCGCGCCGAACCGACCGGTGATGACGTTCAACGTCTCGATCATGACGTTGGTGAGCGTCGCAAAGCTGCCGCGACAGACGCCAAGACGCCCGTAGATTGCGGCGGTGCGGGCGCCGGCGAAGCGCTCGGCCAGCGTCCTGATCTGCTCGGCCGGAATGCCGCAACGGGCGGAAGCCAGTTCGGGCGTTATCCCGGCGATAGCCACGCGCAATTCGGATGCGCCTGTGCAGCGCTGCTCAACCACGTCGCGGTCCTCAAGGCCGCTGGCGAAGATGTGCTGCACCATCGACGCCAACAGCCAGGCGTCGCTGTCGGGGCGAATGGGCACGTGCTCGAATAACCGCGCCGTTTCGGTTTTTCGCGGATCGACCACAACAACCGCCCCGCGCGCGTGGATTTCATCCAGATATTTGCGCGCCCTTGGTTCGGTGATCAGCGACATATGTGAAATGACCGGATTTGCACCGATCAGGATCAGAAAATCACATCCCGGCAAGTCGGGAAAGGTGAAGGGCGCCACGCCTCCATAGAGGAATTCCTGTGCCAGAACTTTCGCCGCGCCGTCAGTATGCGTGACGCTGAACGCCTTGGAAACCGGGTCTAGCGCCCGTCCGAACATGCTGGAATAGCCATAGCGCAAAGTGCCGAACGCGGCCGGATTCCCGGTGTAGGTGCCGATCGCGCCGGGGCCGCCCGCCGCCGTCACCGCCTTCAGGCGCGATGCGATATCGTCAAGCGCCTCATCCCAGGAAACGGGCTCGAAGTCCCCGGCCGCTCCCTTTCGCCGGAGCGGGGTCAATATCCGTTCCGGATCGTGGGTGATCGAGGCCATCGCTGGACCTTTCAGGCAGATATGCCCTTCTGACGTCACATGGTCGCGATCGGGACGGACCTTCACAATGCGCCCACCCGAAACATCGGCGATCATCCCGCAAAGCGATTCGCATAGCCGACAAAAGGTGATGTGAGCCCCGTCGGCTCCCGGCACGTCCGTGAACGTCTTCGCGGCGGGGAATGCACCATCTCCATCGGCCATTTCATCACCTCTCCGGTTGCATTCTCACACGTGTCGTGTCGTCTCGGCAGCCAACCTGTTCGCAAGGGCGGGCCGTCCGGGGCGGGATCTGGCGGTGGCCCGCCGCACACCGCATCACACGCGTTCGATGACAATGGCGGGCGCCATGCCGCCCGCCGCACACATCGTCACGAGGCCGCGCTTGAGATCTCGCCTTTCGAGTTCATCGAGGATTGTACCGATCAGAATCGCGCCGGTGCAGCCGATCGGATGGCCCAGGGCGATGGCGCCGCCATTGACGTTGACCTTCTCGCGATCGACCCCAAGGTCGCGGATGAACTTCTCGGGAACGATGGCGAAGGCCTCGTTCACTTCCCACAGATCGATGTCGTCGAGCGTCAGCCCCGCCTTCGCGAGAGCCTTACGCGCGGCTGGACCGGGACCATTGAGCATCAAGGTGGGGTCAGCGCCGACATTGGCCATCGCGCGGATACGGGCACGCGGCTTCAGGCCGTTTCGGGCCGCATAGGCCGGCGATGCCAGCAGCACGGCGGCGGCGCCATCGACGACACCGGATGAGTTTCCCGCATGGTGAACATGATTGAACTTCAGATCAGGGAAGGCCCGCCGGATCATGCCGCCAAAGGTCGTCCCGTCCGCGTCGATCGGGAGATCGGCCAGTTCGGCAAACGAAGGCTTGAGCGCAGCCAGGCCTTCGCGAGTCGTCTGCGGCCTAGGATATTCCTCACGATCCAACGCGATCGCGCCATGTTCATCAAGTACCGGAACCAGCGACCGGTCGAAGCGACCTTCGCGAATGGCCACCTCCGCCCGCTGTTGGCTCTGATAGGCCAGATCGTCCAACGCCTCGCGCGGAATGCCGTCCAACGTGGCAATGGCATCGGCGCAGATACCCTGATTGCTCTGCGGCCGCATTCGCCGCAATGCGAGGTTCCCGGCATCAAGCATGCCCGAAGACGGATCGCTGGCGCGCAGTTCGGCGACATGGGACATCATCTCGGTCCCGCCGGCCACGATCAGGTCTTCCATGCCGGACATGATCTGCCCGGCACCAAAGCTTACGGCGGTGATGCCAGAACCGCAGAAGCGGTCCAGCGTCACTCCGCTCACGCGTTCGTCGAACCCCGCGAAAAGCGCCGCCATGCGAGCAAGGTCGCGACCTTGCTTCCCCTGCTGGGTGGACACGCCCCAGATGACATCGTCGATATCTTCCGACCGCAGATCATTCCGTTCGACAACGGCCCTCAAGACGGTTGCCGCGAGGTGTTGCGGATGAAAGGACGCCAACGCCCCCTTGCCAACTCTGCCTATACCGCGTGGAGTGCGGCAGACGTCGATAATGAGGGCATCACCCATGTCTTACCTCTTTGGATCTAGTTGGGTCGCATCGGCGCTTTCGCTGCGCGGCCAGGATATCGTCTAGGTGCGCTGCCGAAGGTCGTCAGCGGAGAACGCTGATGACCTGCAGTTGGGTGAATTCTTCAAGCCCCGCTTCCGCCATTTCCACGCCGAAGCCAGACTGCTTGCTGCCGCCAAACGGAATCATGGGCGACAAATGGCCATGCTGGTTGATCCAGACGGTGCCTGATTCAAAGCGTCCCGCCAGGTCGGCGGCGCGCTGCCAATCGCCTGACCAGACCGAGCCACCCAGCCCCCAGGGACTGTCGTTGGCCATTGCTATGGCATCGTCGATATCCGAAAACTTGATGATCGGCAGAACCGGACCGAACTGCTCCTCGTCCACCACGCGGACGCCGTTGCTGACATCCTTCACCACCGTCGGTCTGATGAAGTAGCCGGGGCCTTCGGGCGGTTCACCGCCAGCAATAATCGTGCCCTTCGTCCGCGCATCCTCAATCAGCCCGGCCACGCGATGATATTGCGCTTTGTTCTGCAATGGGCCGAACCGGACTCCCTCCGCCAGTCCATCGCCGACCACGGCCTCGTTCGCCAGCCGAGCAATTTCATCGCACAATTCATCATGAATCGATTCGTGCGCATAGACGCGCTTGATGGCGATGCAGATCTGGCCGCTGTTGCGAAAGGCAGCCCGAAATATCTCACCGGCCACTTCGCGTGGATTCACGTCATCCAGCACAATGGCCGCGTCGTTTCCGCCCAGTTCGAGTGTGAGGCGCTTGAGCGTGGCAGCGGCACCGGCCATTACCTTGCGGCCCGTTTCCGTCGAACCGGTGAATGAAACCTTTCGGACATCCGGATGCGCCGACAACAGATGGCCAAGGTCATTGTCGTCGGAAATGATGTTCACCACCCCGGGCGGCGCAATATCGGCGATCAAGGCGCCGATACGCAACGTGCTCAGCGGGGTTGTCGCGGCCGGCTTGATTACCATCGTGTTGCCCGCCAGCAGCGCCGGCGGCATCTTGAACGCCAACAGCGAAAGCGGAAAATTCCACGGTACGATGGCTGCTACAACGCCCAGCGGCCGGCGATGCGCTTCCACGCGGCGGGATTGCGAATCCTCTATCACTTTTACGGGAAGATCAAACGCTGCAAAAGCTCGGAAAGCGCCTGCCGTCGCACGGGCTTCGCCGATCGCGTCTGCCAGAGGCTTACCCTGCTCCATCGTCAAGTATCGGCCCAGTTCTTCGGCATTCGCCTCGATAACGTCGGCCATTGCCAAAAGCACTCGGCGGCGATCTTCGACCGGGGTGTCACGCCAGCCTGGAAAGGCCCTGCGCGCTGCCGCGACTGCCAGGTCGAGTTGCGCCGGCGATGCATGCGGTGCCTTTGCAAAAGCTTGTGCGGTGGCAGGATTGAGGACGTCTATTGACCCATGGCCGGGAGTCAGTTTCCCGTCGATCAGCATCGCAAAGTCTTCCACCGCGCCTCCTTTTGGCCGCACAGCGCTTTCGAGAAGACTGGCGCCCACAAATATTAATTGATTGACTAATTCATGCTAGTCCGCCGTGGTGATAAAGGCAACGGCCTTTTCAAACCCGCGCGTCAACAACCGCGCAGGCAAGTGCGAGCAAGTCCGGTAATCTGGCCACGCGAGCCGCAGCAGAATCCGAAGCGGCATTGCCGCGGATCATCCGTCCTTTGATCCCGTGCATGATCCCTGCAATCCGAAACATTGTGAAGGCGGTCAGGTAGCGCAAATCCTCGGCGGTGATGTCAGGTCGGCCGACACGGCGACAATAAGCGCTCGCATAGTCGATCTCGGACGGTATGTTCATGGCCTGAAGATCACAACCGATCAGGCCGGCAACGATCTTCGGTGGCATCTTGTACATGACCAGATGATAGGCAAAGTCCGCCAAGGGATGACCGAGCGTGGACAGTTCCCAATCGAGAACAGCGATCACGCGCGGTTCCGAAGGGTGGAAGATCAAGTTGTCGCAGCGAAAGTCCCCGTGAACGATCCGGACCTCGTCGGGAATATGGCGATGTTCTTCCAACCATTCGATCAACCGGTCCATGTCGGCCGCCCGGCCCGCGTCGGTGTCCTCGCGATACTGGCGCGAAAGGCGTGCGACCTGGCGATCGAAATATCCCCCGGCTGGTCCGTAGTCCGCCAGACCGACCGTGGCCGGGTCGATGCTGTGCAGTGCCGCGATCGTGGTATTCATGGCATCGAAATAGGCCGGGCGCGCGGCTCTGGTCACTTCCGGGAAGCTGGTGTCCCAGAAGATCCTGCCGACGACATGGTCCATCACATAGAATGCGCTGCCCAGGACGCTGTCCTCCGTGCACAGCCCCAGGAGACGAGGAACCGGGACCGCGCTTCCGTGTAGCGCCTCCAGCACCCGCGCTTCCCGTTCGATAGCATGCGCGCCCTTGAGCAACTGGCCAAAGGGCTTGCGCCGCAGCACATAGCTGCGCGTCGGGGTATCGACGCGGTAGGTCGGATTGGATTGGCCGCCTCCGAAGCGATGCAGTGTCAGAGGACCGGCAAACTCGTCGACATGCGCGCCCATCCAAGCCGCCAGTCGGGCCTCGTCGATATCGGGCGGCGTCACGGCGCCTCCGATTGCAGCTTGTGCGTCACGCATAGTCCGGGTCCACCCACCAAGGAAAAAAGTCCGGCATGCCGTTGGAGACCCGGTCCGTGAACCGTGGGCCACGCCCTTCGCCCCTCGCCGACCGTAACTCTTCAAAATCGCCACCACGCCCGCGCGCCAGCAGGGCCCATGCCTCCACCTTGTGGGCCTCCATCGGATCGGTCATGGCGATGCCACGCCAGATCATCTGGCGGATCAGCGCCATCGAAACCGCGGACGTACCCTCGATATACCCTTGCGCGATTGCCCGCGCGGTGGCGAGCAGCTCACCGGGCGGAACGATGCGCTGGACCATACCCGCCTCCCTGGCGTCGTCTGCCGACACAAATCGGCCGGAAAAGAGCCAGTCGAGCGCCTTCGGAACCCCGATCAGGCGGGGCAGGAAGTAGGTGGACGCCCCCTCCGGCACGAGCCCAATCCGCGAGAAGATAAAGCCGAACCGCGCTGTATCGGCGGCAACCCGCACATCCATCGGCAGGGTAATGGTCGCGCCGGCGCCGACAGCCGGACCGTTGATCGCACCGATCACGGGCTTCAGGCACCGATAGATCCGCAGCGCGACCAGGCCCGCGCCATCGCGCCCTGCTTCGGCGGCATAGTCGATCGTGCCATCGGGCCGCGTCACCGCAGAGTATCGCTGCTCCATCTGCTCGCGCCCACCCGGACCCAGATCGGCGCCGGCGCAGAACGCCGGCCCTTCGCCGGTGACGATGATCGCCCGCACTTCGTCATCGGCGTCGGCCAGATCGAACGCGGCAACCATGTCCTGACGCATCTGAACGTTGAACGGATTCCGCTTTTCAGGGCAATTCAAGGTGATGGTGGCAACCCGACCCTCGGTTTCGTAGCGGATTGCCTTGAATGCCATGCGCTTCATTTTTTCATCGGCCCGGCCCACACGTTGTCACAATTAACTAGCTAGTTATTATTTGTTGTCAAGCACCGCGATGTGAGGCATTGCCACCAAACATACAGCGTGGGTGCGGGCCGCTATCCGGCTGCGCGCCAAGCAACGCACGCGCACAATCTGCCGATGGAAGTGGAACGGGTGGGACTCATGGAAAAGAAGCTGGCGGACATCACCTGGCGGGACGGTATCGCGATTGTCGCCATAGACTCACCACCGGTCAACGCGCTGTCAAACCGGGTGCGGTCGGAACTTGGAAGGGCGCTTCAACATGCCTGTGCTACACCGGGCGTCCGGGGCATCATTCTGTTGTGCAAGGGGCGGACGTTTTTCGCCGGGGCTGATATCAAGGAAATCGGCAAGGCCAAGGATTGGCCCGACCTCATCGAATTGGGCGACCTGATCGAACAGGCTCCAGCCCCGGTGGTCGCCGCCATGCACGGATCCGCGTTCGGTGGCGGTCTCGAACTGGCGCTCGCTTGTCACTACCGCGTGGCGGTCCCTTCAGCCAAGGTCGGCTTACCCGAAGTAAATCTCGGCCTCATTCCTGGCGGCGGCGGCACCCAGCGCCTGCCGCGGATTATCGGTGCCGCCAAGGCGCTGGACGTCATCGCCTTCGGTCGGCCGCTGCCGGCTTCACAGGCCCACGTGCTAGGTCTGATCGATAGCCTGGTGGACGAACAGGATTTGGCATGGGGTGCTGTACAGTTTCTCCAGAGCAAGCTCGACACCCAGCATGCCGTGGTCCCGGTACGCGACCGGAGCGATGCCTTGGCCGAGGCCCGCCACGACCCCGGCCTGTTCGAGCGATTTCGCGCCGAGAACAAGCGTGTGTTGCGAGGGCTCGATGCCCCCGAGGCCGCAATTTGCGCAATCGAGGCTGCGGTAAACATGCCGTTCGAAGCTGGGCTCGCGTTCGAGCACGAACAGTTCGTCGCGCTCGCCGCATCCAGCCAATCCGCGGCCCGGCGCTATGCGTTCTTCGCCGAACGTAATAGCGTCAAGGTTCCCGACATCCCGGCCGGGACGCCTGCTCTGACTATCGATTCGGTGGCGGTCATTGGCGGCGGATTGATGGGGACGGGTATCGCAACTTGCTTTTTGGCGGCTGGAATCGCCGTCACACTGATCGAGCAATCATCCGAAGCGCTGGAACGCGGTGTGGCCGCGGTCGACCGCAATCTCGCCAGCGCGGTAAAGCGCGGCCAGCTTACCTCCAGCAAACAGGCAGCGGCACGCACCCGCCTCGAGCCGACGATCAACATCGGCGCCGTCGCCGAAGCTGACCTCGTCATCGAGGCGGTCTTTGAGCACATGGATGCCAAGCAGGCCCTGTTTCGGAGCATTGCCGGCATCGTCAAGCCAACGGCGCTCATCGCATCCAATACGTCCTTCCTGGACATCGACAAGCTCGCCGCCTCAATCTCGCGGCCGGAGCGCTTCCTTGGCCTGCATTTCTTTTCGCCGGCAAACGTCATGCCGCTGCTCGAGATTGTCCGCGGTGCATTCACCTCCAGTTCGGCGATCGTCACGGCGCTGAAGATCGCCCAGAAGATCGGGAAGACGCCAGTACTGGCGGGCAACTGCCCCGGATTCATCGCCAATCGCGCGATGGCCGCGCGCAGCCAGCTTGTCGGAACCTTATTGCTGGACGGCTTCACCCCGCAGGAGATCGACGAAGCATCGGTGGCATTCGGGTTTCCGATGGGTCCGTTTCAGATGACCGACCTTGTCGGCCTGGAAGTCGCGGCCTCGACCCCCACCGGTGAGGATAGCATGGGCATCCTGCGCACCTTGATCGCCTCTGGTCGGGTCGGGCAGAAAGCTGGACGTGGCTATTATGATTACGGCAACGATCGCGTCCCAGTTCCTTCACCAGAGGTCGCCGCCCTGCTCGCCAAGTTGTCGACCGGCCGCAAGCCCGACTGGACGGCCGCGACGATCGCGGAGTACCAGCTGTTTCCGGTTGTAAACGAGGCCACGCGCATCCTTGAGGAAGGCTTCGCGGTACGTGCGTCCGACATCGATGTAGCGATCATGCTCGGATATGGCTGGCCCGCCGCGACCGGGGGGCCGATGTTCTGGGCAGATAGCATCGGATTGGACCGCGTCGTCTCAGGCCTGCGCGTTTTGGCGGAACGCTATGGCGTTACCTATGCGCCATGCGCGCTGCTCGAACGCCTCGCGCAGGGCGGAGGTCGGCTTCACGAAGTGCAGTCTGCGCGTTTCGCGGACGTCAACGTTGCCGGTAGGTGAAGCGCATGAGGCTGCAGTAGCACGCTCAGAGCATGTTCGGGTCGATCTCGGTCGCACCATGCTCTGTCAGAAGACCTTTCAGCCCGCCAGTCGATGAGATTAATCGCTGATCCAGAGTTGGAGCCGGACGGCGCCGATGCGTCACTAACCCTCAGACTGGTTTTCAATACCACGCGGCGGCATAAGGGATGCTGTCGCTGGCGAGCAGAGCGCCGGCCTATAGCGATACGAAGCCGTGAAGTCCCAGGAGTGCTGTGGTGGTTCGCGCTATGGCGTCGTTAGTTGATCGGCGCGGTCGCCGTTTGCGCCCCCGCCGCTCGAATCCTGCCGCCCTCAAACGGTTCTAACGAACGCGAATCCCATCGAGAATAATGCTGCACAATTCTTCGACAAATTGCCGTCGCCTCTCTTCGCTCAGACTTTCTCCCCCAAGCAATTCTCGCAGCAGCAGCTTGCGCAGGAACAGCTGGTCGCAGGTGCCCGTGATAATCAGGTACAGAATCACCGGGTCCATCTCCCGGAACACTCCAGCCTTTACACCTTCTGCCATGATTTGCCGCTGAGCTTCTGCAACAGGACGGCTCAATTCCCTGTCAATCACCGCACCGAACGTTTCCGGAGACTCCAGAATCAGGTGATGCATCAGTGCATTGATATAGGGATGGCGGAGATATGTGTTCGCAATTCCACTTATATGAACTTCGAGCTTTTTTTCAGGAGATATACTCATCCCCAGAAGGTGGTCGAGTTGCTTCATTCCTGGAAGCATCACCTTCCGCAACAATTCGACCAGCATACCGGCCTTGTTGCCGAAATAATACTTCACCATGGCCGAATTGATATTCGCTCGACGCGCGATTTCGGTGAGCGTGATGTCAATGGAGCCCCGCTCCCGCATCAGGTCCGCCGCTGCATTGAGAAGTTGCTCACGGGCTCCGACGTCCATTCCCGGCCCCTCCTCATGTGATTTCGCTGGCCGACCCACGGGCTACCTTCCCCAAAAAGCTATGACATAGCGGCTCGCCATATAGTGTTCAAGCATGCAATTAATTGACAAGTAACGGCATTATGACGTCCGGTACTTCGCCAATTCAGCGCGAGCGATGGTTCGACAATGAACCTCGTCAGGACCATCTGCTAGCCTCAACGTGCGAATGTGAGCGTAATCGAACGCCAAGCTGAAATCCTGGCACACGCCAGCGCCACCATGGGCTTGGATAGCATCGTCGATCACCTTGAGCGCGATCCTTGGCGCCGCGACCTTGATCATCGCGATCTCGTCCCGGGCAACCTTGTTGCCAGCCGTGTCCATCATATATGCTGCCTTCAGGCAGAGCAGGCGCGTCATTTCAATGTCGATCCGGGCCTCTGCAATGCGCTGCTCCCAGACGTTGAATTCCGTCAAGCGCTTCCCGAACGCCACTCGATCGCCAAGGCGCCGTGCCATCTTTTCCAGCGCGACCTCCGCAGTGCCGATCGTGCGCATGCAATGGTGGATGCGGCCGGGCCCAAGGCGACCCTGTGCGATTTCGAAGCCACGCCCCTCGCCCAGGATCATGTTCGAAACGGGAACCCGGACGTTTTCGAGGACGACCTCGCCGTGGCCATGCGGCGCATGATCGAATCCGAATACCTGCAGCATGCGCTCGACCCTGACGCCTGGTGTATCCATGGGCACCAGGATTTGGCTTTGCTGAAGATGGCGGGGAGCATCAGGGTCCGTTTTGCCCATGAGCACCGCGATCTTGCAACGGGGATCACCCGCACCACTCGACCACCACTTACGGCCATTGATTACATATTCGTCGCCTTCGCGCCGGATTTCCGTGGCGATATTGGTCGCGTCCGATGAAGCCACCTTCGGCTCGGTCATCAGAAACGCCGAGCGGATCTCTCCGTTCGCCAAGGGAACCAGCCACTTCTGCTGCTGCTCAGCCGTGCCGTAGCGCGCCAGGACTTCCATGTTGCCGGTGTCCGGCGCCGAACAGTTGAACACTTCCGAAGCCCAGTGCACCCGGCCCATTTCCTCGGCGAGAGGCGCATATTCCAGATTGGTTAGTTGCGTCCCTTCGAATTGATAGTCGTTGACGACCACGTGGCCGTGGCTGGGTGGAACGAACATGTTCCAGAGCCCTTCCGCCTTTGCTGCGACCTTCAATTCTTCCATGACAGGCAGAATTTTCCACCGCTCGCCTGCGGCGCTCTCTTCTTCATACCGCGCTACGTTGGGATGGATGTATCGGCCCATGAAGGTGCGAAGGCGGTCGAGGATTTCGTTGGTCTTGGGTGAATATTCGAAGTTCATGTGCTATCGCTTTCGTTCAATACTTCGCGCTGAGGACGCGATGACCCACGTCAGGAGCCGATGAAAACAGGGTTGCGGCGCTCCGTCGCGGCTTGCAGCCCTTCGAGAAAATCGGCTGATTTGCGGTGCCTGCCCTGAATGGAGGCTTCATGATCGGTCACCTGCCTGATCGAACCGGCAAGCGCGGCGCGAAGCGTCGCGCGCGTATCCTGAACCGCCAGCGGCGCGTTGCCAGCGATTTCTGCCGCAAGATCGTGCGCAGCGGCATACAGATCCGCGGACGGCGCCAATTGATCGACCAGCCCGATCTTCATGGCTTCATCTCCACCGATGCGCCGCCCCGTCAGCAACAGCAGCGAGGCCGCCTGGTGACCCACCACAGCTTCAAGCGAGAGGCTCATGCCAAAGCCGGGGTGAAATCCGAGCCTGACGAAGTTGGCGGAAAATCGCGCTTCTGACGTGGCAACGCGAAAATCGGCGGCGAGCGCCAGACCGAGTCCCGCACCTATTGCCGCGCCCTGAATTGCGGCAACGACGGGCTTGCGGGCCGTGAAAATACGCGCGGCCTGAGCATAGAATTGGCCCACGTTTTCACGCGTCACCTCTTCCTGGCCTGATCCGCTGAAATCGGCGCCCGCACAGAACACGCGACCCTCGGTGGTGAAAACGACCGCACGAACATCGGAATCGCCATCCAGCTTCGCCAGCGCGTCGGCAATTTCGGTCAGGGATTCAAGATGCAGGAAATTGTGCGGCGGAGCACTGAAGCGCAACGTTGCGACATGATCGCGCGTTTCGATCATTACAGTTGGCATGGGCCTGATCCTTCAAGTCCGGGTGCGAAAAATATCGCGCGCGATCACCCAGTTGTGGACTTCGGTCGGGCCATCGAAAATGCGGAACGTCCGCAGCTTCTGCCACATCAACGCCAACGGCATCTCATGCGTCATGCCCAGCCCGCCGAATGTCTGCATCGCCCGATCCGCCGTTTCGTAAGCCATCTCGACCGCATGGGATTTGATGAAGGAAATTTCACGGCGCGCGTCCTCGCCCTCGTCCAGCTTCCACGCGCAATGATATGTCATCAGACGGGCCGCGTGAATCTTGGCGGCGGAATCGGCAACCCAGTTCTGGATGGTCTGCCGTTCGGACAGCCGAACACCGAAAGTCTTTCGCTGCGCGGCGTATTCAACCATCATGTCCAGCGCGCGCTGCGCCATCCCAATAGCCCAGGATGCCATTTCGATGCGCCGTGTGCCCAGGCGCAACTGCATCGGCGCAAATCCCTGCCCGACCTCGCCCAGCAGCTTCCATCCCGGAATGCGGCAATCTTCAAGCACCACCTCGAAGGTCGGGTGACCGCCGACCATCGGAATCTTGCGGAGCACGTGATAGCCGGGCGTGTCGCTATCGACCAGAAATGCGGAGATGCTGTTGCGGCCGTTCGCTTCCCTGCCCGTGACCGCCATCACGATCGTGAAATCGGCAACGTCCGCGCGGGATATCCAGATTTTGCGTCCGTTCAGGATCCAGTCGGCACCGTCCGGGACTGCGCGCGTCGACATCGCCATGGGATCGGAACCGGCCCCGGGTTCCGAAATGCCGATAGCCGAGATGGTTTCACCGCGGACATAGGGCTCGAGATAGGCTTCGCGCTGCCGTTCGTTGGCTACCGCCTTCAGCATTCGGAGATTGGGCGAGTCGGGCAGCAGAATATAGGGAACGACTGTCTTGCCCATTTCCTCGTTGACGCCGACCATAGCGACGAGAGGAAGGTCGCTGCCGCCGATATCTTCCGGCGCGTCGAGCCCCCACAATCCGATCTCGCGCGATACCGTGTCGATGCGCGCCCGCTCTTCTAAGGTCAGTTCATACCCGCCGCCGCTCGCATGACGATCCAGTACGGTCTGCTCCAGCGGCATGAGTTCTCGCGAAACGAACTGACTCACGAGATCCTTGAGCATCTGATGCTCGTCCGCCAGTCGGAAATCCACCGCGCTCTCCTCATCCCAAGGCGCGACCGCTGGCCGCACCCCCGTTTAATTAATCACACAATTTATTGTTCGGCAATCCGCAATTTTCGCGAACGAGTCAAGCCAATTGCACTGTCAAGTGCAGCGCAACGTCATGACTGGGAGCCGTCAGCGAGGCCCTCCCTCGATCCAGCGCCGCAACATATCGACGCCCACACCCTCCGGCTGGATCGCCCCCGGTGTTCGTGAAAAGCGCGGCACCGGCGCCGGCTGGTCCTTACCGTCCTGTTCGACATAGATCCCGCGCGCGCGGATCTGGGGATGCCGGACGGCCTCAGCCAGCGGCACGACCGGCGCAAAACATGCATCGGTTCCAGCCAGAATCTCGCACCACTCCTGTGCGGGTTTGGTCTCGAATATCTCGGCCAACTGGCGTGCCTGCTCATTCCATTGGGTGTCGTCGTGCTGTTCGGCGAGAAACCGGTCCGGTGCACCGATACGGACGAGTAGTTCGCGGTAGAATTGAGGCTCGATCGACCCCACCGCGATCTCGCGACCATCGGCACAGGTATAGCAGCGGTAGAAGGGCGCCGCGCCGCCCAGAACGTTCCTGCCGCGATCCATGCTCAGCCTGCCAGCGTCCTGCAAACCCTTGAACATCGCCAGCAGTGATGACACGCCGTCCACAATCGCGGCATCGATGATCTGTCCTCGTCCAGAGGTCGAACGTTCATGTACTGCGGCCAGAATGCCAAGTGCGAGAAACAGCGAACCGCCGCCGAAATCCCCCAGCAAATTGAGTGGGGGAATGGCGGGCCTGTCGGGAACACCGATGGCATGCAAGGCGCCCGTTATGGCCAGATAATTGATGTCGTGCCCGGCACTTTGCGCGAGTGGCCCGTCCTGGCCCCACCCGGTCATCCGGCCGTAGATCAGGCGCGGATTCCGCCCCATCAGGACTTCAGGTCCGAGCCCCAGCCGCTCCATCACGCCAGGCCGGAAGCCTTCGATGACAACATCGGCATGGTCCGCCGCCTGGAGGCAAAATTCCAGGCCTTCCTCGCTGCGCAGGTCGAGATAACTGGTGGATCGTCCGCGGTAGAGGATCGGATTACGCCAGGCGTCACCTGGGCGATCGACGCGCAACACCTCCGCGCCAAGATCCGAAAGCAGCATTGCACAATAAGGCGCGGGACCGATGCCGGAAAACTCCAACACCCGGAGCCCGGCAAGCGGTCCGGCTGCTGATGAACTGGTATTCACGTTCGCGGCCCTCGCTTTTGGTAGTCGCCTTGGAAGCATCGCTCGAGGTGCCGTTCCAACAAGTCCCGTTTGAACGCTGAGCGACGCCGCGCGCGCCGTTTGAAGGGCTTTGTCGTCGCGGCATTCATCCCGGCAATGACACCCCCCTTTTACTGGCGCGGCATTCGTGCCAGATAGGATCAACGGAATTAGTTAGTCAATTGCATAGCGAGGTATCATGCTTGAATCGATGTCGCTTCAGGGCAAAGTCGCCATAGTGACGGGATCTACCAGGGGTATTGGACGATCGATCGCCGAGGCGCTCGCCGCTTCCGGGGCGCGGGTCGTGATCTCCAGCCGGAATCAGGCCAGTTGCGAAGACGTGGCAGCCCAGATCAACGCCCGCCTCGGCAGTGTCCGCGCCCACGCCAAGGCGGCCAGCATCTCGTCCAAAGTGGCGCTCCAGTTGTTGGTCGATGAAACGCGTTCGGTGTTTGGTCCTATCGACATCCTTGTCTGCAATGCCGCCAGCAATCCCTTTTACGGTCCGATGTCGGAGATCGCCGATGATGTCTTTCGGAAAGTGTTCGAAAATAACGTCTTGTCCAACCACTGGTTGATCCAGATGGCCGTGCCCGACATGAAGCAGAAGCGCGACGGAGCAATCATCGTCATTTCGTCCATCGGCGGACTATTCGGAAGCGCCACTCTTGGCGCTTATCACATTTCAAAAGCGGCCGATATGCAGCTCGTCCGCAACCTTGCTGTGGAGCTAGGCCCCGACAATATCCGGGTCAATGCTATCGCGCCCGGCGTCATCCGCACCGATTTCGCCAAGGCGCTCTATGAAGACCCGGTCAGGGAAGCGGCAATCCGCGCATCCACGCCGCTTGACCGCATCGGAGAGCCTGGCGACATCGCGGGCACCGCACTGCTGTTCGCATCGGCTGCGGGATCGCATATTACCGGGCAATGCCTGGTTATCGACGGCGGGATGCTGACCACGGGCGGATTGTAAATCGGCGCACTTTCCGGCCGCCCCTCCACTGCTCTGGCACACATGAGACCTGACACCGGTCAGAGCCGGGGGGGGCTGCCCCCCTGACCTCCGGTCATCATTGGTGCAAGGCCACAAAATCTTCGGCCGCGATGCGCGGGGACCGCCAATGGTTGATTGCGGCGGTTTCGTCGGCGTAGCCAATCGCCATGCCACAAAATAGCATCTGCTCTGGCGGAGATCCGAGGAAACTGCTGACGGTGTGGTGATAGCGCGCCCAGGACTCCTGCGCGCAGCAACCAAGTCCCGCCTCGGTCAACAGCAGCATGAGCGTTTGCAGAAACATCCCCAGATCTGCCCATTGCGGCAGGCCGACACTACGGTTGACGAAGCAAAACAGGCCAAGCGGTGCATCGAAGAATTGGAAATTCCGGTCAAACTGGCGGCGCCGGCCCGACTTATCGTCCCGCGCGATACCGATTGAGGCGTAAAGCTGCTCACCAATGCCGAAAACACGTTCACGGTACGGCGACGCGAGATCTGGTGGGTAGACGGAAAATTCAGTTCCCTCACCGCGCGGATTTTTTGTTACCTGCTTGCTCATCAGCAGCTTGAATCTCCTCAGGGAATCCCCGCCAATCAGATGAATGTGCCATGGTTGCAGGTTGCCTCCAGATGGCGTGCGCGCCGCCAGCGCCAACAACCGCAGCACCTCATCCACATCGACCAAACGGGGCTGGAACGCCCGCACCGATTTACGGCGCTGGACAGCGTCACTGACGTGCATGAATTCCCCCAGGCTCCGCGTCGCTATGGCATTTGGGGAGCGACATCCGCGCTCCGCCTCCCTATTGGATATCACTTGCTAACTGTTCAACTAGCTAATATCGGCGCGCCTAAATTTGATCAAGGCTAGACTTGAGCAGGATTGAATCGGTTGAACAGGGGACAGAGCATGCGCGAAGCCGTCATCGTATCCACAGCCCGCACGCCGATCGGCCGGGCGTATAAAGGCGCATTCAACGCAACCCCGTCGCCCACGCTTGCCGCTCACGCAATCCGGGCGGCCGTCGAACGTTCAGGCGTAGCGCCCCGAGACATTGACGATGTGATTATGGGGTCAGCCCTGCCGCAAGGTTTCCAGCACACGATCGGACGCACCGCAGCTCTTCGCGCCGGATTGCCAAACGGCGTTTCAGGACAGACGATCGACCGCCAGTGCGCGTCCGGCCTGATGGCCATTGCAACCGCAGCGAAACAGGTCATCGTCGACCGGATGAATATCGTCGTCGCAGGTGGCGTCGAATCGATTTCCATGGTCCAAACCCCGGCGCTGCGGGTCGATGAAGACGCGGACCTGGCGGCCATGGCTCCCGACATATACATGCCGATGCTCCAGACGGCGGAGATCGTCGCAAAGCGCTACGGCATTTCGCGCGAACGGCAGGATGCCTATGCCCTGCGCTCGCAGCGCCTGACGGGCGAAGCACAAGCCGCCGGCGCATTCGATGCAGAGATCGTACCCGTGACAACGATCATGGCGGTGACGGACATCCAGACCCGCACCACCAATCACGTGGCGGTCACGCTCGACGAGGATCAAGGCAATCGCCCTCAAACCACCTTGGAAGGGCTCGCGGCGCTGCGGCCCGTAATTGAAGGCGGGCAGATCAGCGCCGGCAACGCCTCGCAATTGTCGGACGGAGCATCCGCTTGCGTAGTGATGGACGCACAATATGCGGCAGACTGCGGCATCGCGCCCCTGGGCCGCTATGTCGGCATGGCGATGGCGGGGACAGACCCCGACGAAATGGGCATCGGCCCGGCCCTGGCCGTGCCCAAACTGCTCGACCGGTTCGGCCTGACCGTGGACGATATCGGCTTGTGGGAGTTGAACGAGGCCTTTGCCGTGCAGGTGCTCTACTGCCAGGATGTGCTGGGCATCCCCGATGATCGCCTGAATGTGTCCGGCGGCGCGATTTCGATTGGTCATCCTTATGGCATGTCGGGCGCGAGGATGACAGGACATGCCTTGATCGAGGGACGTCGGCGCAATGCTCGCTATGTCGTGGTCACAATGTGCGTGGGCGGCGGCATGGGTGCGGCCGCCTTGTTCGAAACGGCCTGATCGCTCTCGGTTTATGGGAGAGGTGGGCAGGGAGGCTACCCGTGCAAGATAGTGCATTCGGTCCCGCCCTTTGAGCTGCTTACCAGCGCTTCGCTGAAGATCGTTCTGGGTATTAAATAGTCGATTGATTGTATGACCCAATCTATATTATGACTCGATGCTATCGATACGGATGCCAACGATCGCCTTGCACCCGCATGGCGGATGCACGGCATTCTTTGGGAAGTGGAGAGAGTGCATGACGAATATGACGTGGGAGATCGGCGATGTGACCGTTACGAAAATCGTCGAAGTCGAAATGTCACTGGGAGGGGAATTCCTCTTCGACGAGAGGGTTTCGGTCGAAGAACTGCAAAAGATAGGTTGGCTCGCCCCGCATTTCATTGATGAGAACGGCCTACTGAAGATCAGCGTCCACGCGCTGATCGTCGATACGCCGACCAAGCGCATCCTCGTCGACACCTGCATCGGCAACGATAAGGAGCGCGAAATCCCCATATTCGCAAATCTGCAAACCAAATTCCTCCAAGACCTCGAGGGTGCCGGCTTCCCACGAGACAGCATCGACTGCGTGCTCTGCACTCACCTGCACATTGACCATGTCGGCTGGAACACCATGCTGGTTGACGGCAAATGGGTCCCGACGTTCCCCAACTCCCGGTACCTGTTCGGCAAGGCCGAGTTCGAGTTCTGGAAGCAGAACGACGTCGATAACGCCGATGGTCACATCGACCAGAAAATGACGTTCAAGGACAGCGTCCAGCCGATTTGGGAGGCCGGCCTTGTCGATCTTGTCGACCTGCACGAACAGATCTGCGAGGAAGTCAGCCTTGAGCCGACGCTTGGCCACACTCCTGGTCATGTGAGCGTGCGTATCCGCTCCAATGGCGAGGATGCGCTCATCACCGGCGATTTCACGCATCATCCCTGCCAGATCGCCCATCCGGATTGGAACAGCCATGTCGATTACGACGCCATTCAATCCACCGAGACGCGGCGGGCGAAGTATGCTGAACTGGCCGATACCGGAACCCTCGTCATCGGTACGCACTATGCCACGCCGACCGCCGGCCATATCGTTCGTGACGCTGACGGCTACCGCCTGAAGGTCGACTGAAACATGGACCTTGGAATCAAGGGCCGAACCGCCATTGTCGCCGGCGGCAGCGCTGGCATGGGCAAGTCCAGTGCTGTCGCATTGGCCGCCGAGGGCGTCGATCTCGTCATCTCCGCTCGGGGCGAAGCTAGGCTGAAAGCTGCGGCCGAGGAAATCGCCTCCGCGACTGGGGTGACCGTCGTTCCGATAGTTGCCGATCACAGCACGGCAGAGGGCCGCGCTCGCCTGCTGACGGCGTGCCCCGAACCCGATATTCTCGTCATTACCTGCTCACCACCGCCCATGGTGGAAAGCTATCTCAATGTGGGGGTTGAAGACTGGCAGTCGGCAGTGGCGACAACGCTGATCGGCCCTATAGAGTTGATGCGCGCAACCGTGGGCGGGATGGCAGATCGCGGATTCGGTCGGGTGGTTAACATCGCAACCGCCGCCGCAAAAAGTCCGATGATGGTTCGGTTGCTGTCGGGGCCTACCCGGTCCGCGCTCGTGAACTATACGGTCGCACTGTCCAAGGACTTTGCCCGCCATAATGTCGCGATCAACAACATCCTGCCCGGCATGTTTCATTCTACCGCCATGGGAGACCGTCTGGCACGCCTTTCGGCGGAGAATGGTACGACCCTGGAAGACGAAGAGGCGAAGCTACACAAGATGTTCAGGGTGCCCGCTGGCCGGTTCGGGGATTGCGATGATTTGGGCGCTTTCGTGACCATGTTTTGCAGCCGACAGGCGAACTTCTTGATCGGGCAAAGCCTCGTCATCGATGGCGGCTCCGTGCATACTCTTTTCTGAGACGACCGTCCCCCGACCGCGCTTTGCAGTTGAAGGGGATCGCCGTTCGCAGCATGATATCGACCGCGCGATCTTTAGCGGACAGAAACAGACTTTTGAGAGGGTTTATCCATGAACGAAGCACAGGCCGCAATGTTTCATCATCCTGTCACGCGCAACTTCTTCCGGTCGACGATCTTGCGCGATACTCCCGCTGCCATGAAATGCCTCGCGAATGATGTGACTGTTCAGGCATCGTTCTTCCCCGAGACTGTGGTCGGGATCGAGAACATACCCCAGAGCTTCGAAGCATTCGTAAACGTATGTGACCGCATCGAAATCGAGCGAGTCTTTCATGATGGCCCTTACACCGGTGTGAAGATGAAGATTTTCTTCGGGGAGTTCGTACTCGATGGCCTAGACTATACGCACCAGAACGAAGAAGGTCTGATTGACCAACTGTTGGTGATGTGGCGGCCACTCGAATCAATTCTGGCCTTTCGGAACGCCATGTTCACCAAGATGGGCGTCCCTCACCAAAAGCTGGTAAGTGAAGATGCGGCGTGAACTCATCCGGTCGATCCATACGCATACGCTCTACTGACGCGTCTTCGCGTGCGCACAGGTAGACTCGCCGCGGAATCATGGCTGCCCACAGCCTTCGGGTGGATTGCCTGAACCATCCCTGGTTCACCGGCTTCGATGATATTGCCCGAGAATACGGGCTTCGCGTATATTGGCGGGAGCGGCACTTGGCCGCTGAAATCTCGGGACACTGCCTGCGACGTACTCCATAGCCGCGCCGCAACTCGATGGTTGCAGGTTCCATCCCCGTCGACCACAGAATTATCTGGGTCAGGGTTCGATTGTGTCATCGACCCACCTCTTTGACGCCCGCGGCTCGACGCCCGATCTTATGAAAGCCGCTCCCGGACTGCCCCTCTCGCTACCCAAGCCATGTGCCGATCGATCCACTCGCCGGCGTTGGCTTTTATGAAACGGCGTCCGCTGTCGGCCGTGCTTCGGCGTATATGTCGCCAAAGCCCCCTCGCCTTCCCGTTCACGACCGCCTTTGCGTCGCTTGATGTAGATCGTGTGAACGGCCCCAAGGATCGGGAAAACCCTTCACGGCCATAATGCGACTGCCGTCTTGCGCCGGTCACGACAACAAGTTATTCAATTAATTAATCTGCCGAACGCGGATCAGCGATCTTTGTTTCGCACAAACCCCACACCCGAGTGGCCGAATTGCCCGGAGTTCGTCAATGCCTTACCAAGCACCGTTAGACAGCATGCTTTTTGCTCTGACCGAAGTGGCCGCCCTGGACGATCTTGTCGAGACCGGGGCGTTTGAAGGATTGAGCCGGGAGATCACCGCCGCCATCCTTACCGAAGCCGGCAAACTCGCTTCCAATGTGTTCGCTCCTTTGAACAGATCAGGTGATCTGGAAGGGTGCCGTTATGAAGGCGGGGCTGTCGTAACGCCCCCCGGATTGAAAGAAGCCTTTGCTCAGTTCGCTGGCGGCGGCTGGGCGGGCCTCTCCGCCCCGGCAGAATTCGGCGGGCAGGCGATGCCGGTCCTGCTTGATGCCGCCGTGTCGGAACTTTGGGCCGCCTCCAACATGGCGTTCAGCCTCTGCCCGATCCTCGCCCGCGGCACTGTTGCAGCGATCAGTGCGCATGGCACGGACGAGCAGAAGCGCCTCTTTCTACCGCATCTCGTTTCTGGTCGCTGGACAGGTACGATGAACCTGACGGAGCCGCAGGCCGGTTCCGACGTCGGGGCGCTGCAAACCCAGGCGGTACGGCGGGGCGACGGCACATACAGTATCACCGGCTCGAAGATCTTCATCACCTTCGGCGAACATGACATGGCCGAGAACATCGTTCATCTGGTGCTGGCGCGGCTACCCGATGCGCCGGCCGGGACCAAAGGAATATCCCTTTTCATCGTCCCCAAATTTCTGATCAACAGCGACGGCAGCATGGGTGCGCGAAACGACGTTCAATGTGTCGGCATCGAGCATAAGCTTGGGATCCATGCCAGCCCCACCTGCGTAATGCGCTATGGGGAAGGAGGCGGGGCGACAGGTGTCCTGCTCGGTCGAGAAAATGGCGGGATGGCGGCGATGTTCACGATGATGAACGATGCGCGCCTGAGCGTCGGCACCCAAGGACTCGGCATCGCCGAACGTGCGTTCCAGCAAGCGCTCGCCTTCGCGGTCGAGCGGCGTCAGGGACGGCCCCTTGGCGCAAGCATGCGGACCGGACCAGCCCCGATCATCGAGCATATGGACGTGCAACGTATGCTCATGACAATGAAGGCGCTGGTGGAAGCCATGCGTGGGCTCGTCTACGTCAACGCCGCCGCGATCGACATCGCCCATGTTGGCCGCACGGAAGAGGCGCGGCGCGCAGCGCTCCTCAGGGCTGACCTTCTGACGCCGGTAACCAAGGCGTGGTGTACCGATATGGGCGTCGAGGTGGCGTCCATCGGTGTCCAGATCCACGGCGGCATGGGGTTTGTTGAGGAGACCGGGGCCGCGCAGCATTACCGGGATGCGCGCATCGCCCCGATCTATGAGGGCACCAACGGCATTCAGGCGATCGACCTCGTCACACGAAAGCTGGGGATGGATGGCGGCGCGGCCCTGCAGTCCTATCTGGCCGAGTTGCATGACTGCGCGGAGCAACTGGCACAGCGCAATTTGCCGGTCCTCTCCGCAGCGTTGGCGCGGGGTGCGAAGGATCTGGATGATGTCGCCCGATGGCTCCGCGACAGGCTCGATGCCGGGGCGGTCGACGATGCGCTGGCGGGCGCCACGCCGTTCCTCAGTCTCTTTGGCACTGTGGCGGGAGGGCATGTTCTTGCCCGTGGTGCGCTTGTGCCCGGTTGCCCGGCCGACCGCATCACGCTCGCGCAGTTCTACGCTGCCAATATCCTGTCGCGGGCGGATCATTACGCGCAGGCCGCCACATCCGGAAGCGGGGATATGTCGGTTGGTGCGATCGGGTTGTGAACGTCATCGGGCAATGGACCGTCGACCGTTGATCCTGCCGACCAAGATCGCGCGACGAAGCGATCAGAACATTTGTGAGGTGGAGGAGGGCGCATGATCACGTCACGTCGATACGACATCATACTTTTTGGAGCGACGGGGTTTACAGGCCGTTTCGTTGCCGAGCATCTCGCGAGCCTTGCCAACGCGCCGATCTGGGCAATTGCCGGCCGTGACTTCGACAAGCTGGATGCCTTGAGGCGTGACCTTGGCAGGCCCGAATTGCCGATCGTGCTGGCCGAGGCCAACAACGAAGACCAGGTGCGGGCGCTTGCCGAGTCGACGCGCACGGTGCTGACCACTGCCGGACCGTTCAACCGCCACGGCACCGAACTCCTTGCCGCCTGCGCCCGTGCCGGGACAGACTATGCGGACATCACCGGAGACCCTCTGTGGTCACGCAAGATGATTGACCGGTGGGATGGCCCGGCGCAGGCGACCGGCGCTCGGCTGTTGCTGTCCGCAGGCTATGATTCCATTCCCTCGGAACTTGGCGTTCGCGTCTTGCAGCAAGAGGCGCTGCGGCGCTGGGGCTCGACGCTCAAGCACATCCATGGACGGGTTCGGGTTTTTGATATCGAGTTTTCCGGAGGCTCCTTTGCCTCAGCCAGGGCGCGCCAGGACATGATCGACGCCGATCCCTCGCTCGCGGCGCTGCTGACCAATCCCTTCGCCCTCACGCCGGGTTTCAACGGGACCGATCAACCCGGCATCGGCGACGTTCGCTATGATCCAACCCTCGATTGCTGGGTGCGCCCTTTCATGATGGCGTCGATCAACACCAAGAACGTTCACCGGTCGAATGTCTTGCAGGGACTGCCTTATGGCGCCCACTTTCAATATGATGAAATGCAGGTCGTTGGGCCGGGCGACGAAGGGAAACGACAGGCAATTGCGCTGAACGCGGCAGGGGTGGCGGTCGACAATATTCCCCTACCGGGAGAGGGGCCGTCGCGCGCGTTTTGCGAGCGGGCATCGTTCAGCCTCCTGCTATATGGCATCAACGACGCGGGCGAAATGTTGAAGCTTGGCGTTACCGGCGATCGTGATCCTGGCTATGGCGCCACCAGTCGGATGCTTGCGGAAACTGGGCTGCTGTTGTTGGATAAGCCGGAGCTAGGCCAGGCGGGCGTGGGCCTACCGGGCGCGGTACTGGGCGATGCGCTGGTGCAGCGGCTGGAGGAGCGCGGCGGAATCCTCTTCCGCTTCGAGGACTGAGCCGCCGGAACAGGCGGGCAATACCTCCGCCCTCCCCATCCTGTCCGCTAGGACAAGCCCCCGGACGCGGACCTATCACTGCCTTGCGAGTAGGACCCGGGTGATAAACAACTTGCCCGGCACGCCCGCGTTCTGTCCGATGGTACGCCGCACTCCTCGATCACATCAGCGCTCGGGCTGACGACCTTAGACCTGATCGTGTCCCACGGTGTGGTGTAGCTGGGGGCGGTCGCGGCCGTTCCGGCCAGCTTGAGCCGGTCACGCGGCGGGCACAGCCGAAAGCATGACAATGGGATTGTCGCTGAGCGGCGCCATGGTTCCAGGCGTCATGTAGCGGGCGCGCTGGACGGCCCATTCGTCGGACTGCTCCATGAGGATGGCGCCGACGAGGCGGGTGATGGCGGCTTCGTTGGGGAAGATGCCTTTGCGAGCCTGAGTAGGTGCGGGAGGGCTGGGACAACGGGAGCGCCAGCAACGGCGAAGCGATCGCGGAGGAACTGGTAGAATGAGATACCGAGCTTGCTGCACGTCTTGAGTAGTCCGAGCATGGTGTCGCGGGCAATTTTGCCATGTTCGCTAACGGTGCTGCCGGATCTTGTGCTTGGTGACGACGGTTGGGATGGTTGGCCTCAGAGTCGCTCGACCGCCAGAGCCAATCCAAGGCCGACGCCGACACACAACGTCGCCAGCCCCAGCTTGCCGCCCCCGGTTTCAAGTTGATGGACCAATGTCATCGCCAGCCGCGCGCCGGACATGCCGAGCGGATGACCCAATGCAATGGCGCCTCCATTCGCGTTCACATGCGGTGCATCGTCAGGCAGACCGAGCTGGCGCAATACCGACAGCGACTGACTGGCGAAGGCTTCGTTCAGCTCGACCGCGTCGAAGTCACCGATGGACAGGCCAAGCCGCGTCATCAGCTTGCGGGTCGCCGGAATCGGCCCGACGCCCATCACGCGCGGCTCAACACCGGCCGATGCCATGCCTAGAATCCGCGCGCGAGGCGTCAAACCATGCCGAGTGATAGCAGCCTCCGAGGCAACGATCATCGCCGCAGCGCCGTCGTTGATGCCTGATGCGTTCCCTGCTGTGACGGTGCCGTGCGCGCCAAACAACGGCTTGAGCTGGGCCAGCGTTTCCAGAGTCGTCACACGCGGATGCTCGTCAACGGCAACGATGACAGAGCCGACGCGCCGGGCACCGGGAGTCTCAACCGTCACGATTTCTTCCGCGAAGAAGCCCGACGCCTGTGCCGCTGCCGCGCGTTGCTGACTTCGCAGGGCGAAAGCGTCCTGATCGGCACGGCTGACCCCATAATCTTCGGCGACGTTCTCGCCGGTGCGCGGCATCGTCTCTGTGCCATAAAGCGCGTCGAGGGCGGGGTTGACGAAGCGCCACCCCATCGTGGTGTCCTCCAGCGTTTGGCCGCGCCCGAACGCCGCGTCGATCTTGCCTATCACGAAGGGCGCGCGGGTCATGCTCTCGACGCCGCCGGCAATGGCGAGATCGATCTCGCCGCAGCGGATCGCTCGCGCCGCGGTGCCGACCGCCTCCAGCCCCGAGGCGCACAACCGGTTGAGCGTCACGCCCGGCACGGTGTGCGGCAGCCCGGCAAGCAGCAGGCTCATCCGCCCGACGTTGCGATTGTCCTCACCGGCTTGATTGGCGCACCCATAGAACACCTCCTCGATCGCCGTCGGATCAAGGCCCGGATTGCGCGCGAGCAAGGCCCGCATCGGCACCGCGCCGAGATCATCCGCGCGCACGCGCGCAAGGGCGCCACCGTAGCGGCCGATCGGTGTGCGCACGGCATCGCAGAGAAAGGCTTGGATCATGGCGCCATCTAGCTGGCCCGCACGGCCGCATGCTCTTACGCGAAGGCGCGGGGCGGATTATCACATCCGGGAAATCCCCTCCCCTGGCGGACGGGGGATTTGCAAGCCTCGGCCATGCGCCGACAATGCGGGCAAGCGGGCCGAATTCCCGCAGTCGCGAAGAGGATGAAATGGGCAATCGTATGCGCTTCCTGGCAGCCGCCGCAACCATTGCGATGCTCGTCCAGCCGCTCGCGGCCCAGCAGCCCGCCGACCTCGAGGCTACGCCGAAGCCCGCCGCACCGGCCACGCTGCGCTATTACGAGCAGACGACGGCCAGCTTGCCGTGGAAGGATAAGGAGGATTTCGATCTCGCCAGCCGTGGCTTCATCGCGGGAATTCCGGACGGCAAGATCTACAAGGCCGACGGTAAGCTGATCCGCGACCTCAACGACCTCGATATCTTCAAGGGCAAGCGCCCCGACACCGTCAACCCGAGCCTTTGGCGCAACGCACAGTTGCTCTCGCGCTCGGGCCTCTTCAAGGTCGCGGACGGCGTCTATCAGGTGCGCGGGGTCGAGCTCGCCAACCTGACCGTGATCGTCGGCAAGACCGGCTATGTTGTCGTCGACTGCCTCACCACGGTCGAAAGCGCGGCGGCGGCGATGGCGCTCGTGCGCGCGAAGCTCGGCGACAAGCCGGTGGTCGGGGTGATCTATACGCACAGCCACATCGACCATTTCGGCGGCGCAGCCGGCGTCATCTCCCCCGAGGACGCGGCGGCGCGGAAAGTGCCGATCCTCGCGCCGAAAGGCTTCCTGAAGGAAGCGATCGCCGAGAACGTAATCGCCGGCCCCGCGATGAGCCGTCGCGCAATCTACGCTTTCGGGCATCTGATCGGCACCGGACCCACTGCGGACATCAGCGACGGCATCGGCCCGGCGTTCAGCCGCATCGGCAAGGCGGCCGGCGCGGTGCACATGCTGCTGCCCACGCGCGAGATCGCCAAGACCGGAGAGACCGCGACGATCGACGGCGTCGAGATCGAATTCCAGTACCTGCCGGACACCGAAGCGCCATCCGAAATGGCGATGTACTTCCCGCAATTCCGCGTGCTCGACATGGCGGAGGAGGCCAACAGCTCGCTCCACAACATCCTCACGCTGCGCGGCGCGCAGGTTCGCGACGCCAAGGCCTGGGCCGACGACCTCACCGAATCGATACGCCTGTTCGGTGGCCGCACCGACGCGCTGATCACTTCGCATTTCTGGCCGCACTGGGGCCGGGCCAAGATCTGCGACTATCTCTCCGCGCACCGCGACATGTACAAATATCTCCATGACCAGTCGGTGCGGATGATGAACGCCGGCCTGACCGCCGACGAGATCGCCGAACAGTTGAAACTGCCCGAACCGCTCGCGAACCGCTGGTTCAACCAAGGCTATTACGGTACACTCAGCCACAATGCGAAGGCGGTCTACCAGCGCTATGTCGGCTGGTACGACGGCAATCCCGCGCATCTCAACGCGCTGCCGCCCGAGGCCGCCGGGGCACGATATGTCGAGGCGGTGGGTGGTGCGGACGCCGTTCTCGCAAAGGGTCGGTCGGCGATCGCGGCAGGCGATTTCCGCTGGGCCTCGGAATTGCTCTCGCACCTCGTCTTCGCGCAGCCCGACAACCGCGCCGCGAAGCTCGCACTAGCCGACAGTCTCGAGCAGCAGGGCTATGAGGCGACCAGTTCGATGTGGCGCAACGCCTTCCTGACCGGCGCCAAGGAACTGCGGCAGGGCGTCGCGAGCGGTGGGTTCGATTCCGTCGCGGGCACGGTCCCGCAACTCTCCCTGTCGGACATGCTCAACCTGCTCGCGGTGCGGCTGGTGCCCGAACGTGCGTTCGTTGCGCCGATGGCGCTCGATCTGCTCCTCGACGGCGGGAAGGAGGCCGAGCATGTCGAGATCCGCAATGGGGTGCTGATCCATCAGCCAGTCGCGCCGGGCGTCGCCCCCGCGCCGAAGCTGGAGCTCACCCGCGCGCAACTTGTCGCGGCGGTGACGCATACGCCGCAACATACGCCGGTGGCGAGCGACGCCGCCAAGCGGCTCGACGCGTTCCTCGGCCTGTTCGAAGCGCCCAAAGGTACGTTCGGGGTCGTCACGCCCCTCCCCTGAGCCTCTGCCATCATATCCGTGAATATTCCGGCATCCGCGCTCCCGCGCTCTGGACGGATGGCGGCCGTGCCTAGGCTGATCCCACATGACCATAACCGTAATCCGCCACGGCGCCGTAGCCATTGTCGCGTTTGACCGACCGGCGATGAAGAACGCCTTCACGATCGCGATGCGCGCCGAATTCTGCGCCGCCTTCGCCGCACTGGAGGAGGATCGCGCGGTCCGCGCGGTGATCCTGACCGGCACAGCGGGGAATTTCTGCTCGGGCGCGGACATCCGCGAGATGGGCGAAACCCCGCCCGGTGAATTTCTCGGCCGGATGCGGACGCTACACGCCATGGCGCGCGCGATCGCGTCTTTTCGCGCGCCTGTGATCGCCGCCGTTGACGGTGTCTGCATCGGCGCCGCGTGGGGCTTCGCGATGGCGAGCGACCTCGTGCTGGCAAGCGAGGCGGTGCGCTTCGCCGCAACCTTCCGCCGCATCGGCTACGCGCCCGACGCGGGCCTCGCGTGGCACTTCCTGCGCACGATCAACCCGATGCGCGCGCGCGAGATCATCTACTCGGGGCGCGAGGTGCACGCCGAGGAGGCGCTGCGACTTGGCCTCGCGCTGGAGATCCTACCGGCCGCCGACCTGCTCGACCGCGCGCTGACGATGGCGCGCGAGATCGCTGAAGGGCCTGCCACCGCGCTCCACCTCGCCAAGCGCCAGTTCGCGGCCGGATCGGCAATGAGTCTCGACAGCTTTCTCGACTATGAGGCGACGATGCAGCCCCTGCTCGGCCAGACCGAAGATCACCGCGAAGCGGTCGCCGCCTTTCGCGAAAAGCGCACGCCCACGTTCAAAGACCTCTGATTCCCCACGGAGTATTCCATGATCCGCACTGCCCGTTCCGGCGCCGTCCTCGAGATCGTCATTGACAATCCGCCCGTCAACGCGCTCGGCGCGGAGGTGCGCTCCGGCCTCGTCGCCGCCATCGCCGAGGCCGAAGCGGACGCCGGTGTTTCCGCGATCGTCATCACGGGCGCAGGCAAGTTCTTTTCGGCGGGCGCGGATATCGCGGAGTTCGGCAAGGGTATGGCCGATCCACAATTGCCCGAGGTTTGCCTTGCGATCGAGCACTGTTTGAAACCGGTTGTCGCGGCGATCAACGGCACGGCGCTCGGCGGCGGACTGGAAGTGACACTCGCCTGCGATTACCGAGTCTCGGCCGGTGGCGCGAAGCTCGGCCTGCCGGAGGTAAAGCTCGGCCTCTTGCCAGGCGCGGGCGGCACGCAGCGCCTGCCGCGCCTGGTCGGTGTCACCGCCGCTTTGCAGATGATCGTCTCGGGCGAACCGGTCAGTGCCGCCCGGGCCGCCGAAATCGGCCTGGTCGACATCGTCGTCGATGGCGACCCCCTGCAGGCCGCTGTCGACATGGCGGGATCGAGCCTGTCCCCGCGCCCCATCAGCACCGCGCCGGTCGCAGGCGACCTCGCCGAGATCGATGCTTTTGTCGCTGCCAATCCGCGCCTGTTCAAAGGCCTCGAAGCACCCAAGGCCTGCCTCGAGGTGATCAAGGCGGCAATCACCCTATCCGGCGCCGATGGCTTTGCGACCGAGCGCCGCTTGTTCCTGGCGCTCCTCGCCAGCGATCAGTCGAAGGCCTTACGCCACGCCTTCTTCGCCGAGCGCGCCGCCGGCAAGATCGACGGCCTCCCCAATGACGCCGCTCCACGCACGATCGCGCGCGTCGGCATCATCGGCGCGGGTACAATGGGCGGTGGGATCGGCATGAACTTCCTGTCCGCCGCTGTCCCTGTGACCATGGTTGAAACCAATGGCGAGGCGCTGGAGCGCGGCGCGGCGCTGATCCGCAAGAATTACGACGCCACAGCGGCCAAGGGCCGCCTCACCGCCGGGCAGGTTGAGGCAGCGATGGCCTTGCTCCATCCCACGCTCGATTTCGCGGCGCTTGGCGCGTGCGATCTCGTTATCGAGGCGATCTATGAGAATATGGAGGTCAAAAAGGAGGTGTTCGCTCGCCTGGCCGCCTTCGCCAAGCCCGGCGCGATCCTGGCCTCGAATACCTCGTATCTCGACGTCAACGAGATCGCCGCCTGCACGCAGCGCCCCCAGGACGTGCTCGGCCTGCACTTCTTCTCGCCCGCCAACGTCATGAAGCTGGTCGAGGTCGTACGCGGGCGGGAAACGGCGCCTGACGTGCTCGCCACCGCGATGGCGCTGGCGCAGAAGATCGGCAAGGTGCCGGTCGTGGCCGGGGTCTGCTACGGCTTCATCGGCAACCGCATGCTCATTCCGCGCCAAGACAATGCGCTGGCGCTGGTGATGGAGGGCGCGAGCCCCGAACAGATCGACAAGGTCCATACCGACTTCGGCATGCCGATGGGTCCGTTCCAGATGACTGACCTCGCCGGGGTCGACATCGGCTGGCACCGTGATCCCGACCGCATCGATACTCTCAAGGATGCGCTCTGCGCGCAGGGACGCTGGGGCCAGAAGACCGGCGCGGGTTTCTACGATTACGACGCGAAGCGGCAGCGCAGCTCTTCGCCGCTGGTCGCCAGCCTGATCGAGGAATTCCGGGCGCGCGAGAATATCACGCCGCGCGCAATCGACGACGAGGAAATCATCGTCCGCACACTCTACACGATGGTCAACGAAGGCGCCAAAATCCTAGAGGAGGGCATCGCCCAGCGCTCGTCCGATATCGACGTCGTCTGGCTCTTCGGATACGGCTGGCCGCGCTATACCGGCGGGCCGATGTTCTGGGCCTCGCAGGTCGGTCTCGCGAAGATCGTCGCGGCGCTCGACCGTTACGCCGATCGCGCGCCCGGTTTCGCGGTCTCGGCGTTATTGCGCGATCTCGCCGCCAAAGGCGAAGGTTTCGCATGAGCCAGTCGTTCACCTTCAATTACGGCCCGCGTCTCACCAGTGGCGCGGGCAGCGCCGCGCGCATCGCCGATCTTCTGCCCGAAGGCGCGGTGCTGTTCGTTACGGACCGGCAGATTATGAGCCTCGGCCTCGCCGATACAGCGGTTGCGGCGCTGCAGGATGCGGGTCGCACGGTGACGATCGCCGATCAGATCGAGGCCGACCCGTCGCGTGCCACGCTCGAGAGCGTGGTCGCGCTCGGCCGTGGGGCAGGCGCTGCGAGTGTGGTTGGCTTCGGCGGCGGCAGCCCGATGGATGTCGCCAAGCTCGCCGCGTATCTGCTCGGCTCGGGGGACGATCTTGATGCGATCTGGGGCGTGGACAACGCGGTCGCGAACGGCCTGCCGCTCGTGTTGGTGCCCACCACGGCGGGCACCGGCTCCGAGGCGACGCCCGTCTCGATCATCACCCTTCCCCGCGACGAGAAGCGCGGCGTCTCGTCGCGCGCGCTGATTGCCAGACATGCCGTGCTCGATCCCGCACTGACTCTCGGCCTCCCGCGCGGCGTGACGGCGGCGACCGGCATGGACGCGATGGTTCATGCGATCGAGGCCTATACCTCGGCCCACCTCAAGAACCCGATGTCGGATATGCTTGCGCGCGAGGCATTGCGCCTGCTCGCCGCAAACCTGATGACCGCCTGTACCGATCCTGGCAACATGCCAGCGCGCGAGGCGATGCTGCTCGGCGCGCACCTCGCCGGCGTGGCGTTTTCCAACGCACCGGTCGCTGGCGTTCATGCTCTCGCCTATCCACTCGGCGGGCGCTTTCATGTGCCGCACGGCCTATCGAACGTCCTGATGCTGCCGCACGTGCTCCGCTTCAACATGAGGGCGGCGATGCCGCTCTATGCCGAGCTCGGTCCGCTGGTTGATCCCGCGCTGGCCGGCCTCGGGCGGCAGGCACAGGCACAAGGGCTGATCGAGGCGCTGCGGACGATGGCGGCCGATGCGGGCATGCCCGCGCACCTCTCGGCGGTGGGCGTCGCGCCAGAACATCTCGACCACCTCGCCGCCGACGCGATGCTGCAGCAACGTCTGCTCCGCAACAACCCGCGCGATATCACCCTCGAAGACGCGCGCCAGCTTTATGAGGCCGCCTTGTGAGCCGCGAACCGCTCCGCACCCGCGATGCCTATCCCCGTTTCGTGCCGATCACGACCCGCTGGGCGGATAACGACATGTACGGCCACGCCAACAACGTCGTCTATTATTCGTGGTTCGACACGGCGGTGAACACCTGGCTGATCGAAGCCGGCCTGCTTGATCTCGCCGGCGGCAACCCGATCGGCCTCGTCGTCGAGACCGGCTGCCGGTACGCGGCCTCCGTCGGCTTTCCACAGAAGCTGGAAATCGGCGTTCGGGTTGCGAAGCTCGGGTCGAGCAGCGTCACCTATCACCTCGGCGTCTTTGTCGCGGGCGAGACGGAGCCGGCGGCCGAGGGACATTTCACTCACGTCTATGTCGACAGTATTTCGCGCCGTCCGACCCCGCTCCCCGAGGCCTGGCGCGCCGCTCTCAAAACACTCGCCTAGGCGACGTCCTCGCGCGAGGCGAGATACATCAACAGCGCACCGAGCGGCCCGAACGCCAGTGCCATCACGGCGAGCGCGAGGTTGAGCCCGTTCGCGCCAAACACGTGGTCGGTCATCAGCCCCACGAGCACCGACCCGAACGCACCACCCGTCAGGTTCACCAGCGCCATGTAAAACCCGGTGTAGAGGCCCCGCAGCCCGGCGGGCGCGACCGCGACGATCAACACGAACACCGACGCCACTGACATCGAACTGACGAACATATTGGCATAGGCCATCACGATCGCCGCCCCGATCGTCGGCACGAGCGGTCCGACCAGTGTCGTCACGCTCAGCACCGCCATCAGCGAAAAGCAGAGATAGAACGCCGACTTCGCCGGGGCGAAGCGCCGCGCCAGCCAGGCGTGGTAGGGATAGACGGCGAGGCAACCCGCCACGCCGGCAAACAGGAACGCCGGGCCGTAAGTGGTCGCCACGCCGCCGGGCGTCATCCCGTAAGACCGCATCAGCATCGCTGGGTACCAGTTGAGAAGACCGTAGTTGTTCAGGCTCCATGCGATCACGCTGCCGGCGAGGAGCGCGATCAGCTTCGCATTGCGTCTGGTGAAAGCCATCGCTTCCCCCTTCGGCACGGGCACCGCACCCCGCATCGCGCCGCCGCCCCGATCGTCCTTGACCGTAAACTTCACGAGCAACGCGATCACGATACCGGGTACGGCGAGCAGCAGGAACACCGCTCGCCACGGCTCCGCGTCGCCGATCAGCGGTAGCTGATACTGCACGGTCGCGGTGAACTGCGCGAGCAGGCGCGCGCCCACCATCATCGCGAGACCACCGCCTACATAGAGTCCGGTTGTGAACAGCCCGATCGGCTTCTGCACCTGATGTTGCGGGAAACGGCTGGAGATAATGCCGATCGCCGCCGGATTGAGCCCTGCCTCACCCACGCCGACGAACATCCGTGCCAGGAACAATGACGCGAAGCCCATTGCGAACCCGCTCGCCGCCGTCGCGACCGACCACACGAGAATGCAGCCGGTCAGGATCATCACCCTGCGCCCGCCATCAAGCATCCGGCCGATGAACACGCCTCCGAAAACATACAACACCGCGAAAGCCATGCCGGTGACCGCGCCGAGTTCCGCGTCATTGAGACGCAGGTCGGCCTTGATCGCCTCGACCAGGAAGCTGAGGATGACGCGGTCGATGTAGCCGAGCACGGACACCGAGAAGAGGATTGCGACGACATACCAGTCGTACGCGCTGACCACGCCCGTGGCGGGGCCATGATCGGTCGAGACTGCCGGTGCCATACTCATTGGCCTGCTCCTGACACGCGTCGATCAACGGCCCTTGAATACGGGTTGCCGCTTTTCCTTGAAGGCCGCAATCGCCTCCTTCGAGTCCTCGGTCTTGGAAAGCGCGAACGTGTTGTTCTGCTCGTAGCGATAGCCGTCGCGAAGCGTCATGTTCTCGATCGTCCGCATCGAATCCTTGGCCAGCCGCGTCGCCATCGGGCTTTTGGACGCGATCGTTTTCGCCATGTCCATGACCCAGGGCATGAGCTCCTCGGACGGCAGGCAGGCCTCGATGATGCCGCGACGGTACAGCTCGGCGGCCGGCGCGCGCCAGCCGGTCAGCATCATGCGGCGCACCATCGAATGCGGCAGGATGCGCGCCGCGTGCTTGCCGCCGCCCATCAGGCCGACATCGACCTCGGGCAGGCCGAACACGGCGTTCTCGGAAGCCACGATGATGTCGCAGCTTGCGACCAGCCCGAGACCACCGCCGAGCGCGGGGCCGTTCACGGATGCGATCACCGGCTTGTTGCACTCGATGATCGCATAACTCGATTCGCGCACCGCACGGTTGCGCTTCCAGGTCGCGCCGGGCGCGGATGTATCCTGGCGATTTTTGAGGTCGGCACCGGCGGAGAAGCACTTGCCCTCGCCGGTCAGGACGGCCACTCGGACGTCCTCGCGGTCGTTGATCTGGTCAAAGGCGTCGGCGAGCCCGTGGATCATCTCCATCGACTGGGCATTGACCGGTGGATTGTCCAGCGTGACCACGGCGATGTAGTCGGCTACCTCGAGCTTGATCATCTTGTCTCTATCCTCTTCCGATCCCCGCATAGCGACCGGCGGCGCCGCAGTGACGCGCGCGGCGTCTTTCCGACGGGAGAATCGCATATGCGATGCGCCTCAAATTTTCGACGCGTCCCCGGCGTCACCGAAAGCGGACCAGCCGCCGTCGACTGCGACGATGGAGCCCGTCACATAAGACGCAGCCGGCGACGCGAGGAAGGCGATGGCATCTGCGATCTCGGCCGGGTCGCCGAGCCGGCCGAGCGGGATGCGCCGCCGCACCGCCGCCAGCGACTGCTTACCCTCCGCTTCCAGCGCGAGCACACCCGGCGTCGCGACGTACCCGGGCGCAACCCCGTTCACGCGAATGCCCGACGACGCCCATTCGCACGCGAGCGAGCGCGTCATCGCCTCGATGCCTGCTTTGGCCGCACAATAGCTGTTGCGGCGCGGCAGTCCGCCCCGTGCCGCAATCGAGGAGAGGTTGACGATCGCGCCGCCGCCGTGCCCGGCCATCACCCGGCCGACCGCCTGCGAGAGCTGGAATGGCGCGACGAGATTGATCGCGAGCCCGCGTTCAAACGCGCTGAGCTGCTGCTCGACGGTCGGCAGGAAATCGTCGGCGATGGCGGCGTTGTTGACCAGCACGTCGATCCGTCCATGCTTGGCCGCGATCCGGCCGACCACGCGCTCGACCGCGTCGCCGTCCGTGATGTCGACGATGAAGTCCTCATGCGCTTCGGACGGTTGGCGATCGAGCACGATCACCTTGGCTCCGTCCGCACCGAAGCGATCCGCCGTCGCCGCCCCGATCCCGCGCGCACCGCCGCTGATCACGACAACCGGCGCGCCGACCAGCCGATGGCTGCGCGCGGCGCGGCTGGCCACCGCTTCGCAACCACCGTAAGCAGCGTATCCGCCGTCTACGACGATGCTCGCACCCGTCACGTAGCCGTTGCCCGCGGCCCATAGAACGGTGCGCGCGATCTCCTCCGGCTCGGCCATGCGACCCAGCGGTACGCGCGATACCGACACCGCGGGATCGACCTTGCCCTGCTCCACCAGCGACCGCACGATATCCGTCGCGACATAACCCGGCAGCACGGCATTGACCCGCACGCCCGCCGACGCCCATTCGCATGCCAGCGCGCGCGTGAACCCCAGCAACGCCGATTTCGACATGGCGTAAGGTGTACGCCCCGGGATCGTAAGCCAGGCGATCAGCGACGACAGGTTCACGATCGCGCCGCCGCTCTGCCGCGCCATCGCCGTCCCGACCTCACGCGCGACGAGATAGCTGCCGGTCAGGTTGACACGGAGGATTCGTTCCAGCGTCGTCACCGGTACGTCCATCGCCGGCGTTCCCGACGCATCGATGATGCCGGCATTGTTGGCGAGCACGTCGATCCGGCTGTGCTGCCCAAGCGCCGCCGCGACGCCGTCACGCACCATGCGCTCATCCGAAACATCCATTTCCAGCGCGTGATGCGGCGCGCCGAGCGCCAGCGCCGCCCGATGTGCCGCCGCCGGATCTCGATCCGCGAGCACGACGGTGTCGCCGTTCGCCGCGAAGGTCCGCGCGGTGGCGAGACCGATGCCGGCTGCCGCGCCGGTTACGAGAATGATCCTGGGCATGATGCCACTGCAAGCAGCCACCGCCGCGCAGCTCAATTGGCCCACGTCAGCCCGTCCGCTTATCACCCATGCGATAAGCCGGATGCGCTCTTCGCCCGGCTGGGCGCCCGCCTACCCCCGGCCATATGCACGCCCTGGAAATTCACGGAGACGATCATGTCGGGACGACTTTCAGGCCGCGTGGCTCTGGTGACGGGCGCTTCGCGCGGACTTGGCCGGGCGATCGCCGAACTCTATGCCGCGCAGGGCGCGGCCGTGGCCGTGCTCGATCTCAAAGACCATTGGGCGCAGGCCGTCGTCGACGTCATCACCGATCGCGGCGGACGCGCCATCGCGCTCGGCTGCGACGTGTCGGATCGCGAGGCGGTGCAGGCTGCCGTCGCGCGCACCGTCGTGGAACTGGGCGGGCTCGACATCGTCGTCAGCAGCGCGATGTGGAACAAGTACGAGCCGATCGCGGACATCACGCCCGGCACCCTCGCGCGCATGTCGGGCGTCGGCTTCGACGGCATTGTCTGGATGATCCAAACGGTCGCGCCGTACATGGCGGATCGCGGTGGATCGATCATCAACATCGCGTCGGTCTCGGCGCTGAAGGGGATGCCCAACGCCTTGCTCTATTGCGGGATCAAGGCCGGCGTCGGCGGACTGACCCGCGCCGCCTCGGTCGAATTGGGGCCAAAGCGCATCCGCGTCAACGCCATCGCGCCCGCGACCGTCGCGACCGAGGGCGTCAAATCGATGCTCGACGAAGCCGCGCTCGCCGCACGCGCGGCACGCATCCCACTCGGCCGCTTGGGTGAGACCGACGATATCGCCAACGCGGCGCTGTGGCTGGCATCGGACGAATCCGCCTTCATCAACGGCCAGATGATCACCGTCGACGGCGGGCTCGCGAACGCTATTCTCTAAGCCTGGCGCGCGTCCTCCCGTCGTGAACGGCGCGCGTCGCGATCGCGCCGGAATTCGGACCCGTCATTCCGCCAACAGCACCAACGCGTCGAGCGGCACAACGCCTTCGCCGGCCGGCATCACCCGGATCGGATTGATGTCGACACCGGCGAGCCCCGCTTCGTTCGCGGCCGCAAAGCGCGAGAGCGCAGCCAGCGTCTCAGCAAGTGCGTCGATATCGCCCGGGGTCGCACCGCGCACGCCCTTGAGCACGACTGCGGCACTGGTCTCCGCGATCATGCGGTGCGCCTCCTCAACGGAGAAGGGCACGGCGCGGAAGGTCACGTCCTTCAACACCTCGACGAAAACCCCACCCAACCCGAACATCACCACCGGCCCCAGCGCCGCATCGATGCTGATCCCGGCGATGACTTCCGCCCCGCCGCCGATCATCGGCGCGACCAGAACACCCTCGACCCGTGCATCGGGTACGGCCGCAAGCGCACGCTCGACCAGCAGTGCGGCCCCCGCGCGCACCGCCGCCTCGTCCTTCAGCCCAACGAGGACGCCGCCGACATCGGTCTTGTGCGGAACATCGGGGGAGCAGATCTTCAGCACGACCGGAAAGCCGATCGCCTTCGCCGCTGCCGCCGCGTCGTCGGGCGTGGCGGCCAGGCATTCGCGCGGGAAGGGAATGCCCGCATCGGCGAGCAGCGCCTTCGCGGAATGTTCGCTCAGCGCACCGGTCCGGGTGAACGGCGCGGGCAGCGCCGGCATCTCCGAGGTGGCCGCAGCCGCCCGCGCGAAACTCCCCCGGAACGTCACGAGTGCACCAAGCGCCCGCGTCAGCGCGACGCTGTCCTCGAACACCAGGAAGCCCCGAGCTTCGTATGCGCGCACCGTCTCTACGGGCGCGCTCATCGTCACCGCGCGAATGATGCCGTTGCCGTCGCCCGCCGCCTCAAGCGCCTCGGCGAGCCGCGCCGAGTAGGACGGCAGCGCGGGCGTCGTGCCGAGGATCGCGACGAACATGTCGTAACCGCCCTGCTCCAGCACGACCTGGATATAGCGCGTCATCAGCGGGAGATCGGTCATTGCCTGCGCCGTCGCATCGACCGGATTCACCGGCGAGGCATAGGGCAGCAGCGCCTTCAGTTCAGCCTGCGCCGCAGCGGGCATCGGCGTGATCTCCAGTCCCGCCGCGTCGCCGTCATCAGCCATCTGAATGCCGAGTCCGCCCGACATGGAGAAGATGCCGAGCGTATTGCCTGACGGCACCCCCGCGCGCGACAGCGCATAAGCGACGTCGATCTGTTCGGCGGTGCTGCGCGCGCGGTATACGCCATACTGGCGGCAGATCGCGTCGAACACCACGTCCGATCCCGCCAGCGCCGCGGTATGGCTGCCGACTGCGTGCGCGCCCGCTTCCGAACGGCCCACCTTGAGCATCACCACGCCGATGCCGCGCCGCCGCGCGATATCGAGCGCCTCGAAGAACGAGGCACGGTTCCGCACGCCCTCGGCATAGGTCATGACGACCTTGACCTCGTCACGCTCGACCACCCAGCGCAGCGCCTCTGCGACGTCAACGTCACATTCATTGCCGGTCGTGATCCAGTGGCGGATGCCCATGCATCGGTTGCGCGCCAGTTGGGCGATATGGGAGCCGTACGCGCCGCTCTGGGACACGATCGCGACCGGCCCTGGCGTCAGGAAACCGTCGTCGAGCATCACCGAAAACGTGCCGTAATAGCCGCTCGCCGCATCCGCCGCGCCCAGACAGTTCGGCCCGAGCAGCCGCAGCCCCGACGCACGCGCCGCCGCGACGATCCGCGCCTGTTCGGCTTTGCCCTCCTCGCCCATTTCGGCGAAGCCGGCCGCGAAGATCGTCGCCGCCTTAACCCCGGCGCTCGCGCAATCCTCGACCGCCTGCCGCGTCGCCGCGGCCGGGACCGCCAGCAGCGCGAGGTCCGGCACCGTCGGCAGATCGACGATCGACGCATAGGCGCGCTCGCCCTGCACCGTCTCGCGCCTTGGGTTCACCGGGTAGACTGGCCCTGCGAAACCGCTGCCGCGCAGGTATTTAAGCGGCCGACCACCGATGCGCGTCGAATCGTCCGACGCACCGATCAGCGCGATCGAGCGGGGCGAGAACAATGCGTCGAGGCCGACGCTTATCCTGTCCGTACCGGCCGACGCGGTGGGCGCGGAAATCTTGTCGATGGTCGTCACGGGCATCCCTTCGGCGATTGGATGCAGCCCGCCTGCCACGCCCGGGGCGCGCGCGACACACGCTCGACCGTAGCGCGCCGCGGTTTCATATTCGTGATACCGAAAATGTGCTGCTGAGCGCTCGCCGCGCGTGAACTCCGGGATCGCATACGTGATAGCGCGGAGCCGCGACGCGAGCGCTGCGATATCAGCCTTGTGATAGTCCGGCCCGGCCGTCGGCGTTGTACCACTTGACGTGAAAAAAGATGCAGGTGGCACCTGAAGGACGGCGACCTCTCATCCAAGCCGCCCGAGGCGAGTCAAAGCTCCAATGCGCGACCGCCCGATTTAGGGGAGTTATCAGGATGACCATGATCAACCGCGCCAAGTTTTGCTTGCTGGCAACCGCAGCAGGCCTCGCCATTCTTCCGGCTGCCGGGCACGCACAGACCGCAGACCCCGCACCCGCGCAGCAAACCCCGACCCCATCGATGTCCGGCGCCACCGAAGACGATAGCGACGGCTTTGAGACGATCATTGTCACCGCAACCAAGCGCGGCCAGGCGTCGAACGTGCAGGACGTGCCCTTCGCCGTTACCGCTTTCGGCAGCAAGCAACTTGAGGATCAGCATTTCGCGAACCTGCAGAGTCTCAGTTACAAAATGCCCAACGTCAACCTCGGCCAGGCTGGCACCACCCCGGGTTACGCGAACTTCTCGATCCGCGGCCTCGGCATCAACAGCTCGATCCCCTCGATCGACCCGACGGTCGGCGTGTTCGTCGACGGCACCTATCTCGGTATCAGCGCCGGACTCGTCTTCGGCAATTTCGATCTCGAGGGGCTGGAAGTGCTGCGCGGGCCGCAGGGCCTGCTGTTTGGTCGCAACGTGACCGGCGGCGCGGTCGTCATGCGTACCACCACGCCGCGCAACACTTTCCACGCCGATCTCAGCGCGCAGGTTTCATCGGGGCCGGAATATAAGGCCTCCGCCGTCATCACCGGCCCGATCATCAAGGACAAGTTACAGGCCAAGATCGCCGTCTATTATGACAAGGACGAGGGTTACTTTCACAACGATTTCAACGGGAACGACCATTTCGGCAAGAGTCGCACCGTCATCGTCCGCCCGGCTCTGCGCTTCTCGCCCGACGACAGCTTCGAAACGCTGCTGCGCTACGAATACGGCCAATATGACGGCGACGGCGCGGTCGCGACCAACCACGGCCTGTTCCCGATCAGCAGCTTCCGCGTGAACGTCGACAACGAAGGTTTCGCGCACAATTACTGGCACATGGCCTCGGTCGAAACCAACATCCCGGTCGAACTGGGCAACGGCAAGATCACCAATCTGATGTCGTACCGCGCGTATAACTCGACCGTCTCCAACGACATCGACGCATCGCCGGTGTTGGCGTTCAGCAGCGGCAACACGACGCACCAGCAGCAGATGAGCGAGGAGCTGCGCTACGCCGGAACCTTTGGCAAGCTCGATGTGACCACGGGTCTTTATTATTTCAATCAGCAGATCCATTATATCGAGAACCGTATCCTGGCCGGCGGCGCCAACATCGTCTCGGGCGGCGGCCGGCAGCGGCAGAACAGCTACGGCGTGTTCGCATCGTTCGACTGGCATTTCACCGACACGCTGACGCTCAACCTCGGCGGTCGCTATTCCTATGAGGAAAAGGCGGTTCGCGTCGCCAATCTGGTCCGCAACGGCTGCGACTATGCGGCACAGACTTGCAATTTCACCTTTACCGACGCGAATTCCTGGGGTGGCTTCACCCCGCGTGTCGGCATGCAGTGGAAGCCTGACGACAAGACGCAGGTCTATGCCTTCTGGTCAAAGGGCTTCCGCAGCGGCGGTTACAACTTCCGTAATGTCCTGACGCAGGTGGCACCGGGCCCGTTCGGTGACGAAGTGCAAAATTCCTACGAAGTCGGCTTCAAGAAGGATTTCGGCAAGCTCCTGCGAGTCAATGGCGCGGCTTTCTGGAACGAGATCGATAATGTCCAACGTGAGATCCAGATCCCGGTCATCGGCGTCGGCACTTCGCAGCAGATCGTCAATGCGGCCAATGCCCGCGTGCGCGGCGTCGAAGGCGAAGTTACGCTACGTCCCGGCGGCGGCTTCACCCTCGGCGGCCAGTTCGGCTACACCGAGGGCAGTTATACCAAGGTGCTGTTCGATCTGAACAACAGCGGCGCGATCGACGCGGTCGACTATGCGCTCCAGCTTCCGCGCCTCGCACCGTGGACCTACGGCGGGTCGCTCGGGTGGAGCCATACCTTCGGTGACTACGGCGTTGACGCGAACGCGGCCGTGAACCACCACGACGCGGAATTTTACAACGACGCCAACACCGGCCGCCTGCGCGCCGCGACGATGGTGGACGCCAGCGTGTCGGTTCACCGCGGCCCGTACACGGTTGCCGTTTTTGCGACGAACCTGCTCAACGTAGCGACCTACAGCGCGGAAGCCCCGCTCGCGTTCTTCGCGGGTTCCACTTTCGCGCCGCTCAACAAGGGCCGCGTCATCGGCGGCTCGATCTCCGCCAAATTCTGAAGAGGTTCCGGGTGGCAAGTTACGGGCCGGTGGGAGCGATACCGCCGGCCCTTTCCTGTTATCATGCTTCGCGCGCCCCGCCCGCTTTTGGAATACGATACGCAGGGGCGGACAAGGCGCTGCTCAACGGCGGCTGGCGCCCTGCCCCGATCCGCAAGGTCTCGGTTGCGCTCCTCATGAAATGGCCCGCTCTCCGCGGCGGGGAGCGGGCCAGTTCCGTCTCAGCTTCGTCTCGCAGAGGAGAGGATCAGCCGGAGGTGACGGGATCTCCCGCGCGCTCGAAGACGAAACCGGGATAACCGGCATCGGCTGCGGCCTTGCAGAGATCGGAATACGTGTTGAAGCCGCCAGTATAGATCGACAGGCCGCGCGCCTTCCCGGCGACGTTGGTACCGGTGTACCAGGTGTTGGCCTTGGACAGGAGCGTGTGCTCAGCCAGGCTGGAGACCAGCTCCATATAACCCCGCTCCGCGCTTTCGGTCGGCTCCATCGCCGCCAAGCTCTGCCCGCGCATGTGGGTGATCGCGTCGGCTATCCAGTTCACGTTCTGCTCGTTGATGGTGAAGATGTTGGCCAGCGCGGATGGACCGTTCGGGCCGCATATCATGAACAGGTTGGGAAAACCCTTCATCATCAGCCCCAGATGGGAGTGCGCTCCGCCAGCCCATTCCTCGTTGATCGTCCTGCCGTTGCGGCCAGCGACGTCGAAAGCCATCAGCGCGCCGGTCAGGCCGTCGTAGCCGGTGGCGAGGATCAGCATGTCGATCGGGAACTCGCGCGAGGCGGTGCGCACGCCGGTCTCGGTCAGCCCGACGATCGGCTCCTTGAAGCAGTCGACCAGACTGACGTGCGGTTCGTTGTACGTCTCGTAATAATCGGTATCGAGACAGGCGCGGCGCGCGAAGATCGGATAGCCGCGCGGCTTCAGCGTCTCGGCGGTCTGGGGGTCTTTGACCACTTCGCTGATCTTGCCGCGCACGAAATCCGCGACCTGCTCGTTCGCTTGTTCGTTCTGCATCAAATCGGAAAAAGAGCCGAGCACGGTGTGCCCGCCATTCTGCCAGGCCGATTCCAGGATCGCGCGACGATGCTCGGGCGGCAGGCTGAAATAGGGGCGGTGGCCAGACGGCCGCACGCCGCCGACGAAGCTGTTGCGCGCGTGCGTGCGCATGCCGGGCAGATTGCGTTTTATCTCCGCCACGTATTCCGGCGTGTATTTGTGATTGCGCATCGGCATGGTGAAGCTTGGCGTGCGCTGGAAGACTACGACTTCCTTGGCCTGCTTGGCGATAACCGGGATGATCTGGATACCGGTCGAACCGACGCCGACCACGCCGACACGCTTGCCTTCGTAACTAACCGGTTCCTTCGGCCAGCGACCCGAATAATACATCTCGCCCTTGAAGCTGTCGATATCCTCGAACTCGGGCACCTTTGGCACCGACAGCGGTCCGGTCGCCATGATCGCATAGGTGGCCTCGAACGTTTGGCCGGTCCCCGTCGTGTAGATCCAGATCTGGCGCGCCTCGTCATAGGCGGCCCGCGCAACGCGGGTCTCGAACAGATACTCCTTGCGCAGATCGTGTCGGTCGGCGACGAAATTGATGTATTCGAGGATTTCGGGCTGCGCGGCGAACTGTTCCGACCAGGACCATTCCGCGTCGACCTCGGGCGAGAAGGTGTAGCAATAATCGATCGTTAGCAGGTCACAGCGCGCGCCGGGATAGCGATTCCAGTACCAGACGCCACCGACATTATCGCCGGCCTCGATGCCAAGCACCGACAGCCCCATTTCGCGCAGCTTGTAGACAGCGTAGAGACCGCCGATACCGGCCCCCACGACGATCGCGTCGTACCTTTTGTCCACAACTTCAACCATTTCGCCCGCCATCTCCTGAGAGCATCCTTCGTTTTCCATGCCGCATAGGTCCGCTCGCGACCGAGGCCGCAGGCCGCCACGCCGCCAAAATCACACTGGTGCGAAGCGCTGGAGGTGATGATCGGAAGAGCCATAGGCACATTCGATCATCATCAGCCGCTTGAGGTGGTGACTGATGATCAGTTCGTCGCTGAAACCGACGCCCCCGTGCAATTGCACCGCCTGCCGCCCGACGTAGAGCCCGCACTGTCCCACCCGCGCCTTGGCGGCAGACACCGCGCGGCGCCGCTCCTCCGGTCCGCGACCGAGGCTGAGCGTCGCGCGGTACATCATCGAGCGCGCCTCCTCGATCGCGACCGCCATGTCGACGGCGCGATGCTGCAGCGCCTGGAACGATCCGATCGCGACGCCGAACTGCTTGCGCGTCCGCAGATAGTCGAGCGTTGCAGCCATCGCCGCGTCCATCGATCCGACGGCTTCGGCGATATGTGCGCAGATCGCCCGATCGACCGCAGCCTCGATCACCGGCAGCCCGGCTTCGGCGATCAGCACGCCCGCGACGCCGTCGAGCTTCAATCTGGCGTGGCGATGCTGGTCGATCGCGCGGAAGCGTTCGACCGTTAGGCCCGGGGCGTCGGCGGCGACCACGAACAGGCGGATGCCCTCCCCCGTGCGCGCGCTTACCACGAACCAGTTCGCGCCGCCGCCATCCTCGACGTGGAGCTTTTCGCCCGTTATGCTCCAAGTCTCTCCGCTGCCCCGCGCGGTCGTCGCAACATGCGCGAGGTCATAGCCGCCATCCGGCTCCAGTAGACCCGCGGCCGCCTGCGCCGACCCTTCGCCGATCGCCGCGAGGACATGCTGCGCAGCTTCGCTGCCGCCGATCAACGTGGGCACCAGCACGCTCGTCGCGACAAACGGCACCGGCATCAGGTGCCGCCCGATCTCTTCCATCACCGCCATGACGTCGACCGCCGAACCGCCCAGGCCACCGTCGCCTTCCGCGATCGGCAGCATCAGCCAGCCCAGTTCCGCCATCTGCGCCCAGGTCCGCGCGGCGACCGCATCGAAATCGCCGATCAGCTTGAGCCGGTCGGCGGCTGGCCAGAGATCACCTCCGAGCCGGTCGGCACCGTCCTGCAGCATCCGCTGCTCGTCAGAAAATTCGAAGTTCATGGCGTTCTCACAGGCCCAGCGCGCGGCGGGCGATGATGTTGTGCTGGATTTCGCTCGATCCGCCGTAGATCGAAGTGACGCGCGAATAGAGCGCACCCTGCATCGCATATGGCATGTCGGCGGGGCTGGCGCCGTCGAGGGCGCGGAAGTGCGCCGCCTCCGGGCCGAGCGCGTCGATCCACAGCGCCATCCCGCGCTGGTAGAGATCGGACCAGCGCAGCTTGACCATCGACCCGCGCGGCCCGGAATCTGCGCCCGCCGCAAGATCCGCGAGCAGCCGCAGCACCATCGTCTCCAGCGCCATCGCCTCGATCTCGATCTGCGCGAGCAGCGCGCGGAATACAGGCGTCTCGATCAGCGGCACGCCGCCGACGGTTCGAGCCCGCGCCGCCTCACGCACGCCGTCCAGCACCTGCGGCAGGTGGATTGCGGTGGCGGAACTGACCATGCGCTCGCGGTCGAGCAGCACCTTGCCATATTCCCAGCCGCGCCCTTCCTCGCCGACGAGATTGGTGACGGGCACGCGCACATCATCGAGAAACACCTCGTTGGTGTGATATTTCTCGTCCATCGTCTCGATCTTGCGAATCGTGATGCCAGGCGTCTTCATGTCGACCAGCAGCAGCGAGATTCCCTGCTGACGCTTCGGCTCCTGCGAGGTGCGCACGAGTGTGAACATGTGGCTCGCGACCTGCGCGTAACTCGTCCACATCTTCTGGCCGTTGATGACATAATCATCGCCGTCCCGCACCGCCGCCGTGGTGAGCGAGGCGAGATCCGATCCCGCGCCAGGCTCCGAATAACCCTGGCACCACCAGTCGTGCGCATTGATGATGCCGGGCAGATAGCGATCCTTCAGCACCTGCGATCCGTAGCTGAAGATGATCGGGCCGATCAGCTCCAGTCCCTGATGGAACTGGATCGGCGCGCCCGCGCGCGCGGATTCGCTTTCGAAGATGTAGAGTTGCGCTGGGCTCCACCCGGTGCCGCCGTATTCGACCGGCCAGTTGGGCGCCCCCCAGCCTTTAGCAGCGAGCGCCTTCTGGTAATCGATCAGTTCCTCGGGTTCGAGGCGGAGACCGGAGCGCACGCGCGTCAGCCAGGTTGCGGGTACGACCTCCGCGAGGAAGCTGCACACCTCGTCGCGAAAAGCCATTTCATCGGCGGAGAAATCGAGATCCATGCGGGTTGACTGCCCTCCCCGCCTCTCCGAACTCCAGATTCACCCGGCTACAGGGCCACTAATTCCGAATGTGATTGTCCGGAACGAAGCGGGTCTCGGGTATTCCGCGCGCCTCTAGGCCGGAAATAGCGAGCATTCGCCCGGCGTCGGCGAGATCGGATTTGAGCCTGTGGCCGGAATCACGGATCGTCGTGACGTAGAGGGTCGCCATGTCCCGCCCACCAAAGGCCGGGCATGACGGATAGGGCAGCGGCAGGTCCACCAGAGCGACCAAATCCCCCTCGGGCGAGATGCAGGCAATCTGTCCGCTCAACACCATCGCTACCCATAACCGGCCCTCACCGTCGACGGTCGCGCCGTCCGGGGCGAGATCGTGCGCGGCGCAGTCGAAAAAGTCCTCGCGCGGGCCGATCGCGCCAGTGGCGCGATCATAAGCATGGCGGCGGATCACCCGCTCCAGACTGTCAGCGAAGTATAGCAAGCCTCCACAGGGCGAGAAACAGATCGCGTTGGTCAGCCGGAGACCGCGCACCAGTCGCACCGCGCGTCCGCCATGGTCGAGCCGCCACAGTGTCGCGAGCGCCGGCGCCTGTCCGCCATGCTGCATCGTGCCGGAAAGGAAGCGGCCCTGCCGGTCGACCTTGCCGTCGTTGAAGCGGATCGCGCCCGCGCCGATCGCTGGGCTGGCAAGCCAGTGAATCCCACCCGCGCCATCGATCAGCGCGAACCCGTCTGCGAAAGCCGCAACGAGACCGTCTTCGGCAAGACCGATCGCCCCGACCGGGCGGTCGAACGTCCATTCGCGCTGAAGCACGCCACCGCTATCCGCCGCCAGCACCTGATTGCGGCGGATATCGACCCACCACAGCCAGGCTCGCACCGCATCCCACAACGGACTCTCGCCCAGCAGATTCGCGTGACTCCCGAACAGGGCGATAGCCGGCGCGTTCACCCCTCCGACGCTGCCTGTACGACCGCCGGCACGCCTTCCGAACAGGCATGGAGGCCGAGATGCGCCACGAGCTGAAATACTTGCGCGATCTCCTCCGGGGCCGCCCCGAGATCGAGCGCGCGACGCGTCTCCGCGCGCACGCCTTCGGCATAAAGATGCGTCGGCGACGCCGCGAGCGCGAGGCGGATCAACGCGCGCTCGCAGGCGGTCAGGCGCGAGGTGCGATCGGCCGTTTCCAGAAGATCGCCAAGTGCCACGACCCAAGCGGGCGACAGCTTCGCCATCGTCGCAAGCCACTCCGGCTGTGTGTCATGCTGCGCGCCATAGCGCTCCATCGCGCCGGGCGCTCCTGGGGTGTCGGGCAGCACGCGCCCCGACACCGCCAACTCCTCGATCAGCGTCGTCATCCCGACCGCTACGCTGTCGATCCCCTGCATCGTCGCGATCTGCAGGACCTCGATCAGCTCGCCCGCCGCGCACCCCGCCGCCAGCGCGATGCGCACATGGATTTCCAGGCCGGCCTTGAATAGATGCGTGGCGGAGGCATCTACCGCGACATAGATCAGCTCGCGCATCCGGGCGGAGAGTGGCCCGGTGTGCGCCGGCGTGGCGGAATAGGCGAGATACGCCTCCAGCCATTCCGGACTGTGTTCGAGCAGTCCATCGTTGAACGAAACCCAATAGCCTCGAGCCTCGATGTAGCGCTGCTTGAACGCCGCTTTCTCTTCTGCCGACCGCATTGCCGCATCTCGCGTCGCCGGGCACCGGGTGTCGATCTCCACGCACCGAAAACCGGGTCAATCACAATTGTGATGGTCGGTTATTCCGCAGCCTCGGCATAAGCATGCTCTTCGCGCAGCGCTTTGAACTCGGCGATACATTCGCGCATCGTAGCGATGATGTCGTACTGCGCCTTGGCGATGCGATCGGCTAGGCCGCCGACGCCGACCGCGAGCGGGATGCCGTGCAGCGTCTCCTCGAGCGGAATTGAGATCGATGAGACTTCCTTCATCGGCTTGTTCTTCAGGATCGCATAGCCCGTCTGCCGCGCCCAGCGGATGTCGCGCATCAACTCCTCGGAATCGAACCGGCGCCCCTCCGCGAGTTGATAGTAATTGGAATAGCGGCAGATCTTGTCGATCTCGCTGTCTTTCATCCGGCTCATCAGCGACAGGCCGCCGGCGGAGTCGACGAGCAGTCGCATGGTGCCGATCGGCGGCACGATCTTGAAATCATGTTCAGGCGCCCTGAGCAGGATATACTGAATGAACAGGTCGTTTTGCGTGCTCAGCCCGACGGTCTCGTCGGTTCGGCGCTGGATTTCCCCAACCAGCCAGCGATAACTTTCATCGGAATAGATGAAGCCCGGCAACCAACTGCCCAGCGCACCGACACGCATTGTCGGCAGATACGTGCGCGTTACGCGATTATAGTTGAGATAGCCCATGATGACCATGCTCTTGAGCAGGTTGGTCGCGCTAGACTGCGGGTAATCCAGGATCGTATAGACCTCATGCAGGCGCATGGGCCGGCGCTGTTCCGAGAAGAGCTCAAGAACCTGAAGGGTTCGCGACGCCGATTTTACTGTCCGCCGGATCATATCTGCACTCTCCTGTCACGGGGTTTGCCCCTCTTTGGAGGTACGGGTGATACCAGACCGCATCGCGGATTGGGATGGGGTCTCCCGATATCACACATGTGATGGTTTATCCTCATTTCTCCGAGGCATCCAGCGCACGCGGGACTATTCCGCCTGTGATATTCCCGCGTGGCACCGGCGCGCCGATTGTGACAGCGGCGCTGCCACAGCATCTTGCTTGACCGGGCACGCGAACACCCGGAGCGCGATGAGGAGCCGAGACCAACATGCTGGGTCTGATGCAATACCCGTCCCTGACGATCGGATCGGTGATCGACTACGCCGCTCGCAATCACGGCTGCACTGAAATCGTGTCCCGCCACCCCACGAAAAGCCTTGAGCGATCGAACTGGACGCGCATACACGACCGCGCTCGCCGGATCGCCGCCGCACTCACCACGCTCGGTGCGCGGCATGGCGACCGGATCGCCAGTCTCGCTTGGAACCGCACGGCGCATGTCGAACTCTATTTCGGCGTCGCTGGCGGCGGCATGGTGCTGCACACGCTCAATCCGCGCCTGTTCGATGATCAGATCGGCTATATCCTCAAGGAAGGCGGCGCCCGCATCCTGTGCGTCGACCCCGATCTGCTACCGCTCGCCGAACGCATCGTCGCGGCGCACATCGATCCGCTGAACGTGATCGTGCTGTGCTCGCGCGACGAAATCCCGGCGACCACGATCGCCGATCCCATCGCCTACGAAGACCTGCTCGTCGCCACCGAACCGCTGCCGGCATGGCCCGACTTCGACGAGCGGACCGCATCGGGCCTCTGCTACACTTCGGGCACGACCGGTAATCCCAAGGGCGTGCTCTACAGCCACCGCTCGACCGTGTTGCACGCCATGTCCTTGTGCGGCGCGGATTCGATGGCGCTGTCGTCACGCGACACCGCGTTGCTGCTGCCGCCGATGTTCCACGTCAATGCGTGGGGCGTACCCTATGCTGCGGCAATGTGCGGCGCCAAGTTGGTGCTGCCGGGGAGTGCGCTGGATGGTTCGTCGCTCAACGCACTGCTGCGCGACGAGGAGGTCACCTTCTCGCTTGGCGTGCCGACGGTGTGGTTCAGCCTGCTCGATCATATCGAAGCGAACACCACGCTCGAAGAGCGCGCGGCGCTGCGCCTGGACCGTGTCTTCATGGGCGGTGCGGCGTGCCCGCGCGCGCTCGTCCAGCGGTTCCGCGATTTGCTCGGCGTCGACACGATGCAGGCCTGGGGCATGACCGAAACCAGCCCCGTCGTGGCCGTTTGCCGCCCGTCTGGCCGCCACCGCGATCTGCCGCCCGAGGAACAGCTTGATCTGCGCGCGAAGGCTGGGCGCTGCTTGTTCGGATCCGAGGTCGGTATCGGTGCCGCCGACGGCGGCGTCACCGGCCCCGGCGCGGAAGCGATCGGCCCGCTGCTGGTGCGCGGGTTGTGGGTGGCGAGCGGATATTTCGGCAAGGCGCTCGGATCGGCGCTCGATGCGGGCGGCTGGTTCGACAGCGGCGACGTCGCGCGCATCGACGCAGACGGTTTCATCCAGATCACCGATCGTTCGAAGGACGTCATCAAGTCGGGCGGCGAGTGGATTTCGTCAATCGATCTGGAAAACGCCGCAGTGGCACATCCGGCAGTGAAGGAAGCTGCGGTCGTTGGCGTACCGCACCCGCGCTGGCAGGAGCGCCCGCTGATGCTGCTCCACCTCCATCCGGGGTGCAGCATTTCACCCGAGGAAATGCGCATCCACCTGACCACCTATGTCGCGAAATGGTGGCTTCCCGACGAGATCATCCTAGTCGACGAATTGCCGCATACCGGTTCCGGCAAGCTGATGAAGGCGGAGTTGCGCCAGCGATATGCGGGCCGGCTCGAACACGCCCGCTAGGAGAGTTCTCGTGACCAACATCTATGCGGTCGCCGTCGCCCGTACCGCGATCGGCAGTTTCGGCGGCACCCTCAAGGACCAGCGCCCGGGTGATCTCGGGGCGCATGTCGGCCGCGCGGCGATCGAACGCGCGGGCATTCCACCGGAACTCGTCGGCAATGTTGTTTTCGGCCATGTCATCCCGACCCATCCACGCGACCATTTCGTCGCGCGGATCGCCGGAGTCGGCGCGGGCGTACCGCTCGCGACACCGGCGCTTACCGTCAACCGGCTCTGCGGTTCGGGTTTGCAGGCGATCCTGTCCGCCGCGCAATCGATCATGCTGGACGATTGCACGATAGCGCTGGCGGGCGGGACGGAAGTGATGAGCCGCGCGGCGCATTATCTGCCCGATCTGCGCTGGGGCAAGAAGATGGGCGACAGCACGATCATCGACGGCCTCAACGGCGCACTAACAGATCCGTTCAACGAGATCCTGATGGGCGTGACCGCGGAGAACGTCGCGAAACGCTACGGTATTTCGCGGGAGCAGCAGGACGCGCTGGCACTGACCAGCCACCACCGCGCCACCCGCGCGATCGCGGAAGGATACTTCAGGGATCAGATCGCCCCGATCGAGATCGCCACGCGCCAAGGCAAGATCGCCTTCGACACCGACGAATATGTCCGCACCGGCGCGAAGCCCGGGGATTTTGATTCGCTTCGTCCCGTGTTCCAGCGCGACGGTGGCACCGTCACCGCCGGCAACGCATCGGGCATAAATGACGGTGCCGCCGCCGTGGTGCTGGCGAACGACGTGTCGGTGCGCGAGCTCGGCCTGACGCCGTTGGGGCGCCTTGTCGCTTACGGCCACGCCGGCGTTGACCCTGCGTACATGGGCATCGGTCCCGTTCCCGCCACGCGCAATGCGCTCGCTCGTGCCGGCCTCAAGATAGACGATCTCGACATCATCGAGGCGAATGAGGCGTTCGCGGCTCAGGCTTGCGCCGTCGCGGCGGAACTCGGCCTTGATCCCGACAAGGTAAACCCCAACGGCAGCGGCATTGCGCTCGGGCACCCCGTCGGGGCAACCGGCGCCATCATCACCGCCAAGTTGCTTTACGAATTGCGCCGGACAAACAAGCGTTACGGCCTGACCACGATGTGCATCGGAGGCGGCCAAGGCATTGCGGCGATATGGGAACGAGCCTAAGCGCGGTCACCGCCGGGCGATCCGCCCCGAAGCACAGACAGAAAAATAGCAGGTTAGAGCCGTCCACCCGATGGTAGACGGCTGCTTTTTCCGCCTCGGCCCCAACGCGTGAATCACGACGCGGGGTAACGACCATGTGTCCTATTGCGCCGTCGAACCGCCATCTATCGCGATGCTGGCCCCAACGACGAAGCTGGATGCCGACGAACTGAGCCAAAGCACCGCATCGGCGATTTCGGTGGGCAGTCCAAACCTGCCGATCGGGTGGACCGCCGCCATAGCGGCGTGTAGCCCGGGAACCTCAAACAGGGGAGTGGACATGGGAGTCTCAATGACCCCCGGGCATACAGAGTTGATGCGGATGCCGCGCGTGGCGTATTCGAGCGCGGCCGTTTTCGTCAAGCCGACCACGGCGTGCTTCGAGGCAGAATAGACGGACAAGCTTGGCAGGCCGACCAGCCCCGCAGCGGATGCCGTGTTGACGATCGTTCCACCGCCCTGGCGCAGCATGACCGCGATCTGCGCGCGCATGCCATGAAAGACGCCCCAAAAGTTGACATCCATGACTTGTCGCGCGGATGCTTCATCAGATTCGGCCAGTTCGGCAGGTGTGCCACCAACGCCGGCATTGTTGTGCGCGCAATCCAGGCGACCGAACCGCTCGACGGTGGCAGCCACCGCCGCCGCCACGCTTGACCCGTCGGTTACGTCCACGGTCATGGTCGCGACCGCGCCGCCGATCTCCTCGATCAGGCCGGCGGTTTCCATAAGACCGCTCTCGTTCATATCGACGATCATCACGCTAGCTCCGGCGCGCGCAAAAGCGCACGCGCTCGCGCGCCCGATACCGCTGCCGGCCCCGGTGATGAACGCTACCTTGCCTGCAATATCCATGGTCTTATCCTCTCTCATTTTGTATCAACTTTGCCGGGCTGTTCATGCCGGTGCGATCGTTCCGGGGGCCAGACCGATCGGGTACTGGCCCTTGGGGGCGCTACCATTTGACGCTGAAGGTCACGCCATAGGTGATCGGCTTGGCAGCCTGCCGGTAGGTGGTGTCGAGGCCGCGAAAGAGGCCCTGAATATAATATTTGTTGGTCAGGTTGTGGACCCAGCCCTGAAGGCGCCAGGAGTCGTCGCTAGCCGCGACGCCGAAACGCGCATCCAGCACAACATAGGATGGAATCGTGTAGGTCGGATCGACAGGAACGTTCGTTTCATTGAAGAAGGTGGCGTTGGTAGTCGATTGGAACCGGCTACTGAGACCCACGAACAATCCGTGCCGCTGCCCGGCAGCCCAATTATACTGGACATCGCCCACCCCCGTCCAGCGGGGCGTGTTGGGGAAGGCTGAACCGGCATAATTCTCCAGTGCGGGAGAGGCATAGCCGAACCCGGTAAACTCGCGGATGCGGCTGTTCACATAGCTTCCGCCCAGGGTAACATCGAGGCCACGGAAGGGTCGTGCCGTGAGGTCCGCCTCGATACCCCAAATGCGCGATTTCGGGATGTTGACGAGGGCTTCGATCAAACCAAAGGGCACGACATTAATGCGGCCACGCAGTTGCTTGTTGTCATAGTCATAATAGAAGGCGGCAGCGTTGAGTTGCACTTTGCGCCCGAACAGCGGCGTCTTGAAACCGACCTCATAGGCCAGCAGGCTCTCCTGCGTGATCGGCGCCAACTGAGCGCTATTGGCGGCGACCAGCGCGGGAAAGCCGCCCGACTTGTACCCGCGTCCGACACTTGCATAGAGGAGCGTGCCAGTATCGAACTTGTAATTGACAGCGGCTCGCCACGACACATTATCCTGCTTCAGCGAAGAGGTCGTAACTGCGGGAAGGCCCGTTGCCGCGTTCAGCGTCACGCAGCCCAAAGGCGGGATCGTTACACTCGTACCGGTGAACGTCGATGACAGGAACGAGAAGATTCGCGAAAGCGAACCGTCAGTGTCGTAGGCGCAATTAGTGTAGCGGTTATTGCTGTTCGTGTAGCGTACACCACCGGTCACGGAAAGTCTGCTGGTGAGCGCGATATCCGCATTGGCGAAAATGCCGTAGGTTTCGATTTTATTACTGCTAACGCTGGTTACGCCTTTGAACGGCGGCAGGAACGGCACGATCAAGGTGTTGCTCTGCTCTGGGTTACCAAAGAAGTTGCGTTCGGCCGTTTTGGCTGTGGAATAATTCCCACCGACGATCCACTTGAGGCTACCGTTATGGCCAGTTGCGCGTAGCTCTTGCGAAAAGGAATCAATAGAACCGGTATCGCGCTCAGCGAGCAACTGGTGCGCCGTCCCGTCGACGTCACTCAGCCGGTCTTCGGTAAAGCGCTGATAGGCTGAAATGGAAATCAGGTTCAGGTTATCGCTCGCCTCGAAATCCAACCGGGCCGAAGCCTGGTACAGATTGTCATTCAGCTTAAACTGCTTGCCAGCGTCCCAATCTGCGAGGCGGGCGTCGTTGCGCGTCACCAAACTGTCGGACAGACCAGGCGCAACGCGAGCCGGATTGACAGGATCGATTTTGATCAGCTGGCCCGCCAGAGTGTCTGAGCCGTCATGCGCGGCAGAGAAGCTGAAGACGGCCGTCAGACGATCGGTCGGCGCCCAATCCAACAATAGCCGAGCCGATATCTGGTTCGCATCGCCAAGCGAGTCATTCCTGGTTACACTTCGCTGCCATGCGCCGCCCTGGGCCGTGCGGAAGCTGAGTCGCGCACCCAGCGTGGAGGTGACCGGCCCGCTGAGATAGCCGCTAAGGTCCACTGCGGCGAAGCGCGCGAAGCCGAGTTCGCCGCCTGCTTCCCAATGATCGCCCGGCTTGGCCGCGATATAATTGATCGCGCCCCCCGTGGAGTTTTGGCCATAAAGCGTCCCCTGCGGCCCCTTCAGCACTTCTACGCGCGCGACATCAAGCGGTGGAAACTCAGTCATCACCGGGAAGGCAAGTGGGACTTCGTCGACATACACGCTGACGGCAGGACTAGCGGCTAATGCCGACTCATAAAATCCGACGCCCCGAAGGGTGTAGACAGGTGTGTTGGCGAAGCTCGGGGTAAATATCAGGCCTGGAACAACCTTGACCAGGTCAGCCGTGGACGTGATACCTTTCTTTGACAACTGATCGCCGGTCGTGACCGAGATCGAGATCGGAATGTCGTTCGCCTTTTCGGAACGACGTTGCGCCGTTACCACGATATCCTGGATTTGAACGTCTTGCTGGTCTGCGCCGGCGGAGCCGCCACCTTCAGCTGCCCACGCGCTCGAGGGGAGCAGACAAGCCGTGACGGCAATGACGGACACTAACGAACTGCGCATTTCAGCACTCCCCTAAAATTTGATTTGGGAGCCGTTTCTCCGTCCGGTTTATGACCGCGTATCGCCGTCGGCAGCGATCGAGATCCATAAACACCCGAAACGGAGCCGCGGCTCCACGCACTAATTATCTGGTTAGTTTGTATCGGTCAACTGAGCGACTGACCTGCTAAAAGCGAATATGACGCATGTCGCGCTGCGCGCCCACTCAGCCGCCTTTCGCCAGCCGACGATGGTCCCCGAAGTTTCGAACCGACCAACTTGGGACCGTGGGTAAGATGCGGATCGTGCATCGGCTTTGAAGTGTCGAAACGATTAGCGCTCCAGACGCGCCGTCGCAGATTTGGCTGGCGTTGGCGGCAGAACGATTTGTTCCGTATTGGCAGATCACCGTCGGCGCGATGGCTGAATATCGCGGCGGATGACGGCGCATGATCACGCGGCATATTCTGATACATGGCCAGCATGGCATCGCGAACGTCGTTCGCGGTTCCGACAGTGCCGCGCAGTACCCCGCCGGATTCCCCGAAGTTCCGCGCCCAACAGGCGATCCTGTCTGACGGTGCCAGGTTGTTGGTTCCGCGTTGCGCTCGCTTGGGCGACGCCGATGGCAAATCCACCCGATATTAAGGGATTGAAGTCGGAGTTCGTGGTCTCGACTGAGCATCGCCATGGTGCCCGATCGGTACAATGTACGCCGCTTTACCCGCACCCCGTCCGCGGGTAGGATAGCCCCCGAAGTCGCGCAGGAGGTCCCAGACCCTGCATCCGTGGGTTCGGCTCGACCCCGCCCCGGGCTGCGATCAACTGATCGCACCCGGGTGAAGCGAAACGGCTATCGCAAGAAGTGAAGGGATTCTCCGCGTTTCATAATCCCTTGTAACCAAATAGCGGCCTCTGAATGCCGAGCGATCAATTTACGTCAACTTGTACCGGATCGGGATGGATTTGGGGCCTGAGACGAAATTGGATTTGGTGCGAGTTGGCACTCCAGACAATTCCATGGATTCCAGCCTTGGCAGCAACTCCTCCATGAATATTTTTATTTCGAGCCTGCCGAGATGCTGCCCCAGGCACATATGCGGGCCATAACCGAACGCAATCTGCTTATTCGGTCGGCGGGTTACGTCGAATTCGTAAGGAGCCGTAAATACGCCTTCGTCACGGTTGCCAGAGTGATAGCAGAGCATGAGCCAGTCCCCCTCGGAAACCTTCTGCCCCGCAACCTCAGTGTCAGCCATGGCAGTTCGCATGAAATGTTTGACCGGCGTGACCCAGCGTATCGCTTCTTCAACATAACTGGCTACAAGCTTGGGATCTTGCTTCAGCTTGGCTACCTGATCCGGCCGCTCGGCCAAGGCCCAAACACCACCTGCAGTGACATTCGCCGTGGTGTCGTGACCCGCGGCGGCCACCAGGCCAAAATACGAGAATAATTCATAGTCTGGTAAAAGCTCGCCATCGATTCGAGCATTTGCCAGAACCGACGCGAAATCGTCTCGAGGATTACGTCGGCGGTCTATAGTCATATCAGCGAAATAGGCACGCAGTTCTGCGAGCGTCTCTGTGAGATCCTTGATGCGTTGCGCCTCAGACACTTGCGCGCCCGCACGGTTAACGTCCGGATCGGTTGTCCCGAACGCTTCCTGCGTCAGCCGCAGCATCAGAGGCTCGTCTTCCTCTGGCACACCCAGGATCTCCATGACCACTCGTAATGGATAGAGAAACGCAATGTCCCGGGCGAAATCACATTCGCCGTCGCGCTCAGCGAGTCTGCCAACGAATTCGCGGGCAATCTCGCGGATACGGCCGCTGCGCTCGGTGATCTTTGCTGGCGTCATCGCCAACTGGGCTATCGCGCGGTACTTCGCGTGATCCGGATTATCCATGCGCGTCAGGTTCCGGCTCAGATTGGGCGATCCGCCGGTAATCGCTTTGATGCTGCGCTCAGCCTCCTGACTGATGACCGTAACTGAACGGTCCTCGTTGTGGAACAGATCGGGCGCGCGCTCCACCGCAAGGATATCTGAATGGCGCGTAACTGCCCAGAATTCATCATAACCCTGAGGCTGCACTTTTGTGAATGGCGCCTCCCGCCGCAACCAAGCCAAGGCCGTATCGACCTGTTCCAGATCACCATAGGCGCCGGGGTCAACAAGCGCATTCGCGACATTCTGTGAGACTGCCACACCGCTCTCCTCTGTAAACGCGTCGATCATATGTTTCATCCTCGCTAGAATCTCATGTTCGGCGAGTCAATCAAATAACCAATTAACGAATGAACTACCGTTTCAGCCGCACCGGATGAGCCGAGTCTCGATCAGGCATGTCGGCACGCACGGGCGGAGCGTATGAAACGTCTGTGCGTCAGCGACGGGCGAAACGTTCCAAAGCGCTTGCGGTGCCCGCGACCGCAGGCCGATGCCAATGGTGCCAACCACGGATCTTACCTGACGCCTTAAGATCCCGCCAAGATAACGCCGGAATGCGCGCCCGAGGTTACTTCCCGAGAATCCTGCGGTATAGCGCCAGATAGGCATCCGCCATCCGATCGACCGAGAACCGATCGGCGACCACGCGACGAACCACGGCGCGGTCGATCTCCCCGATCCGCTCGACGGCCGCAGCGGCCTGTTTCAGATCGTCGACGATAAAGCCCGTCACGCCATCTTCGATCAGTTCGGGCATCGATCCGCGTCGCGACGCGATGACGGGCGTACCGCACGCCATCGCTTCGATCACGGACAGGCCGAACGGCTCCTCGAAGTTGATCAGGTGCAGCAATGCCCTCGCCCCGCCGAGCGCGCGACAGCGGTCTGACCCACCGACCACACCGTGATAGCTCACCGATACGGGGTCCAGCGCCGGCGCCACTTCGCGGTCGTAATAGCTCGCGTCCTGCACGATGCCGTACATATGCAGATGGCGCCCGCTGGACCGCGCGACCGCGATCGCCTCGGCCGCGCCCTTGTCGGGATGGACGCGCCCGAAGAACAGCAGATCCTCGCCACCGACGGGATCGAACGGGAAGTCGCCGATCGGGATGCCATGATAGATCCTTGCCGCGTAGCGAAGCGCCGGGTGCCGGTCGGCGTCGCTGATCGCGACATAATGCACGCGCTGCTGATACGGCACGTACATCGGCAGGATGCGTTCCGAAGACAGTCCGTGGATGGTCGTGACGATCGGTGTCGCGACCAAATTCGCGAAAGCATGCGCTGGGAAATCGGCCTGATTGTGGATCAGGTCGAACGCGTCCGCCTGTTGGAAGAGATGCGCAAGATGCCGGAACTCCCAGACCTTTGCATCGATCGCGGGATCGTCGTTGTACGGCGCGGGCACGACGCCATCGAGCGTCGCGCTCGTCAGGCTGTCGCCCGTGGCGAACAAGGTGACATCGACGCCGCGCGCGACCAGCGCTTCGGTGAGCAGGCTGGTGACCAGCTCCCACGGGCCATAATGGCGTGGCGGCGTGCGCCATGCGATCGGCGCCAGCATCGCGATCCGCATCAGCGCACGCTGGCGAGACGAAGCACCAGCCCTTCGTCGGGTGCGAGCACATCCGCCAGCGTGCGCGCCGGCAGTGTCGAGGCGAGCACCTCCATGACAATCGCGTCGGCGGGCAGGATCAACGCGCGGGATTGGCTGCCGAGATTGAGGACAATCAGCAACCGCACATCGTCGTGGCGCCGTTCATACGCCAAGACATCGTCGTCGCCCGCGACCAGCACCATATCGCCAATCGACAATGCGGGCTGCCCGCGACGCAAGCTTAGCAACGCCCGATACAGCGTGAGCAACGAGCTTGGATCGCGATCCTGCGCGGCGACGTTGCGGGTCGGCCAATCCGCGTTGAGCGGCAGCCACGGCTCGACCGTGCTGAACCCGGCGAACGGCGACGCATCCCACGGGATCGGAGTCCGCGAACGGTCGCGACCGATACCGAGCCCGGGCTGGCGCAGTTCCTGTGGGTCGCGGACGCGGTCGGCCGGAATGACGACCTCACCGATGCCGATTTCATCGCCCTGGTACAGTGTCGGTGTGCCGCGCAGGGTCAGCAACAGCATCGCCGCGACGCGGGCCTGCGGTTCGCCGACCCGCGCGGCGATGCGCGGGGCATCGTGGCTGCCGAACACCCAATTGGGCCATCCATGTGCGGGGAGCGATGCCTCGTAATCGGCAATCACGTCGCGCAGCACGGCGGCGTTCCACGCATTCTCGATCAACTGGAAATTGAACGGCATATGCACCTCGGGCCGCTCGACCGTTCCAAACCAGCGCGCGTGGCGATCGTTGGGCAGGAAAATCTCACCAATCAGCACCCGCTCGCCATACTGATCAGCAAGCGCGCGAAATTCTGCGGCAATCTCATGGGCCTCGGGTTGGTCGGTCGAATGGTGCTGGATCAGCCTGTCGCGCTCGGTGCGATTCGGCGTCCAATCGGGATTGACCGGATTGTCAGGGAGGTCGGCGGCCTTGACGATGTGCCACAGCACGTCGATCCGAAAGCCATCGACGCCGCGATCCAGCCAGAAACGCAGCACGTCCATCATCGCCGCGCGCAAATCCGGGTTGCGCCAGTTGAGGTCGGGCTGGCTCTTGAGGAAGGCATGCAGATAATATTGTCCGCTCGCCTCGTCCCATTCCCACGACGAGCCGCCGAAATCGCTGATCCAGTTGTTGGGCGGCCCTCCGTCGGGCGCGGGGTCGCGCCAGATGTACCAGTCGCGCTTGGGATTGTCGCGCGCGGAGCGGCTTTCCCGAAACCACGCATGCTGGTCCGACGTATGATTGGGCACGAAATCGAGCAGCACTTTCAGCCCGCGCGCGTGCGCGTCGGCGAGCAAAGTGTCGAACGCCGCGAAATCGCCGAACATCGGCTCGATCCCGCAATAGTCGGCGACATCATAGCCGAAATCGGCCATCGGCGACGGAAAGATCGGCGATAGCCAGATTGCGTCCACGCCGAGCCCCGCGACATAGTCGAGACGGGCCGCGATCCCGGCGAGATCGCCGACGCCATCGCCATTGCTGTCCTGAAACGAACGGGGGTAGATCTGATAAATCACGCCGCGTGCCCACCAGGGGGCCTGTGCAACAATGCTCATGACGTCGTTTTCATCCGAGTTCCATACCGCGGGCGTTTCGCAAATACGCGCTCTCGTTTGTCTCCAAACGTAGCATGTGGTCGGCTTGCCTCGCGCCCAGGTGCGGCATCCAATATTGTTCGCACATATTCCGCCCGCCGCTGGATAAAGGGTGTATCCTCTCTATATCTGCCGTGAAGGCAGAGACAATGGACAGACATATACCGTCGAATGTGATCGAGCAGTGGATGACCCATCTGCGACTCCAGCGCACGCGCGCGAGGGATGCGATTTGGCTCATCGAGGGCGGCGCGACACTGTATGATGGCCGCGAGGGGCTGCCGATGCATGACGCGACCCAGCGATGGCTCAACGAGCAACGCCAGGTGGTGGTCGATGTCGACCGGCTTGTTGCGCTATATGACGGGCTGGACGACGCACGGTGACCATGCAGCCTTCCGTGGCCCGGATATGCCAGACCGGCCGAACGGCTCGAATGGCGCCCGAAGATAGCAGATGAGGAAGCAGAATGTCGTTTTTTGATACAATCCGCAGCAAGCTGACGGACGCGAGGAGCGCACTCGAAACCGAGGTTGCGAAGTTCAAGAATAAGGACGTGCTTGACGCCCTGGTCGCCGCCAGCACGATCGTCGCCGCGGCCGATGGCGTCATCGACGCCAGTGAAAAGGCGAAGATGGTTGGCGTGCTGAAGAACAGCCCGTTGACGAGCGCCTACCCGGTCGATCAGGTGATCAAATCTTTCACCGGTCATGCCGACCGGTGAAAGATTTCGACGTCGATGTCGGTCGCAGCGAAGCGCTGCGTGTGATCGGGAAATTCCGCTCGAACCCGGATGTCGCACGTATGATCGTGCGTTCGGCCGTCATCATCGGCAAGGCGGACGGCAATTTCGATGCGAGCGAAAAACGCGCTGTCGAGATGATCGCGCGCGAACTTGGGATCAATCCCGCCGAATTTTTGAGCTGACCCCTCTGCCCCGCGTCGATGGTTCGTGCGCGGGGCAGTTCGGCTGGTCGGTCGGATGACCGAATCCAATCGTCACCACGATCGCGCGCGCCGTTCACGCCGATATGGGGATCTCACGGTGCCACGCTCGCGCTTGCGTTCGCACGTCAGGGCGCGAGCTTGTCAACCGCACGAAAGCCCGACATTCCGGTGGCACCGCTACTCCAATCCTTCGCTGGCATGGCGGCGGCGCGATATGCTGAAGAACGGATCTGGGATGACGACAGGCAGCAAGGAACGGAAGCGGCAATACGCGGCGCCGGCGCTCGACAAGGCGTTCATGATCATCGAATTGCTCGCGAACGAACCCAGGGGGCTGCTGGCAAGCGAGATCGCAGCGGCACTGGGTCGGTCGCTTGGCGAGCTGTTCCGGATCATCGTCGTCATGGAAGATGCCGGTTATCTGCAAAAATCGGCGATCGATGACCGGTATTCGGTAACCTACAAGTTCCTCGATATCGCCTATCGCGCCACGCCCGCTCGCGGTCTCGTCCAGGCGGCGCAACCTGAGATGCAGCGGCTCGCGCTGGCGACAGGGCAGTCATGCCATCTCGTCGTGCCCAAAACCGGCGAGGGGCTGGTAATTGCCCGAGAGGAAAATCCCGGTGTTCGCGGCTTCGCCCTGCGCGTCGGCGCGTCAATCGAACTCACACGGAGCTGTTCGGGGGGCATTATCCTGGCGTTCTCCGCGCCGTCCGTGGCGGAACGGATGCTGGATCGCGCCGAATCGATGGCTCCGGCGCCCATCGGTCGCGCCGCTTTGTTCACGCGGCTGGAAGAGATCCGCCGCGATGGCTTTTACACCCGTCCCAGTCCGATCACGCGTGGCGTCACCGACATTGGTTGCCCCGTGATGGGCTTCGACGGCGAGTTCCTCGCCGCTCTGACAATCCCGTATCTTGAGCTGATCGATGGCTCGCAACTCGTATCCATCGAGGAAGCACGCGCGATTTTGCTGGAAGCCGCAAAGGAAATCTCCCGGCAACTCGGCTATTATCGACCGGACTCGGCAGCGACCGCAACGTGATGGCGTCGCGGTCGCTCACCGCCTCGACCGGACCGGATACGCTGGCGCAGGCGCGCAACGAGGGGCGATCGACGTCAGAGCCGCCCGAGCCGGTGGTAGAGATTGCTGTATTTGACCGACTCCGGGCTGTCCTGCACGTCTGGCCGCTGCAGGTGTGTCATCACCGCCGCCTTGAGTAACTGGAAATCCTCGGTCGAGAAGACGGCGCGGGCGCGCGCCGGTGCGCGGGTTTCGGTTTCGGTGGTCATGTCTCTTCTCCTTCTAGGGGGCGCCGCGGCGAAGCCGCGTCGTCGGACGGCGGCTTTGCCGCCGCCGGCCGGGCGTGATGGCGTGCGGCGCACCGCGCCGCGCGCCATCACGCCGCAAACTGATTCATCGTATTGTGTGCGCCGCCGGCCTTCAGCGCCGCCTCGCCCGCGAAATATTCCTTGTGATCGTCGCCGATGTCCGAGCCGGACATGTTCTGGTGCCGGACACAGGCGATCCCCTCGCGGATTTCCTTGCGCTGCACGCCAGCGACATAGCCGAGCATGCCAGCCGCACCGAAATACTCCTTGGCAAGGTTGTCCGTCGACAGCGCCGCGGTGTGATAGGTCGGCAGCGTGATCAGGTGGTGGAAGATGCCCGCCCGCGCGCTCGCATCCTTCTGGAAGGTGCGGATGCGTTCGTCGGCTTCCTGCGCCAGCTCGGTCCCGTCGTAGATCACGCTCATCAGTGCGGCGCGTTCGTAAGCGGAGACGTCGCGGCCCTGTTCGGCCCAGCCATCATAGACCTGCTGGCGGAAGTTGAGCGTCCAGTTGAACGAGGGCGAGTTGTTGTAGACGAGCTTCGCGTCGGGCACGACCTGGCGGATGCGATCGACCATCGCCGCGATCTGCTCGATATGCGGCTTCTCGGTCTCGATCCATAACAGGTCGGCGCCGTTCTGCAGGCTGGTGATGCAATCGAGCACGCAACGATCCGCGCCGGTTCCGGGCCTGAACTGGAACAGGTTCGAAGGCAGCCGCTTGGGTCGCATCAGCTTGCCGTCGCGTTCGATCACCACGTCGCCGCGCAGGCTCGTGATATCGGTCACCTCCTCACAATCGAGGAACGCGTTATACTGATCGCCGATATCGCCGGCTTGCTTCGAGAAAGCGATCTGCTTGGTGAGGCCGGCGCCCAGCGAATCGGTGCGGGCGACGATGATGCCATCCTCGACGCCGAGTTCGAGGAAGGCGTAACGGCAGGCGCGGATCTTGGCGAGGAAGTCCTCGTGCGGCACCGTCACCTTGCCGTCCTGATGGCCGCACTGCTTCTCGTCGGAGACCTGATTCTCGATCTGAAGCGCGCACGCGCCCGCCTCGATCATTTTCCGCGCGAGCAGATACGTTGCTTCCGCATTGCCGAAGCCCGCGTCGATATCGGCGATGATCGGCACGACATGCGTCTGAAAGCCGTCGATCTTCGCGGTGATCTTGGCTTCCTTGGCCGCATCGCCGACATCCCGCGCCGCATCGAGATCGTGGAACAGCAATCCCAGTTCGCGCGCATCGGCTTGCTTGAGGAAGGTGTAGAGTTCCTCGATCAGCGCGGGGACGCTGGTCTTCTCGTGCATCGACTGGTCGGGCAGCGGGCCGAACTCGGAGCGCAGCGCAGCGACCATCCAGCCCGACAGATACAGATACTTGCCGCGCGTCGAGCCGAAATGCTTCTTGATCGCGATGAGCTTCTGCTGGCCGATGAAACCATGCCAGCACCCGAGCGACTGGGTGTAGCGCGCTGGATCGGCATCATAAGCGGCCATGTCGCTGCGCATGATTCGTGCGGTGTAGCGCGCGATATCCAGCCCGGTCTGGAACCGGTTCTGCAACCGCATCCGCGCGACCGCCTCGCCGGAAATACCGTCCCAGCTCGGGCCGTTGGCGGCGATGATGCTGCGGGTGTCGGTGATAAGGCTTTGATAGGTCATGAGCGTCCTCGCGGGTTGTTGGCGGTGGCATGACATGCGCGACGGGTGCGTTGAAGGACGCAGAGTGACAGCGAGACAAAGCGTGACTTGAATTGTTTGTCACAGCGTGACAGAAACGCGCATGGCACCGGCAGGCGACCGCAAACTCTATCTCGGCCCGCGTTTGCGGCTGCTGCGCCGCGAGCTCGGGCTCAACCAGACCCAGATGGCCGAGGAACTCGGCGTCTCGCCAAGCTATCTCAACCATCTCGAACGCAACCAGCGACCGTTCACCGCGCAGATGCTGCTGCGCCTCGCCGACACCTATGACGTCGACATGCGCGGCTTCGTCGCGGCGGCGAACGAAGCATCATCGAGCGACCTGCACGAGATTTTCGCCGACGCGCTGGTGCGCGACATCGGCGTACCGCGTCAGGAAGTGCTCGAAGTCGCAGAGAATTACCCCGGCGTCGCCGAGGCGGTGACGCGGCTGTACCGCGCGCTCGCCGATTTGCGGCAGGTGCCGGACCGCGTCGAGTCGGCCGGGCTGGCGGGCACCCGCGTCGCGTCCCCGCTTGCGTGGCTGCGTGACTGGCTCGACGGCCGCCGCAACCACTTCGCGGACCTCGATGCGGCGGCGGAGGCCCTTTCCGGCACGCTCGGCGACGAGAGCGATGCGCTACGCGAGGCGATGGTCCGGCGGTTGCGCGAAGAACATGGTATTACCGTAAGGATCGTCGGGCGCGAGGTGCTGGCCGATGCCCTCCGGCATTACGACTATCATCGCCGTCGCCTGATGCTCGCCGAGACGCTGCCGGCATCGGCCCGGCTGTTCGAGATCGCGACCCGGCTCGCGATCGAGGATCTGTCCGCGCCGCTCGCCGCCGCGACCGCAGCCGCCGACGCGCCGGATACGGAAACGCGCGTGTTGGCGCAACAGGCGCTCGCCAATTATGCGGCTGCGGCGATCGTGATGCCTTACGGCCGCTTCCACGCCGCGGCCGAAGCGAGCCGGTACGATATGGACCTGCTGACGGCGCGGTTCGGCGTTTCGTATGAACAGGCCGCGCACCGGCTGACGACGCTCGACCGGCCGGGCGCGCGCGGCGTGCCGCTGTTCCTGCTCAAGCTCGACGTCGCCGGCAATGTCGCCAAGCGCTTCTCCGGGGATGCGATGCCGCTCGCGCGGTTCGGTGGCGGCTGCCCGCGCTGGCGCATCCACCGCGCGTTCCGCCGGCTTGGCGAAACCGTCACCGACCGGGTCGAGATGCCGGACGGCGCATCTTATCTGACCTGGGCATGCGCGGTCGTGCGCGACGAGGGACGCGAACCGGCGGCGATCGTGCTGGGCTGCGAGGCGAAGCACGCCGGCCGGATCGGCTATGGCGATCTCACGCCGCGCGTCACCCCGATCGGCCCCGCCTGTCACCTGTGCGAACGCATCGACTGCACCGATCGGTCCCTGCCGCCGATCACCCGGTCGCTCGATTTCAGCCCGGCGCGAAAGGCGCGCGCGCCCTACGCCTTTCGGGCGATTTGACTAGGCGCTCCGATCCGCGAACGGACCGGGGCGATCGGCATCCTTCAAACGGACTTTACCGTCCGGTCACTTGCTATCGAACCAGGCTTTCCATTGCGGCACGGCCGTCGCGAACGTTCCGCGATGGGTGGTCGCGCCGGTCGAGATAGCCTCGACGTTGGGATTGCCCGAGCCCATCGACTGCGCATAGGTCATCGCGATGCGACCGACGCCGGGGGTGATCGCTTCATCGGCTTCACCGTAGTAATTGTGGACCGGTGATTTGATGACCCAGCGGTAGGACTGCGTCTGTGCGGCCAATTTGCCATAGGCCGAATTGGTGAAATACTGCGGATCGAAATATTCCGGGCGCATCAGCTTGCGCAGATCGGCCGGAAGCGTCGAAACATCGGCGGGCACGCGATCATACGCCTTTTTGGCGACGTCGTAATATTCGTCCTTCAGAACCGAATGCGCCAGCCCCGGAAAGCCATAATAGTTTTCGAACGCGAACGCCGACAGGATCACAATGCTGTTGAGCCAGACCGCGTCATTCTTGCGTGGATAAGTCAGCATGCCCTCAAGCAATGCATAGACATCGAGCGGGGCGCTCGCGGTGGCGGCGCCATCGACCTTGATCCCGGCGGCTTCGAGCTTTTCGAGCATCGCCATCGTCACGAAGCCACCCTGCGACCAGCCCGACAGGAACAGCTTGGGGCTGGACAGCTTCATGCTCGCCATCACCGCCTGGCTGGCTTTGAGCATGTCATAGGTGGCCTGCTGGTGGCTCGCCTTGACCATATAGCCTTCCGGCTCGGTCGAAATGCCCATGCCAAAATAGTCCGCGCCGATCAGCATATAGCCTTGGCCGGCGAACTGGGCGATCATTAACTGCGTTTCGGGCGAGTTATCGGGATACGAGGCAACGTCCTGGCGACCATAAACGGTGCCATGCTGATACGACACCGTCGGGAAAGACTTTCCGCCCGTATCCGGCACCGCAAGCAGGCCCGAAGCCGCAATCGGCTTGTTACCTTTTTCCGGGATGACCGAATCGTAAGTTACGCGATAGAGGCGCACCGCATTGCGCGCCGGCGTATAAGCAACTTTGACACCGGAAAAGGCGGGCGTGTCGGTCGTCAGGATCTTATTGAGGCGCTCGACATCCCAGCGGCCCAGAAATTCGTATTTCACCCCCGAAACCACTTCGACCGGCGCACCTTGTGCAAACGCAGAACAAGGCAATGCTGCCCCCAAGGCGACCGCGCACGCGATATCACGCAGACATTTCAGCATATTGACCTCCCCCGAAATCTAACCCCAAAATTGCATCGCCGATCCCATCGATATCGTCAATTGATCTACGCTCAATCAGGCTGTGCGACGGTGACGCGGTGGCCGATGCGGACACTCAAACGATGTGGTGGGACCACCGCCCCCCGGCAAAGCGCGCCGGTCAATAGACGTCGCGCCGGTATCGACCCTCTTCGGCGAGGCGATCCATGCGCTCGGCGCCGACGATCGCGGCCAACGCATCGTGAACGCCCTGCGCCATACCGTCGAGGCTGCCGCAAACCATGACGGTCGCACCCGCATCGATCCACTCGCGAAGGTCGGCACCAGCTTCGCATACCAGATCCTGAACGTACCGCCCGCACCCGGCGTCGCGCGAGTAGCAGCGGTCGAGCCGCGCGAGCGTACCGTCCGCCAGCCAGCCAGCAAGCTCGCCGTCGAAATACTGTTCGTGCGCGGCGCTGCGCTCGCCGAACAAAAGCCAATGTCCGCGGCGCCCGGCATGCGCCTGCTCGCGCAGATGCGCGCGCAGCCCGGCGATGCCGGTGCCGTTGCCGATCAGGATCAGCGTCGTCGCGCCGCGATCGTCCGTCCGAAAATTCGGATTGGGCCGGATACGCAGCGGGGTGGTCGATCCCAACGGGAGATGCGCCGTCAGCCACCCCGACCCGATGCCAAACCGACCGTCAGCGTCCCGAACCTGTCGCACGACGAGATCGAGCGTGCCGTCGGCGGGGGTCGACGCGGCGGAATATTCGCGGATCGGTAGCGGGCGCATTTTCGCATCGGGCGGCAGCATGACGGTCGCCAGCGTTTCACGCGCATGCGCGGTGCGCGTGATGACCTCGCCATCGGCGGCGTGTGCCGCAAGCAGCGCATCCACCACGGCTGGCGCGTTGTGCGGCTGCACCTCGACGATATCGCCGGCCGCCCACTCCATCGTCGAATCGACCGGCGGCTCGAACCGCAGATGATAGGTCTTGAGCGCCTCGCTGCCCGGATTGAGCGCGACACGCTCGACGAGCGTCCAGCTTTCGAACGTGGCGGCGGTCTGCCCCCGCGTTCCCGCGCCCGCGCCGAGCGTGCGAAGTTCGCTTGCCCAGCGCGCCTCGGCGTCCGCGTCGTCGCGGTCCATCGCGATCATCGCAAAAAGCGGCTCCGCGCCGGCGTTGGCCAGCCACGAGTCGACCGTCCGGCCATAGCCGCAGAAGTCGGGATATTCGCGATCGCCCAGCGCCAGCACACCGTAAGCGAGATGGGCGAGATCGGGGTGCTTCCGCGCGCGCAGCATCCGCGTGGTGAACCCCCGCGCCATGTCGGGCGGCTCGCCGTCACCATAGGTGCTGACGACGAACAGCACTTTCGTTGCGGCGGCGAGCCGTTCGGCGGTGATCTTGCCGAGCGGAACCACCTGCGCGCGGACGCCGCCGAGGCCAAGCGCCTGCGCCGCGTTGCGTGCGAGGATTTCCGCCGTGCCGGTCTGGCTGGCATACGCGATCAGCAGATCGCCCGCACCTCGCGAGCCCGTGGACTTGGCCTCAAGCGCTTTCGCCGCCCGCGTCCGCTTGCGCCGCGAGAGATAGAGCAGAAAGCCCGTCACCGTGAACAGCGGCATGGTCAGGCTGGTCAGCAGCATCACAATTCGGCCGGGGAGACCGAAGAACGCGCCGCGATGCAGTTCGAACATGCTTTGCGTGATGATCGTGCCGAGCGGCCTGTTGTCGTAGAGGTCGCGCGTCTTGAGCTTGTCCGTCCCCGGCACATAGCTGTAGCGGTCGAGCTGGCGCAGGTGCCGCGCATCGGCGCGGCGGGCATCGAAGGTGATCGCCTTCATCGGCTGATTTGGCGGCGGGCGGGAGATGCGCACCCAGACGTAGCGGTTGCCCGTTATCGCGCGGAAGTTCGCCCAGGCGGGATCGAGCGCGGGGCGCGGCGCGACGCCGCCCTTCTTCGCACGGTCGGCATCCTCGCTGCCGGCCTTTCCGGTCAGGGCATAGGTGACGCCGCGACTATACCAGTCGTAGCTCCACCATAGACCCGTCAGCGCGCTCAGCAGGTAGAAGAGCAGCACCCATGTCCCGATCACGACATGCAGCGCGCGCCACAGATTGCGCCCGGTCTTGCGCAGGTCCGGCACCAGCCACGCGCGCCAGTCCAGCCCACGGCGCGGCCAGCGCAGATACAGGCCGGAGAGCGCGAAGAAGATCAGCGCGATCGCACTCGCACCCGTGATCTGGCGACCGATGCCATTGCCGCCGCCGGGCAGCGCCAGCCAGCGGTGCAGCTCGTCCACCGTGTCGAAGAAACCGGCGCCCGCCGACTCACCCAGCCAGCGCCCGGTCGCGCGGTCCACCCTGCCCTGCTTGCGGTCGTGCCCCGCGCTCGCGGTGAGGCGGACGGCGTGCGAGCGGTCGCGCGGCATCTCCCAGTCGAGCCGGCTGACATAATAGCCGGGATGGTCCGCCTGCACGCGCGCGATCACCGCGTCCGGCGACAGGTCCGCGCGCGCCGGCACGCCCGGCGCGTAGAGCCGCGGTGACAGTGCCTCGCTGATCTCGTCCTCGAAGCTCATCGTCGCGCCGGTCACGCCCATCACCGCGAGGACGATCCCGGCGGTGATGCCCAGGAACCAGTGGATCTGAAAGAGTACGCGCTTTGCCATTGCCGGTCCGTCTGCCTCGAAGATCCGACCTATCACGCGGACCGACAAAAACGCAATTGCGACCTATTTGCATTAACGCTACGGGACCGGCCGCGTTCAAACGGGGGTCTCATGAGTTTCTGGGTGATGGCAGCGTCGGCTGCGGTGATGGCTGCGAACACACCGGCGGCGGCGGACGAACAAGACCAGGTCGAGCGCAAGCTCGATGAGGAGATCGTCGTCACCGGCCGGATGCCGACGTTCAAGACCGATGTCGTGCAGGTCGGCGCGTTCCGCAATCAGTCGATCCTCGACACGCCGGCGAGTGTCGCGGTGATCCCAAGGGCGCTGCTCGACGCTCAAGGCGCCACCGGCCTTGAGGACGCGTTGCGCAACACGCCCGGCGTCACGCAACAGGCGACCAGCCCCACCACCAGCAACAATTTCGTGTCGCGCGGCGTCCTGATGAACGCCCGCACCAATTATCGCCTGAACGGCGCGCTCCAGATCATCAACCTCAGCCCGGTGCCGATCGAGAACAAGCAGCGCGTCGAGCTGCTCAAGGGCGTTTCCGCGCTCTATTATGGCCTCGCCACACCTTCGGGCATCGTTAACGTGGTGACCAAGCGCGCGGGCGGCCAGCCCGTCACCAACGCCTATATCAACGGCGACGCGGAGGGCAGCATCGGTGGCGGCCTCGATATCGGGCGCAAGTTCGGTGACGCGGGGCAATTCGGCGCGCGGATCAACGCCTATGCGTCGCATGTCGAAACGCCGATCGATGGCGTCAACGGCCACCGCTATCTCGTCAGCGGCGCGTTCGACTGGCAGGCGACCGGGCGGCTGTCGCTCAAGCTCGACGTCGAGCATTATCGCCGCGCGACCGACGAACCGGGCGGAATCGCGCTGTCGGCATTCCAGTTGCTCGATCATATCCCCGATCCCCACCATCGCTATGCGCCGGTCAACGCGCCCTATCGCACATGGTCGACCAACGTGCTGGGCCGCGCCGATTATGCACTGGGGGATGACTGGTCGATCCGCGCGGAAGCGGGGCTTGCGCAATCGCGGCGCCAGCGCAGCCGCGCCGATTTCAGCTTCACCGGCGCCGCCACGGTGGCGAGCGGCGCGGGCCGGATTTCGGGCAATTACGCGCCCGATCAGGCATATCGCAACGAATATGTCCGTGGCGAAATCGCCGGCAAGGTCGAGACCCTCGGCATCACCCACGACCTGCTGTTCGGTGTCGCCCGCAACCGGCAGGTGCAGGAAGACCAGCATCAGGCCAGCTACACGGCGGTCGCGCAGAACATCGACGATCCGGTCGCCATCGACTTCGGCAGTCTCGTCTTCGCCGCGCCCAAGCTCCAGCCGGGCAGCGTCAACATCGACACCGGCGTGTACGCGATGGACATCGCCCATGTCGGCGAGAAGCTGCTGCTGATCGGCGGCGTGCGGCGCGTGCTGTACGATACCGAGGATTCGACCGGAAACTACCGGATGACGGCATGGACGCCGACCGGCGGTGTGGTGGTCAAGCCGACGCCGACCTCCAGCCTCTATTTCACCTATATCGAGGGTCTGGAAAGTGCCGGCACCGCGCCCGCCGGCACCACCAACGAGGGCGATGTCCTCGCGCCTGTGCTCAGCAAGCAGATCGAAGCCGGCGCGCGCATCGAGGTCGCGGGCGCGCTCGCGAGCGTCGCCTATTTTCACATCGATCGCGGTCTCAGCTATACCGACAGCAGCAACGTCTATGTCGTCAACGGGCGCGCGATCCACCAAGGCGTCGAAGCATCGGTGCAAGGCAGTCTCACCCGGCAGCTTTCGGTCGCGCTGTCGGGCCAGTATCTGAGCGCCACGCAGCGCAATACCGGCATCGCCGCGCAGGATGGCAAGCGGGTGGACAACACGCCGCGATGGTCGGCCTCGCTCTTCGTGCAATATCGCCCGGCCGCGCTGCCCGCGCTGGGCGTGAACGCCGGCATGTATTACACCGGCCTGCGCTATGCCGATGCGCGCAATCTCTACGCGATGCCGGGTTATACGACCTACAGCCTGGGTGCGGATTACAAGATCCGCCTGCCCGATGCGCGCGCGCTTACCTTGCGCGTAAACGGCGATAACATCACCAACACACGCTATTGGTCGACGGGCGGCTCGGTGTTTTACGTTGGCCTGGCACGGCAGATCCGCTTCTCGGCGAGCATGGATTTCTGATCGCGGGCGGCATGAGCGCCGCCCAGCGCGGCCCTGCCAGCCTTGATTTCGTGACATCACTATGTATTACTTTGGCATTTGAAATGTCTTTCAGGAGGCGTGATGATCGACCGTCGCATGTTCATCGGCGCCTCTGCGTCCGCAGCGGCGATCGGGGTGCCCCGCGTGGCGCATGGCGAGGCTGCGTCCGCCGGTCGTTTATCGCCCGACATGCCGGTGCCGCTTGGCCACCTTCCCTCGCCGTTCCCGCCCGCCGACCCGAGCCTGTACGCGTTCAACCACGGCTGGCTGTTCCATGAGGGCGACCTGCCGTTTCCCGCCGTGCGCGGCAACGACCAGACCTATTCCGCGACGAAGGCCGGCAACGCGCAAGGCGCCGCCGGCATCGATTATGACGATTCGGACTGGAGCGCGGTTCGCCTGCCGCATGACTGGGCGATCGCGCACCCAATCGAATCCGACCAGAACGACGCGTTCGGCTATCGTCGGCGCGGCATCGGCTGGTATCGCCGCTATGTCGTGTTCCCGCAGGCGTGGCACGGCCAGTATCTCGAACTGCAACTCGGCGGCATGGCCAACAACGCCACCGTCTGGTTCAACGGCATTCCCGTCGCGCACAGCCTGTCGGGCTATGTCCAGCAGAACATCGACGTGACGCCCTACGCCCGCTTCGGCGACGAGCCCAACACGGTCGCGATCCGCGTCGATGGCGATGTCATGGAGGGCTGGTGGTACGAGGGCGCCGGTCTGTATCGCGAATGCTGGCTGGCGGTGCGGCCGGCGCTGCATATCGTCACCGACGGCGTCCACGCAACGCCGCGACCGCAACCGGACGGCGCGTGGCGACTTCCGGTAGACGTGACGCTCAACAATGCCGGCGCCGTGGCGGGCGAAGGCATGGTCGAGGCGGTGTTGCAGGATGCCGATGGCCGCACGCTCGCACAGGCGAGCGCGCCCGTAAGCGCGGCGCCGCTCGACACCAGCACCGCGAGCATGACGCTGTCCGTGCCCAACCCGCTGCTGTGGTCGCCCGAGACGCCGACGCTGTATGCGCTCCAGACGCGGCTGGTGCGCGGCGGCAAGATCGTCGACAGCCGCCGTACCGAGATCGGATTCCGCACCACCCGGTTCGATCCGGCCACCGGCTTCCACCTCAACGGCAAGCCGCTCAAGATCAAGGGCGTCTGCATCCACCACGATCATGCCGGTGTCGGCGTCGGCATACCGGCGGCGCTGCTCGAATGGCGGGTGCGGCGCCTGAAGCAGATCGGCGCCAATGCGATCCGCTTCGCGCATGCGACCCCCGCCGCCGCGCTGCTCGATGCGTGCGACCGGCTCGGCATGATGGTGATGGACGAGAACCGCCATTTCGACCCCAGCCCCGACTATCTTGCGCACGTCACCTGGATGGTGCGGCGTGATCGCAACCGGCCGAGCGTGATCCTGTGGTCGGTGCTCAACGAGGAGCCGATGCAGGGCACAGAACAGGGCTATGAGATGGTGCGCCGCCTCGCCGGGGCGATCCGCGCGCTCGACGATACACGGCCGATCACCGCCGCGATGAACGACGGCATGTTCACGCCGAAGAACGGCGCCGACGCGGTCGATGTCGTCGGCTTCAACTACAAGCACAATTGGTACGACCGCTATCACGCCGCGCATCCCGACCGGCCGCTGATCAGCACCGAGGATACCAGCGCGGTGATGACGCGCGGTGAATGGACGACCGACACACAGCGCAACGTCCTCACCTCCTATGATACCGAAGCGCCCGAATGGGGGCTGACGCATCACGAAAGCTGGCAGATGATCGGCAGCCGGCCGTTCATCGCCGCCACCTTCGTGTGGACCGGGTTCGACTATCACGGCGAGCCGACGCCGCTGCCGTGGCCCGCCGCGTCGAGTTCGTTCGGCATCCTCGATCTGTGCGGCTTCGCCAAGATGGCCTATCATCTGCGCCGCGCGCAGTGGGTGGAGGATGCGCCCGTGCTCGCGATCGGGCCGCACTGGAACTGGGCGGGGCGCGAGGGCCAGCCGATCAAGGTGATGACGCCGGCCAATCTCGAGGAAGTGGCGTTGTTCCTCAATGGCAAGCCGCTTGGGCGACAGGCGCGCGGGGCCTTCGTCACCCCCGAGTGGCAAGTGCCGTTCGCGCCCGGCAAGCTCGAAGCGGTCGGCTATACCGCCGGCCGCGAGATCCTCCGCGTCGCGGTGGAAACCGCCGGACGCCCGGCGACGCTGCGGCTGACGCCCGACCGGCCGATGATGCTGAGCGACGGCGACGACGTGCAACCGATCAGCGTCGATCTGCTCGATGCCGAAGGCCGCCACGTGCCGACCGCAACCGACCGAGTCACCTTCGGGGTCGAAGGCGGCGAGATCATCGGCGTCGGCAATGGCGATCCCAACGATCATGATCCCGAACAGGGCAACACGCGCAAGCTGTTCGCCGGCTTCGCGCAAGTGCTGGTGCGCCCGTTCGCGGGGGCCAAGCAGCTCGTGCTGACCGCGCGTGTGGCGGGCCTGCCGGCGACGCGCACGGCCTTCCCGCTGGTCGCCGCGCGGACGCGCGACGTGGCCGCGACGCCGGCGGTGCATCACCTCACCGAATGGCGGCGTACCCCCTTCGCCGCGCAGGCGCCCGATCCGCGCGAGATCTATCCCGCGCAGCAATGGCGCGCGCTCGGCTATGTGCGGACCGGGCGGCTGGAGGAAGCGCCGGCGGAGCATGGCTTCACGCTCATCCAGGGCCGGTTCGTGCCGCGCCGGGCCGTCGCCGCGCACGGCGGCACGCTGCGGCTGGCGGGCGTGATCGGCCGCGCGGAACTGTGGGTGGACGGTGTGAAGCTCGCGACCAAGACCGACCGCGCGGAGGCGCCGATCGTCGCGACCCTGCCGGCGGGCGATCAGGAACGTGTGGTGACGCTGTTGCTCGAAGCCGACGCGGGTGAAGCCGCCGGACTCAGCCGTGGCGTCACGATCTGGTGACGTGACAGCAATGACACGCGGCTTCGACAATGTTAGCTGGCTTCGATATGTCCTTCATTGAACTTCTCGATATTGCCGGCACCGCTGAAAGCGGCCCACGCTATTTGTGGCTGCAGAAGCTGATCCGCACCGCGATCGAAACCCGGCGGCTGCCGGCGGGCGCGGCGCTGCCCAGCGAGCGGGAATTGTGCGACGCGTTCCAGCTCTCGCGCGTGACGATCCGCAAGGCGATGGAAGCCCTGGTCAACGACGGGCTGCTCGAACGGCGGCGCGGCGCGGGCACGTTCGTGTCGAACGCACCGGCGGAGAAGGAGCCCGGCCGAGTCGAGAAGAGCTTCTCGATGCTGTCTTCCTTCACCGAGGACATGCTGGCGCGTGGGCGTAGGCCATCGAGCGAGTGGATCGACCGATCGGAAGGGTCGGTGACGCCCGAGGAAGCGCTGGCGATGGGCATGTCACCGGGATCGCGCGTGTTCCGCTTCCAGCGCATCCGCTTCGCCGATGGCGAGACGATGGCGATCGAATATGCCGCAGTGCCAGGCTGGGGGCTGAACGGCCTCGAGGATGTCGAGACCTCGCTCTATGGCGCGCTCGAGGCGCATGGCAACCGGCCGGTGCGCGCGTTGCAGCGCGTGCGCGCGATCGGCTTCGAGCCGGAACAGGCGGAGCTGCTCGGCATCCAGCCGGGCGATCCGGGGCTGCTGATCGAGCGCCGCGCGTTCGCCGCCGACGGGCGCATCATCGAGGTGACGCATTCCTATTATCGCGGCGACGCTTACGATCTGGTCGCCGAGCTTCACCACATCTAAGCGGCGTCAGTCGCCAAACCAGCCGCGCAGCTCCGCCGGCGCGAACAGCACCTGCCACCCGCCCCGCACCTGCACGACGCCACGCGCGCCGAGCCGGGCGAGCACTTCCGCGTCGAGGGTCGCCGTATCGCCGAGCAGCAGCCGCCCGTCGATCGCCCGCGCGCCACGCACCGCGCCGGCACCGCCGAGCGCGGCGACCAATGCCGGCGGCATCCGCGCCGGATCGGCGGTGCGCTCCGCCTGTATCGGCGCCGTCGTTACCGGCTTGGCGGGCCGACCGGCGGCGCCGCGAATCTCGACGGCGATCTGGTCCGCCTGCGGGCCGAGCACGACCTGCAGCGCCTGTGGGGAGGGCCGCACGAAGCCTTTCGCGCCCAGGCGGCGGAGCGCCGCCTCGTCGACCGCCGCCTGATCGTTCACGACCAGCCGAAGCCGCGTCGTGCAGGCGCCGATCTCGCGGAGATTGTCGGCACCGCCAAGCGCGGCGAGGAACGTGGCCCCGCGCTCGCTGGCGGCGATCGGCGCTCCACTTTCGACAGGTTCGTCCTCACGCCCAGGGGTTTGCAGGTTGAAGCGCACGATGGCGAAGCGGAAGGCGCCATAATAGATCGCCGCATAGGCCAGCCCGACCGGCAGCAGCATGAGCGGGCGCTGCGCCTTGGGGAAGTTCAGCACATAATCGAACAGCCCCGCCGAAAAGCCGAAGCCGAGGTGCGAACCAAGCAGCGCCATCAGCGACATCGCCGCGCCGGTCAGCACCGCATGGAGCGCGAACAGACCGGGCGCGAGGAACATGAAGCTGAACTCGACCGGCTCGGTGACGCCGGTGAGGAACGACGTCGCCGCCAGACTCAGCAACATGCCGCCGGTCGCCTTGCGGCGTTCCGGTTTGGCGGTGTGGTACATCGCGAGGCACGCCGCCGGCAGCCCGAACATCATCACCGGGAAGAAGCCGCTCATGAACGCACCCGCGCTCGGATCGCCTGCGAAGAAGCGGCGCAGGTCGCCGGTGACGCCATGATAATCTCCCAGCACGAACCAGGCGATGTTGTTGAGAATGTGGTGAAGCCCCGTCACCAGCAGCAGACGGTTGAGCAGCCCATAGACGAACAGGCCGGCACTGCCGCTGGCCAGCGCCGCCGTGCTGATCGTGTTGACGGCATGGTCGATCGCCGGGAAGCTCGCGCCGACGATACCGGCAAGCGCAAGGCCGGCCACGCCGCTGACGATCGGCACGAAACGGCGGCCGCCGAAGAAGGCGAGATATTCGGGTAGGCGGATCGCCGAGAAGCGATTGTAGCCAAGCCCGCCGACAATGCCGGAGAGGATGCCGAGCGGCACCGAGACGCGGTCGATCTGCGCGCCCCGCCACCCCGCCGTCACCGCCGCCTGCGCGGCCTCCGGCACGCCCGCGAGCGCCGCCGGCGGCACCGCCAGCAGCGCCTTGGCGCCTTCGGTGGCGATCAGGAAGCAGACCACGCCGGCGAGCGGCGCGGCGCCATTGCCATCACGCGCGAACCCGGTGGCGACGCCGATCGCGAACAGCAAACCGAGATTGGCGAACATCGCGTTGCCCGCCGCGCTCACGAAATCCAGCCCGAACAGATCGGCTTGCCCCAGCCGCAGCAGCAGCGCCGCCACCGGCAGCACCGCGATCGGCAGCATCAGCGCGCGACCGAGGCTTTGCAGATGTTGCAGGATCGATTTCACAGCCCCAGCTCCTCCAGCAACGCCGCCGCGAGCGCACGGACCTCGGCGGCGGTCGAGACCCGCAAGACCGCCGCCGCGAGCGTACGGCAGCGATCGACCGAAACCCCACGCACCAAAGCCTTCACCTCGGCGACCGCCGCCGGCGCGGCGGACAATTTGGTGACGCCGAGGCCGATCAGGATCGGCACGGCGAGGCGATCCGAGGCGAGGCCGCCGCACACGCCGACCGGCTTGCCGTGCAGCGCGGCACCGCGACAGCATTGGTCGATCATGCGCAGCACCGCCGGATCGAGCCCGTCGACGCTACCGGCCACCGCCGGATTGCCGCGATCCATCGCCAGCACATATTGGGTGAGGTCGTTGGTGCCGATCGACAGGAAATCGCATTCCGCCGCGAGCCCGTCCGCCATCACCGCCGCCGCCGGCGTCTCGACCATCACGCCGAGCGGCATGTCGGCGCCGAGACCGAGCGCGGCGCTTGCCGCGTCCAGCGCGGCACGCACCGCGCGTAGTTCGGAAACCTTGGCGATCATCGGCGCCATCACGCGGACATCGCCCGCTTGGCTTGCGCGCAGCACCGCGCGCAACTGGGTGGCGAGGATGTCGGGGCGCGCCAGCGCGACGCGGATACCGCGCAGGCCCAGCGCGGGGTTCTCCTCGGGCGCGATCGGCAGATAGGGCGCTGGCTTGTCGCCGCCGATGTCGAGCAGGCGGATGACGAGCGGGCGACCCGCCAGCGCGCGGGCGATCGCGGCATGGTCCGCCGCCTGTTCGTCCTCGTCGGGCGCGGTGGCGCGATCGAGGAACAGGAATTCGGTACGGAGCAGCCCGCACCCCTCCGCGCCGCCGGCAACAGCGGGCGCGGCTTCCGCGAGCTTGCCGAGGTTGGCGGACACTTCGATTCGGATGCCATCGGTGGTGCGGCCTTCCAGCGCGGCAGCGGCCTGCGCCGCCGCCTTGCGGACGGCGCGCCGTGCGGCTTCGCCCTGCGCCTGCTGCCATGTGGCTGCATCCGGGTCGATCGCGAGCGTTCCCGCCGCCGTGTCGAGCACCAGCGGCGTACCCGCCGCGATGGCCAGCACCTGCGGGCCGGCGGCGACGAGCGCGGGAATGCCGCGGCTGGCGGCGATGATCGCGACATGCGAGGTCGGCCCGCCGCGCGCGGTGACGATGCCAGCGACCAAAGCGGGATCGAGCGACGCGACTTGCGACGGCACCAGATCGTCCGCCAGCAGGATCGCGTCGGCAGGCAGCGCGACGGCGGGCGCGATCTGGCCGGCGAGCCGCCATTGCAATTGCACTTCGACGTCGATCAGGTCGTCGGCACGCTCGGCGATGTGTGGATCAGGCGCGGCGCGGAGCGCATCGGCCTGATCGCGCATGACATGTCGCCACGCGACGGCGGCGCTGTCCCCCATATCGATCCGGGCATGGGTGCGCTCGATCAGGTCTTCGTCGTCGAGCAAGGCGCGGTGCGCGGCGACGATGGCGCGTTGCTCGGCGCTGGCCGTGCCGCTCCCGGTTTCGAGTGCGACACCCAGCGCCGCCAAGGCTTCGGCGAAACGCGCTCGTTCGGGCGCGGCGCCTTCGCTGGTTTGCGCAAGGATCGGCTCGGGCCGGACGAAATGCGCGGCGATGCCGGTCGCGAAGCCGGGTGATGCCGCGACGCCGGTCAGGATGCCGTCACGCGGCGGCGGTACGGGCGCGGCGGGCTTCGGAAGCGCCGGCGCTGCGAGCGGCGTGCCCTCGCCCATGCCCGTCGCGATCAGATCGGCGACGGCATCGGCGGCGGCTTGCGCGTCCGCACCCGAGGCGGCGATCGTCAGCGTATCGCCGTGCGCAACCGCCAGCGTCATCATCGCGCTCGGGCTGCGTAAGCGCGCGTCGCGCCTGTCCTTGATCGCGCGCACCTCCGCATCGAAGCTTCGTGCCAGTTCGGCGAGCTTCGCACAGGGACGCGCATGAAGCCCATGCGCGAGCGGAACGCGCAGCGTGCGGCTGGCCGATGCGGTGAAAGCGGGCTTGTCGTCGGCGCGGTCGTCAGGCTGACCGGCGGCAAGCGTCAGCAAAGGCTCGCCGCGCCGAATCCGGCCCGGCTCGGCGCGCCACGCGATCGCGAAGCCGCCCTCGGTCACGACGATCGGGGTGACGAGGCTCTTCGCCCCCGCCGCGACCGTGGCGAGATCGACCTTGAGCAGCGGCGCGCCCACATCCACGCGCTGCCCCGCCCGAACCAGCGGCGTGAAGCCCGCGCCGCCGAGGCTCACCGTCTCCAGCCCGACATGCATCAGCAGCACCGGCCCCGCATCGAGCCGCAGCGTCACCGCATGGCCCGCTTCATGGACCGAGACGATCACGCCCGCCGCCGGCGCGTGGAGCATGTCCGCGAGCGGGTCGATCGCCACGCCATCGCCGAGCAGCCGGTCGGCGAACACCGCATCCGGCACGTCGGCGAGCGGAACGAGCCAGCCGTCGATCGGCGCGACGAGCGTGAGGCGTGTCATCGGCCGGTCAATTCCCCTTCAGCGCGCGCGTCGGATGCTTCCTTGCCCGCGACCTTCACCCCCCCGATCCAGGTCTGGACCGGCTGGAGATCGGCATCGAGGACGACGAAATCGGCGCGCATCCCCGGTGCCAGCGTGCCGCGTTCACGATCGAGGCCGAGGAAGGCGGCAGGCGAACCGCTTGCCATCCGGCTCACCAGCCGCAGGTCGGCGCCGGTCGCCGCGCGCATCGTCCGCACCGCCTGCGCCATGTCGAGATGCGCGCCGGCGAGCGTGCCGTCCTCGCCCTCGCACACACCGTTGCGCACGGTCATGCGGCGGCCGTTGAGCAGGAACGACTCTTCGCTCGAACCGACACTCGGCATCGCATCGGTGACGAGCATCAGCCGGTCGGCACCCTTGACGCGCAGCGCGACGTCGAGCGCGGCGGGCGCGACATGCACGCCGTCCGCGATCAGGCCGCACCAGATGCGGTCGTCGGTGAAGGCCGCGCCGACCACGCCCGGCGCACGGTGCAGCAGCGGCGACATCGCATTGTAGAGATGGGTTACGCCGGTGATGCCGGCGGCGAAGCCCACCTGCGCCTGATCATAGGTGGCGTCGGTATGCCCTGCGCTGAGGATGACACCCGCCGCCGCCAGCCGCGAAATATCCTGCGCCGCCACGATGTCGGGCGCCAGCGTCATCATCACCACGCCGCGACGCGGCGCACACAGCATGTCGATGACCTTGCGGTCGAGCGCGCGGATCAACGACGGATCGTGGATGCCCTTGCGCGCACCGCTGATGAACGGCCCTTCGATATGGATACCGATGATGCCGGGCACGCCAGCCACGATCGCCGCATCGACCGCGTCGAGCGCGGCGGCGATCGCCTCGTGCGTGTCGCTGATCAGCGTCGGCAGCAACGCCGTCGTGCCGAAGCGCGCGTGCGCGGCGGCGATCGCCGCCAGCCCATCAACGGTCAGCGCGTTGTTGAACAGCACGCCGCCGCCGCCATTGACCTGCGTGTCGATAAAGCCCGGCAGCAGCCAGCCGCCCTCAAGGTCGATCGTGATATCGCTTGGACCAGCCGGATCGATCGCATGCAGACGCCCGCCCGCCAGGACGAGATTGGCAGCCGGCAGGATTACGTCGCCGAAGAGGATCTGCCCGCCGTGGACCGTGATACTGGTCATCGCGTCCGCGTCACCTTCGCGAGATAGGGGGGCTGATCGGGATCATAGCCGCGTGCCAGCGCGAGCGCGTTGACCATTCGGTAGAAGCTGGCGATCATCACGATCGGCGCGAGTTCGGGCGAAACCGAAAGCGCGGGCAGCCGTTCGATCGCCGGGTGCGAGGCCTCCGAAGCGCCGGCGAGCCAGACGCGCGCGCCGCGTTCGGCGAAGGTATCGGCCAGCGCGCGGACATCCTCGCCCGCGACGCCACCGGTATCGAACGCGATCACCGGGAAGCCCGCCTGGACGATCGCCATCGGGCCATGCCGCACCTCGGCCGAGCTGAACGCCTCGCCGTGGAGGCCACAGGTTTCCTTGAGCTTGAGCGCCGCTTCCTGCGCAATCGCGAGGCCGTAGCCACGGCTGACCAGGAACAGGTTGGTCGCATCCTGAAGCCCGCGCGTCACCGAAGACCAGTCGAGCGCGAAGGCGGTGTCGACCAGCGCGGGGAGCGCGGCGAGGTCGGCGCGCAGCGCATCGTCGTCGCGCCAGGCCGCCACGATCGCGGCGATGCCGGCGAGCGAGGCGATATAGGATTTGGTCGCCGCGACCGATTTTTCCGGCCCGGCGCAGAGCGGCAGCATGACATCGGCGACATCGGCAAGCGGCGAGGTCTCGTCATTGACCAGCGCGACGACCAATGCACCCGATGCGCGTTGCCGTTCGACCGTAGCCAACAGGTCCGGGCTGCGGCCCGATTGCGAAATCGCGATGCACACTGTCGAGGCGCCCGCGTCCGGCTGCGCAGGCTGCGCGTCATAGAGCGATACGGTGGAGAAGGCCGCCGAAACGGTGGGTACGCCGAGCAAAGTCTCGACCATGTATTTCGCATAGGTCGCGGCATGGTCCGACGATCCGCGCGCGCAGGTGACGACCATCGCGGGGGAAAGCGCGCGCAGCCGCGTGCCGAGCATCGTGAGCGTATCGCGGTTGCGATCGAGAAAGCGCGCGATCGTGGCGCCGGCTTCGCCCGCCTCCGTATACATCAGCGTCGCGGCGACCGCCGCGCCGGACTCGTGGTCCGCCATCTGCAAGCTCACTGAGTACCTCCGTCTGACAGGAACGGCGACCGCGCGCCGAAGGAGACGCCCCGCCACATCGGGACGGCAGCCTGTGTGCCGGCATTATGCATGGTTCGGATGCCATGACAATGGTATCTTATGTGTATTTTTTTGGGCGAATAAGCGCGGTCGTACAAAGACACCTCGCATGCGCCGCCCTAATATCTCGATATTGATTGCGAGGCACACGATCCTCGCGTAATTTTATTGCGAAACGTCAAGGTGCATCCGGCGCTTGAGGCCGATTCGCTCTCGCTTATGACGGGGCCATGCGCCCGCTTTCCCAAACTCGGCAACGGAGAGGATTTTCCGCGATGTGCGGGTGCACACTATCTCCCTGACATTCAGATACTTTTCTCGCTGTTTGCGATACCAATTCGTCGGCCTGTCTACACATGTTATGTTTCTGTCTTTATTTTTGCTTGACAGGCAACAGACTTCTCCATGACACTCGGATTACAGACGCAGGGATTCAGTGCGCCAGAAAAGGGCGAAAAGCCCGTGCGCGGCACGCAACGACTATAGCACAAGAGGGGGTTTTCATGATGTACGGCAACAAGCGAGCGTTCGGCACGAAGGGTTGGCTGCTGGCGACGAGTTGCGTCGCGGCGGTCGCGACGATCGCCCCCGCCACCGCGCAGACGGCTCCGGCCAGCGATGTGGCGGCCCAGGCGAGCGCCGGCGGCCAGACCGACGAGACGGTCGGCCCCGACATCACCGTCACCGGCTTCCGCGAGAGCCTGCGCTCGGCGGCCGCAGCCAAGCGCAACGACATCCGCATTTCGGACGGCATCACCGCCGAGGATATCGGCAAGTTCCCGGCGCAGAACGTCACCGAGGCGATTCAGCGGATCGCGGGCGTGCAGATGTCGAACATCAACGGCCGTGGCTCGACGATCAGCATTCGCGGTCTTGGCGCGCAATATGCCCGCACCACCATCAACGGGCAGACCTTCGCCAGCGCCGACTTCAAGGACGGCTTCCGCTACGACATCATCCAGACCGATCTCGCCAGCGCGATCCAGGTCGTCAAATCGCCGACCGCCGACATGGACACCGGCGGCCTTTCCGGCACGGTCAACATCGATACGGTGAAGCCGCTCGGCTACAAGGGTCCGCACTTCATCCTCGGCGTGAAGGGCTACGATTCGCAGTATCGCGGCGGCGTGACGCCCAAGGTCAGCGGCGCCTATATCAACCAGTTCGCCGGCGGCACGCTCGGTGTGATGCTCAACGTCGGCTTCCAGAAGCTGCGCGACCGCGGCGACTATCTGTTCATCAAGAACTGGTACGATCCCGGCGTGCTCCTGTCCGACGCCTATGTGCCCGGCAACCTGCGCTTCCGCCGCATCGACCGCGACACCGAGCAGTTGATGGCGAGCGGCGCGATCCAGTGGCAGCCGACCTCCAATTTCGAGGTGCTGTTGCAGGGTGAATATTCGAAGGACCACACCACCTACGACACGCGCCAGTTGGTGTTCGGCCGCTGGGCGGCCTCGGCGGTGACGGTCAACCACGTCGCGAACCGGGTCGCGGACAAGATTTCGATCAGCGACTTCAACGTCGATAACAATGACCAGCCCGAACTGCGCAACCTGGCAAGCCAGGCCTACACCGGCACGATCAACTGGGAACCGGCCGAAGGCTGGAAGGTGCATGGCGTCGGCCACTATACGCAGGGCGACGCGCATCTGTACGAATGGGCGTCGATCGACGAGGTCCACTTCGCCGGCGGCGGCACGCTCGACATTTCCGATCCGAGCAACGTCAAGTTCAACACGCAGAACGTAAACAGCGGCGCGCCTTACACCACGGCCAATCGCACTTGGTTCGCGTTCCTCGACGGCGCCACGCACATCCAGTCCGCCAAGGATACCGCCGGACAGCTCGACATCACGCGAGACCTCGGCTGGCATGGCGTGAAGGCGCTGGTGTTCGGCGTGAAATATCACCACGAAAGCTTCCAGACCGACGCCTTCCGCCACGACCGCGACGGCGACGTCACCGCACCCGGCACCTACCCGGAACACGCCTTTATCCCAGATCTGGCGACCACCGGCGTGCCTGTCACCAACTTCCTCGGCGGTTCGATGGGTATCCCGAGCACGTTCCTGTCGGTGAACGCGCCACTGTGGCAGTCGGTGCTGGCGCAGAAAGGCTACACCGTCCCCGATACGCGCGATTGGCCGAACACTTACCGCGTCGATCGCTACATCCCGTCGGTGTACGGCATGTTCAACATCGATGGCGACATCGGCGGCAAGCGGCTGCGCGGCAACATCGGCGTGCGCTACGAGCACACCCATCAGAACGTCACGACCAGCGTAACCAATGGCACCGACAGCAGCGCGGTGCTGATCGGCCAGGAGCATATCGTCCAGGATTACGGCAACGTCCTGCCGAGCGCCTCGTTCGCGCTCGACCTGACGCCCAAGCTGGTCGCGCGCCTCGCGCTCGCCAAGGTGCTGGTGCGCCCGCTGCTCAACAGCCAGACGCAGATGGCCGACACGATCAGCACGTCGACCAGCACATCGCGCCCCAGCGTATCGGTGGCGCAGGGCGAATCGCGGCTGAAGCCGCTGACCGCCAACCAGGCCGATATCAGCCTCGAATATTATTACGGCGCGGGCAATTCGATCAGCCTCGCCGGTTTCTACAAGGCGGTGAAGAACGGCACTTTCACGCAGTTCTACTGCCCGGCCTCGTATAACGGCGTCGCGCTCAACGGGCAGACCACCAACTGCCAGTCGGCCGATCTGAAGACCGACTACAGCTTCAGCCGCGTGCTCAACGACAGCAGCACGATCCACATCAAGGGCGTGGAATTCTCGGCATCGCAGAACTTCGATCCGTTCCTGCCGCTGAAGGGTTTCGGCGCCACCGGCAATATCACCTATGTCGATGCCGACAGCCCGGCCGCGGGCACCGGCTTCCACCTGCGCGACCTGTCGAAGCTGACCTGGAACCTGACGCCCTATTGGGAAAACGAGATGTTCAGCGTCCGCTTCTCGGTCAACCATCGCAGTTCGTACCAACAGGATGCGGCCGACAGCTTCTTCGTCAACGGCGGCGAAATCCATACGGTGCGCGCACGCACGCAGATGGATCTGGCGCTGGGCTTCTCGCCGACGAAGTTCCTGAGCTTCACCGGCGGCATCATCAACCTCAACAACACGCACGAAGACGCGTATCAGACCACTGAGGACACGTTCCAGATGGCCAGCCAGACCGGCCGGACCTTCTATTTGTCCGCAACCGCACGGTTCTGATTCGACCGTCCACAAGAGAAGCGATCGCCCCAGCCGTGAAGAGACCCTTCCTCCCCTGTTCTGGTCTCTTGCTGCTGGCGGCGGCCGGTGCCGCCCAGGCGCACTCCCCCGATAGCCACCCGGCGCGGGATTCGCTTGGACGGCTCGGCATTCCCGCCGGTCGGATCGCCTTGACGATCCGGCCGGCGGCGAAGCCCTATTACCGGGTCCGCGTCGCGGCGGGCCGGATGACGGTCGAAGGATCGTCCGCGGTCGCGCTGGTGCATGGCGCCGCGCACTATCTGCAACAGCAGGGCCGCCTGTCGCTCAGTTGGGAGGGGCGCCGCGTCGCGCCGCTCACCGGCTTGCCTGCGGGCGATACCGGGCCGGTCGGCTCGGCCTTCGCGCTGCGCACCTATCTCAACACCTGCACCTTTGGATACACGACACCGTGGTGGACGTGGCAGCGCTGGTCGAACGAGATTGACTGGATGGCCGCGCGCGGCATCGACACGCCGCTGGCGATGGAGGGCCAGGACTATGTCTGGCGCGCGCTGTGGCGCGAGCAAGGGCTGGACGACGCGACCATCGCGCAGGGCATGTCCGCCGCGCCATTCCTGCCGTGGCAGCGAATGGGCAACATCGCCGGCTACCGCGCACCGCTGTCGCCGGGCTGGATCGAGAAGAAGCACCAGTTGCAGCGCCGCATCCTCACCCGGATGCGCGAACTTGGCATGAAGCCGATCCTGCCGGCGTTCTCCGGCTACGTCCCCAAGGCGTTTGCCGACCAACACCCCAAGGCGCGCATCTACCGCATGCGCGCGTGGGAGGGGTTCGCCCCGACCTATTGGCTAGACCCGTCCGATCCGCTGTTCGCCACGCTCGCGAAGCGCTTCACCCAGCTTTACACGCGGACTTACGGCGCGGGCGACTATTACCTCGCCGACGCCTTCAACGAGATGGTGCCGCCGATCGCCGAAGACGGCAGCGACGCGAGCGCCGCCACATATGGCGACAGCATCGCCAATTCGGCCGCGACCCGCGCCGCCGCTTTGCCCGCCGCGGTGCGAGATGCGCGACTGGCGGGCTATGGCGAAAAGCTGTTCCAGTCGGTCACTGCCGCCGCGCCCAACGCGACATGGGTGATGCAGGGCTGGCTGTTCGGCGCCGACAAGACGTTCTGGACGCCCGAGGCGATCCGCGCCTTCCTCAGCCGCGTGCCCAACCAGCGCATGCTGGTGCTCGACATCGGCAATGATCGCTATCCCGGCATCTGGCAGACCAGCGGCGCGTTCGACGGCAAGACCTGGGTGTACGGCTATGTCCACAATTACGGCGGCAGCAATCCGGTCTATGGCGATCTCGGTTTCTATCGCGCCGATCTGGCCGCGCTGGCGGCCAGCCCGGCGCGCGGCAACCTGACCGGCTTCGGGCTGTTCCCCGAAGGGCTGCACAGCAATTCGGTCGCATACACCTATGCCTATGATCTCGCCTGGGGCGAGGATTCGCGCCGCCCGGTTGCCGACTGGATCGCCGAATATGCCCGCGCCCGCTACGGCGCCGCCTCGCCCGGGCTGGTCGCGGCGTGGGGCAAGGTGATCGCGGGCGCCTATTCCACGCGCTACTGGACGCCGCGCTGGTGGCGGAACACAGCGGGCGCGTATCTGTTCTTCAAACGCCCGACGCTGGCGGCAGCAGATTATCCCGCCGCCCCCGGCGACGCGGCGGCGCTGCGCGCGGGGATCGCCGGGCTGCTCGCCAACGCGCCCAAGCAGCCCGCGCCGCTCTTTACCTACGATCTCGTCGATTTCGCGCGCCACTATGCCAGCCTCAAGCTCGACGCACGGCTGTGCGGCGCGGTCGCGGCCTATGCGGCGGGCGACGTTGCGAAGGGCGACGCCGCTGCCGCATCCGCCGCACGGCTCGCGCAGGAGATCGACGCGCTGATCGGCAACCAGCAGGAGACGCTGGGAAGCTGGATCGCAGACGCCCGCGCGTATGGCGACACGCCCGCCGAGAAGGATGCGTTCGAGCAGCAGGCCAAGGCGATCGTCACCGTCTGGGGTGGCGAAGGCAACCTCTCGGACTATGCCTCGCGTGCCTGGCAGGGCCTCTACGCCGGCTATTACCTGCCGCGCTGGCAGATCTTCCTCACCGCGCAGCGCAAGGCAGCGCTCGCGCACCAGCCGTTCGATGAAGCGGCGACAACCACCGCCGTCAAGGCGTGGGAGCAAGGCTGGCTGAAGGATGGCCGCTTGTGGCCGCGCCACCGCCCGGCGACACCGCTTGCCAGCCTCGGGCGGTTGCTCGCAGATGCGGACCAGCCATGACCGATACGCTCGCCCCGTCCAACCCACGCCGTTTCACCGCGCTCGACGTGTTTCGCGGCCTCACCATCTTCCTGATGATCCTGGTGAACACCGCCGGGCCGGGCGCACCCGCCTACGCGACGCTGGTCCACGCCAAATGGTTCGGCTTCACGCTGGCCGATTCGATCTTCCCGACCTTCCTGTTCGCGATGGGCAATGCGATGAGCTTCGCGGGCCGGCGGCGAATCGACACCGCGCCCTACCTGACTCGGTTGTTCAAACGCGGCGCGATCATCTTCACGCTCGGCTTCCTGATGTACTGGTTCCCGTTCGTCACGCACACCGATGCCGGCTGGGCGCCGATCCCGTTCGCGCTCACCCGCGTGCCCGGCGTGCTGCAACGGCTGGCCTTATGCTATGTCGCCGCCGGCCTGCTGGTGCGCTGGCTGACCGTGCGGCAGATCCTGATCGCGAGCGCCGTGCTGTTGCTCGGCTATTGGGCGATGCTGGTGTTCCTGTCGCCGCCGGGCATGGCCTTTGACAAATTCGGCACGGTCGGCACGCGGCTCGATCTGTGGCTGTTCGGCCCCGGCCACCTCTACAAGAAGGACGGCGGCTTCGATCCCGAGGGGCTGCTCGGCACGGTGCCGGCGATCGTCAACGTGCTGGCCGGCTATCTCGCCGGGCTGGCGGTGCAGCGCGGTGGCGATCTGTCGCGGACCATCCGCAGCATGGCGATCATCGGCGTGGTATTGATCGCCTCTGGGCTGGCCTGGTCGCCGTGGTTCCCGCTCGCCAAGAAACTGTGGACCGGCTCCTATGTGCTGCTGACGATCGGCATCGACTGTATCGCGCTCGCCGCGATCATCGCGCTGGTCGAGATCGCCGGCGTGAAGCGGGGCACGCGCTTCTTCATCATCCTCGGCCGCAATCCGCTCGCCATCTATCTGTTCTCGGAGTTGTTCGTGACCGCGATCAACATGATCGATACCGGCGCGGACGGCGGCCTGTATGGCTGGATCGGCATCGAACTGTTCCAGCGGATCGCACCCGGCGCGTTCGGGTCGTTGCTGTGCGCCTTCGCCTATACGATGCTGTGCTGGGCGGTGGGCTGGTGGATGGACCGCAAGGGCCTGATCCTCAAGGCGTGAACGCCGGCTGAGTCCGCGCTCCCGCGTCAGATTGACGGTCGGCTTCCGCTTGCCATTGGTCGAAGAGTCGTTCCTATTCCAACGACGCGCGCCGGCCACGCCCTGCGCTTCGGCTTCCCGGACGGGATGAGGAGGGGATATAATGAGGACATCCATCGCCGGAACACTGGCGGCTCGTTCAGGCTCCACCAGTCTTCTGGCTGCCGCACTGTTCCTCTATGCGCCGGGAGCAGCCGCCGACCCGCTGGCAGCGGTCGATCGCAACGGCAGCATCGTCGCGGTCGAGGGCTATGGGCCGAACATCGTGCGAATCACGGTCGCGGTCGATCGCGCGCTCGCCACCACCGCCCCCGGTCCGGGCATCACCGGCAAGACCGACGATGCCGATTGGAAGCACGCGGCCGATGCGAGCGGCGACGTGTTCCGCTCGGCCGCGCTCTCCGTCACGGTCGCGGCGCAGCCCTGGCCCAAGGCGCCGACTCAGATGGAGCGCTATTTCGCGCCGGCGCTGCCGCCGGTGTCTGTCACCATCGCCGGGGCCGACGGCCGCGCGATCACGCGCATGACGGGTTGGGAGATGGCGCCACAAACGGTCAACGGCGAACACACCTTCCGCGTCGGCGCGAGCTTCACCGATACCGCGGACACGCATTATTACGGCCTCGGCCAGAACCAGGAAGGCGTGCTCGATCTGCGCGGGCGGACGATCGACTGCCGCCATTCTTACGACGCGCCGGCCGGCGAACAGGTGTGCGTGCCGTTCCTCGTCACCAACAAAGGCTATGCGATCCTGTGGGACAATCCGGCGGCGACCATTGTTTCGGCCGGGCTCCACAACGCCACACGCTTCCAGAGCCAGGTCGGTGAACGCGTCTCGTTCTTCGTCATCACCGGCGCGACCACCGACGCATTATACGCTGGCTATCGCCGCCTGACCGGCACCACGCCGCTGCCACCCAAGGCGGCGTTCGGGCTGATCCAGTCCAAGGCGCGGTACGAAAGCCAGGCCGAACTGATGTCGGTCGCGCAAGGCTATCGCACGCGCGGCTATCCGCTCGACGCGATGGTGCTCGACTGGTTCTACTGGACGCGGATGGGCCAGATCGACATCGACCGGACCTATTTCCCCGACCCCAAGGGCATGAACGACCAGCTTCATGCGATGGGGCTGCATTCGATCATTAGCGTATGGCCGCGCTTCGAGCGCGAATCGCGCTACTTCGACATGCTCGCCGCGAAGGGCTGGCTGCTCCACGACAAGGACGGCAAGGTCGTCGATGGCCTCCCGGTGCGGGCCGACCGTGCCGGCGCGCTGCTCGATTCGACCAACCCGGAAGCGCGCACATGGTTCTGGCAGCGCATCCGCGACAATATTCTGAGCCAGGGCTTCGACTATACTTGGCTCGACGAGACCGAGCCCGATCTCGTGCCGGACGGCGCCTTCTATTCGATCGGATCGGGCGACCGCTATCACAACCTGTTCCCGCTGCTGCACACGTCGTCGGTGGCGGACGGGTCGGCGGCGGATCGTCCGAACGTCCGCAACATGATCCTGTGCCGCGCCGCCTATACCGGCACGCAGGCGAACGGCTGCCTGTTCTGGTCGTCCGACGTGCAGGCGACATGGGAAGCGCTGCGGCGGCAGGTGCCGACCGGGCTCGGCTTCACCGCCTCCGGCCTCGCCTATTGGGGGTCGGACACCGGCGGCTGGCAGACCCCCGCAGGCCCGCCCGCGCCGCGCCCGGTGCTGGTCGATCCCGCCGGCGCGACCGCGATGGCGCCGGAGTATCGCGATTACCCGGAACTGTTCGTGCGCTGGTTTGAATATAATGCGCTGACCCCCACGCTGCGCATCCACGGCGAGCGACCCGGCACCGCAATCTGGGAATATGGCACCGCCGCCGAGCCGATCCTCGCGCAGTGGCTGCGCCTGCGCTATGCGCTGATCCCCTATCTCTATGCGCTGGGGCGAGAGACCTATGACACCGGCGCGCCGTTCATGCGCGCGCTGTTCATGGATTTCCCGGCCGATCCGCACGCCGCGACGATCGGCGACGAATATATGCTCGGGCAGGCGCTGCTCGTCGCCCCCGTCACCGAACAGGGCGCGACCAGCCGCAAGGTCTATCTTCCCGCCGGCAGCGACTGGTACGATTGGTGGACCAACGCCAAACTCCCCGGCGGCCAGTGGATCGACGCCGCCGCGCCGATCGACCGTATCCCGGTGTTCGTGCGGGCCGGGTCGATCGTGCCGATCGGGGTGCAGGTGCCCAGCACCGCGACACGCCAGATGCTCGAAAAGGTCCGCGTCTATCCGGGGCGCGACGCCCGGTTCACGCTGTACGACGACGACGGCACCTCCAACGACTATCGCGCGCGTGGCGGGAAAAGCGCCGTGCTGCACTGGGACGAGGCCGGGCAACGGCTGACCGCGTCGGGCGCGTTGCCGACCGGGCAGACGCTCGGCGGCCTCGTCGAGATCGTTACCGCGCGCAAATAACGGGCAAGGCCGTACCCCTGAAGGAGAGCAAGTGATGGATCGTCGCGAGTTTGTCGTGGGGAGCATGACGGCGGGCGCCACCCTGACGGCGGCGTCGAGCGCCGCTGCAGCGCCGCGCGCGGCCGAGCGCAGCACCGACGCGTCCGGCTTCCCGCCGGACTTCCTCTGGGGCTGCGCCACCGCCGCCTATCAGATCGAGGGCGCGGCGAAGGAAGATGGTCGCGGCCTCACCAACTGGGACGTGTTCTCGCACACGCCCGGCAAGGTCGCGAACAACGCCACGGGGGATGTCGCCAGCGACAGCTATCATCGCTACGGCGAGGACATCGCGCTGATGAAAGACCTCGGCGTGCGCGCCTACCGCATGTCGCTCGCCTGGTCGCGGATCTTTCCCGAAGGCAAGGGCCAGCCAAACCAGAAAGGCGTCGATCATTACAACCGTGTGATCGACGCGCTGCTCGCGGCCGGCATCACGCCATACGTCACCATGTTCCACTGGGATCTGCCGCAGGCGCTGCCCGGTGGCTGGCAGAACCGCGACACGCCCAAGGCGTTCGCGGATTACGCTGGCTTCATGGCGGGCAAGCTCTCCGACCGCGTCCACCATTTCATGACGGTCAACGAGGTGCGCAGCTTCTCCGACCTCGGCCATAAGTCCGGCACCCACGCGCCCGGGCTGATGCTGCCGCCGCGCGAGCTCAATCAGGTGCGGCATCACGCGATCCTCGCGCATGGCCTCGGCGTCGGCGCGATCCGCGCCGCCGCGCGCCCCGGTACGCAGGTCGGTGTCGCCGACAACGCCACCTTCTTCGTTCCCGTCGTCGAGACGCCCGAGCATATCGCGGCGACGCTGCGCGCGACCCGGCAGGAGAATGCGATGTTCCTCACCGCGATCATGGAGGGGCGCTACATGGATTCCTACCTCACCGCCCAGGGTGCCGCCGCGCCCGTGGTCCAGCCCGGCGACATGGCCGCGATCGGCAGTCCGCTCGATTTCCTCGCGATCAACGTCTACACGCCGTTCTACGTGATGGCCGATGACACGCCGAGCGGCTATTCGGTGCTGCCGCGCACGCTCAACTCGCCGCGCATGCCATCGCCCTGGCTCTATGTCAGCCCGGAGGTCGGCTATTGGTCGGTGCGGAGCGTCAGCGACCTGTGGAAGCCCAAGACGATCTTCGTCGCCGAGAACGGCTGCTCGGCGGACGATATGGTGACGCCGAACGGACAGGTGCTCGATCCCGACCGGGTCATGTACCTGCGCAACTGCCTGACGCACTTCCGCCGCGCCACCGCCGAGGGCTATCCGCTCAAGGGGTATTTCCTGTGGAGCCTGCTCGACAATTTCGAATGGGCCGACGGCTACACCAACCGGTTCGGCATCCACTACGTCGATTTCGAAACGCAGAAGCGCACGCCCAAGCTGAGCGCGCATTGGTACAGGGAACTCATCCGCCGCAACGCGCTGGTGTAAGCGTCCGCGATAAAGCCCGACAGGCGTCGTTATGGCGATGCCCGGTCCGATTGGTCGCTCGATCGCCGACGGAGCGCAGAATGTTACCAAAGCATCACAACTTGCATACAACAGGATTATATTGCACCAACGATCGGCTACGCCGGCTCCTCGAAGAGCCGCAACGACATTGAGAAAGGGGTTCGATGGGCATGTCTCCGGCACACGCCGCCACCGGCCGCTCGGTCGCCTGTAGCATGCGCGCCCGAGCGGCGGCGATGCTCGACAAACCTATCGGGCGATGCGGTACACGCCCCGCGCGTGCGGTGCGAACCTAAACAAAACATTCTGCCAGCGGGAGCGAATGATGACAGACTTCAGCAAGCGCGAGATCCTCTATGGCCCGCTCCTCGCGCTCGGCGCCGGGGCGGTGGCACGGGTGGCTCCTGCGGCAGCGGCACCGGTGCCCATGCCAGACGGCACGATCGCACGCGGCCCGTTCAACGCGACGCGAGACTCGCTGAAGACCTATCGCACGCCCGACTGGTTCAAGGATGCGAAGTTCGGCATCTGGTCCCATTGGGGGCCGCAGGCGGTGCCGCGCCAGGGCGACTGGTACGCCCGCTTCATGTATGTGCCGGGTCACCCCCATTACGACCACCACCTCAAGACCTACGGCCATCCGTCGGAAAAGGGCTACAAGGACATCATCCCGCTCTGGAAAGCCGAGCGCTGGGAGCCCGAAGCGCTGATGGCGCGCTATGCGAAAGCCGGCGCGAAATATTTCGTGTCGATGGGCGTGCATCACGACAATTTCGATCTGTGGAATTCGAAGCATCACCGCTGGAACGCGGTGGCGATGGGGCCGAAACGCGACGTGGTCGGCACGTGGCAGGCGGCGGCGAAACGGCATGGCTTGCGCTTCGGCGTCTCCGAGCATCTCGGCGCGAGCCATAACTGGTGGTATCCCAACCATCTCTACGACCAGTTCTGGCCCAAGCTCGGCGTGAACTACGACGGCGCCGATCCGGCCTATGCCGATCTGTATCACGCCAACCGCACCGAACCGTTCCTCGACACCAAGGCGAGCTGGTACACCACCGACCCGGCGTATCATCAGCTCTGGCTGAAACGCATCCGCGATCTCGTCGACAGCTATCAGCCCGATCTGCTGTATTCGGACGGCGGCCTGCCGTTCGGCGAGGTCGGCCGCACTTTGGTCGCGCATCTCTACAACAGCAGCATCGCGCGGACCGGCCAGCTCGAGGCGGTCTACAATTGCAAGGACTCGGGCACCGGCGAGTTCTTCAAGGAAGGGATGGTGCAGGATGTCGAGCGCGGGGTGCTCAAGGGCATCAACCCGCTCCCCTGGCAGACCGATACCTCGAACGGCGACTGGTTCTACAGCGACCAGTCCAAATACAAGACGTCGGGCGAAATCCTCACCATGCTTGCCGATATCGTCAGCAAGAACGGCAACATGCTGTTGAACGTCGTCCAGTACGCGGACGGGTCGCTGCCGCCTGAATCGGACGCGCTGCTGAGCGATCTCGCCGCGTGGATGGCGGTCAACGCCGAGGCGATCCACGGCACGCGGCCGTGGGCGCTGTACGGTGAGGGGCCGACCGAGGCGGCGGAGGGCATGTTCAAGGAAAAGGCGGAATATTCCCCGCGCGACATCCGCTTCACGACCAAGGGCGACACCCTCTACGCGATCACGCTCGGCGAACCGACCGGCACGACCGAGATCGCGTCCTTGCGCGCAGGCGCACCCCACGCGCGCGGTCGCGTCGTCGGGGTGGACCTGCTCGGCGCGGGGCCGGTGCGGTTCCGGCAGACCGCGACGGCGCTGTCGATCGACGTGCCCGGCCGCCTGCCGACCCGCCACGCCAGCGTCTTCAAGATCCGCCAAGCCTGACGCCGACGCGGGGCCGCGCGCCGCGCCTGCGGGCGCGTGATGCCGGCCGCCCGCGCCATGCAACGGCGGGCACGGCCTGGCATCGTGGAACCCCGCACCCGCCTCCCGCTTTGTGCTGATGGCACGAGGAGCAGACCGATGGCAGGCGGATGGACGCGCGATGGCGCGGTGCAGGACCAGATCGACGATACCGTCATGGACGCGGTGAACGCGGCGCGCGCACGCATGCCGACCGGCGAGAGCGAAATATATTGCGCCTCCTGCGGGGACGACATTCCCGAAGGCCGGCGCATCGCCATCCCCGGCGTGCGAACCTGCGTCACATGCCAGAGCGGACGTGATCGCCCCGCCGCCGCGCTGTTCAACCGCCGTGGCAGCAAGGACAGCCAGTTGCGCTGACGCTCGCCGCCGCGCGACGGCCCATCACCCACGCAATCAGGAAAGCCGCGCATGCCCGCTCTCGACATCAACGCCGAAACGCGCGACCGGCTGCCGGTCTAGCGATCACCGTGAAAATCGCGACCTATAATGTGAACGGCATCAATGGCCGCCTGCCGGTGCTGCTGCGCTGGCTGGCGGAGCGAGAACCCGATGTCGTGTGCCTTCAGGAACTCAAGGCACCGCAGGAAAAATTCCCGCACGCTGCGATCGAAGCCGCCGGCTATCAGGCGATCTGGCATGGACAGAAAAGCTGGAACGGCGTCGCCATCCTCAGCCGCGCCGGCACGCCCGTCGAGACCCGGCGCGGCCTGCCCGACGATCCCGACGAAGGCCAGAGCCGCTATATCGAGGCTGCGGTGAACGGCGTGCTGATCGCCGGGCTTTACCTGCCCAACGGGAACCCACGCCCGGGGCCGAAGTTCGACTATAAGATGCGCTGGTTCGAGCAGTTGATCCGCCACGCACAGGATCTGATCGACACCGGCATGCCTGTCGTGCTCGCCGGCGACTTCAACGTGATGCCGACCGAACGCGACGTCTACAAGCCGGAGCGCTGGCAGGACGATGCGCTGTTCGCCCCCGAAGTCCGCGCGGCATTCGCCCGGCTGGTGGCGCAGGGCTGGACCGACTCGCTGCGGACGATCCATCCCGACGAGACGATCTACACCTTCTGGGACTATTTTCGGAACGCTTATGGGCGTGACGCCGGGCTCCGCATCGACCATCTGCTGCTCAGCCCCCCGCTTGCCTCACGGCTGCGTGACGCGCGCGTCGATCGCGACGTGCGGGGCTGGGAAAAGAGCAGCGATCACGCACCGGTCTGGATCGATCTCGCACCGGACACGTCGCCGCGTCGCTGATCGCGTGGCCCTACGCGGATGACGATTACGCCTATTGATATCGCACCCGCCGGTCGGGCAAGACTCTACGTGGCGAAGCGTAAGGCTTCCATATGGCACGACTGACAGGACGGGTGCGGACATGATCGATCTTTCGGAACTCCAGAGCGCGAGCACCGTCGGCGGCGCGTGGAAATATCCGCAGCGCGCCGCAAACCGCACCGGGTTCCTCCAGGTCGATCGCCAGCCCGATCATACGCTCTACTGGGAAGAATATGGCAATCCGTCGGGCGAGCCGGTCATGTTCCTGCACGGCGGCCCCGGCGGCGCCTGTGCGCCGGTGATGTCGCGCTTCTTCGATCCGGCGCGCTACCGGGTGATCCTGTTCGACCAGCGCGGTTGCGGCAAGAGCACGCCGACCGTCGCGCAAGTCGGGCCGGGCGTGGCGCTGGTCCGCAACACGACCGATCATCTCGTCGAGGACATCAACGCCCTGCGCGATGCGCTCGGTATCGCCGGGCCGATGCACGTGTTCGGCGGTAGCTGGGGCAGCACCTTGGCGCTCGTCTATGCGATCCGGCATCCGCACAATGTCGCGTCGCTGGTGCTGCGCGGCATCTTCATCGGCGCGCGCCAAGACCTCGAATATATGTACCAGGGCAATGCCGCCACCTTCGCCGACGCGCCGTTCGAGCTCACCGCGCCGGGCAGCTACATCACCTATCCCGACGAGTGGAAGGCGTTCGTCGAGGTCATCCCGACGCGCGACCGATCGGACATGATGGGCTCGTACAAGGCGATCTTCGACGCCACGCCCACCGACGATGCCGATCGCGCCCGCCAGCTTCGCGCCGCGCTGGCATGGTCGGTGTGGGAGGGGACGATCTCGAACATGATCCCCCAGGACGACGACCCCGGCAAGTTCGGCGACGCCGAATTCGCTTTGTCGTTCGCGCAGATCGAGGCGCATTTCTTCGCCAGCCACCTGTTCCTCGAACCCGATTACATCCTCGGCAACGTCGACAGGATCGCGCACCTGCCGATCCACATCGTGCATGGTCGCTTCGATCAGGTCTGTCCGCTCACGCAGGCGTCGCGGCTGGTCGATGCGCTGGCCGGCGCGGGCGCCGCACCGGCGAGCTATGTCAGGACCAACGCGGGCCACAGCGCGATGGAACTCCAGACCGCGCTCGCGCTGACCGCGATCATGGACGGACTCGCGCCGATCGGCTGACCCGGCCCGCCGGTCTGACGACTGGCTGAAATGATCTTTCCAATCGGGTCACGCCCGGAGCTTTGATCCCGACTGACGGGCGAGCTTCAGGCACGCCAGCAACATCAAACAGGCAAGCGCGCCGATCAGCGGGGGCATCCACGCCATCGCCAGCAGATTCTTCTGGGCAAGCGGCCCGATCGGCCGTCCCGCGGCCCAGCCGATCACGGAAAGCCCGTGGCCAAGGAGCGCGCCGCTCAGGCCTCCGCCGATCTTCAGGATCAGCAGCAGCAGCGCGACGGGAAGGCCTTCGCACCGGATTCCGGTTCGCCGCTCGCCATGCTCGACCGCATCGGCAAGCAGCACCCAGATCATCATCTGCAAACCCGCGTTGCCGACGCCGAACAGCGCGATTCCCGCCATCTTGGCGGTCGGCCCGGTCGCGAAGACGGCAAGCCCCGCCGCGACGATGCCCAGCGCCAGGCCTAGCGCGTGGCGCCGCTCGATACGGCGCGCAATCGCCATCCATATCGGGAGCGCGACCAATTGCGCGACGGCCAGTGTCGTCAGCGCGGTTCCCGTCCAGGCCGCGTCACGGAGCACGCCTTTGCCGATATAGGCGAAGGACCGGGCGAAGACGGGGAGCGTCAGCGCCTGCGCGAAGCCCAGCGCGAGCAGCAGGAGCAGCGGGCGATTGGAGACGATCCAGCTCAGCGACGCGCGCGGCGAAGAGATGGCCCGCGCCTGCGCCGATCGCGGCGCGGATGCCGCCGAGATCCACAGCGTGCCGACATAGGACATGGCGGCAAGCCCCGTGACGGTGACGAGGTCATGGTCGGCCCCGCCCGACGAAGCGACGAACGTCCCGGCGAAATGTGCGACCGCCAGCGCGCCGAGGCAACTGAACATGTAACGCAGCCCGGATACCGTCGTGGCGGTGCCGGGCATCTCGGTCAGGCGCATCATCAGCGCATTGTGCGCGACGTCGCATGCCGAATAGGCGGTACGGAACAGCATCACGGTCGCGATCGCCCAGATCACGATGGCGCTCCCGCGCCACCCGGGATCGATGAAGAAGATCGCGAAGAAAATGCCCACGATCGGCGCGCCGATGAACAGCATCCGGCGATACACCGCGTTCCGATCTGATGCACGGTCGAGCAGCGCCCCCAGCAGCGGATCGCAGATGCCGTCCCAGACCAGCCCGATCATCACGACAAGGCCGGCGATCACCGGCGAAACGCCCCATCGTTCGGTGAGGATGAACAGCAGGAAGAAGTCCATCGTCGAGGCAAGCGCGTTCTTGCCAAAATTGCCGCTGGCATAGCCCAGCATCCGCGCCGGATGGAGCGGGGAGCAGGCATCTCTATTGGGGGCGCGTGGCTCCATCGGTCTGCGCCTTAGCGCCGATGTCTTGCAGTTGCGGGACATTTCGCACCGTTCGCGGCGCGGTCGTGATCGTCAGCGTGCCTCCGCGCAGAAGATCGGCATGCGTCAGCCGGAAGCGCGGCAGCGTGCGGCCGTTGAAACGCGCTCGCACGATCGCGCCGTCCTCCGGCCCGGCGCGGCGGATCGTCAGCCGCCGCCCCTTGCCGAGGTCGAGCTGGGTTCGCTCGAACGCCGGTGCCGTCAGCATGTACCATGGTTCGCCGGGCACCAGCGGATACAGGCCGAGAGTCGCGAAGACGTACCACGCCGTCATGCCGCCGGCATCGTCGTCCATCCCGTCGGCGAACCCCTGCGGCGACAGCGCGAAGCTGCGCCCGACGAACGGCACCGGCAGCTTGCCGCTGTTGGTATAGGGATGCGCGATCGGCTTGGTCAGGATCGTGCGGACCAGATCCGACGTGGCTTGGGGTTCTCCGAGCGCGGCGAACATCCACGGCACCTGGATGTCCGGTTCATTGGTCATGTTGAACAGGCCGGCATCGAAGAAATGGTGCAGTTGCTTCAGCAAGCGGTCCCGCCCCACCGTTTCAGCCATCCACGGCAAATCGAAGATCGGTGCCCAGCGATATTGCCACAATGTTCCCTGATACAGGCCCCGCGCCTTGACGACATCGCCGTCCGCGCCGGGCGTCTCGAACACCGATCGCCACATCGCCCGATAGGATTGCGCCTTCGCGGTGAAGGTCCGCGCGACATCGGCGCGACCGAGATCGCGCGCGAGTTCGGCGGTCGCCCAATCGTCGTAGGCGGCCTCGATCTGCTCGTCGGGCGTTCCGCGCTTGAGGCTGGCGCTGTCCGCCACCATGCCGGCAAGCGCTGCGTTCGCATCGACTGCGATACCCTTGCGGTACAGGTCGAGCAGGGCGATTCCGGCATGTTCGGTCCTGACCGTCAGGAACGGCTCGTTGGCGGTCGACCATTGCGGCTTGCCGGCCGCGTAGAGCGCGACCAGCGACCGCGCGATATCGGCGCTGCGCTCGGGCTGGAGGAGCGCGAGCAGCGGCATCTGCGTGCGGTAATTGTCCCAGAGCGACCAGTTGGTGTAATGAGTCTGCCCGGCGCGCGATGTCGCCACCCGGCCGTTGCTATCCCGATATCGACCATCCGGATCATCGATCGCGACCGGGGTTTCCATGACCCGGTACAGCGAGGTGTAGAACAGCGCGCGCCGGTCGCGCGGCCCCGCCGGCACGACGCGTCCGAGGATTCGGTTCCATGCCGCGCGCGTTCCCGCCGCGACGGCGCCGAACGAACGCTCGCCGATTTCGCTGTCGCGGGTCGCGGCCGCACCGTCGCCATCGACGCTCGACAGGCCGGTGCGTATCTCGATCGTGTCGCCCGCGCGCGCCGGTATCCGCAGCGTCGCGAGATCCGCCGCGTCCGCCGACAGGCGCTGGTGGACCGGGCGTCCATTGACGCGAATCCGACTGGCGCTGTGCAGATGGTAAGCGCCAGCGTCGCAGACCGTCCCCGCCACCAGATCGGCGCGAAGATCGTCGCTGGTCAGCGTTGCCCAGCGTGCGGCCAGCCGCTTCGAATAGCTGTGACGGGGGTCGATCCGCAGATCGACAGCGCCTGCGCGCGGCACCGTGAAGCGCAACACGCCGGCGCCGCGCGTCGCCGCCATTTCGGCGAGGATGCCGCCGTCATAGCGGACGCGATAGGTGCCGGGGTGCGCGGCTTCGCTCGGCTTGTCGATCGCGCTCGCGACGGCCCGATCGGCATAGCGCAGCGAGATCATCAGGTCTCCGCCGGCACCGCCGCAGCCCACACCCACGCCGCGCGTATGCGAGAAGCCGAGCAGCGTCGTCGCGGCATGGTCATAGCCCGCGTGGTTGGCCGGGCTGGTATCGGGGCCGAGTTGCACCATGCCGAACGGCGCGACGGCGGCTGGGGAAAGCTGGCCGAAATCGGCGAGCGTGCCGACGAAGGGATCGACCAGATCCGCCGGCGTCTCGCGCGCGGCGGCGGGGTTCGCCACCGCGAGCAATCCACAGCCAAGGAGCCATTTCGCGTTCATGGGTCGAGCGGGTCTCGCGGGTCTTGCCGCAGCGACAGGCGCGACGGGCGGAATTCGAGATCGTAAACCGACAGGCGACGCCCGATCGTCCCCGGCAGATAGCCGAGTTCGGCGCGGTTGCGGTCGGCGAAGACCGGGCTTTCGATATACGCGCTCTGCTCGGCATCGGTGACGATCAGCGCTGGCCGGTCGATCGGGATGCCGAGCGCGACCATCCGCCGCGTCGCATTGCGCAAATTGGTCGTCGTGTGCCGCGCATAGGGTTCCAGGATGATGCGATCGGCCGGTATGCCGTAGCGCGCGATCAGCGCTTGGCGCATTTCGACAGCCTCGATGAACCGCGTCCCGCGCGGATGCACCGCGCTGCCCGAGACGAGGATGAACGGCGCGAGGCCCTCGCGATAACGCTGCGCCGCGAGCAGGAGGTGGAGCTTACCGCGCGGACTGAGCATCGTCGCGCTGTCCTCCGGCCCGACACCCGGCACGATCAGCAGCGCATAGCGGTACGCGGACCAATCGATATGCGCCGCAGCGGCGCGCGCGCCGGCGTTCTCGCGTTGGTCGAGCGGCTCGAACCGCATCGCCGCCGTAGCGTCATTCGCGTCCAGCAGCGCGAGCGCCAGCCGCATCCCCGCCGCAAGCGTTTCCGGCGGCGCGTCCGATGCCGCACGGGCGGTATCGATCGCGACCTTGACGCTGTCGGCGAAGAACAGCGTGCCGTTCGCGAAGATCGGCCCGTCGATCGCGGCATAGCGCCCCGGCGATCCTAGCCCATAGACACGCAGGATGACATTCAGTCCGGCCAGTTCCCGGTCGATCGCGGCCGCAAGGCCGAGATCCGCGCTCGGCGCCGGCGCGGGCAAGCGCCCGCCGTGCGCCAGCCGATCCAGCGCCTGCTCAAGCGTCGCGCGCTCCTGATCGGTCCAGAGCATCGCCTCGACCAGACACGCCGGTGTCGCACCGCAGGCGGCGATCCGCGCCGCGCGTGCCTGCCGTAGCGCCTTGACGTCACGGTCCGAGTCGAGCGCGTGCGTCCAGGCAGCCGAACGAGTCATCGCGCCGAGCATCGGGAACAGCCGCGCCGACACACCATCGACGACCGTGTCGGTCACCATCGCGGTCGCCGGCGAGTCCGCCGCCACGGACGGGGCGGCGGCAATGATCAGCGACATCCCCGCCACGCCCGCCAGCACCGTGCGCGCCCGCCTCACCAGGACTTGCTGAGTACGAACCGGAAATTACGGCCGAAGATCGGACGGCCATAGATCGCGTCGGCAGTACCCTGACCGCTCAACTGGTCGGTACGCGTGTTGCCTTCGGTCAGCCCGTGCGCGTTGAAGATGTTGTCGCCGACGACCTGCATCTGCCAGGTGCCGTGCGTCAGCGTGACCCCGGCGCCGACGGTCTGATAGGCGGGAAGCGCCGTGTTGTTGAAGAAGTCGACATAGCGCTTGCCGACATATTCGTAGCGCCCGTAAATCTGGACGTCGTTGCCGCCCAGATCGAAATCGACCGACGGGCGGATGTTGCCATAGACCTTGGGCTCGCGAACGATCTGGTTGCCCTCGACGTTACCGGGGCTGGCACCGTTGGCGTTGGTCAGGCTCTTGTACTTCGGATCGCTGATCGTCAGCGCGCCGGTGACGGCGAAGCCATACGGCAGGGCGAGATTGCCATCGATCTCGACACCCTTGATGTCCGCCTTGCCGACGAACGGAACCGACTGGTCATTGCGGCCGGTCACCGGGTCGAGCGCCACGAACGAGGCGTTGAGCGGATTGTAACGGGTGTAGAAGCCGATCAGGTACAGATAGGACCGGCCGAACGCGGCCTTCAACCCGACCTCATACTGGTTCGCCTTAGACGTCAGGATCGTCGGATTGATCTGATAGGTGACCTGGGTCGATGGCGGCGTCTCGAGGTGCGAGGCGCGCGCATAGGCGCCGAGATGACGCGTGACATCGTAGTTGATTCCGGCGGTCCAGTTGGTGATGTCGGGCTTGAGCTTCGACGAGATGACCTGCCCGGTGAACGCGCGCACGCTGTTGTCGGCGAGCGTCGTGCGATCGCCGAGATCGGCAGACGCCGTCGCGAAGGCATAGCCGCTGAAGCTGTAGCGTTCGTGGCGGATGCCGCCGTCGAGCGTCAGCCCGTTCAGTATTTCCCAGGTGTCGTTCGCATAAAGTGCATACATCGACGCGTTGGTGTTGCCGCGGTTGAGCGTGGTCGTGTAGCGGAGCACGCCATTGTCGGTGACCGAGCCGAGCGCCTGGCCGGCCGCGTTATAGGCGATCAGGTCGAGCGTGCGCGGCTTGCCCCGGACCTCGAGCAGATAGTCCTGATAGGCGACCTCGTTGGTTTCGCCGTACAGGCTGCCATAGACGCCGACACGCAGGTCGTGCGTACCAAAGCCGGTGGTGATCGACCGCGTGACGCTCAAATCGCCCTGCGTCGAATAGAATTTGGATATGACGTCGCGGAACTGGCCGGGCACGACCAGACCCGAAGTCGCGTTGGGATCGTAGACCTCAGCCCCCTTGGTGCCCGCGATCGCATAGCCGAGCCGGCTGACGCCGGCGCCGAACGCGGTGCGCGCGGCCGTCAGGTAGCTGCCGGCGAACGCATTGGCATCCGACGGGTTGGTGGTCGAATACAGCGCGTCGAAATGCAGCTTGCCGACGCTCACGCCGCCCTTGGCCGCGATCTTCCAGCCGTCGAGATCGGTGTCATACTGCACGCCGAGATTGCCGAATTCGGTATGACGGCCATTGCCGAGATCGGCGCCGACGGAGCGCGTCGTGCCATCCGCCTGCCGGTAACGGATCGTCGCGTCGCGCAGCGCGGGCGAGTTCATCGTGCCGCTGAAATAGTCGATATATTGGTTGAGCGATTTGCTGGGATTGCGCGGATCGGCGGTCGGGATCGGCAGATAGAAGACGTTGTGGTCGTTGAGGTAGTTGAGCGACACGCGCAGCGAGCCGGTCGCGAAGTCGTGCTTGATGTTTGCGCGGATCTGGCCGCCGCGATCATTGGGGAAGCCGTTATCGCGATAGCCGTCGTGGTGGCGGATGAATCCGCCGATCGCATAATAGGTCGAATCGTCGATCGGCCCGGCCTGATAGGCATCGAGCCGGTAGAGGCCGGTGTCGCCGAGCGTGACCTGCGCCTTACCGCGCGTGGTGGCGGTGCCCGACACGGTGATGTTGTTGACGATCGCCGCCGCGTAGCTGGCATATACCGGCGCCGGGCCGCCGCGCACGACCTCGACGCGCTGGGTCATCAGGTCGAACCGGTTGAGATCGTCGCCACGGAAGAAATTGCCGTCATTTTCGTGAAACAGCGGCAATCCGTCCTGCTGAAAGGTGACGAGCCCGCCGTCGCTGGGCAGGCCGCGCAGGCGGAAGATGTTCTGAACCTCGCCGCCGGTGTTTTCCACCGCGAAGCCGGGCAGCTTGCCGAGCAGGTCGGCGAAGTTGACCGGCGCAAGCTTCTGGATGTCCGCATTGCTGAGCGAGTTGACCGCGTAGGAAACGTCGAAGCGGCGTTGCTGGCGGGCCGATCCGGTGACGATGATGTCCGCGCCGGTTTCGGTCGCACCGGGCGCTTGGGCGCTGTCCGCTTCGGCGGGTGCCGCCGGCGCGGTCTGGGCCGATGCGGGCGTATAAGCCGCGATGCACAGCGCCGCGAACGCGCAACCCGTGCGCAAGCCATATTTCGTCATAGATCGTCCCACCCTGTTCTTATGCGGTGCGGCTGGACGTCAAATGTGACAATTTTAATTAATTTCACGAAATAAACTAAATAGCCTAGGGAATGTGTCTGGGAGGGGCGGCATGGCATTTTCAAGATTCCGGCTCGACGAGGACGAACGGCGGATCATGCACGTTCTCCGCTCCCACGGGTCGCGCTCACGCAAAGACCTTGCGGCGACACTCGACATGAGTGCGTCCAAGCTCACCCGCCTCTCCGGCACCTTGCTCGCGCACGGCCTGATCGCGGAATGCCCCGGCGCCGACTCGGTTGCCCCTGGCCGCCCCGCCGTGCCGTTGTGCATCTCACCCGCCGCCGGCTACGCCGTCGGCGCGGTGGTGCATCGCGGGCTGATCGAGGTCGCGCTGGTCGATTACGCGGGCGGTGTCATCGCGCATCGTTCGCAGCCGTTCGACGATCCCGATCCCAACGCGTTCGCGGCGCGGGTGACGGAAACGATGCACGACCTGGCGATCGCGCACCGACTGCTGGGCCGGCGGCTGCTGGGCGTGGGGATTGGCGTGCCGGGGGCGGCACTGTCACCCGATGGCGCGCGGCGCTGGACCGTCGAGAGCCTGGCGGCGTGGCGCGGGGTCGATCTGAAGGCGCTGTTCGAGGAGCGGATCGGCCACGACGTCTGGATCGAGAACGATGCCAATGCGGCGGCGCTGGCCGAATATTATGTCGGCGGGCTGATGCGCCGCTGCTCGACCGCGGTGGTGATCCTGCTGGGGCACGGCATCGGTGCCGGCATCATCGTCGATGGCCGCATCCTGCGCGGCGCGACCGCCAGCGCCGGCGAGATCGGCTGCCTGTATCCGGTCGACGCGCCACGGCCATCCACGCTCGATCTTCTCTCAACGCTCCGCAGCGCGGGGTGCGCGATCGATTCGGTGCTGGATTTCGATGCCGTCACGCTCGGCTATGAAGACGTCGTCGCCGACTGGGTCGATCGCGCCGCACGCCAGATCGCACCGATCATCAACTGGGGCCTCGCCTGGATCGATCCCGGCGAATTCGTCATTTCCAGCCCCCTGCCCAATCGCCTCCTGACCGCTCTGGTCGAGCGAATCGACTATGGCACGATGCGGATCGGCGACCATGTCGGCACGACGCCGCGTATCTCGGTATCAACTCTGGAAGGCACGGCGGCAACGCTCGGCGCGGCGCTGCTGCCGATCCATGCGACGACGATCGGGTGAGCGGCGCGGGCGCGGGATTCGTCACAGCGTCAGCGCGCAATCCTGCTTCCAGCTCTGGAGCCGACTATTCGATTTGCGGGATCAAACGCTTGTCGGGGACTGGCAGACAGGCCGTTTCAGCCTAGTTGCGCGTTGATCTTCGCTCAAACAGCACCGCGTCATTCTCCAGAGCCTGTTCATTCCGGCGCGCCCGCCAGGCACGACGCGAGGCGGCTTCGCGATGGCGAGCCCAAATGGCGTATGTACCGCAAAGCATTGCCAAAGCGGCAACAGCTACTCCAGCCAAGATCATCGAAATTGCCCCCAGATAAATTTCACGTGCGCTTCAGTATTCTTCGTCGCGTTCTCAAAACTTACAAATGCCGTCAGACCCGGTTCGATTTTGAAATCGAGCCGGATGTTCTCTTGTGCTCTTCAACGGTTTCGTTGCTCGCAACGCTGGGAGGACCCGACCTAGCCAAGCCCCTCCGGCCTCAGCTTCGATCAAAACGGCAGCGTGTCGGTCGAAAGATCCTTTGAGGATCGCGCTGCGATGAGATGCTAGGAATACAACGCGTCACTCCGCCCCCTGACTCAGTGCCGCAGTGTCATGTCGTGACAGATTGATATTGTATGTGGCCCAACCCGGCCACAGTGGTGAAATTGCTTCCAGACCAGGTGGCAGCGGTGTGTGCGAACCGTGGGGTGGGGCCGACAACGGGCATGCCGGGCATGGTGCCTGCGGCTGGGATGTACTCGCCTCGCCGACACGAAACGCGTCGCGCGCTGGCATGTGAACAGCAGCATCCGCCTCAGCTCAGAGCGACGTCACCGCTGGGGCGCAGTCAGGTGCGTCGCAATCCCGTAAAAATATATGGCGGAATCCCCCCGATTCCCCTTACGGCCACTATTGGCGCGTAAAGGACGTATCTTACCCCGCCCGAGTTCCACGGGGCCCCATGGTCTTATAGACGACACGGATAAATCAGGACGGCATGCAGTCACGTATAAAGAGCACCGATCTCGAGCGTGATACCGCCGCCGATTTTTATGGTGATGTGTCAGCCTTGCCCGGGATGGGGGCATGGGCGTGTGACCTCCGAACCGAAACCCTGTCATGGTCTCCGTCCGTTTTCGACATGTTCGGATTGCCGTCGAACAAGCCCGTCGAACGACACGAAACAATTACCATGTATGCCGAATCGTCCCGGCTGCTGCTGGAGCGTTTACGCTCGGCAGCGATCGCCAGCGGCGGGACGTTTTCGCTGGAAGCGCAGATCATTCGGTCCGACGCCGAAGAGCGATGGATTCGCATCAAGGCTGCGACCAGGGTACGCGACGGCCATGCCCTGTCTCTCTACGGATTGAAGGAGGATATCACCGCCGAGCGGAAGCGTTGGGAAGAGCAACGTCAATTAAGCAAATATGATGCGCTGACGGGTCTCGCAAACCGCGCGCAATACCACGCACATTTCCTGGATGGCGCCCAAGGCGCGGAAGGATCGGCGCCGGTGGGGGCGCTGGCGCTGCTCCGTCTGGACAATCTCAGAGAGATCAACAGCCGTTGGGGAATGGCTGCCGGCGATGCCTGCCTGGTGGCGTTCGCCCGACGCATACGGACCGCATATCCGGTGGGCGCCTTTGCGGCGCGCCTGGGGGGCCGGAAATTCGCTGTTCTTCTCAATCATGACCGCCTGGTTCGCATGTCTCCCGCCGCCGCCGTGCCGCCCGATCTGGCAGACGCGGTTCTATGGCGGGGTTCGGCTATTCCCCTGCACGTTTCGGTCGGAATGGCCTTCCTTTCCCGACACAGGAAGTTTGAACCCGAAGTCCTGCACGCCCGCGCAGTTTCGGCAATGGAAATGGCTAGACGGAAGCCTGGCGACACACTTCGCGCCGAGGTCCTGCCGCTCGATGCGAAATATCTTCGAGAAACCGATTATTCCGATGTGACGCAGAACCTTGCGAGGCTCGGGCATCCCCCACTGTCCCCCCGCGAGATAGAGGCCCTCAGGCTGATCGCGCGTGGGTGCACCAGCGCCCAGATCGCGCAAGCCATGACGGTATCCGAGCATACCGTGCGAAATTTCATCAGGCGCATCTATCTGAAGATGGGCGTCGCGACCCGGGCTGAGGCTGTGCGTCTGGGGCTTCTGCAAGGTTTGCTCTAACTTTCGGAACGGAAAAGATGCCGCCATCGACGAACACGCCGCCACGCTATGGCGGCTTCCTCAAAACCGCATCACCATGCCTGCCTTTGGGACGCGGCATTCGGAAAGATCGACCTGGCGACTCATGACGCTACAAGGGCCTGCCCATGTTTTGAGGTCTTGATGTCCGATCGCCTGAAGATCTTGCTCCAGCACGTGCTGCCCAAGCAGCGCCTGACCACCTTCGCCGGCCGCATCGCCGGGGCGCGGGGAGGGGTGATGACGACCCGGCTTATCCACTGGTTCGTCGGCAGATATGCCGTCGATATGCGCGAAGCCGCGGATGCCGACATCAGCAGCTACAAGACGTTCAACGATTTCTTCACCCGCCCGCTCAAGCCCGGCGTGCGCCCGATCGCGACTGCGGACTTCGTGTGTCCGGTCGATGGCGCGATCAGCCAGTTCGGCTCGATCGACGACCATCACATCCTGCAGGCCAAGGGGCATCGCTTTACCACGACGGCGCTGGTCGGCGGCGACAGCGCACTCGCCGCTCAGTTCCGCCACGGCAGCTTCGCCAACCTGTACCTGTCCCCAAGCGATTACCACCGCCTGCACATGCCCTGCGACGGCACGCTCATGCGCATGATCTACGTGCCGGGAAAGCTGTTCTCGGTGAATCCCACCACTGCGCGCGGCGTGCCGAACCTGTTCGCGCGCAACGAACGGGTGGTATGCGTCTTCGCATCGCCGGAACACGGTCCTTTCGTGATGGTGCTGGTCGGCGCGACCATCGTGGGAAGCATGGCAACCGTCTGGCACGGCGTCGTCAATCCCAAGCGAACAAACACGGTGTCCGAATGGACGTATGACGATCAGAACATCGTCTTGAAGAAGGGCGAGGAAATGGGCCGTTTCCTTCTCGGTTCGACGATCGTGATGCTGTTCCGGCAACGCACCATCACGTTCAACCAAGATTGGGCGCCGGAACGGCCAGTGCGCCTCGGCGAGCTGATGGGCAATCGCGCGGACTGAGGGATGCTGCCGCCGCACGCGCGGGGGAGCAACGCGAGCAGTGTCGTGAATCCCTCACGCTCCGCGACGGCGCCCGCGCGATGTCCGGCCCGATGTCATGGGATCGGGCTTGGGCGGCGGCTGCCAGCCTGGCGGGGGTGCCACGCGCTGCTGGCTGGTGCCAAGGCCCATCGCCCCCGGTTGCTGGCGCAGCAATCCTGCGGAATCGGCGTGTTCGGCTTCGCTCGCAGTGGCGCCGCCGCGCATCAGGCTAATCCTGTCGCGGCACCGCTTGGCCTCTTCAAAGTCCAACGCCAGCGCAGCAGCGTCCATCTTCTGCTGAAGGCTTTCGATCGTATCCGTCATTCCCGCTGAACGCACGACCATCACGTTGGGCCGCAAAAACAGTCTCGCGCCTGAACGCGCGTATCGGCCGAATCTCTTCCGTTTCGCGGGGACGACATCGTCTCGTTCGTCGGCCATGAAACCAGCGAGGCACTGTTGCGTCGTTCTGGTCCGCGCGTGCCGCAGGACATGAACCCCGGAAACTCACGCAAGGCTTGCAGATAGTAGTATTTTACAACAATATCACCGGCAAATTACAGGAGAGGGAACACGATGAGAACAGCGATGATCGCCGCCGCCTTAGCGCTTGGCGCGAGCGGTGTTGCGTGGGGACAGGCCGCACCTGCCGCCGATGCGATGCGTGCCGCACAGCGCGCCTACGACGCCAAGCCAGATACACGCGGCACCGGACCTTACCCCGCAGCCAAGCTGACCGATCCGGGCTTGCCCGATCATGTCCTGTATCGCCCGTCCGATCTGGCAGCGATGGGCGCGCGCAAGCTGGGTGTGGTGGTGTGGGGCAACGGTGCCTGCAGCGACGATGGCGCGAGCGCACGGCTTCATCTCGCGGAGATCGCCTCGCACGGCTATCTCGTGATCGCGCCGGGCACCATCAAGTCCGGCCCCGGCGCGCCCCCGCCGAGCGAGGTCGAGGCGCCGCCGCCGCCCGGCCAACTCGGCGTGAAGACGAGTTCTGCGCAGGTTTCCGCCGGGCTCGACTGGGCGCTGGCGGAGAATGCACGCAAGGGTAGCCCCCTGTACGGGCGCATCGACCCTAAGATGCTGGCCGTATCGGGGCATAGTTGCGGTGGGTTGCAGGCGCTTCAGATCGCCGTCGATCCGCGCATCCGCGCCGTCATCATCCACAACAGCGGCGTGTTCAAGGATAATGCCAATCCGATTCGCGGCATGACCATCGCCAAATCGGAATTGAAAAAGCTGCACACTCCGGTGTTGTACATCATGGGCGGACCCACCGACATCGCCTGGCCGAACGGCAACGACGATTTCGACAAGATCGACACCGTGCCGGTGGCGATCGCCAGCTTGGATGTCGGCCACGGCGGCACCTTCCAGGACGATAATGGCGGCCGGGTCACCCAGGTCGATGTGGCGTGGCTGGCGTGGCAGCTTCGTCACGATGCCGCCGCCGCGCGCTGGTTCAAGGGCAGCGATTGTCGGCTATGCACCGACAGCCAGTGGACGTTGCGCAAGAAACGGATCGACTGAGCCGCCCTGTCCGGGTCGCCTAGCCTGCGACCCGGACCCACCCGTCCGACCAGACCCGCGCGAGGGGCGAGAGGCCAGCGCGCTGGCCGATCGCATCGATATAGTCGGCCACGGCTTCGGCCTGCGCACCCTCTGCGATTTCGGGACGGCCGGGGGGGGCGAACCAGATCGGCCGAAACGCCGTCTCCATCGTGCCATCCACATTGATGCGGCAGCGGCCGATCATACCGTTGACCGCTTCCGGGTGAAACGGCGCGAGCATATAGGCCGGATCGGGCTCGAAGCCGAACATCCGCTTGCGCCGCTCGGCCCACTCGGCGCGCGCCGGATGATCCTGTGCGGGACTGAGCGCCTGCGTCACCACCACGCCATTGCCCAGGCCATGAAAAATCGGCCTGCCGCGATACAGTTCGATGCCACGCACGATGTGCGCGTGATGCCCGACGACGATGTCCGCGCCGGCGTCGATCGCGGCGTGCGACACCGGTTGTTCATAAGGCGCGAGCTCGGCCGGCCGGTGTGTGATCCCTTTGTGCAGAGCCACCACCACCACATCGGCATGGTGTCGCGCCTGCGCGATCTGGTGCGCCATGAGAGCGAGCGAAGCCGGGTCCGCCTCGATCAGCTCCGCTTGCGGCCGCGTCGGCCCGCCATCGGCCGCGCGAACGACGAGAGGATTGGACCCGGCGCGGCTTTTCGTCGCCCAGCTCATCTCCGGTCCGACGCAATTGTAGCTCAACAACGCGACGCGCACGCCGCCTCGCACGATCACCGCCGGACGCTGCGCTCGCGCGAGATCCAGCCCGGCTCCGGCGTGCGCGATGCCGAGCCGGGCAAGCTCGTCGATCGTATCGGCGATGCCCTCGGCTCCGCAATCCGCGATGTGGTTGCCGGCGAGCGACACCATGCCGATTCCCGCCCGCGCCAGCGCCGCGAGATGGGTCGGATCGGCACCCGGCGCGGGCACGTCCCCCACCATCTCCTGCCCGCGGGCGGTATGCGGCACCTCGAGGTGCCCGATCGCGAGATCGGCAGCACGCGTCACCGGCGCGACGCCGGCAAGCCAATGGTCCGGCTCCGGAACATCGAGGATCAGGTCGCCGAGGAAGACGATGTCGATCATGCCAGCACCCCGGCGCGACGCAAAGCCGCGATCGCGTCACGGTCGAGGCCAAGCGCGGCGAGCACCGCATCGCTATGTTCACCCAGCAGCGGCACCCGCGCACCGGCGCGCGGCGCGGTCGCGAAGCCCGCACCGACCACGTCGAGCGGCCGCTCCGCACCGGGCAGTTCGACCTGTTCGAGCGTGCCGCGTTGGCGAATATGGGGATCGGTCGCGATCTCACCGACATCGCGTAACCGTGCGGCCGCGACGCCCACCGCGACGAGATCGCGTTCCAGTGTGGCGGCGTCGCAGTCCGCGAGCACAGTCGTCAGCCAGGCGCGTAGCTCAGCATAATTCTCGGTGCGCGCGGCGTGCGTCGCGAAGCGTGGATCGTCGATCAGCCCGGGATGACCAAGCACGCGGAACAGCGACGCCACCTGCGCCTGCTCGTTCGCACCGAGCGCGATCCAGCCGTCGCCGGTCGGATAAAATTCCGAAGTGGCGACGAGCCGAAATCCACGGTTGCCCGTCCCCATCGGCACCGTGCCGGTGTGCGAATGCACCGCGACCGACGTGTTGACGAGCTTCAAGGCCGAATCGAGCATCGCGATATCGAGATGAGCGCCCTCCCCGCCCGCATCGCGTATGCGCAGCGCGGCGAGCAGAGCGATCACCGCAACATAGCCGGTAAAGGAGTCGATGATCGGAATACCGATCTTGAGCGGCCCGTCCGTCGTGGCGTTCATCACGGCGATGCCGGACGCCGCTTGCGCGATATGGTCATACGCGCCGTAGTGCGCCATCGGGCCGTCCTGCCCGAAGCCGCTGATCGACACGACGATCAGCCGGGGGTCGGCTGCGCGCAGCCTGTCCGGCGACAGGCCAAGCCGCGCCATGACGCCGGGCCTGAAGTTTTCCACGACCACGTCCGCGGTGGCGATCAGCGCGCGGGCGAGGTGCTGGCCCGTCTCGCTCTTGAGATCGAGTGCTACCGATTGCTTGCCGGCATTGATCGCAGCGAATGGAATGCTGAGCAGCGGCGCGCCGCCATGCTCGGTATAATGGCGGAAACCGTCACCGCGCCCGGGCGGCTCGATCTTCACCACTTCCGCACCGAGCTGCGCGAGCATGTTGGTGCAGGTCGGCCCGGAAATCGCATGCGTGAAGTCGATGACTCTCAGGCCCGCGAGCGCGCTCATGCGCCGGCCCCCTTCGTGCTGGCGAACACACCGCCGGCGGCAAGCCGCGCGATGTCGTCTGCGCCAAAGCCGCACTCTGCGAGGATCGCGTCGCGGTCCGCACCGGGCAACGGCGCGGCGCGATGCGGCCCCGGCGTGACGCCGCCGATCGCGAACGGCGTGCCGATCTGCTCGACCGTACCCGCGCCGGGAACCTCCAGCGCGACATGCATGCCGCGCGCGATTGCATTGGGGTGGCGCAGCGCCTCGACCGGGGAAAGCACCGGCATCGCCTGCGTGTCGGCGTCCTCGAACAGCGCGAGCCACGCGGCCCTGGGTCGGCTCGCGAACACTGCCGTAAGCTCCGCGTGAATCGCCGGATGCGCGGCCAGATCGAACTGGCGCGCGGTGAGGTCAGGGCGATCGATCGCGACACAGAAGCGCGCCCAATACCGCGGCTCCATGTCGGTTGTGCACAGATAGGCGTCGTCCGCGCACCGCCAGACGCCGCCTTTCGGATGCCATGCTCCGTCGGGCGCATGCAGATCGGCCGGATTGTCGACCCGGCCAAGCCCAACCATCAGCAGCGGCATCGCTGCATCGATCATGGCTATATCGACATGTGCCCCCCGCCCGGTCTGTCCACGCGCCGCCAACGCCAGCAGGATCGCGATCGTCGCGTGCGCGCCTGCCATCACGTCTGCAACCTGCACGCCGGGCAGGGTGGGCACCGGCTGACCATTCAGGCGCGACAGCACGCCCGCCGCCGCAAGCGCGGCCGGATCGTGCCCGGCGCGGTGTGCGAGCGGCCCGGTCTGCCCGGCGAAACTGACCGATGCGTAGACCAGTCGCGGGTTGATCTCCGCCGCAGCGTCATAGCCGAGGCCGAGACGTGCGAGCGTACCGGGCCGAAAATCCTCGACCAGCACATCGGCGGACGCGAGCAACGGTTCCAGCACACGCCGCGCATCCGGATGGCCGGGATTAAGCGCGATGCTGCGTTTGTTGCGCGTGAAGGTCGGCCGCGCGCGGTCGCGGCAGAGCGCGGTCGTATCGGCGCTCGCACCGAACATCGCCTCGGCCTTGGCGAGCTCGCGCGGATGCTCGACACGGATCACGTCGGCGCCCATGTCGCCGGCGATCCAACCGAAATAGGTGCCAGGAAGAAAGCGCGACAATTCCAGCACGCGAACCCCAGCCAGAGGCTTGCTCATGCCGCCGCGCCCAGACGGGCCGCTGCGCATGCGCCCGCCGGCCCCTCGATGAACGCGACGACACGCGCGTCGAGACGTTCGAGATCGTCCGGGCCCAGCGCGAAATTGTCGACGCCGAGTTCGAGCACCGGAATGCCCGCGGCGACCAACGCCCGCACCGTGAACGGATCAGCGTCGGACAAGGCTATCGCGCCGTCGATCCGATGCGACTGCGCCTCATGGACGTGCCACGGCCCGGACCAGCTCGGCATGCGCAGTTCGTCGCCCATCGTCAGGAACCGCGCGGCAAGAGCGCGCAACGGATCGCGCCCGGACCCGAAATTGCGGATATAGCCATCCGCTGCGAGCGCAAGGTACATCGACCAGACGAACACCGCGCCGTGGCTCTCCTCCCAGCGTTGATAAAAAGCGGTGTCACTCCACAGTCCGCGACCGACCCACATCAGCCGCACGCGTTCGCGTGCGGTCACGCCCTGCCCCGCCGCCACGCGCGCCGCGACTTCGTCATGAAAGGCGCGTGCCGCGTCGCGCGCCCATAGGCTGCCGCGATGCCATTGCGGCACCATCGTTGCCGGCATGCTGTCGACAATGCTGATCGGTGCGGGCACCGCACGCGCGATCAGGTCGCGGGTGGCGCGGTAATAGGCCTCCTGCTCGTTCACCAACGTCATAACGTCGCGGAACCGGGTCTCGTCGAACGACCGGCCGGTGGCTCGCTCGATCTCGGCAATCACCGCGCGCAGCTCGGCGACGAGCAGATCGAGCCGCTCGCCTTCGAGCGCGACCTCCCAGTCATCATGCATCACGTCCCACCACCGGGTTTCGATCTCCGCTCTCGGATCGACCGTTCGCTCGTAAAGGAAGCGCGACGCACCATGCTCGACCGCCATCGCCTCGAAAATCGCCGGAGTCGGATCGGACGAGGCGATCGCATGGACGAAGTCAGGCGACGGCAGCCCGCCCCACGGTGCCTGGTCGGCTTGTCCGTCGAACGCCGCCGCCAGCGCCTGCGTGCTGTACGCCTCGATCTCGGCGGGATAGCCATGTTCGGTGAGAAGGGTGCGGTAGCGGCCGGACTGCCGCTTGGCCGCGACGATCGACGCCCACCATTGATTGACGACGAACGGCAGGTCGAACGCGCGCAGAATCTCCTGCGGCGCGTTGGCGTTGACCACCGCAAACGGCGCGCCGCCCGCGACGGCGGCGCGGATACCGGCAAACCAGTCGCGTTGGTAGGTGCCAAAATCCGCGGTGACGTCCAGCAGCTTGCGGCTGCGCTCGGGTGCGGCGCGTTGCGCGGTCGGTGCTCGCGGCCCGGGTGCGACGGGTTCCGGACGCACGAACGATTCGATCGTCAGGTTGCCCGCCTGCGCGCGCAACGGCTTGAGCAGCCACGGCGCGACCTCCTCGCCGTCCAGCGCCAGGTTGACGATCGCCTCCGCGCCTGCGGCGCGCGCATCGGCGACACTCTCTGTCGCCAAAGTCGCGATGGCGCGGCTGGAGAGCGGCGCGAGGCGAGCGGGATCGCTGAACGCCTCCAGGCTTCGGGCGGGAGGTAACCGGAATCGCGCCACGCCCCAATCATGGCTCTCGCCGACGATCGCCGCGCCGCCGTGCTCGATCTCGGCATAGGCACGATCGTCTTCGGGAGCGCTGCCGGTCACCCAGACGCGCCGCGCGGCGGCACCCGCTTCGACGGGTTCGGCGAGGATCGCATCGAGATACGCGATCATGCGCTCCGGCGGCAACACAGCGCACGCGCCGACGATGCGGAGGAAATCGATGCCGCATACCGCCGACGGTGAAACGACCCGCCGCGCCTGAACCGCGAGCATGCGATCGTGCAGCCGCGTCTCAAGCGCGTGACCGGCGGCAATCGCCTCATCCGACGGAGCCTCGCCGCCCTGCTCCGCCAGCCAGGCGCCAAGCTGTGCGAGCCGTGCACGATTATACACCCGGGAACTCTCGCGCGGTTGATGCAGCAGATCGAGCATCGTGAACCGCTTCGGGCCATCCGCGCCGAGACGCCGTAGCTCACGCAGAGCCGCAAACACTTGCGGCTGCTCGCTATCCGCGCGCGTTATCAGGATCGGCGTTTGCGCCTGTGCGGGATCGAGCAGCCACTCGATCAGACGATGCACGCGCCTACGTCCGGCGGCCTTGCCGATCAGCGCATCAGCGCGCGGTGTCGCCGGGGCATCAGCGGGTCTGGCCCGTACCGGGGCGAAACCCGCCGCGCGCAGGAACGCGTCAGGCGCGTCGCTGCCGATCGTGCGGATCACCCGCACACCGTCCGCCGTCAGCGCGCGCGCGACGGCATCGGGATCTTGGTACGCCGCCGCAATCGCGGCGAACGCGGTCGCGGCGCGCGTCATCAGATCGACCCGTCGAGCGCGAGCGCGGCGATCTGCGCATCGTCGTAGCCGAGCAGATCGCGGAACACCTCGGCATTATGCTCGCCGATATGGACGGGCAGCACGTCGTCGAAGCCTGTCCGCGCCGAGGAAAAGGTGATCGGCACGCCGACGCTGCGCAGATCGACCGTCGAAGGGTACGAAGGATGCGCGAGCGGTGTCGTTTCTCCACGCTCGACAACGCGCGGATCGATCAACGCCTCCTCGGGATGCCGCACCGGCGCGACCGGCACGCCTTCCGCCTGTAACGCCGCCACCACGTCGGCGACGGCGTGGCGCGAGGACCAGGCGGTGATCTCGGCTTCCAGCGCCGTCGCATTGGCGACGCGCAGATCTCGTCCGACGAAGCGCGCGTCCCTGCCGAGCTCGGGCCTGCCCATCGCACGGAACAGCCCTTGCGCCAGCTTCTCGTGCACGCCGACGATCGCGACATAGCCGTCCGCGCAGGCGAACACGCCGAACGGCGACAGACGCTGCACGGTCAACCCCGTCCGCGCCGGCATGCCGGCTGCGGCGAGCGCTGACCAGTTCTCGATCGCGACGAACGAGGTCAGCGCGCCGAGCATCGACACGTCGATATGCTGGCCCTCGCCGGTGCGGTGGCGCTGTTCGAGCGCGGAGAGGATGCCGATCACCGCGAACACGGGCGCGAGCATGTCGGCGACCGGAATCCCCATCCGCACGGGCGGCGCATCGGGGTCGCCGCTGGTGTACATCGCGCCGGACAGCGCCTGGATGATGACGTCCATCGCCTTGCCGTCGGGCCGATCCGCACCGAAGCCCGACAAAGAGCAATAGATGATGTCGGGCTTTGCCGCCTTGGCAACCTCATAGCCGACACCAAGCCGGTCGGCGGTGCCGGCGGCGAAGTTTTCGACGACGATATCGGCATGGCTGCACAGATCGGCGAACACCGCGCGCGCCGCCGCCGACTTGAGGTTGAGCGAGACGCCGCGCTTGCCCCGCGCCCGCGCGAGGTGCGAGATCGAGATGTCGTCGTCGTGCGTACGCTCGACGGTGATGCCGTCCCGGCCGACATACGGGCTGTTGTCCCGCGCGAGATCGCCGCCGTGCGGATCTTCGATCTTGATGACCTCCGCGCCGAGGCCCGCAAGCAGCAACGTCGCGTAAGGGCCGGCCAGCGCGCGCGTCAGATCGATCACGCGCAGGCCTTCGAGCGGTCGGGATTGGTCGTTGGTCATTTTGGTTCCTGTGGCGTTAGGGGCGCGGCGGGCGGGCAGCGTGGCGTGCCCCCGGCGGGCGATGAGCGGATGAGGCGCTGGGCCGCCTGAAAGATCGGCGTACCATCGATACCGAAGCGCACCAGCGATGCGGCGGTAACGGCGGAATCCCGGTCGTAAAGTGCGTCGAAACGCGCCTGATCGCCGGGGGTGACCGATACGAAGGCGACGTGATGCTGCTCACCGAAGGTACGGCCGATCTGCTCGGCCTGGGTGATCTGCTCGGCGAGCGCATCTTCCCACACCAATTGGCTGCGAGCGAGGATTTGCTGAAGATCGGCCGGCAGCGCCTTCCACCGCTTGGCGTTCATCGCGCGCGCCGGATACGCGCCGCGGCTTACGCGCAGCGTTGCGAAGTGCGAGGCGACCTCGGCGAAGTTGAGGCTCTTCAGCGTATCCGCCGGTGCGATCACACCATCGATCACGCCCTTGGCGAGCGCGGGGTAAACGTCTCCCATCGGCATATCGACGGGATCCGCACCGAGTGCGCGCAGCACCGCGGTGTTCTCGGCGGGCGAGCGGATACGCAAGCCGCGCAGATCGTCGAGGCTGTGGATCGCGCGGTTGCGGGTGAGAATACCGGGCAGATTGCCGCCCTGCACCGCCAGCACGCGCAGCCCATGCAGTTCGTCACGCAGCACCGGGAACGTCGCGAGCAGGCATTTGTACACACCGACCTGCTGGGGAATCGAGCCGATATGCCCGTAGAAGCCGACCTGTGCCCGCTGCGCATGGGCATTGCCGAGCGTGTAGATCGGCGTGATGAGACCGATATCGGCGACGCCATGGCGGATCTCTTCCATGCTCTGGTCGCTCGACAACAGCGCGCCGCTCCACAGGGGATGAATCTTGATACGGCCGTGCGACGCCGCTTCGACCCAGGTGATCCACGCGATGTCGGCTTTGCTGAACGGGTGCGTCGGCGGATATGGGCTGGCATAGGTCAGCGTCGTCACGTTCGGGTCGGGCCGCGTGCAGCCGGCGAGCAGCATCGCCGCGGCCATGAAGAACAGGGCGAGATATTTCATCCCATCCTCCCGGGTAGCCACAGGGCCAGCATCGGCACCGCGATCAACAGAGCCAGGTGGAGGAAATCGACGATCAGGAACGGCACGATTCCCCGGAAGATCGTCGCCAGCGGAATGTCCTTGGCGATCCCCTGGATGACATAGACGTTGAGACCGAGCGGCGGATGGACGAACCCGATCTCCATCGTGCGGACCAGGAAGATGCCGAACCAGATCGGGCTCATGTGAAGTTCGTGGATGATCGGCAGGAAGATCGGCGTGGTCAGCAACATCAGCGCGATGCCATCAAGGAACGAGCCGAGCACCAGCAACGCCACCGCCATCGCCACGATCGTCAAGGTTGGCGAGGCGTGGAAACTGCCAACCGCCTGCGCCAGCCACCCGGCGACACCGGTAACGCTGATGAAGGTTGCGAACAGCAAAGCACCGATGATGACAAGATAGATCATGCCGGTGGTGCGCAGCGTCGCGTCCAGAGCGCCGCTCACCGCCGCCCGGGTCAGCTTGCCCCGCCACCAGCAGAGCAGCAGCGCCGCAGCCGAGCCGACCGACGCCGCTTCGGTCGGGGTGAACCATCCGATGAACAACCCGCCGATCACGAACAGGATCAGCGCTGCGATGTCGATCACGCGCACCAGTCCCGCCATCCGCTCGCGCCACGGTACACGCGCGGTACGCGGCCCCAGTGCGGGATTGATGCGACACAGGATCGAGATCGCGACGATGTAGAACAGCGCCTGAGTCAGCCCGGGGATGATCGAGGCGGCAAACAGCTTGCCGATCGATTGTTCAGCGACGATGCCGAACACGATCAGCGCACCCGACGGCGGCACCAAGGAGCCGAGTGTGCCGCCCGCCGCGAGCGCACCGGTCGCGAACGACGGCGCATAGTTCGCCTTGCGCATCTCCGGCAGCGCCACCGAGGTGACCGTCGCAACGGTGGCGAGGCTCGACCCGCTGATCGCACCGAAGCCCGCGCAGCCGCCGATCGAGGCGATCGCAAGGCCGCCGCGGCGATGCCCCACGAAGCGCGCGGCGGTGTCGAAGAAGTCGCGGCTGGCGCCCGCGGCAAAGCATAGATGCGCCATCAGCACGAACAACGGCAATACGCCGAGCTCGTAGCGGCTGATCGTCGCGAAGGTGACGACACCCGCCTTGATCAGCGCCGCCTCGGGCGAGATCAGGATCGCCAGCCCACCCAACGCGACGAGGATCAGGCTGATACCGATCGGCAGGCCAAGCGCGAGCACGCCGAGCAGACATAGGATGCCGATCAGCCCGGCGATTTCGGGAATCATCGTCATGCCCGGCGCCGCATCGCGTTGCCGATGAAGATAGTCGCCACGAGCAGCGCGCCGCCGATCCAGAATGCTCGCATCCAGCGCATTGGCAGGTTGAGCACCTCCGTCACCTCGTGACCGTTCCAGAGATCGGACGCCAGCCAGATCGAACCGGCAATGAGCACGACGAAAATGATTGCGCTGACCAGATCAGCGGCGCGATCGAGCACACCTGCCGCGCGCTCCCCGACCTGCTCGAGCAGGATACGAACACGGGCATGCGTTCCGTCGATCGTCGCGATCACGATTGCCGAGGTGGCGGCAACGACGATGCACGCCTCGAAAATCTCGATCGCTCCCAGAAACGTCACGCCGAGGTGCCGGCCCGCAACCGCGAGCGCGTCGGTCGCCATCGCCAGGAGCAACGCGGCAGAGCCGACGCCAGCCGCCACACGCCGCGCAAAGCGGGCCCGGGTCTGCGTGACCGAAGGCGCCGCTTCCGGCCCGCTCGGCGCCGCCACGGCGGCTTGAATCTGATCCGTATCGTTCATAGCCGGGTATAACGCGCCACGACCCGCCCGCCGCTCAGTGGAGGATATTGAAGCTTTGTTTGCTTCGGCCGATTGATTAAGGACGGCATATGGCTGCCCCCATCCGACCCAATTCCGTCAACGAAGAGCATCTCGAACTCGGTCGGCTTGGCAATTTCATCGGCTTCCGGTTGCGCCGGATTCAGAACCAGCTTTCCGGCGCCTTCAGCACCCAAAGCGTCGAGATCGGGCTGCGACCGGGCGAGTTTTCCGCGCTCGCGATTATCTCCGCCAATCCGGGCCTGTCGCAGGCGAAGCTCGCACGCGAGGTCGGTCTCGACAAATCGGCGGCGGTGGCGGTGGTGGACGATCTCGAACGGCTCGGCATGGCCGAACGCCGACGGTCGCCGGATGACCGACGCCGCCACGCGCTCTACACGACCGAAGTTGGTGAAGCCGCTCTCGTCAAACTGTTCGCGCGACTGGCTTTGGTGGAGCAGGATGTTCTCAACGTCCTCGGCCCGCGCGACCTTCAGGTGCTGAGCACATTGCTCGACCGCGTGTACGATTCGGTCTTTCGCAAATAAGCGCCACGGGCGCGCGGGAATGCCGTCGGCATCCACGCTGTCCCCAGCTTCGGGCGCGAAACGTCTCACAGCGAAACCGTCGCCGACACCGAGATGATCCGGCCGATCGGGTTGGAAACGGTCGGATCGAAGCCGCCGCCGCCGTTCGGGCTTTCCGGAATATTGACGAACGGCGGATCGACGTCGAACAGGTTTGACACGTCGAGCGCCAGCGTCAGCCGGTTCTTGCCGCTGAGCGTACCATCGAAGCGGTGCGCGACATGCAGATCGAAGGTCGAGTAATCCTTCACCGTCTGCGTCGGCGTGACGCGGTTGTTCTTGTAGGAATTGGTGTAGTTCCAGAACAGCACCGCGCTGGTGCCGGTATTGTCGTATCCGGCCGAGCTGCGCGCGCGGAAACGCGGCGGGTTGAAGATCGTGTTCACGCTGTCGAGGAACGGCGCACTGGTTGACACGGCGGTACGGTAACGCGTGAAATAGGTGCCGTTGGTGGCGACGTTGAAGTGGCTGAGCCGGTAGGAAAGCTGGAAGTCGATTCCCTCCGCCAGCGTTTTGCCCGCGTTGACGTTCTGGCCGTACACGAACAGCGTCGGGGTGTCGGGCAGCACGCCGAACACCGGATAGCCCTTCTGCACGAACGACTGGATCAACGCCGCCGCCTGCGCGCCCTGCACGATGCGGTCGGCATATTGTGAGGCCGATGCGCCGCCTTGCAGGATCGACAGGTCGGACAGGATCGCGTTGATCTGGCCGGTATAGTCGATGTTGAAATAGTTCACGCTCGCGCGGAAGTTGGGCAGCGCGGGCAGCGACAGATCCGCGCCGAGCGACCAGGTGCGGGCATGTTCGGGTGTCAGCGGATTGCCGTCGGCGAAGCCGGACAGAGTCGCGCCGGTGACGACACCGTTCGGTGTGTTGTAGTTCTGGATGAACAACGCATCGACCGCGCCCTTGATCTGCGTGAGGATCGGCGCGCGGAACGACGTGCCGTAGCTGCCATGCAGCTTCAGCCCGCGCACCGGTTCCCAATTGATGCCGATCTTGGGGTTGCTGGTCGTGCCCACATCCGAATAGTCGCTATACCGTCCCGCCAGCGACAGATCGAGCGAGTGGAAGCCGGGAATCGCATTGTCGTCGCCGAAGATCGGCACGCGCAATTCACCAAATACCGACTTGATCGTGCGCGCCGCATAGGTCCGCGAGGAATTGACAGCACCCGCCGGCCCGCTGTCGAGGCCGGTGTAAATGCTCTCGCGCACGTATTCGCCGCCGAGTGCCGCGCGCACGTTGCCGCCGGGCAGATGGAACAGCGAGCCTGAAACGCTCACCTCGCCTTCATGCTCCTCGTTGATGCCCGGCGCGCCGAACACCTGGTTGAACACGCTGCCGAGTACGCCCGCGCTGTTGCCACCAAACGGGTTGATCGCGGTCGCCGGGTTGCTGCTGGCGAGTGCGGCGGCCAGCGCGCCGTTGTTCACGCCCTGCGTCGAGGTGCTGAGGCTCTCGTCACGGCCATAGGTGTAGCTGGCGTCGAGCTGGAAATCGCCGAACAGCTTCCAGTTTAGCCCGGCCGTGCCCTCCAGCACCTTGGCGAAGCCGCGCGTGCTGTTGACCGGCCCCTGCCCGCCGAAGTTGGTCTGCACCGTTTCCGACGAGGCGACGACGCCGGGTGGCAGGATGAAATACGGGTTGGTGCTGGGCAGCACCACCGTCGCCGTGGTCAGCGCCGGATTGAACTGGAAATCGCGCCGCGTGTAGAGCAGATCGCCGGTCAGCGTGATGCGCGAACCGATCTCCTGCGTGACCGATCCCATGAAGCTGTTGCGCCGCTGCGCCGGGATGAGATCCTGTGTCTTCAACGTGTCGCACGTGTTGACACTACCCGCGACGAGCCCGGGCAGCGCGTAGTTGGTGCCGTTGATGGCGATGTTGGCCGGGTTGCACTGCGTGCCGCGGTAATCGCCGCCGCCGCGCGCGCGCAGATCCGCGCCGTAGAAGTCACGGTCGCGCCCGTTGAGCGCACCGTGGCCGCTGTGTTCGTAAGACAGCGTCAGGTTGCCGGTATCCCAGCTATGCCCGCCGATGATGCCGATATTGTACTGGTTGTACGCCTGATCGGCGGCGAGGCCGTATTGCGCGCGCGCCTCCAGCCCGTTGAAGCGCCGCCGCGTGATGAGGTTGACCACGCCTGCGACCGCATCTGACCCGTAGATCGCCGATGCGCCGTCCGCGACGACCTCGACTCGCTCGATCGCGATCGTGGGGATCGCGCTCGGATCGGGAAGGCCGCCCGATGAACCGGATTGCACGATGCGGTGCCCGTTGAGCAGAGTGAGCGTCGCATATGGCCCGATGCCACGAATGTTGAAGCCGGAACTATAAGTGATATTGCCGGCCCCGCCCGATGTGCTGCGGCTCCCCTCGCTGACGCCCTGGTTGATGACCTGTGGCAGGTTCTGCACGAGTTGCGTCGTGTTGGTCGCGCCCGAGGAGATCAGGTCGGCGCGGGTCTGCTCGATCAGCGGCGAACCGACCGGCGCAACGCCGCGAATGCGGCTGCCGGTGACGACCACGTCGGCGGGCGGTTGTGCCGGCTCGGCACTGGGCGGCAATGCGGTGCCGCTGGTGCTCATCTGCGTGCGGGCGGCGTCGGTATCGTCCGGCGTCTGCGCGGCCGGCGCGTTCTGCCCGGGTTCCGGCACGGCCTGCGCATGGGCCGTACCGGCCCATGCGAGCGCGGCGACCGCTACGCCGGAGCGCGTGAAATTCCGCATCATGGTCTGCGACGGATTCTTCATTTTGCCTCTTCCACAGTCTTTTCGGCACCAGCCTCGAACCGGGCGGGTGTCTTGAACGGAATTTCGATGCGGGATCCGGTGCTGCCGGCGTACACCGTCCAGCGCTTCGCCAGCCCGCCTTTGATCGCGGCCAGATTACGCTGGCGCGGATCGGCACCCGCGAGCGCGACGCGCAGACGGTGATGCGCCGGCACCACATACGAACGCGGCGACAGGTCGAACACCAACGTCACCGGCTTACCCGGCGCGAGCGGCGCCGCGTCGCGCTCCAGCCCCGAATGATAGGGCAGGTCGAGATCGTTATAGGGCGGCCTGCTCAGCTTGCGATGGCTCGCCGCCAGCCGCCCCTGCGCCAGCACGACCGACCTGCCGCTCGGATCGACGTCCTCGAGATACGCGAACATATTGGCCTGCGGCGCGTCGGCGGCGGCGCGAATCGAAACCACCGAATAGCCCTCGATCGTGGCCGGCTCGGCCAGCGGCGGGCTGGTGAAGATCGCCGCACGCGCGTCGGGCGTCTCGGGCCAGAACGGGAAGTAGGCGTCGGTCGCGATGTCATAGTCGATCGGGTAATCGATGCTGCGCACAGCCGTCGGCTTGGTGCCAAGCGCGCCCGCCCGGAAGCCGTTGCCTGCCGTGAGGAACAGCGTGGTGCGCGCGATGCCGACGCCGGGCAGGCTGTTGGAGCGGATCAGTTCGCCGCCGCTGCCGTCCTGCCGCCACCAGGCATATTTCGGCTCGATATCGAGGCCGTTGCGGACGCCCTTCAGATAGCGGTCGAAGAACGTCTTCTGAATGCTGTTGATGTTGAACTGTTTGGGCGGCTCACAATGGCTGCCCGGGCCGATGATCATCTTGGCCGGCAGGTTGGCGGCCGCGCGGATGATCTGCTCGGTCGGCTCGTCGTTCCAATTGCCCCACAGGTACCAGGCGACGCCCGGTCGTGCGAGTGCGACCTTGTGCGTATAGGGGCCGACCTCCTCCCAGAAGCGCGTGCCGGTCAGCGCGGACATGCTGTCGCGATACGGGATGCCGTACCACAAAGGTGCCATCGGCGTGTTGCCGGCATGCTGCGCGACCGCCTGTTTGAGCAGCACGCCACCGCTGTCCCCGTCGACGGGTACGCTGGAAAGATCGATCGCGGTCGATTCTTCAGGCCGCGTGTTGAACTGACCGGTGATGCCGCCGCGTCGGACGAACTCGTATTTGTCCCAGTCGGTGGCGGCGGCGAACACCGCCTTCACCGCCGGCGGCTGCGCGCCCGCCACCAGCATCGCGGTCCCACCGAGATACGAACAACCGATCAGTCCGACGTCACCCGTCGCGTAGGGCCGCCCCGCGAGCCACTGGACGATCTCCGCGCCGTCCTTCGCTTCGGTCTGATCCAGGAAACCACGCCGCGCGCCGAACGACGCGCCCTTTCCGCGAATATCAGCCGTCGCGACGACATAGCCGGCATGCACCAGATCGCGGAGCCCGAACTCGCGCGAATCGAGCAGATCCACCAGCTTTCCATTGTCGTAATAGCGTGCGCGATACGGCGTGAAGGCGAATACCACCGGCGCCTTTGCCGCGTCCGCTACGCCGCCCTTCGCAGGTCGGTACACGTTCACCGCAAGACGGACACCGTCGCGCATCGGCAGGTAAAACGATTGGCGCGCAACCAGCGGATCGCCATTTGCACGATCCTGGGTCGCGCCGACCGCCGGCATCATGAGGGAGATCATCGCCGCGGTCGGTACCAGCCCGCGCCGCCTGTTTAGCCGCTTCATCAACCAACCTCTCCGCTGACGATCTGCGCGTCTTGCGAGATTGGTGTTATCGACAATGGTTGTAGATATCAACGGTTATTTTGGCGGGCGTCCTTCACGGCAGAAGCCATAGCGACAGCATCAACCGCGTTTCTGCGGTTGGCCCTATATCGACTTACACCGCACCGCCCCAGAGCGCGACTGAGGCGATCAGCTCGGCGCAGGCGTATCCACGACGGCGACTCCGGGCGGCCGGTCTCGCCACGCCGATAAAGGTGCAAAATATTATAGTTGTAAATTCATACTAAATCGCACATGTATCCCGTGAGTGGCGCAAGACCACCCGGGAGAGTATGATGATGGTGGGGCAGACGTTCGGCGTCCCCGCAAGGCGACGCGTCGCAGTGCTGACGATGCCGGTGGCGAGTCCACCGCCGCCAGCGTCGCGCACCATATTTCCAAAGCGACCGCGATCGACTCCCATGGCGTCGTCCCCGGTGGTCGCATCACTGCGCGTCTCACCGCCCAGTCCAATGCGTTTGCCGTGGAGGCGGCGAGACGACCTGTCGCTGCGGGCACCGACGGCACGCACTTCAAGCCGGTTCGACACGCCGATGTGCCAGCGCGGCAACGCCATGCGCATCAAATCCGGCTGCGCACCGCGAGCCGGCGCGACGTCACCTCAGCCTGCCACAGCCAGCATCCGAGTCCCACGGGGTGACCGACAGGTCACGCACCGACGCGCCTTTCGTGCCCACGCCAGCCTTTCAAAAACAAAACGCAAAGGGGAGAATTGATGAACAGGATACGCACCGCAGCGCGCGTCTCGACCGCGCTGATCACGCTTGGTTTCACGCAGCCGGTCTTCGCCCAGGCCCAGCCCGCCGATACAGCGCTGCCGCCCGCGCAGTCGCCCGAAGCTGGCCCGGTCGCCATCACGCAGGAGTCCGTCGGTTCGGACGTCATCGTGACGGGCAGCCGCGTGCGCGGCGCGGCGCCGGTCGGCTCGACCGTCATCGCGTTGGGGCGCGAGGACGCCGTGGCGGGCGGAGCGGTCACCACCGACCGGCTCATCAAGCAGATCCCGCAGGTGTTCGATCTTGGCGTCAGCGAGAATTCGCGTGGCCAATCGGGCGGCAGCGGCAACGTCACATATGGCAACAGCGTCAACCTGCGCGGCATAGGCCCTTATGCGACGCTGGTTCTCGTCGACGGCCACCGCGTCGTCAACAACAGCCGCTCGGTCGATCCCTCGATCATTCCGACGCTTGGCCTCGATCGAGTCGAAGTCGTCGCGGACGGCGCTTCCGCGATCTACGGATCGGACGCGGTGGCCGGCGTCGTCAACCTCATCCCACGCCGCTCGTTGAATGGCGTCGAGGCCACGGGCCGCTATGGCTTCGCGGACAATTTCAGAGAATATCAAGCCGGCTTGGCCGTCGGGCACAAATGGAGCCAGGGTCAGATCATGCTCGCGTTTGAGCATGTCTATCGCTCGGCGCTGAGCGGCAACGACCGTAGGTACTTCCGGTCCGATCAGACCGCGTTCGGCGGCAACGACTATCGCGTCAATCGCTGCTCACCCGGCACGATCGTCGCGGGGGGCGTCAGCTACGCGATCCCGAGCGCCGGCGTCACGCAGGCGACGGCGGGCGCGCTCGTTCCGGGCACCAGCAACCGGTGCGACGACATCGTCGGTCAGGACCTTATTCCAGAGCAAACCTACGATTCGGCCAACATGACCTTCACGCAGGATCTCGGCGACCGCGTCACGGTCTTCGCCGACGGCTTCTTCTCGCGCCGCAGCTTCCAGCGCACCGCCGCCGCCAGCAGCGCGACGTTGACCGTGCCACAGACCAACGCCTTCTTCGTGCGTCCTGCGGGCTTCACCGGCACCAGCTATACCCTCGCCTACAATTTCAAGGATATCCTGCCGCCCAACCTGAACCTGGGCAGCGCCGAGAATTGGCAGATTTCCCCGGGCGTGCGCGTCAAGCTGTTCGGCGATTTCCAGTTAGAGGGCATCTACAGTTATGGTCGCGGCGACGACGAATCGAACACCTTCACCGGCCTGACCGCCGCCAATCTCAACGCCGCGCTGGCAAGCAGCAACCCGGCGACCGCGTTCGATCCCTACAGCCTCGGCCGGACCTCGCCCGCGACGCTTGCGGCGATCAACAACAGCGTGTTCCTCGCACCGACGCTCAGCCGCTTCACTGGCTATGAAGCGCGATTGAACGGCACCTTGTTCCAGCTCGGCGGCGGCGGCGTGAAGCTTGCCGCTGGCTATGAAGCTCAGGAAATCGGCGTTGCGTTGGGCAATGCGCGCGGCGTGATCGGTATTCCGATCGCCTTTCGCAACTTCAGCCGCCGCGTCGATTCGGCCTATGGTGAAGTGTTGGTGCCGCTCTTCGGATCAGCCAACGCCATCCCCGGCTTTCAGCGCCTCGAGCTCGACGCGGCGGTTCGCTATGACAAATATAGCGATTCCGGGGATACGACGAACCCGAAGTTCGGCGTCAACTGGTCGCCGGTGCGTGGGCTGGTCCTGCGCGGCAGCTACGGCACGTCGTTTCGCGCACCGCTCATCACGCAGATTTACGGCAATTCGAACAGCCTGTTCACACAGACTTACCAGAACCCCGCCGGCGCGCCGATCGTGGGGCTGGCACTTTCAGGCCCCAACCTCAATCTCAGGCCGGAGACCGCCACGACATGGTCGGTCGGCGGAGATTGGGATATCGTGCCGCGCCTGAAGCTCAGCGTCACCTATTTCAACGTCGGCTATCGCAACCAGGTTGATGCGTATCTATCCGATTTGGCGATCCTGTCGCGTGAGGCGCAATTCGCCGGGACCGGCATCATCCTGCGCGGCGCCGACGCCGCCGCGCGCGTTGCGCAACTGATCGCGTCAGGAGTCGGCGTGGTCGGCGTTCCGCCCGCGCCGGTCACGCTGTTCGTCGATGGCCGCAACAACAATCTCGGCAAGTCCCAGACCGAGGGCGTAGATTTCGCGGTAAACTATACGCTACCGACCGCGAACGTCGGGACATTCCTGTTCAACGTCAACGGCACGTATCTCACCAAATACGAAGTCTCGATCACCCCTGCGGGCACGCCGATCGACCGGCGCAACACGATCTTCTTCCCGCTGACCTTCAAGGCGCGCGGTAGCGTCGCTTGGGATTTCGAGCCGTTCCGCGTGCAGGCGACCGTCACGCATGTCGGCGGTTACACCAACAACGCCGTGACGCCGAACTCGCAGGTCGGCAGCTACACACCGGTCGATCTCAGCGTGTCGTGGAAACTGGGCGGACGCGATGCACACGGCCTGCTCGGCGGGCTCACGCTGGGGGCGGAGGTGCGCAACCTGTTCGATCTCGATCCCCCCTATGTCAATCTGGCCCCATCGGGCAACGGCAGCGGCGGCTACGACGCCTCTGCGGCGAGTCCGATCGGTCGAGAGGTTGCGTTTTCGCTTCGGGCGAATTTCTGAGGCGGAAGATGGGCGGCGGATCGAGGCGGGGCTGCTACAGCAGGTGCCGCTCGATCTGCCCGAACGCCAGTTCGGCATGATCCGCCGCCCCGAACGCAACCTGTCGCCGACCGAGACCACTTTCGGCTCGATGCTACGCTCGGCGGGCAAGCGCTGAAATCACACCCCCGCGTGGCGAGCAACGGAGACGATCTTCACCGCAGCGCTCACGGCGACCGCCTCGTCAGGCGACGTGTCGAAGCAGAAGGCGTCGTGCGCCCGCATGGCTACGGTCCGCGCGCCGATCCGAAGCACCAGCGCCCGGCTCGCGACCACGATCGTCCCCGCCGCGATGCCGGCGATCGCACCGGCGTCCAGCGCCCGGATCATGCCGACGCCAGCGCCCCGCCGCACCATCAGGTTCAGATCGGTAACCGGGCCGCCTTCGGGCGTTCCGAACGCGGCGACATCGCCCGGAAAAGCATAGGCCGCGCTGTCTGGCGTGAGCACGACCGGGTCACGCCCCGCCACCGCCAGCCCCAGCCGCCCCGACAGGATCGCGATCGTCCGATCGACGCCGGCGAAATGCGAAAACGCCCCCGCCACATCCACCCGCGCGGCGCTGAGCCGCCACGCGAAGCTGTCCAATCCAGCACTGCCGGGGAAACCCGCGATCTCGCGCGTCACCCCACCGCCGTTCTTCCACGCGACCAGCGGGCAGTCGGCGGCGCGGATCAGCCGGCCATCGTTCACCCCATTATGCCGGGCAGATCGAGCTGCTTCTCGCGCGCACACTCCAGCGCGATCTCGTACCCGGCATCGGCGTGGCGCATCACCCCCGTCGCGGGATCGTTCCACAGCACGCGCTCCAGCCGCGCCGCCGCTTCGGGCGTGCCATCGGCGACGATCACCATGCCCGAATGCTGCGAAAAGCCCATGCCGACGCCGCCGCCATGATGCAGCGACACCCAGGTCGCGCCGCTCGCGGTGTTGAGCAGCGCGTTGAGCAGCGGCCAGTCGCTCACGGCATCGCTGCCGTCGCGCATCGCCTCGGTCTCGCGGTTGGGCGACGCGACCGACCCAGAATCGAGATGGTCACGCCCAATCACCACCGGCGCCTTCAACTCGCCGCTCGCCACCATTTCGTTGAACGCCAGACCGAGCCGATGCCGGTCGCCCAGCCCGACCCAGCAGATCCGCGCTGGCAGACCCTGAAACTGGATCTTCTCGCGCGCCATGTCGAGCCAATGGTGAAGATGCGTGTCGTCGGGCAGCAATTCCTTCACCTTGGCGTCGGTCTTGTAAATGTCCTCGGGGTCGCCCGACAACGCCACCCAGCGGAACGGCCCCACCCCCCGGCAGAACAGCGGCCGGATATAGGCCGGCACGAACCCGGGGAAATCGAACGCATTGGTCACGCCCGCGTCGAGCGCGACCTGGCGGATGTTGTTGCCATAATCGGTGGTCGGCACGCCGGCGGCCTGAAAATCGAGCATCGCGCGGACATGCACCGCCATCGATTGCTTGGCGGCGGCGGCCACGGCTTGCGGATCGCGCTCGCGCCCCTCGGCCCACTGCGCCACGCTCCACCCGATCGGCAGATAGCCGTTGATCGGATCGTGCGCGCTGGTCTGGTCGGTCAGCAGATCGGGGCGGATGCCGCGGGCGTAGAGGTCTGGCAGGATTTCGGCGGCATTGCCGATCAGCCCGACCGAAACGGGCGTCTTGTCGGCGCAGCTCCGTTCGATGATCGCCATCGCTTCCTCAATCGTCGCGGCGGCGACATCGAGATAGCCGGTGCGCAGCCGCATATCGATCCGGCTCTGCTGGCATTCGATCGCGAGGCACGACGCGCCCGCCATCACCGCCGCGAGCGGCTGCGCGCCGCCCATCCCGCCGAGCCCAGCGGTCAGCAGCCACCGCCCCGACAGGTCGCCGCCATAATGCTGGCGGCCCATCTCGACGAACGTCTCATACGTGCCCTGAACGATGCCCTGCGTGCCGATGTAGATCCACGATCCCGCCGTCATCTGGCCGTACATCGCCAGCCCCTTGCGATCGAGCTCGTTGAAATGCTCCCACGTCGCCCAATGCGGGACGAGGTTGGAATTGGCGATCAGCACGCGCGGCGCATCGGCATGGGTGCGGAACACGCCGACCGGCTTGCCCGACTGGACCAGCAAGGTCTCATTGTCCTCGAGCCGGCGTAGCGTCTCGACGATTGTGTCATAGCTTTGCCAGTCGCGCGCGGCGCGGCCGATGCCGCCATAGACGACCAGCTCCTCGGGCCGCTCGGCGACGTCGGGGTGGAGGTTGTTCATCAGCATGCGCAAGGGGGCTTCGGTCAGCCAGCTCTTGGCGGTCAGTTCGGTGCCGGTCGCGGCGCGGATGGTGCGGCTGTTGTCGAGGCGAGTCATGGCGAGTCCTTGGCGGGTCAGGCGTGGGCGAAGGCGAGACACGCCTTCACGATGTCGGAAAGCGTGGCGGCAAGCGGCGCCGCGCGGGCGGAATCATACGCGGGCGGCCAGATGCCGGGGGCCGGCATGTCGGGCTCGTCCATGTATCCGCGAATCGCGAGCTCCATCTGGATCGCATGCACGCCCGTTTCGGGCCGGCCATAATGGCGCGTCGTCCAGCCGCCCCGGAAACGGCCGTCGAGGACATGGCCGAGACCGCTCGCGGCGCAGCGCGCCTCGACCGCGTGAGCGAGTGCGGGTCCACAGGTCGCGCCATTATTGGTGCCGATGTTGAACTGCGGCAGTTCGCCGTCGAACAGGCGCGGGACATGGCTGCGGATCGAATGCGCGTCGTACACCACGACGGTGTCGTGCGCCGCGCGCAGCCGCGCGATCTCCGCCGACAGCGCGGCATGATACGGGTCGAACCAGCGCGTCCGGCGCCGCGCGATCTCGGCCGCGTCGGGCGCCGCGCCGGCATACAGCGGCTCGCCGTCGAAGGTCGTCGTCGGGCACAATTCGGTCGTCGCCATGCCGGGGTACAGCGACGCGCCCGACGGATCGCGATTGACGTCGATCACGCTGCGCGAAACCGTTGTGCGGACCATCGTCGCGCCGAGATCCGCCGCGAACGCATAGAGCTGGTCGATCCACCAGTCGGCATCGCGGCGGGCGAGCCACGGCGATACGAAACCCGCCTCGACATCGACGAGATCGAGGCCGGTATGCGGAAACGCGAGGATCAGCGGCGCCTCGCCGCGATGGACCTGCACCCCGTCGCTCATGCGACACCCGGCAGCACATCACCCGCGATCGCGACCAGCGCGCCCGAGCGGACGAGCCGGTTGGCGGCTTCCATGTCGGGATGGAAATGCCGGTCGTCGGTCAGGTGCGGCACGTGCGCGCGCAGGCCGGCGTGCGCGGCCTGAAGCAGCGTGCTGCTCACCAGCGGTGCGTGGAAATCGATCGCCTGCGCGGCGGCGAGATATTCGATTCCGATCACCGCGCTGGCATTCTCGGCCATGTCGAGCAGGCGGCGCGCACCGTGCGCCGCCATCGAGACATGATCCTCCTGGTTCGCCGAGGTCGGGATCGAATCGACGCTGGCCGGATAAGCGCGCTGCTTGTTCTCGGAGACGAGCGCGGCGGCGGTGACCTGCGGGATCATGAAGCCCGAATTGAGGCCGGGCTTGGGGGTGAGGAACGCCGGCAATCCCGACAGCGCCGGATCGACCAGCATCGCGATGCGCCGCTCGGCGATCGACCCGATCTCGCAGATCGCCAGCGCGATCATGTCGGCGGCGAAGGCGACCGGCTCGGCATGGAAGTTTCCGCCCGACAGCGCTTCGTCGCTTTCGGGGAAAATCAGCGGATTGTCCGATACGCAATTCGCCTCGATCTCCAGCGTCGTCGCCGCCTGACGCAGAATATCGAGCGCGGCGCCCATCACCTGCGGCTGGCAGCGCAGGCAATAGGGATCCTGCACGCGCGCATCGTTTTCGAGATGGCTCGCGCGGATCGCCGATCCGTCCATCAGCCGTCGCAGCGCCGCCGCCGTTTCGATCTGGCCGGCATGGCGGCGCAGCGCGTGGATACGCGGGTCGAACGGCGTGTCGGAACCCTTGGCCGCCTCGGTCGAGAGCGCGCCGGTGATCAGCGCCGACTGGAACAGCAATTCCGCCTCGAACAGCCCGGCGAGCGCATTGGCGTTGGAGAATTGCGTGCCGTTGAGCAGCGCCAGCCCTTCCTTCGGCCCCAGTTCTACGGCCGCGAGTCCGGCCTGCGCCAGCGCCTCGGCGGCGGGCAAACGCGCATCGCCGACCCAGATTTCGCCCACCCCGATCATCGCCGCCGCCATGTGCGACAGCGGCGCGAGATCGCCGCTCGCGCCGACCGATCCCTGGCACGGCACCACCGGGGTCAGGCCGGTGACGAGCATCGCTTCGAGCAACGCGACCGTTTCCGGCCGCACGCCCGAGGCGCCCTGCCCGAGGCTGGCCAACTTCAACGCCATCATCAACCGGATGATCGGCACCGGCGAGGGCGCGCCGGTTCCGGCGGCATGGCTCAGCACGATATTGCGCTGAAGCGTCGCAAGGTCGTGGTCGCCGATCCGCACGCTCGCCAGCTTCCCGAAGCCGGTGTTGATGCCATAGACCGGCGCGCCTTTGGCGAGGATGCGTGCCACTGCGGCGGCGCTTTCGGCGATGCGCGGCGCGCACGCCGGGTCGAGCCGGGCCGGCGCGCCGCGATACAGCGCGCGCCACTGCGCCAGCGTCACTTCGCCGGGGGTGAGCAGGATCGTGTTCATTGGCCACTCCAGATGCGGGCATGGAGCGGGTTGAACCCCATGCGATAGACCAGTTCGGCGGGGCGCTCGATGTCCCAGATCGCAAGGTCGCAAGCCTTGCCCGCCTCCAGCGTGCCGATCGTGTCGGCGCGGCCGAGCGCGCGCGCGGCGTTGCGGGTGACGCCGGCGAGACATTCGTCGACGGTCAGCCCGAACAACGTCGCGCCCATGTTCATCGTCAGCAGCAGCGATGTCAGCGGCGCGGTGCCGGGGTTGCAGTCGGTCGCGAGCGCGATCGGGACGCCCGCGCGGCGCAGCGCCGCGACCGGCGGCGGCCTGGTTTCGCGGACGAAATAATAGGCGCCCGGCAGCAATGTCGCGACGGTGCCCGCCTGCGCCATCGCCGCGACGCCGGCATCGTCGAGATGTTCGAGATGGTCGGCCGAAAGCGCGCCGTACCGCGCGGCGAGCGCGGCGCCGTGAAGGTTGGACAATTGCTCGGCGTGGAGTTTTACCGGCAGCCCGAGCGCGGTGGCGGCGCGGAACATGCGTTCGGTCTGCGCGGGCGAAAAGCCGATTCCCTCGCAAAACGCATCGACCGCGTCGGCAAGCCCCGCCGCCGCGACCTGCGGCAGCATATCGTCGCACAGCATCGCGATATAGCCGTCGGCATCCCCGGCATATTCGGGCGGCAGCGCGTGCGCACCGAGGAAGGTCGTGGCGATCCGTACCGGCCGCTCCCGCCCGAGCCGCCGCGCCGCCCGCAGCATGCGCGTTTCGCTCGCAGCGTCGAGGCCGTAGCCCGACTTGATCTCGACCGTCGTCACCCCTTCGGCGATCAGCGCGTCGAGCCGCGGCAGCGCGCTCGCGACCAGCGCATCCTCGCTGGCGGCGCGCGTCGCCCGCATCGTCGAGACGATACCGCCCCCCGCGCGCGCGATCTCCTCATAGGACGCGCCCGCCAGCCGCAGTTCGAACTCATGCGACCGGTCGCCGCCATGTACGAGGTGCGTATGGCAATCGATCAGCCCGGGGGTGATCCACCGCCCCTCACAATCAACCGTCCGCGCCGCATCGAACACCGGCGCATCGGCAGCGTCTCCCGCGAAGACGATCGTGCCACCCCGCGCGGCAACACATCCCCGCTCGACCAGCCCCAGCCCGTCGCCCGCGCACGTCGCCAGCCGCGCCTGAGTCCATAGCGTGTCACACCGCACCTGACCGTCACCTCATGGTTGCGGGGAGAATGATTGCACCGTTCGCGATTAATGTATAGACAAATCTACCATGCCCGACCGTCCCTCCGCTGCGCAACCTTCGCTATTTTTCGATCGCGCGTTGTTGCCCGAAGGCTGGGCGCGGAACGTCCGAATCACTCTCGCCGCCGGCCGCATCGCGACGCTCGAAACCAACGCCGCGCCCGCACCCGAAGACGAACGGCACCGCTGCGCCCTGCCCGGCCTCCCCAACCTCCACAGCCACGCCTTCCAGCGCGGCATGGCCGGCCTCGCCGAGACGCGCGGCCCGGCGGAGGACAGCTTTTGGACGTGGCGAGACGTGATGTATCGTTTCGTCGCGCGCATGACGCCGGACGACGTGCAAGCGATCGCCGCGCTCGCCTATATCGAGATGCTCGAAAGCGGTTTCACCCGCGTCGGCGAATTCCATTATCTGCATCACGACCGCGACGGCCAGCGCTTCGCCAACCCCGCCGAGATGAGCGGCGCGATCATCGCCGCCGCCGCCGAGAGCGGGATCGGCCTGACGTTGCTGCCGGTGTTCTACGCCTATGCCGGCTTCGGCGCGCAGCCGCCCCGCCCCGATCAGGCGCGCTTCGTCCATGACATCGACAGTTATGCGCGGCTGCTCACAAGCGCGACCGACCTCGCGACGGCGGCATTGCCGGACGCGATCGTCGGCGTCGCCCCGCACAGCCTGCGCGCAGTATCGCCCGAACAGCTCGGCTTGCTGAGCGACATGGCGAAAGACCGGCCGATCCACATCCACATCGCGGAGCAGACCGGCGAGGTGGAGGCATGCCTCGCCTGGAGCGGGCAGCGGCCGGTCGCGTGGCTCCTCGACCATGCCGAGGTCGATCCACGCTGGTGCCTGGTCCATGCCACGCACATGATAGGCACCGAAGCGTCGGCGATGGCGCGATCGGGCGCGATCGCCGGATTGTGCCCGATCACCGAAGCCAATCTCGGCGATGGCATCTTCCCCGCCGTCACGTTCCTCGCCGCCGGCGGCCGCTACGGGCTCGGCAGCGATTCGAACGTGCTGATCGACGCCACCGAGGAAATGCGCCTGCTCGAATATGGCCAGCGCCTCGCCCATCGCGGCCGCAACATGCTCGCGAACAACACCGGGCGATCGACCGGTGGCGATATCTACACAGCCGCGGTGGCCGGCGGCGCGGCGGCGCTGGGCGTGGCGCCCGGCCTCGCGATCGGCCTGCCTGCCGATCTCGTCAGCCTCGATCTCGCCCATCCGTCGCTCGCCGGGCGCACGGGCAATGGACTGATCGACGGACTTGTTTTCGCCGCCGGCCGGGCTGGCGTGGATTGCGTCTGGCGACACGGCACAAAGCTGGTTAGCGGTGGCAGGCATCGCGCGCGCGCGGCGGTCATCGCGCGCTATCGCCGTGTGCTGGAGACGCTTTGCGGATGAGACAGCCCTTGCACGAGCGAATCCGGTCGGACTTCGAAGCGCGCATCCTGTCGGGCGACCTCGCTCCCGGTGACCGTCTGCCGATCGAGCAGGAATTGATGCAGCATTATGGCTGCGCCCGCATGACGGTGAACAAGGCGTTGTCGGCGTTGCTGTCCGCCGGCTTGATCGACCGGCGCAAGCGCGCGGGCACCTTCGTCGCGCGGCCGCGGATGCACTCGATGGTGCTCGACGTGCCTGATCTGCCATCGCAAATCCGCGAACGCGGGCAAGCCTATGCCTATGAACCCATCGGGCATCGGCTGCGGCCACCCGCACCGGCTCTTGAGGAGGAAGTGCAGCTCGCCGGAGAGGGCGATCTGTTCGAACTCGAAGGGCTGCACCTCGCCGACAACATCCCGCTGGCGCTGGAATATCGGTTGATCAGCGTGCTGGCCGTGCCCGACATCGGCGATGCGACCGATATCGAGGCGATCTCGCCGGGCAGTTGGCTGTTGAAGCATGTTCCCTGGACCGAGGCGGAAACGCGCATCTCCGCGTTGGAAGCCACAACGGAGGAAGCGCGGCTGCTACGCATTCCGCAGCGCTCGGCTTGCCTGTGCGTCGAACGTCGCACGTGGCGCAGCAGCGACCGCATCACCTATGTCCGGCAGCTGTTCGTCGGCAACAGCTACGATCTCGTCGCGCACTTCGGCGCGACGCGGTAAGCGCTCCGGTCCCACGCGGAAACCGGAGCGCCGCGCGGGTTACTTCGCGGTGGTCGGGTAGAGCGTGTTGAACAGCAGCTTGTAGGTGCCATGCGACTGGGCGCGCCACTGCGGCTTGAAGCCGTAGAGGTAGATCGTGCCCTTGCCGTAGGAGACCGACACCGCCGCCGCCTTGCCCTGGATCATTTCAGGATGGAGCAGCACGCCACTACGCAGCGGGTTGCCGGTCGCGGCATAAGACGCGAGGATATCGCCCTTGAACCCGGCCTTCGGCGCGAAGGCCGGCCCGCGCTCGAACATCACGATCGGATTGGCCGGCATGCCTGCGGTCGCCGGCAATCCCTGCTTCAGCTCGACCGCCAGCAAGGCACCGGAACAGAAGAACTGCTCGCTCTTCACATCCTTCAGGATGTTGGTGACGGGCAGATCGAACAAATCGATGATCGCGTCCGAGGCATTGTTAAGCGCCACCAGCGTCCCGCCCTCGCGGACGAACGCCATCAGCTTCGCTGCACCCTCGTTGCCGATCCCGCCGGCATATTGCGCGGGCATTTGGCTTGGGGCGAACCCATCCATCAGCGTGCCGAGCGGCCCCTTGTACGAGGAGATCACGTCAGGCGCGGGCGCCGTATCGCCGGGGCGACCTTTGCTCGGCGCGTTCATGTCCGGGATAACGATCGTGTCGTACCTGCCGGCAAGCCCGGCCTTCACGTCCGCATTGTAGACGCTCTTCGGCTCAAAATCATATTGCTCGAGCAGCCAGCGCGTCCAGCCTTCGTCGATGTTCGATCCCCACGGGCGGTACAATGCGACGCGTCCTTTGTGGACAGTCGCGCCGCTGACCGTGTCCGGCGACGCCGTCACCACCGCGCTGAAATCCGTCGCGATCTTGGCCATCGCCGGCGCGGTCACGCCGCTAATCGCGATCGCATCCTCGGGCGCCGCCCCCGGCTTGAGCACGGCGCTCGTCCAGACCGCCTTCCCGCCCGCCGCGAGCGCGCTGTTGAGCACGCGATAACTGTTGTTGACGCGGCGGCTGATCAGGTACGTCGCCCCCACCCCACGCACCGCGCCGACCGGCGGCGTGGCCTTGCTGATCTTGCGCATCCCGGCACGCGCTTCGGGCGCGATCGGCTCGACAATACGGTCGACCTGCACGCCCATCTGCATCGGCAGCGTCCACCCGGTAACGTCATAGGGCAGATCGACGGGTTTGCCGTTACCGTCGAGGATCGCATCCGGATAGGTCTGCTTGTCGAACAGTTCGCGCGCCAGCCCGGCGAAGGGCTGGTCGGTCGGCACGATCCAACTGCCGGCGTCGTAGCTGCGCCCGCCGATCAGCGTCGGCTTTTCGATCTGAAGCACGTCAAGGCCGTGGCTCAGCATCAACTGCGCGAGCGACGCCGCTTCGGGCATGTCGGTCTGGCCAGCCGGAATCACATACGCAGCCGGACCATCCTTGGCCGACGCCGCGACCATGTCGCGGCCGGCCTGATAGCGGTTGTACAGCAGGGTCTCGCTGTATTTCTGCGCGGTATCGAGCACCGCCATCGATGCGGTCACCATGTAATCGACCGAGTTCTTGAGGTGCCATTCGCCGCCGCGCCACGGGTCGGGATACATGATCTGCGCCTTGAGATCGCGCGTGTTTTCCGGGAAGTCCGAAACCTTGGTGGTCATCGGCGTGGCGCTGTCGTGCGCGGTTTCGGTGAAGAAGGAGATCGTGTTGCGGAACACGTGAATGTAATCGAGGAAACCGGCATACCAATTGTCGAAACGCGCCTGCGCGATCGCGCCGGGCTTCTGTTCGGCCTGCATCCGCGTCATGATGTTGGTGCCGAGCGCGTTGGTCCAGATTCGCATATACGGGCTGATGTTCGACGATACCGGATCGGCGAACGGGGGCACCCAGATCCGCGCCGGGAATGGTGCGGTCTGGTGCTGCGAATACCAGATCACCGGCGAATAGGTCTGCTCGGTCGCGACGACGACCTGGCTTTCCTTCATGTTGAGCATATAGCCGTCGCGGTTGTTATCGTGACCGACATATTCCTGGTACAGCCACGGCGTCCGGCTGGTTTCCCATTTGGTGCCGCGTTGCTTGCGATACCAGTCGACCACCATGTCCTGTCCATCAGGGTTGAGCGTCGGCCACAGTACCAGGATGACCTTGTCGAGGATCGCGTCGATCTCGGCATCGTTCTTCGCCGACAGCAATTTGTAGGCGAGCGCGAGCGGCAGTTGGTGATCGGAGACTTCGCTCGAATGCATACCGCCATCGATGTGAACGATGATCTTGCTGTTTTTGGCGAGTGCGCGCGCCTGCCCGTCGGTGAGCCCACGGGGATCGCCGAGTCGCTTCGAGATCGCCTTGTACTTCTCGAAGCTGGCGAGATTTGCGGTCGAGGAAATGACCGCATAGGTCATCGTGCGTCCCTGCGTCGTCTTGCCCGCGTCGAACAGCTTGATCCGGTTCGATGCCGCCGCCAGCGCGCGGAAATAGCGGATAGAATCCTCGTAATTGGCCAGGTAATAATCATCGCCGGGATCATGCCCCAGCACCGCTTTCGGACTCGGCACGGTTTGCGCCACGGCAGGCGCGCACAGGCCGATCGCGGAGCTCAGGAACAACACGCGTACCGCGCGCGACAACGAATTGGTCATGGGGCGTACCTTTGTCTGTAAGGGCGTTCAGAAGCTCTTGCGCACGTTGATGCCGATCGTCCGCGGCGCCGCCGACGTGGCGGAATACGAGTTCGCGGTAGAGGATTGCGACGCACGGTTGATCGCGACCGCATCGAACAGGTTGTTGACGAACAGATAGACCCCAGCATCGCTCTCCTTGAGATCGACGCCAACGCGCACGTTGGTCAGCGAATAGCCCGCCATCTTCACCCGGTAGACGCTGGCCGGGCGGAACTCCGAAAAGGACGATCCGACATAGTTGAAATCCGCGCGCGCGAAGAAATCGAGGCGGCTGCTAAGCGGCGCGGTATATTCCGCACCGGCGGACCCGGACCAGTTCGGGATATAGGGGATGCGATCGCCGACCCGGCCGGCGGCGACGACCGAAGCGTTGACCTGATCCTCCGTCAGTCGCGGATCGATATAATTGCCCGAGAAGGTGAGTTGCAGCCCGCGCGTCGGCCGGACGAACGCTTCGGCCTCGACACCCCGGATGCGGGCAGCGCCGGCATTCGACAGGAAGCTGAACGCACCGTTGGGCGTGCGGCCGCTGACCTGGATGTTGGTCCAGTCGATCTGGTACGCGGCGAGGTTCAGCGTCAGCTTGCGGTCAAACAGGCCGAGCTTAGCCCCGACCTCGTAGTTCCACAGGCTGTCCGACCTGTACGGGGTGAGGTCTGCGGACAAGCCGATTACCTGGTTGGCGCCCCCCGGGCGAAAGCCCTGGGACGCGGTGGCGTAGATCATCATGTCGGCGCTCGCTTGCCACGATGCGTTGAATTTGAGCAACGTGCCGCTTTCGGAGGAATCCACCGACGATAGCGCGCGCGCCGGCGCGCCGATCAGCGTCCAGGCGACGTCGGTAAAGCCTTGCACCGTCTTGTTGTAGTTGAAGTAGCGGATGCCCGCGGTCAGTCCGATCGTTGACGTGGGGTGAAGGGTGCCCTCGCCGAACGCGGCATATTGTTCGAGCTGGTCGAAAATCTCGCGACGATAGAAGATTTGGTTTGGCGTGATGATATCGCCGCTCATCTTGTCGGCGCGCACGTCCTCCGATGTCACTTCGTTCTTGCGGTTCTGATAGAAGCCGCCAATCGTCCAGTCGAACAGGTGCGTACCGTTCGAACTGATCCGTACCTCTTGCGTGAAATCCTTGGTCGATCCGGGATAGTAGATCGCCGCCGGAGTCAGGCTGTCGATGTAGCCGTAGTAACTGGTGAGCTGGCCGGCGGAACAGGGCGCACCACCGCTCGCGTTGACATACGCCGAGCATTTGGCAGCGGTGCGATAGCTGCCGATATAATAGCTGTCGTCCGCCGCATATGCGGAGCGGCGATGCTGGTAGGAGGTGATCGACGTCACCGAGGCCGAACCGAGATCGAGTTTGCCAGTGACATTGTAGATCTGCGAACGATCGGTGTAGGGCAGCATCACCTGCGTCGCAGACTTGTAGTTACCGACCGCAGGATTCCAGCTCGCCGAAAACGCGTCGGTATTCTCGACCATCGCCGAGCCATCGATCGTCAGGTTGGACGATGGCGTCAGGCGCACCATCAGCCGGCCACCTGTCGCGGTATAATCGTTGACGTTCTTGCGATTGAGGAAGCTGTTGTCGATATAGCCGTCGGCGTCACGGCGATACAGCACGGCTCGTACCGCCAGCAGATCGGTGACCAACGGCACGTTGACCATACCCTGGACGAAATAGCCCAAACCGCCGCCCTTGGTTCCGGCGATCTGCGATTCGATCTTGCCTTCATACGCTTGGGTTGGCTTGTTGAGGATGACCCGGATCGCGCCGCCCATCGAACTCGCGCCGTACAATGTACCCTGTGGGCCGCGCAGCACCTCGATGCGGCTGACGTCGAACAGCGTGAAATCGGCGGTGCGTCCGGCCGCATCGCTTGAGACACCCACCGAACCGGTCACCGGGGTATCATCGTAATAGACGCCCACCGTGGCTTCACCGGACGTCTGCACGCCGCGCAGGCTGACGCGGCGCTGGCCGGGACCGTTGTCCTGAATGCGCAGGCTGGGCACGAACTTGGCGTAGTCGGCGATGTTGGTGACGCCGGCGTTGGTCAGCGTCTGGCCGGTTAGCGCGGTGATCGCCATCGGTGTCTTTTGCAATGAGGTGTCGCGGCGGGTTGCGGTGACGACGATGTCGTCGGGTTCGTCGGAGCCAGCGACCACAGAGGTGAACGTCGGCCTAGCGGCGGTCTGCGCGTGGGCTGCGGCGGCAAAACCGATCGAAAGAGCCAGTGTCGCCGTGCAGCCAAGCACGCGTATTTTTGCCGAGATCATGCGCATAGGAGTCCCCCTGTTTGTTCGTTTGCTTCCGCTCTCCTGCAATTTCGCCTCTCGGGACGTTTTCTCGACGCCAATGATGATGCAAAAATAATGTATAGACAAGAAATATTATTGCTCACAAAGTAAGCACGCCAGCGAAAGGTTGCTGATCTTTTAGGCACGACGCACATTTGGCTTCACGTTTCGCCGCAATCCCCTCAATCTCATCGCGTGTGGGTCGACCTCGCCGATACGCAATACGGCGGGATGACGCGCGAAGGCTGATCGCAACGGCCCTCACTTCGCCGCACGAGCAACGGCTCGCACGAGTAAAAGGGCGGCCCGTTCAGAGCCGTTGCAGAGGAATATAGGGGAAATCGCAAAGCGGCTGAATGAGAGGTGCTTGTAGCACCGCGCGCGATCGAAGCGGCCAGTCGCCAAAAAGCGAAGCGGCCCGGCGAGTTCTTGCGCGCAAATGGGAGGCTATATCGGGCAGGCAGCCACCCCCCTGTTCGGGCTCGGGCTGTCACCCATCTGTTGGTTCGGCCCGACGCGTGTTGCCAAGTGGAAGGGAGTGCGTTTGGGTTTCGATCGCTGAATCCCGCGACCCGGACCAAAATGAAATGCGCCGGTTGGCAGCAATCCTCTTTCGATCCGGGCGCGAGCGGCACTGGACGATGGACGGCGGCAAGCCGTCCATCGTCCGCTTATTAGAAGCCCTTCTTGACGGTCACGAAGAACTGGCGCGGTGCTCCGGCCAGCAGCGTCTGATTGTCACCGCTGTTGGTGAAGCCGTTCGAGCCGATCGTCGCGATGTACTTCTTGTCGGTGAGGTTGGTGACATTGCCGACGATCGCGAAGCCGTGCAGCGGGCCGTCGCCGTCGAAGCGGTAGCCGATGCTGGCGTCCATCGTGACACGGCCGGGCACCGACCGGTCGTTGGAGTAGGTGAAGTAGCGCTTGCTCATGTAGTCGGCGCCGACGCGGGCGGTGATGCCGTATTGATCATAGACGATCTCGCCCTTGAGCATATGCTCGGGGCTATCGACGGCGGTCTTGCCCTTGGTGTGGATAAGGCCGTCGGGCGTGTCGCGCGTGATCGCGGTGCTGACGTTATCCTGATATTGCGAGTGGTTGTACGAATAGCTCGCGAAGATCGAGAGCGGCTGGACGATCCGGTAATTGACCGAGAATTCCCCGCCATAGGTGTGGACGCTGCCGACGTTGTTGAGCGTCGGCGAGTTGCCGAGGATGCCGACGCCGTTCGCGACCGACAGCAGTCGGTTGCTGAAATCGACGTAATAGCCGACCGCGGACGCCTGGAAGCCGCCGCTACGCAGCCGCACGCCGCCTTCGACGGTTTTGGATTTCTCGGGCTTGAGCGTATTCTTCACCGCATCGAACAGCACCTGCGTGGTCGCGAAGGGACCGCCGGCGGCCGAACTGGTGAAGGCGCGCATGTTCTCGGTATAATCAGCGAACAGCTCGACATTCTGGGTTGCGCGGTACAGCACGCTCGCCTGCGGCTGGAACCAGTCCCGCGCGTCGATCCGGCCTTGCGCCAACGTGCCGACCCGCAGCTTGGCGTTGTTGATGACCTGCACACCCTTCCAGCCGGCGGAGATTTCGAGCGTGTCGCCGGCCAGCTTGAGCGTGTCCTCGACGTGATATTGCAGCGTGTCGGTGTCGTACTTGCCATCCCATGCGGTCGCATAGGGGTTGCTCTGATAGTCGAGCGCGCTGCGGTTGGGCGTGCCGAGCGTCATGCCGTAGAGACGGCGCGCGATGTTGAGCGTGCTGCTCTCGTACCAGCCGCCGAAACCGAAGGTGTTGGCGCCAGCCTCATAGCTCAGCGCGCTGATGATGCCGCCGCGCTTCAGGCCGTATTCGGTGGTGCGGAACGACAAGGGCGCGGGGTTGGTGATCGGCGTGCCATCGGTGTTCAGCGCACCGAGCGGAGTGGGATTGTACGGCGTGATCCACGAGCCCTGGCCCGTGTTCTCGTGATAATAGCCGGTGGTCTTGACGGTGACGCCGGGCGCCAGCTTGGCGTTGAAGGTCACGCCGCCGAGATAATCGCGGCGCAAACCGGCGGCGTCGTAATAGCTGTCGTCGAGCGTGCCGCCGCCGGGGAGCGGCTGGCCGGCCTGCGCCGCGGTGGCGATCGCGATGGCGAGCGGGTAATTGTTGCTAATGTTGTCCAGCGAGAGACCGCGACGTTTGATCATGTCCAGGCTGAGATCCTGGTAGTCGTTTTCCTTGCGATCCGAATAGGCGAAGTAGGCCGAGATGTCGCCGAGCGTGCCGAGATCGGCGGTGACCTTGGCGTTGACCTGCTGCTGCTTCTGCTGGCCGTAGCCCTTCCACTTGTCGGTCTTGTAATAGGCGTAGCTGATATAGCCCTTGACGGTGTCGCCGATCAGCCCGGAATCGAGCCGTGCGACGCCGCGCCAGGTGTTGTTGGAGCCGTAGGTGCCCGATCCGGTCACGTTCATCGTGTCCTTGGGGTCATCGCTGTGGAACTGGATCGTGCCGCCGAGATTGCTGGTCGAGGCGGTGCCGAGCGCGCCCGCACCCTGCGCGACGTCGGTGCTGCCGACGTTCTCGGAGATGATCGCGCGGCTGATGTGGAGCCCGTTGGTGGTGCCGTAGCTCATGTCGCCGAGCGGAATGCCGTCGAGCGTGAAGCCGAGCTGGTTCTGGTTGAAGCCGCGCAGCGAAATGCGGACCGCCCATTCGTAGTTGCCGAACGCGTCGGCAGACTGGAAGTTGACGCCGGGCAGCTTTTCGATCGCCTTGAGCGGGCTGGCGCCGGGGACGATGCGCGCGATGTCGAGCGCGTCGACGGTCTGCACCTGACGGCTCTTGCCGAAGCCGAGCACGACGATGTCGGGGCTTTCGGTGCCGGCATCGCCGCTCGCAGGCGCTTCCGGCGCGGCGGGCGCGCTCTCGGGCGCTGGCGGGGTTTCGGCGAGCGCGGCGTGGGGCGCGAGCAGCGCGGCCAGCATCGAACCGGCGAGCAGAACAGTCTTGGAAAGACGCATGTCAGTATCCCTTTTCGGCCCCGAGTCACCGGCGCCTGTGGCACGTTTTTGAATGTCGAAAAGTCACGCCCGGTCGGCTGCCGCCGGAGCGTCATCAAGGTGCAAACCGCCGCCCCGTCGGGCGTTGTTTCGGCATCGAATCGCTTTTGCGATTTCCCGGCCGCCTCCACGCGCCCCTATGGTGGATGCGTGACGCCCGCGTGACAGCGGCGGCGATTCCATCGCGCATCGCGCGCCGCGTTATTCCTGCGCCGCGGTGTCCAACTGCGCGATCCGTGCCAGCGCCACGCGCAGGGCCTCGATGTCTTGGCCGGAGAACAAAGCTTCGAAGCGCCGCTCGTGCGCGAGCATGATCGCGTCCGCGGCGTCGCGCTGGGCGACGCCTTCGAGCGACAGCGACAATGCGAAGGACCGGCCGTCGACCGGATATCGCTCGATCAGGCGCTTGTTCACCAGCCCCGCCATCAACGGCACCATGTTGGCGCGCTTGATACCGAGCAGCCGGCTGATCTCGCTTTGCGTGCAGCCGGTGTTGGCGCCGACCAGAATCAGGATCGTCGCCTCGACCGGACGGAGGCCGATCTCCGCCAGCGCGACGCCGAGCGCGCCCATCATCACCCCGGACGCACGGCGCAGAACATAGCCGAGCCGGTCCGAGATCGAGTCCTGCAATGTCGGTTCGTTCGCTGCCTCCATAAATATCGCGCTACCGAGCTTGCGCCGGAAACACAACATTGGTATGTTTCATAACAATAAAACAGGAGAGCGCTTGTGTCAGGTAGCGAAGTAGCCCTTTCGATCGGCGGTACGCCACGCGCCACCCCCGAACAGTATGTGCGGACCAACCCCGTCTCGGGTGAGGTCGCCACGCGCGCCGCCGCCGCGAGCGTCGCCGATGCGACCGCCGCCGTCGATGCGGCGGCTGCGGCCTTCCCGGCATGGTCGGCGGTTGGCCCGACGGCACGCCGCATGTTGCTGCTCAGGGCGGCCGACGCGCTCGACGCCAAAGCCCAGGATTTCGTCGCGGCGATGATGGCGGAGATCGGCGCGACCGAAGGCTGGGCACGTTTCAACCTGATGCTCGCCAGCGGCATGGTGCGCGAGGCGGCGGCGCTGACCACGCAGATCAGCGGCGAGGTGATCCCGTCCGACAAGCCGGGCTGCATCGCGATGGCGCTGCGCGAACCGGCGGGCGTGGTGCTCGGCATGGCGCCGTGGAACGCGCCGATCATCCTCGGCACGCGCGCGATCGCGGTCCCGTTGGCGTGCGGCAATACCGTCGTGCTCAAGGCCTCCGAACAGTGTCCGCGCACGCATGCGCTGATCATCGAAGCGTTCATCGAGGCGGGTTTCGGCGATGGCATCGTCAACCTCATCACCAACGCGCCCGCCGATGCCGGCGACGTGGTCGGCGCGATGATCGACCATCCCGCCGTGCGCCGGGTCAATTTCACCGGATCGACCGCGGTGGGCAGGATCATCGCGCGGCGCTGCGCCGACAACCTCAAGCCCGCGTTGCTCGAACTCGGCGGCAAGGCGCCGCTGATCGTGCTCGACGACGCCGATCTCGACGAGGCGGTGAAGGCGGCCGCGTTCGGTGCGTTCATGAACCAGGGCCAGATCTGTATGTCGACCGAACGGATCATCGTGGTCGATGCGATTGCGGATGCCTTCGTCGAGAAATTCGCCGCCAAGGTCGGCACGATGCCGGTCGGCGATCCGCGCGACGGCAAGACGCCGCTCGGCGCGGTGGTCGATCTCAAGACGGTCAGCCATGTTCAGGGGCTGATCGACGACGCGGTCGCCGCCGGCGCGGTGCAGACCAATGGTGGCGCGGCCGATGGCGTGCTGATGCCCGCGCATGTCATCGACAAGGTGACGCCCGACATGAAGCTGTTCCGCGAGGAGAGTTTCGGCCCCGTCGTCGGCATCATCCGCGCACGTGACGAAGCCCATGCGATCGACCTCGCCAACGATACCGAATATGGTCTGTCGGCGGCGGTGTTCACGCGCGACACCGCGCGGGGGCTTCGCGTCGCGCGGCAGATCAAGTCGGGCATCTGCCACGTCAACGGGCCGACAGTGCATGACGAGGCGCAGATGCCGTTCGGCGGCACCAAGGCGTCGGGCTACGGCAAGTTCGGCGGCAAGGCCGGTATCGACAGCTTCACCGAGTTGCGCTGGATCACGATCGAGACTCAGCCCGGCCATTTCCCGATCTGATCGCCGGTGACCGACTCCTCCGTCCCGACCCTCGACTTCGTTTTCTCGATCCGGGTGGCGGTGTCCGCGCCGGTCGAGACGGGCTTGGTCGACGGCCATCGCCGCCGCTGCATCCCGATCACGGGCGGTTCGGTCGATGGGCCGCGCCTGCACGGCGTCGTCATGCCGCTCGGCGCGGACTGGCAGACGATCGACTCCGATGGCGTGACCGAACTCGACGCGCGCTATGCGATCATGGCGCACGACGGGACGATCATCGAAGTTCGCAATCGTGGTGTCCGCGTCGCCGCGCCCGAGGTGAGCGATCGGCTCGCGCGCGGTGAGCCAGTCGATCCGGCGCTATATTATTTCCGCACCGCGCCGCGCTTCACCGTCGCCGCCGGCCCACACGATTGGCTGCGCCGGACCCTCTTCGTTGGTGCGGGGCTGCGCCGGCCCGACCACGTTCTCATCAGCATCTACGCCGTCGGCTGACGGCCCCATCAGGAGACTTCTTCATGACCATCGACCCCGTTGAACTGGCGACCGTCGCCGTCACCGTCGAAAACGGCATCGCCTGGGTGAGCTTCAACCGGCCCGACAAGCGCAACTGCATGTCGCCCCGCCTCAACCGCCAGATGATGCGCGTGCTCGACGATCTCGAGTTCCGCGAGGATGTCGGCGTGCTGGTGCTGACCGGCGAAGGCACCGCCTGGTCGGCGGGCATGGATCTCAAGGAATATTTCCGCGAGACCGAGGTGGACGGACTTGGCGGCACGCGCAAGGCGCAGCGCGAAAGCTATGGCTGGTGGCGGCGGCTGCGCTGGTATCAGAAGCCGACGATCGCGATGGTCAACGGCTGGTGCTTCGGCGGCGGCTATGGCCCGCTGTTCGCGTGCGACCTCGCCTTCGCGGCGGAAGACGCGCAATTCGGCCTCAGCGAGATCAACTGGGGCATCCTGCCCGGCGGCGGCGCTGCCAAGGTCGCGACCGAACTCACCTCGTTCCGGCGCGCGATGTACCATGCGATGATGGGCGAGAATATCGACGGCAAGACCGCGGTCGAATGGGGCTTCGTCAACGAAGCGCTGCCGCTCGACCAGCTCAAGGCGCGCGTCGCCGAGGTGGCGGCGGTGCTGCTCAAGAAGAACCCGGTCGCGCTGAAGGCGACCAAGGACTCGATCCGCCGCGTGCGCGAGATGACCTATGACAATGCCGAGGATTATCTGATCCGCGCGCAGGAAGCCGCCAACAGCTACGACAGCGAGGGCCGCAAGGAAGGCATCAAGCAGTTCATCGACGACAAGACCTACAAGCCCGGTCTTGGCGCCTATGACAAGACCAAGCAGCGCTGAGCGGGAGCGGACATCATGACGGTCGAGACCCTGACGCCACCCGCCGCTTTGGCAACCGGTCACACGCTCGACCGGCTGCTTCGGCCCCGATCGGTCGCGATCGTCGGCGCATCCGACAAGCCCGGCGCGCTCGGCGCGTCGGTGCTGGCCAACCTGGATCGCAACGGCTTTTCCGGGGCGATCCACCTCATCAACCCGAAGCGCGCCGAGATCGGCGGGCGGCCTTGCCTCGCCTCGGTCGCCGATCTCCCCGACGGCGTCGATGCGGCGGTGCTGGCGATCCCGCGCGTGGCGGTGCTCGACACGGTCAAGGCGCTGGCGGCGCGTGGCGTCGGCGCAGCGGTGATCTTCTCGGCCGGGTTCGCCGAAGGGGGCGAGGAAGGGCTGGCCGAACAGCGCGAGATCGGCCGGATCGCACACGAGACCGGCATGGTGGTGGAGGGGCCGAACTGCCTCGGCATGACCAACTTCATCGATCGCATACCGCTCACGTTCGTCGAGACGAACGCGGTGCCGCTGGGCGATCGCAAGGGCATCGGCATCGTTTCGCAGAGCGGCGCGATGGCGTGCGTGCTGGGCACGATGCTGGCGAGCCGCGACCTTGGCCTGTCCTTCTCGGTTTCGACCGGCAATGAAGCAGCCTCGGGCGTGGAGGATTATGTCGAATATCTCCTCGATGATCCCGCCACCGACGTGATCGCGATGATCGTCGAACAATTTCGTAAACCGCAGCGCTTCCTCGCGGCGGCGCTGCGCGCGCGGACGCTCGGCAAGACGATCGTGCTGCTGCATCCCGGCAAATCGAGCGCGGCGCGCGAATCCGCCGCGACGCATACCGGCGCGATGGCGGGCGACTATGCGGTGATGCGCGTGAAGGTCGAACGGGCCGGCGTGGTCTTCGCCGAAACGCTGGAGGAGCTTGGCGACATCGCCGAGATCGCGCTGCGTTGTCCGACCGTTCCGCCCGCAGGCGTCGCGGTGCTCGGCGAATCGGGCGCGTTCAAGGCGCTGACGCTCGATCTGTGCGAGGCACTCGACCTCGATCTGCCGGTGATCGACGATGCCTCCGCGCCCGCCTTGCGCGCGGCGCTGCCCGAGTTCGTGGGGGTGAGCAATCCGCTCGACCTGACCGCACAGGGGCTGGTCGATCCCGACCTCTACTACCGCACGCTCGCCGCGCTGTTCGGCGACGATCGTTTCGGCAGCATCGTCGCCGGCATCATCCAGACCGATCCGGTAACGGTCGGCATCAAGCTGCCGCCGATCCTGCGCGCGGTGTCCGAGCTCAGGCCCGCCAAGCCGGTGATCTTCGCCGGGCTGGACGAAGGCGCCGCAGTGTCGGCCGAGTATCTCGCGCAGCTTCGCGCACTCGGCATCCCGTACTTCCCCTCGACCGAACGCGCGCTGCGTGCGCTCAAGCGGCTGACGGCGCTTGGCGGGCGCGATTTCGCGGAAGCGGCCGCGGAGCCGATCGCCGGTCTCGATCTGCCGGCGGGGGGCGTGATGCCCGAATATCGGGCGAAGGCGCTGTTGGCTCCGCTCGGCATTCCCGTGCCCGCCGGCGTGTTCGCGACCACCGTCGAGGCGGCGCTCGCGGGGGCGGAGACGCTCGGCTATCCGGTCGCGATCAAGGCGCAATCGCCCGATCTCAGCCACAAGAGCGATGCCGGCGGCGTGATCCTCAACCTCGCCGATGCCGATGCGCTGCGCGACGGCTGGGCGCGGCTTTACGCCAATGTCGCCGCCTATGACCCCGGTCTGGCGCTCGACGGCGTGCTGATCGAGGCGATGGGCCAGCGCGGGGTCGAGCTGATCGTCGGCGCGAAGAATGATCCCGAATGGGGTCCGGTGATTCTGGTCGGGTTCGGCGGCGTGACGGCGGAAATCCTCCACGATGTCCGGCTGCTGACGCCCGACCTGCCGGTCGCGGCGATCGAGCGGGAACTCTACCAGCTCAAGAGCGCGGCGCTGTTGCGGGGGTTTCGCGGATCGCCCGCGCTCGACGTGGGCGCGGTGGCCGAGCTGGTGGCGACGGTCGGCCGGATCATGCAGTCCGCGCCGAGCATCGCCGAGATCGATCTCAACCCGGTGATCGTCTATCCGCACGGGGCAATCGCACTCGACGCGCTGATCCTGATGGCGCCCTAATCCGAACGTCGGCCACCAAATCGGCGCGGGTGCGTTCAGGCGTGAATGACCGGTCAAGGCTTCTCGCTTCAGCATCGCGCCAGGCGCAGCATCGTGCGGCGCGTGCAGGCGTTGTTCAACGATCAGGCACGCGGCGAGCAGCCCGTCATCCGCAGCGACACGGCGCTGTTCGCCGCGTCCTCGCCGATCTGGCGGGTTCATGGCGACGTCACGACGATGATGATCGGCGGCGTGACGGCACTGCTGCTCCAGATGCTCCATCCGGCGGTGCTTGCGGGCGTGTGGGATCATTCGGGGTTTCGCGCCGACATGCTGGGGCGACTGCGGCGGACGGCGCGGTTCGTCTCGATCACGACCTATGGAGACAGGGCAGAAGCCGCCGCTGCCATCGCGCGTGTCCGCGAGATTCATGGCCGGATCACGGGGACGTTGCCCGACGGTACGCCCTACCGCGCCGACGACCCCGACCTGCTCGGCTGGGTGCATGTCACCGAGGCGTGGAGCTTTCTCGCGGCGTGGCAGCGATATGGCGACGGCCGGTTGTCGCGCGCCGAGGCCGATCTTTACTGCGCGGATTTCGCGACCATCGGCCACGCGCTTGGTGCGATATCCGCGCCCCGCGACACTGCCGGTACGGTCCGCGCGCTCGAGGGCGGGCGGGCGCGGCTCGCGGCGGATGATCGCACCCGCGAGGTCGCGCGGACGGTTCTCGGCCACATGCCCGACAACCCGCTTGCGATTCCGTTGCAGCGCGTGACGATGCAGGCTGCCGTCGATCTGCTGCCGGCATGGGCGCGGCGCATGCATGGCCTGCCAGCGTCCCCGCCGCTTGCGCGCCCCATCGTCAGCACCGGGGCGCTCGGTCTCGCGACGACGTTGCGCTGGGCGTTCGCGAGCCCCTGAGCGGGTTGGTTCACATCCGAACGCACGCTAAACGAAACCGCGACCGTCGAGGAGATCAACCATGCCGTTTCCCACGCCCTATACCGCCGACCCGGCCCGCTATGACGGACGCATGCCCTATCGCCGCACCGGGCGGAGCGGGCTGCGATTGCCGGCGATCAGCCTCGGGCTGTGGCAGAATTTCGGCGGCGCGGACGTGTTCGAGACCGGCCGGGCGATCCTGCGCCGGGCGTTCGATCGCGGCGTGACCCATTTCGATCTCGCCAACAATTACGGCCCGCCCTACGGCTCGGCCGAGGAGAATTTCGGGCGCGTGTTCGCCGCCGACTTCGCTGGCCACCGGGACGAACTGATCATCTCGACCAAGGCGGGCTGGGACATGTGGCCGGGGCCATATGGCGATGTCGGCTCGTCCAAGAAATATCTGATCGCGAGCTGCGACCAGAGCCTCAAGCGGATGGGGCTCGACTATGTCGATATCTTCTATTCGCACCGGGTCGATCCGGCGACGCCGCTCGAAGAGACGATGGGCGCGCTGGTCCAGCTCCACCGGCAGGGCAAGGCGCTGTATGTCGGCATATCCTCCTACGAACCCGGGCTGACCCGGCAGGCCGCCGCGATCCTCGCCGAAGAGAAGGTGCCGCTCTTCATCCATCAGCCGAGCTATTCGATCCTCAACCGCTGGATCGAGCAGGGCTTGCTCGCCACGCTGGATGCGCTCGGCACGGGCTGCATCGCTTTCTCGCCGCTTGCCCAGGGCATGCTGACCGCCAAATATCTCGGCGGCGTGCCGCAAGACGCTCGGGCGAGCCGACAGGGATCGCTGTCGCAGGCGCTGCTGAGCGAGCGAAACCTGACCGCGATCCGCACGCTCGACGGAATCGCGAAGCAGCGTGGCCAGACGCTCGCGCAGATGGCGATCGCCTGGGTTTTGCGTGACCCGCGAATCACCTCGGCGCTGATCGGCGCGCGCACCGTCGAACAGCTCGACGATTCGCTCGATGCCGTGAAAGACCTTCAGTTCACGGCGGACGAGCTCGCCGCGATCGACGCAGCGGCGGAGGACGGCGGGATCAACATCTGGTCGGGATCGTCGGAAATCTCGACGCTACCGCCCGCGCAAGGCGTGCCGGTCTGACGGTGCCGCCCGCCGGCTACGGTCCGGGCGGTATCCCCCCGAACACGCGCTCGCTGCCGACCGCCGCCCAGGCATGATCCCGCATGATGCGTTCAGCGTCGTCGGGATCGCGCCGCAGGATCGCGTCGATCACGTCGCAATGCGCCTGGTGCGCGCCGCGCAGATGCTCGAATTCGGATGGACGATCGCTCCAGTCGAGCGCCAGCGCCGACGCCGAGGCGAACGGGAGATGGTTGTTGCGCGCGAGAGCATAGCCGATCGACGGGTTGCCGCTCGCATCGATCAGCAAGCTGTGGAACGCGACGTTGTAAGCGTAGAACAGATCGAGCGCGCCGTCGGCCAACACACCATCGGCGAAGATCGCCGCACCTTCGGCCAGGCACGTTCGAAAGGCGTGCTGTTCGGCCGTGGTCAGCCCGCGCTGCGCCAGCCGCCGGGCGGCCAGCCCTTCCAGTACGCCACGGACTTCGATCGCGCCGTTGATTTCCGACGCGGTGATCGAGCGGGCCGCATACCCCCGCGCCCCCAGCCTGACCACGAGCCCCTCGGCCTCCAACGCCCGCAGCGCGGTGCGCACCGGCATGCGCGACACGCCGAGCGCCTCGGCCGTGGCGACTTCGCCGATCCGTTCGCCGGGCTGGAACGTGCCCTCGGCGATCATCCGCCGCAGCGAGACGATGACGTGCTGGCCGGGTTTGAGCGGCTTTGCGGCTGGCGGGGTCGGAGTCGAGGGTGGGGGCGATCGATCGTTCATGGGCGTGCTTGTGGACTGGCCCGCGCCGCCGTCAAAGCGCCACCATTTCCTCCGTCTCGGTTTCCTGCGCTTCGGCGCCCGGCTGTTCGGCGGCGATCGCCCGCTCGATCATCATGCGCGAGCGAACCCCGCCCGCATCGATGTTGAGCTTGAGGAGCTTGCGATCGGGATAGCGGCTGAGGTTGGCCTGCTGCCGCTCCAGCATCTCGAGGTCTTCACCGAAAATCCGGCCCTGCCCTTCGCGGATCGTATCGGTCAGCGCCGCGTCCGCGATGGCGAAGCGGCGCGCCATGCCCCAGAAATAATGGTGCGATGTCTCGGTCTCGGGCGTGATGAAATCGACCACGATGGAGGATGCCTTGGCCGCATCCTCGGCGTCATATCCGCCGCGCCCCTGAAGCGCGACGCCGACCTCGATCATGACATGGCTCGGCAGGGTGAATCGGCAAATCTGCCAGCGATCGACCAGTCCGTCGTCGGGCAACCCGGCACCGCGAAGTGCCATTTGCCAGAAGGGCGGCGCGACGATCGCGTCCATGAAACGGCTGGTGACGACCTCTTCGGGCGTGGCGCGAGTCTTGACGGGCGCCTCGTCGATCTCCTTCTGCCCGATGCTGCTCGCATGGACATAGGTTTCGTGCGTAAGGTCCATCAGATTGTCGACCATCAAGCGATAGTCGCAGTCGATATGGTAATAGCCGCCGCCATAAGCCCATTGCGGGCTTTCCGCCCATTCCAGATGGTGAAGCTTGGCGGGGTCCGCCGCTTCCGCGTCACCGGGCCAGACCCAGATGAAACCATAGCGTTCGATGACCGGATAGCGACGGATCGCCGGAAAGCCGCCGACCCGCTGCCCCGGCATGTCGGAGACCTTGCCACGGCAGTCGGCCGCCAGACCATGATAGCCACACACCAGAGCGCCATCGCGAACGAAGCCCAATGACAGAGGCGCGCCGCGATGCGGGCAGAAATCCTCGAGCGCGGATACGGACCCATCCGTGGTGCGGAAGAAGACCATCTTCTCACCACAGATCGTCCGGCCGAGCGGGCCGGTTCCGACCTCGTCCGCGGCACAGCCGACATACCATGCGTTACGAATCCACGGTGTCACACCTTCACTCACGACATCCATCTCCTGTTTGTTGGATCCAATACATGCCGTACTGGATCCAATGTCAAGAAGATGTCGTCGCCACCGCGCGGCGGCGGGGGGCCGAGAAGCGCCTTTCAGTGACCTGTCACGCTACGATCTGAAGCCTCGGCTTGCCTGCCGGCACTGGTTGGAAATCGGTGGCCCATTCCCGGTCGAGCGATTTGAGGAATGCGCGGAGCCCCATGGGCCGGGCGAAGAAATAGCCCTGCGCCATTCTGTAGCCGAGTTCACGCAACTGCTGGAGTTGAGCATCCGTTTCGACGCCCTCGATGATACAATCGAGTCCGAGCGTCTGGCATAGCCCGAGGATCGCGGAAATGATGTTGCGTCCCGACGCTTCATCCATGTCGGCGATGAAACTGCGGTCGACCTTGACCTTGTCCAGAGGCAGCCGGTGCAGGTAGCTCAGGCTTGAATAGCCCGAGCCGAAATCGTCCAGCGCGATCCGTATCCCAAGCGCGCGCAAGCGTTTGATGCTGGCGACCGCCGCCTCGAAATCGCGCATCAACGCGGTCTCGGTCAGTTCGAACGTGATCCGCTTGGGATCGATATTCCCCCGTTCGATCATGTCGATGAGCAGGTCGATCGTGTCGGCGGAGACGATGTCGCGCGCCGACAGGTTGAACGAAAGCCCGATCCGTTCGGGCATTTGCGCGAAGCACGTCAGTGCGTTCCGGAACAGGCTGGCGGTGATGACGTGCATGAAGCCGAGCCGTTCCGCGGCCATGATGAACTGGTCCGGTTTTATCGCGCCGAGCGTTGGGCTGGTCCAGCGCCCCAGCGCTTCGACGCCGAGCACGGCCATATTCTCCGTACAGAAGATCGGCTGAAACTGGACGTGCAGTTCCGTGTCGAAATCGGCGGTCTGCATCGCCGCTTCGAGGACGCGTTCGGATCGTATGAGAGTCTCATGCTCTGTCGAAAAGAGTGCGCACGTACCGGGATTGAGCGACTTGACGTGATATAGCGCATAATCGGAGCGATCGAACAGTTGATGGACCGAAGCGCCGGCATCCGGGAAGATCGCGACCCCGCCGGAGCAGCCGAGTGCGATCCGCTGCCCTTCGATGTCGAACGGCTCGGTCAGCAGGTCGCAAACCCGCTGGCCGATTTCACGCGCGTGGTCGATATCCTCCAGGATCAGGATTCCGAACTCGTCGCCTCCGAGCCGGGCCACCTCGCATGTCTTGCTGGCAACGCTCTCAAGTCTCGCGCCCACAGCGGTGAGAAGACGGTCGCCGAAGACGTGCCCATAGGTATCGTTCACGGGCTTGAAGCGGTCTAGATCGAGAACGCCGACGGCAAACCGTTCGCCGGTCAGCTTGCGCGATGTCAACACGGCGTCGAGCTGCGCGAAGAAATGCCGCCGGTTGGGCAGCCCGGTCAACGCATCGGTCAGCGCCAGCCGTGCGTTTTCCCTGCTCAGGCGTTCGGCCTCGGCCTGCTCCGCCGCAAGGCTCACCTGCGATCGGACGAGAGTCGCGAATGCCGCGAAGCTGTTCTGCAACACCCGGATCATCACGCCCGACACCAAAACGATGTTGAGCGCCATCGCGATGAAGACCGAGCTGCCGTGGAGAAAATTGTATATGAGGTACGGGCTCAACACCGTTATGGTGACGAGAAACGCCGTCTGCGGGACGCTGATCAGGCAGAAGATGCAACCGATCACCGTGACGGCGACGAAAAGCGAGACATGCGCTTGCTCGGACGGGCCTCCATATCGGTAGAGCGTCAGCGACCAGCCGACGAAGGCCACGCAGAGCGGGCCGGCGAAAGCCGTCGTCCTGCGCAACGTCCGGCGGGCGACCACCGCGTCGATCGCGGTGACGGGAGGCGCAAACGCCCATATCGTCATTCGCCAGCAACACACCAGGATCAGCCCGCCGGCGGCGCCCAGCGTCAACCACCCCGGTGCGTAAGCATAATGGGTGTAGCTTACCGCGCACGCGTTCAGGACGAGCAGCGAATACATGAGAGGTATCTGCCGTTTCAGCTCGCCATATTGCGCGACCCGAATATCGGGTTCGCCTGCGAAGCTGAGCCAAGTGTAGAAACGGCGCAACATGCCAAGAACCTCCAGATATGGCTATGCAGGCGCAGAGGTTAAGAAGAACCTATGATCGGTATAGGGATCATGCGCCCAGCAGCTTCAAAGTACAGTATAGCAGGATTCTTGAAGATCGCGCCAAATGTAAGCGCGAGCTGATCGTCTTCACGGTTGATGGCGGCCTGGATCAGCGTGGCCGGATGTCCAGCACGCACACAGGCTACCGATCGTCTCGAATCGATCGACGACGGGCGCAACGGCGACAAAGCTCAGCCGGCAAGTTCCGCCAAGAAGGCGACATGATCGAGCGGACGCGAGAACATCGGGAAATTCTTGGTGATCGACGCTTCCTGTTCGGCCGCGCTGAGCGTGGCGGTGCAGTCGGTCAGCGTGACCACCCGGTAGCCACGCTCATAGGCCGAGCGCATGGTCGATTCTACGCAGCAATTGGTCAGGAACCCGGCGATGGCGAGATCGGTGATTCCACGCTGGCGCAGGATGAAATCGAGGTTGGTGCTGGCGAAGCAATCCAGCCCGCGCTTGCCCTCGATCACGATATCGTTCTCGGCGGGCGCCATATCGGACGCGATCTCGGCGCCCCAGGTGCCCTTGCGGAACGCCTGCGCCTGAACGATCCCGGCGAGGATGCCATAGGGTTCGCTCGGCACTTCGGGATAGCCGGGCGCGAACAGGATCGGCGCATGCAGGATCGCGGCGCCGGCCGCACGCGCCTGCTCCGCGACCGCGCGGCTGTGCGCGAGCATATCGGTCCGCGCCATCACCTCGGCGACGGCGGCGTGCTGCGCGCCGCCTTCGCTCACGAAATCGTTCTGATATTCGATGAACAGCACGGCGGTGGTGGCGGGGTTCATGTCGGATCTCCGATGGTCATACCAGCGCCGGCAGGCGTTCGAGATGCTTGTCGAGCGTCATCGGATAGTCGCGGATTCGCACGCCCGTCGCATTATAGACCGCGTTCGCCACTGCCGCGCCGACGCCGCACAGCCCGAGTTCGCCGACGCCCTTGGCCTTCATCGGGTTCGCCTTGTCATCGGCTTCTTCGAGGAAGACGACCTCCTGATGCGGGATGTCGGCGTGGACCGGAACCTCATAGCCGGCGAGATCGTGGTTGACGAAGAAGCCGAAGCGCGTGTCGACGGTCAACTCCTCCATCAACGCGCCGCCGACGCCCATCGTCATCGCGCCGATCACCTGGCTGCGCGCGGTCTGCGGGTTGAGGATACGCCCCGCCGCGCACACCGCGAGCATGCGGCGCACGCGGGTGACGCCGGTGAACGCATCGACGCCGACCTCGACGAAGTGCGCGCCGAAGGTGGAAAGCTGATAGGTCTTGTCGAGCTTGCCATATTCGATCTTGTCCTCGGCGACCAATTCGCCGGCATTGGCCGCCTGCGCGAGATCGGCCGAGCGGTTGCCGCTGCGCACCTTGCCGCCCTCGAACATCGTGTCCGCCGAGTTGAAGCCGAGCCGCTGCGCGACCGCCTCGCGCAGCTTCACGCACGCGGCGTAAACGCCGGCGGTGGCATTGGCCGCACCGAACTGCCCGCCCGACCCCGCCGATACGGGGAAGTCCGAATCGCCGAGCTTCACCACCACCGCATCGACGGGTACGCCCATCATCTCGGCGGCGGTCTGCGCGATGATCGTGTAGCTGCCGGTGCCGATGTCGGTCATGTCGGTCTCGACCGTGACGACGCCGCCCTTGCCGAGCCGGACGCGCGCGCCCGACGCCATGTTGATATGGTCGCGGAACGCGGCGGCGACGCCCATGCCGACCAGCCAGCGCCCGTCGCGGACCTGTGCCGGCTTGGCATTGCGCCGCGACCAGCCGAACCGTTTCGCGCCATCCTCGAGGCAGCGGACGAGTTGCCGTTCGGAATATGTCCGCTCGGGCTTCTCGGGATCGACCTGCGTGTCGTTCTTGATGCGGAAGGCGATCGGGTCAATGCCGAGCTTCTCGGCCATCTCATCCATTGCGATCTCCAGCGCCATCAGCCCCGGCGCCTCGCCCGGCGCACGCATCGCATTGCCTTCGGGAAGATCGATCTCGGCGAGGTGCATCGAGATCATCCGGTTGGCGCCCGCGTACAGCTTCTTGGTCTGGTTGACCGCTGTTTCCGGGCTGCCGCCGGGCTGGTCGCCCGAACCGCTGTCATGCGCGATCGCGGTGATGGTGCCGTCCTTGGTCGCGCCGATGCGGATATGCTGGCGCGTCGCGGGGCGGTGCGTCGTGTTGTTGGCGATGAGCGGCCGTTGCAGCGCGAGCTTGACCGGCCGCCCCGCCGCGCGCGCGCCGAGGGCTGCGAGCACCGCATCGCTGCGCAGGAACAGCTTCCCGCCGAAACCGCCACCGACATACGGCGATACCAGCCGGACCTTGTCCTTGGGAATGCCGAGCGTCCTGGCGAGATCGCCGCGCCCCCAGTCGATCATCTGGTTCGAGGTCCACACCGTCAGCGCGTCGCCGCGCCACGATGCGATCGAGGCGAACGGCTCCATCATCGCGTGGCTCTGGTCCGGCGTGCTGTAATGCGCGTCGAGCTTGACGGGAGCCGCCGCGAACGCCTGCTCGAAGTGGCCGACCCGGTCGATACCGGGCGATGCGCTGCCTTCGTCGCTGGAACCGCCCGTGAGCGGCGCGGTCTTCAGCGCCTCGTCGAGATCGAAGCGGCCGTCGGCGCGCGCATAATCGATTCGGATCAGCGCTGCCGCCGCGCGCGCCTGCTCGAACGTCTCGGCGACGACGATCGCGATCGCCTGATGATAGTGATCGATCTCGGGGCCGCCGAGCAGCTTGGCGGTGTTGAACTTGCCCTTGCCGAGCTTGCCGGCGGTATCGGCGGTGACGATCGCCACGACGCCGGGCGCCGCCTTGGCCTGGGCGAGATCGATCGCGCTGATCCGGCCCTTGCCGATCGCCGCGCCGACGACATAGCCATAGGCCGGGTTGGCGATCTCGCGGTGATGCTCATAGGCGTAGGGCGCGGTACCGGTCGTCTTGAGCGGGCCGTCGATCCGCGTGTGCGCGCGGCCGACCACGGTCATCCGGTCGATGGGATTGTCGCCCGAAGGCGTCTCGAACTTCATGCGGTCGTCCTCGCTTCGGCCATCGCCGCCGCCAGCGCGCGTTCGGCGAGTGGCAGTTTGAACGCATTGTCGTGCGTGGGCTTGGCGCCGGCGAGCAGCTTGGCGGTGACCGCCCTCGCGCCGCGCGGCAGCTCTGCCTCCGCTGCCGCATCGCGCCACGGCTTGTGCGCGACACCGCCGAGCGCGACTCGGCCGGTGCCGTCGGGCTGGATCACCGCCGCGACCGAGACCAACGCGAAGGCGTAGGAAGCGCGGTCGCGCACCTTCTCGTAGACATGCCGCCCGCCAATCGGCTTGGGCAACGTCACCGCCGTGATCAGCTCGCCGGGTGCCAGCGCGGTTTCGATATGCGGCGTATCGCCGGGCAAGCGGTGGAAATCGGCGATCGCGATCGCACGGGTTTCGCCGGCCGCGTTGACCGTCTCCACCGTCGCGTCGAGCAGGCGCATCGCCACCGCCATGTCAGACGGATGCGTGGCGATGCATTTGTCGCTCGACCCGATCACCGCGAGCTGGCGCGAAACCCCGCCGATCGCCGCGCAGCCGGAGCCGGGCTTGCGTTTGTTGCACGGCATGTTGGTGTCGTAGAAATACGCGCAGCGCGTGCGCTGGAGCAGGTTACCCGCCGTGGTGGCCTTGTTGCGGAGCTGGCCCGAAGCGCCCGCGGCGATCGCGCGCGCGAGCACGCCGTACTCGCGGCGGACGCGGGAATCGGTGGCCAGATCGGTGTTGGTGACGAGCGCACCGATACGCAGTCCGCCCGCGTCAGTCGGCTCGATCCGATCGAGCTTGAGATCCTGCACGTCGACGAGGTGGACAGGGGTTTCCACCTCGATCTTCATCAGATCGAGCAAATTGGTGCCGCCGGCGATGAAGCGCGCGCCCGGCCTAGCCGCCACCGCGCGCGCCGCCGCGACGGGATCATGCGCCCGCTCGTAGGTGAAAGCCTTCATGCTTTTTCTCCGGCGACTTCGGCGATCGCCTCGGCGATGTTCGAATAGGCGCCGCAACGACAGATGTTGCCGCTCATCCGCTCGCGCAGTTCGATGTTCGAGAAGGCAGGGCTCACCGCAATGTCGGCCTGAACGTGGCTCGGCACGCCGCGCCTGATCTCGTCGAGAACGCCGACCGCCGAGCAGATCTGCCCCGGCGTGCAATAGCCGCACTGATAGCCATCGTGCCGCACGAACGCGGCCTGAAGCGGGTGAAGCTTTTCGGGGGTGCCAAGCCCCTCGATCGTGGTCACGTCGTCGCCTTCGTGCATGACCGCGAGGCTGAGGCAGGAATTGATCCGCACGCCACCCACCAGCACGGTACAGGCGCCGCACTGGCCATGATCGCAGCCCTTCTTGGTGCCGGTGAGGTGAAGATGCTCGCGCAGCGCATCGAGCAACGTCGTGCGCGTATCGAGCGCAAGATCGCGCCGCTCACCATTGACCTTAAACGAAACCTTCACCGGTGCGGGATCGGCGGCAGGCCTGTCGCCTGCACGCGCGGCATTGGCCGGGCTTGCGGCGACGACTGCGGTCGCCGCTCCACCGGCAAGCACGCCGCGCCTCGACACTACCGGTTCCGGCATGTTCGGCATCGCATCGTCTCTCTTTGCTGTACGGGAATCGCGTGTCACCATGGTTTAACGCACGTCTCACGATTATGTCACCGTGACTGCGGTTCATATCAGTGGTGAGCGGGATTCATGGACAATTAGCGGTGTGCGCTATGCCTTCAACCGATCGATCAGTGCCATCGCGCCATGCGGCGCGCGAACCTTGGCGCCGTTGATGAAGAGCACGAAGGTCTCGCGCGGGCGCTTGCCGGGGGCTTCGGACGAGGCATAGGGCAAGCCGCCGGGCTGTTCGCCGCGCGCCCACCGCCGCGATACGTCGGCCCAATGGTCGAGCGCGTCGGGCGCATAGCCCGCCGGCTCGTCTTCGGTCGCATTCTCCAGCCGCGCGTAGACGAAATCGCCGGTCACGTCGGCGATGGCGGGATAGTCGGCCGAATCGGCATAGACCAAGGCAACGCCGGCCTCCCGCGCCATCGCGACGAACTCGGGCACCGCGAAGCTCTCGTGGCGCACCTGAACCGCATGGCGCAGCGAAACGCCTTCGTGGTTCGCGGGCAACAGCGCGAGGAAGGCCCGGAAATCCTCCGGGTCGAATTTCTTGGTAGCCATGAACTGCCACAGGATCGGGCCGAGCCGGTCGCCCAATTCGACGATGCCCTGTCCGACGAACTTGGCGACCGATTCGCCTGCCTCGGCCAGCACCTTGCGATTGGTGCAATAGCGCGACGCCTTGAGCGTGAAGACAAAACCGTCGGGCACCGCCTCCGCCCAGCTCGCGAAGGTCGCCGGCTTCTGGCTGCTGTAATAGGTGCCGTTGACCTCGATCGCGGTCAGCTTTCCCGCCGCATATTCGAGCTCGCGCTTGTGCGGCCATTTCTCGGGAAAGAAGCTGCCGCGCCACGGCTCGTAGGTCCAACCGCCGATGCCGACGCGAATCGCAGGGGTGTCGCTCATGCCGGCAGTATAGCCCGATGGTTCCCGCGCCGCCCGAAAATATCCAGGTGGAATGCCGAGCGCCGGATACCTAGCTCAACCGCCTGACAGAACGGAGTTTGGACATGGCCGGATCGGCATTGGTGGTGGGCGCGAGCGGGATCGTCGGCAGCGCGACCGCAGCGTTACTCGGTGCGCACGGATGGACCGTGCATGGGCTGGCCCGACGGCCGCTCCTGCAGGCCGGTGTTACGCCGGTCGCCGCCGATTTGCAGGATGCCGCCGCGACGGCAGCGGCGCTCGCCGGACTGAGCGTCGATGCGGTGTTCATCACGACATGGCTGCGGCAGGACAGCGAGGCCGAGAACATCCGCGTCAATTCGGCGATGGTGCGCAATCTGCTCGATGGGCTACGTGCCGCCAATGCCGGGGCGCGGCATGTCGCGCTGGTGACGGGCCTCAAACATTATCTCGGGCCGTTCGAATCCTATGGCAAGGGCACGCTGCCGCAGACGCCGTTCCGCGAGGAACAGGGCCGGCTCGACGTCGAGAATTTCTATTACGCGCAGGAGGATGAGCTGTTCGCCGCCGCCGCGCGCGATGGTTTCTCGTGGAGCGTGCATCGCCCGCACACCGTGATCGGCAAGGCGGTCGGCAATGCGATGAACATGGGCACGACGCTCGCCGTCTACGCCACGCTCTGCCGCGAGACCGGGCGGCCGTTCCGCTTTCCCGGATCACCCGCGCAATGGCATGGCCTGACCGACATGACCGATGCGAAGCTGCTCGCGCGCCACCTGCTGTGGGCGACCGAGACGCCCGCCGCCGCCAACGAAGCGTTCAACGTCGTCAACGGCGACGTTTTCCGCTGGAGCTGGATGTGGGGGCGGATCGCCGCCTGGTTCGGGCTGGAACCCGCACCGTTCGACGGCGAGATCCTGCCGCTCGAAACGCAGATGGCGGACGACGCGGCGGTGTGGCGGCGAATCGCCGAGCGTGAAGACCTCGCCGAGCCCGATCTCGCCCGGCTCGCCTCGCCGTGGCACACCGATGCCGACCTCGGCCGGCCCGTGGAAGTCGTCACCGATATGTCGAAGAGCCGACGGCTCGGCTTCACCGGATATCAGCCGACCGACGATGCCTTCACCGATCTGTTCACGCAGCTTCGCGCCGAGCGGCTGATCCCGTGACGGTGCGCGGCTAGACGGTCACCTGCTCGCCCAGTTCCAGCACCTTGCCGGGCGGGATGTGGAAGAAGTCGGTCGGGTCGCTCGCGTTGCGTTGCAGGAACATGAAGATGCGGTCCTGCCAGATCGGCATGCCGACATCGGCGACGGGCTTGATCGTGTTGCGGCCGATGAAATAGCTCGTCTTGGCCGGGTTGAGCAGCTTGCGCTCGTCGCCCCGGGCCAGGCCGAGATCGTGCGGCACGTCAGGCGATTCCATGAAGCCGTAGGTCAGCACGACCGAGCTGAAATTGTCGTCGATCGGCTTGGCGCGGACGCGTTCGTCGGCATCCACGAACGGCCGGTCGGCGGTGCGGATGCTGACGATCAGGTTGCGTTCGTGAAGCACCTTGTTGTGCTTGAGGTTGTGGAGCAGCGCGCCCGGCGCGCCCTCGGCATTGGCGGTCAGGAACACCGCCGTACCCTCGACTCGTTCGGGCGGCCGCTTGGCGAGCGCGGCGGCGAGATCGGCGAGCGGGATGCTCTGCCGCTTCTCGAACGCGCGCACGATGCCGCGCCCGCGCACCCAGGTGTAGATCATGAAGCCGATGACCGCCGCCACCAGCAGCGGCACCCAGCCCCCCTCGATCACGCGCAGAATGTTCGCGCCGAAGAAGATCACGTCGAGCACCAGGAACGGCGCGATCAGCGGGATCGCGCGCAGCCGCGACCAGCCCCAGGTGTGCCGCACCACGATATAGGCGAGGCACGTCGTGACGACCATCGTGCCGGTGACGGCGATGCCGTAGGCTGCCGCCATCGACGACGAGGTGCGGAACTGGACGACCAGGATCAGCACGCCGGCCAGCAGCATCCAGTTGATCGACGGCAGATAGATCTGCCCGGCCTGCGACGCCGAGGTCTGACGGATGCGAAGCCGGGGCAGCAAACCGAGCTGGATCGCCTGTTGCGTCAGCGAGAACGCGCCGGTGATGACCGCCTGGCTGGCGATGATCGTGGCGAGCATCGCCAGAATCACCAGCACTGGCCGTACCGGCTCCGGCGCCATCAGGAAGAACCAGTCGCGGTCGCCGATGTCGCCGCCCGCTGCATGCGCGGCTTCCAGCGCGCTCAGCACGAACGCGCCCTGCCCGAGATAGTTGAGGAACAGGCACGGCAGCACCAACGCGAACCAGCCGATTCGGATCGGCCGCCGTCCGAAATGGCCCATGTCGGCGGTCAGCGCTTCGGCTCCCGTCACGGTCAGGAACACGGCGCCGAGCACGAACAGCCCGGTAACGCCGTGCGTGAACAGAAAGATCGCGCCGTAATGCGGCAGGAACGCGCGCAGGATCGAGATTTCGTCGGTGATGTGCCACAGCCCCAACCCGCCGATGCACACGAACCACAGGATACAGACCGGGCCGAACAGCTTCGATACCTGCGCGGTGCCGCGCGACTGGATCGCGAACAGCCCGATCAGAATCGCGATCGTCAACAGCAGGATCAGATCATCGCTGAACATATTGCCCGCGCCGGGCAGCGTCTTCAGCCCCTCGACCGCCGACAGGACCGACAGCGCCGGCGTGATGATCGCATCGCCGTAGAACAGCGCCGCGCCCGACGCGCCGAGCACCAGCGCGATCAGCGACCGCTTGCCCAGCCCGCGCCGCGCCAACGCGGTGAGCGCCAGAACGCCGCCTTCGCCGTGGTTGTCGGCGCGCATCAGGAAGACGACATATTTGATCGTCACGACGAAGATCAGCGACCATAAGGCGAGGCTCAGCACGCCGATCACCTCGTTCGCCTCGGCGCCATCGGCGGTGGTGAGCGCGAGGGCGGTGCGGAACGCGTAGATCGGGCTGGTGCCGATATCGCCGAACACGACTCCGATCGCGCCGACCGTCGTCGCGACGAGCGCTGGATGCGGGTGTGCGGGATGACCTGTCGCTTCAGGCACGGAGGACATGGCGGATTTTGGACCTGACGTTAGACGCGCGGCTGTACGCGCGCTGAACGGGCGTGCAAAGGGGTTTGTTGCGCCGCCACATCGCCCCGGCGGGGCTTGATTGCGCCGCCGCTTTGGCCGCATAGCGGCGTATGGTTCGCTTTTCGTTCGCAAATTTCGAGCTGGTCGCGCTCGCGCAAGGCGCGCTGTTCTGGCCGGCGCGGGCGGCGCTGATCGTCGCCGATCTGCACTTCGAAAAAGCGAGCTGGTTCGCGATGCGCGGGCAGATGCTCCCGCCCTATGATTCGCTGGCGACGCTGGCGGACCTGACCGCGCTGGCGACCGCGACCGGTGCGGCGGAAATCTGGTGCCTCGGCGACAGCTTCCACGACAGCGCCGGGTGCGAGCGCCTGCCGGACGCGGCACAGGACATGCTGCGCGCGCTGGCGGCCACGCGCCGGTGGACGTGGATCACCGGCAACCACGATTCCCGGCTGATCGATCGCTGCGGCGGCGAGGTCGTCGAGGAAGCGGTGGTCGATGGGCTGGTGCTGCGCCACGAGGCGGTGGCGGGCGAGACGCGCGCCGAACTCTCCGGCCATTACCACCCCAAGCTGCGGCTGCGCGTGCGCGGCCAGAGCATCTCGCGCCGCTGCTTCGTCGCGACGCCGACCAAGCTGATCCTGCCGGCGTTCGGGTCGCTCACCGGCGGACTCGACGCCGGCCATCCCGAAATCGTTCGTGCGGTTGGCCTGGGCGCCGAAGCGCTGGTGCCGGTCGAGAACCGGCTGCTGCGGTTTCCGATCGCGGCGTAACGCCCCATGCTCCGTTCGTGCTGAGCCTGTCGAAGCACGTGCCGCAGGGGCGGCGCTTTTGGCACGCACTTCGACAAGCTCAGTGCGAACGGCGGGGGTTGGAAAGTCAGTCCTTCCACGCCCAGAACAGGTGCGCGGGGGGCACGTTCCACCATTCGAAGCCGTGGTCGATCCGCTTGAAATCGGGCGCGAGGAAATCGCGCACGCGCGCACGGAACTGGTAGACGAGGAACGCGCCGCCGGGGCGAAGCACCTCATGAGTCGCGCTGGCGATCGATTCGCCGACGCCCGCCGGCAGCGTCGAGAAGGGCAGGCCCGACAATACGTAATCGGCCGACTCGAAGCCGTGTTCGGCGATGATCGCCTGGACGTCCGCGGCCGAACCGAGATGCGCGATGAAGCGCGAATCGCGGATCTCGTCGCGCAGATGGTCGATGAAATCGGGGTTGGTGTCGATCGCGATCAGAGTCGCGTCGGGGGCGAGCCGGTCGAGGATCGGCTGGCAGAAGGTGCCGACGCCGGGGCCGTATTCGACGAACAGCTTGGTCTTGGCCCAATCCACCCGCGACAGCATCTGCCGGATCAGCCGCTGCGAGGAGGGAACGACCGAACCCACCATCACCGGATGCTTGAGGAATCCGCGCAGGAACAGCGCCTGCTGCGATGGCCGGCGCGCCGGCGCTGGCGATCGATCACCGGTTGTCGAGAGGGTCAACGGCATATCCTGTTCTGGTTGTCACATTCGCGTAACCAACACGTCGGCAAATCGGTTGCAAGCCCATTGCGTACGGCGCATCGCCCGGCCGCATGGATCAGGATCGCACCGGGCAAACACTCGTCATCTTCCTGTCGGCGCGCATCGCCACCGACGACCTTGGCTATGCCGCGGCGGCGGCGGAGATGGCGGAACTCGTCGCGCGGCAACCCGGCTATCGCGGCGTCGAGAGCACGCGTGGGTCCGACGGGTTCGGCATCACCGTCAGCTTCTGGGCCGACGCGGCGAGCGCGCTGGCGTGGCGTGCGCACCCGCGCCACTCCGAAATTCGCGAGCTTGGGCGGGGGCGGTGGTATGAATCCTATGAGGTGATCGTGGCTGAGGCGACGCGTGGCTATCGCTGGTCGAAATGACCGTCGCCCCGGCGAAGGCCGGGGCCGTCATGGGGCGGGCGCAATGCCAGCCACACAGCGGCCCCGGCCCGCGCCGGCGCGACGCGCTATTTTTCGCGGGGCACCAACTGTCCCGGCGAGACGAAGCCGATCGGCTGGAGCGAGGATGCATCCTGTTTCAGCCTTGCCCCGATCTGCTCATACTCGCGTTCCAGTTCGGGCGTGACCGACGCGCGCGACTCCTTGAGCGCTTCGTCGAAATGCGCCTGAGTCACCTTACCGATCGAAAGCGACTGGCGTAGCGCGACCAGGCCGGCGCGGCGCACCAGATCACCGAGGTCGGCGCCGGTGAAACGGTCGGTCCGGCCTGCGAGATCGGCGAGATCGACGTCGTCCGCGAGCGGCATCTTCGCGCTCTGGATGCGCAGGATCCGTTCGCGGCCCTCGCGGTCGGGCACGCCGACGTAGATCAGCTCGTCGAACCGGCCCGGCCGCAGCAGCGCGGGATCGATCAGATTGGGCCGGTTGGTGGCGCCGATCACGACGACTGCCTGCAATTCCTCCAGCCCGTCCATCTCGGCGAGGATGGTGTTGACCACCCGCTCGGTCACTTGCGGCTCGCCCATGCCGCCGCCGCGCGCCGGCACCAGCGAATCGAGTTCGTCGATGAAGATCACGCACGGCGCGACCTGGCGGGCGCGCGCGAACAATTTGGCGATCTGCTGCTCGCTCTCGCCATACCATTTGCTGAGCAGGTCGCTCGACTTGGTGGCGATGAAATTCGCCTCCGCCTCGCGCGCGACCGCCTTGGCGAGCAGGGTCTTGCCGGTGCCGGGCGGGCCGTAGAGCAGGAAGCCCTTGGCCGGGCGAATGCCGATGCGGCGGAACGCGTCGGGATCTTTGAGCGGCAGCTCGACGCCTTCCTTCAAGCGCATCTGCGCATCGTCGAGACCGCCGACATCCTCCCAGCGCACTCGTGGCGCCTCGACCATCACTTCGCGCATCGCGCTCGGCTGGACCCGCTTCAAAGCACCGAGGAAATCCTCGCGGGTGACCGCCAGCGTATCGAGCACGTCGGGCGGGATCGTGCCTTCGGCGAGGTTGAGCCGTGGCATGATTCGCCGCACCGCCTCGATCGCAGCCTCACGCGCCAGCGCGGCGAGATCGGCGCCGACGAAGCCGTAGGTGGTCCGCGCCAGCTCGGCGAGATCGACCTTGTCGCCGAGCGGCATGCCGCGCGTGTGGATACCGAGAATCTCGCGCCGGCCGCGCTCGTCGGGCACGCCGACGATGATCTCGCGGTCGAACCGACCCGGCCGGCGGAGCGCCTCATCGATCGCCTCGGGGCGGTTGGTCGCGGCGATCACCACGACGTTGGCGCGCGCCTCCAGCCCGTCCATCAGCGTGAGGAGCTGCGCGACCAGCCGCTTCTCGGCCTCGCCAGAGACCTGCCCGCGTTTGGGCGCGATCGAATCGATCTCGTCGATGAACACGATCGAGGGCGCGTTCTTGGCTGCTTCCTCGAACACGTCGCGCAGCCGCTTTTCCGATTCGCCATAGGCCGAGCCCATGATCTCGGGGCCGTTGATGAGGAAGAACTCGGCTGCGCTCTCGTTGGCGACGGCGCGCGCCAGCCGGGTCTTGCCGGTGCCGGGCGGCCCGTGCAGCAACACGCCCTTGGGCGGATCGACGCCCAGACGCTGGAACAATTCGGGATAGCGCAGCGGCAGTTCGACCATTTCGCGCAGCTGGTCGATCGTCGGACCCATGCCACCGATATCGTCATAGGTGACGTCGGCGCGGCGCGCTTCCTTGGGTTCCTCATATTCGGGGCGAAGTTCAATTTCCGTATTCTCGTCCACATGGACGACGCCTTTCGGAGTCGTGCTGATGACGGCGAGGCGGATTTCCTGGAGCGCATAGGCGGGCGAACGCAGGAATTGCTGGACGCCCGGCGGCATGTTCTCGACGCGCTGCTGCCCTGCGGTGGCGACGACATCGCCCTGAGTCAGTGGGCGGCCAAGAAAGGTGCGCTGGAGCGCGGCCGACGAGCCTTGCAGGCGCAGATTCTGTTGTGCAGGTGCGAAGACGACTCGGGTCGCCGGCTTGGATTCGACCTTGCGGATCTCGACGAAGTCCCCCGAGCCGACGCCGGCATTGGCGCGCTGGAGCCCGTCGATGCGGAGAATCTCGAGTCCCTCGTCCTCGGGATAAGGCGCGACCGCGCGCGCCGGGGTGATCGATTTTCCCTCGATCGCGATCACATCGCCCTCGGAGAGGCCGAGCGCCGCCATCATCGCGCGCGGCAGATGCGCAAGGCCGCGCCCGCTGTCCTCGGGCCGCGCATTGGCGACCTGCACTTTCTTTCCTGGTGCTTCGCTGTCCGCCATCATCCGCTCCTGTCGCAGGACCAAGCGCAGGAGATAGGGTGACGGTTCCGCTTATGCGAGGGGTTGTGCGACCTGACGGATTGACGACAAAAAAAGGCCAGCCCCGAAGGGCTGGCCGTGAAAGTTTTAGGAGAGGATGCCTGAAAGGCACCCCCTATGTGCAGCGCAGCACGATCTTGTGCAAGTGCGAAGAGATTGTGTTGGCGTGCAGAAATTGCAATCGCGACTCGCTTTTTGCACGATGAGGGTGGTAGATTCGATTCGAAGCAATTATGTTGCGCTGCACAAGGAACCCGGAGTTCGATGCGCAGACTGCCCCCTTTGACCGCGATCGAGGCGTTTGTTCAGGTCGCGCGGCTCGGCTCGATCAAGGCCGCGTCGCAGGAACTCGCGTTATCCGCACCCGCGCTCAGCCGCCGCGTGCAGGCGCTCGAACGCTTTATCGGCAAGCCGCTGTTCGAACGGCGGCATCAGGCGGTGGTGCTCAACGCCGACGGTGAACGCCTGCTCCAGCAGATCGCGCCCGCGCTCGACAGTCTCTCCGACGCGGTCGAAATCATGACCAGCGGCACCGAAATGCTGCGGCTGCGGCTCGGCATCATGCCGCTGTTCGCCTCGCAGCGGCTGTTCCCCAAACTCGCCGAGCTGCGCCAGAAACATCCCGAACTTCACCTCGACATCGATACCGCCGGGCACGGCTTCGCCCGGCTCGGCGAGGGACTCGACGCGGTGATTGCGCTGGCGCGCGAGATGGACCCCGCGCTGTACGGCAAGCGGCTCGACCGCAACTCGATCTATGTGATCGGCGCCCGGGCGATGCTCGAAGGCCCCAAGCCGATCACCAAACCCGAGCAGCTCGCCGGACTGACCGCGCTCGTCCACAAGGACATGCCCGACCTGTTCACCGAATTCCGCGCCGCCGCCGGACTCGAGAACACCCCGCCGCTCGCGATCGACCATTTCGATTCGGGGCCGCTGATGCTGGAGGCGGCCGCGCAGGGGCTTGGCGTCGCGTTCATGCACGAAAGCCATTTCGAGGATGCGCGCGATCCCCGGCTGGTGCGGCTGTTCGATATCGAGATCGAGAGCCCGTATAGTTATTGGTTCGCCTGCCGCCCGCGCGCGATGCTGCAGCGGCCGGTGAAGCTGTTTCACGACTGGCTGGTTACGGCGATCGCCGATCCCAGCGTTTAGGGCGGGAGGAAAGTCCTCTCCCCGCTTGCGGGGAGAGGATTTAGGAGAGGGGCAGTCCGAAGCGGTGCGCTGCTGGACTGCCCCTCTCCCCGGCCCTCTCCCCGCTTGCGGGGAGAGGGAGAAGATTACGCCGCGACGGCCTTGACGATCTTGCCCGGCGTGCGGGGCGGCTCGCCCTTGGGGAGCGCGTCGACATGTTCCATGCCCGAGGTCACTTCGCCCCAGACGGTGTACTGGCCGTCGAGGAAGCGGGCATCGTCGAAGCAGATGAAGAACTGGCTGTTCGCGCTGTTCGGATCGTTGGTGCGCGCCATCGACGCGACGCCGCGTACGTGCGGCTCCTTCGAGAATTCGGCCGGCAGGTTCGGCTTGTCCGAGCCGCCGGTGCCGTTGTGGTTCTTGCCGTCACCGCCCTGCGCCATGAAGCCGGGAATGACGCGGTGGAACGGCACGCCGTTGTAATAGCCTTCGTTGGCCAGCTCGGCGATGCGCGCGACGTGCTTGGGCGCGAGATCGGGGCGGAGCTTGATGACGACGTCGCCGGTTTCGAGCGTGAGCGTCAGCGTTTCGGGGGTATCGGCCATCCTGCTATCCTTCTGTACAATGTGCCCCCGCCACTAGCCGCGACCGAAGCGCCATGCAAACCGTGGCGGGCGTTGGCTTTCCGGGAATGCGGCGCTAGGGCTGGCCGCGATCCGGTTGCCGAGCATGGCCCAGGAGGCAGATCATGAGCGAAACCGAACTGCCCCCGCAGGACGACGGCACCGAGGCCGATGTCGCCCAGCTCGACGAGGATGACCGGCTCAAGCCCGAATTCGTCCGCGCCGTGCTCGATGCGGTGTATGCGGGCGATGCCGAAGGCGCGCGTGCGCTGGTCGAGCCGCTCCACCCCGCCGACATCGCCGATCTGTTCGAGCTGACCCCGCACGAGGATCGTGCCGATCTCGCCAAGGCGATCACCGACCTGCTCGACGCCGACGTGTTCGCCGAGATGAACGATTACGTCCGCGAGGATCTGATCGACGCACTCGAGCCGCACGAGATCGCCGACATCGCCGCCGAACTCGATACCGACGATGCGGTCGCGATCATCGAGGACATGGATGTCGAGGACCAGCGCGAGGTGCTTCGCGCGCTCGACCCAGACGATCGCGCCGCGATCGAGGAGGCGCTGAGCTATCCCGAGGAATCCGCCGGCCGCCTGATGCAGCGCGAGCTGATCGCGGTGCCCGAACATTGGAGCGTCGGCGACACGCTCGATTACCTGCGGCTGCACGAGGAACTGACCACCGACTTCTGGGAAATCTATGTGGTCGATCCCGCCCACAAGCCGGTCGGCACGTGCAAGCTCTCGTGGATTCTCCGCACCCCGCGCAACATCGCGATCAGCGACGTGATGCAGCGTGAGCAGACGCTGATCCCGGTCGACATGGACCAGGAAGAGGTCGCGCTGCGCTTCCAGAAATACGCGTTGATCTCGGCGGCGGTGGTCGATCTCAACGGGCGGCTGGTCGGCATGATCACCGTCGATGACGTCGTCCACATCATCCAGCAGGAGGCCGGCGAGGACATCCTGCGGCTGTCGGGCGCGGGCGAAGGCGACATCAACGAGCCGATCCTGCTGACGGTGCGCACGCGAATCACCTGGCTGGTCGTCAACCTCGGCACCGCGATCCTCGCGGCGTCGGTGGTCGGGCTGTTCCAGGGCGAGATCGGGCGGTTCGCGCTGCTCGCGGTGCTGATGCCGATCGTCTCGGGGATGGGCGGCAATGCCGGCACGCAGACGCTGGCGGTGGTGGTGCGCGCGCTCGCCACCAACCAGCTCACCGAATCGAACACGATCCGCATGATCCTGCGCGAGTTCCGCATCGCCGCCGCCAACGGCGCGATGCTCGGCGTGCTGATCGGGTGTGGTACGTTGCTGATCTTCGGCAATCCGGGGCTCGCGCTGGTGATCGCGCTGGCGATGGTCATCAACAACCTGGTCGCGGGGCTGGCCGGCGTGCTGGTGCCGGTGACGCTCGACCGGCTCGATGTCGATCCCGCCGTATCCTCGGCGGTGTTCGTGACGACGATGACCGATGTGATGGGGTTTTTTCTCATTTCTCGGGCTCGCGACCTTGTGGGGCCTTGGCAGCTAGGGCGGCCGTGGCCAGATGGGGTGGGATGGCATTGCATCTCACGAAAGTCGCGTTCGGCGCGACCAGTTACGAGCATCTCGAAGGCCGGCTGCGCGAGCGCGCCGAGGCCGGGCCGCTGTTCCTGACGACGCGCTATCTGCCCAAGCGCCACGAGGAGATCACCGGCGAAGGGTCTTTGTTCTGGATCCTGAAGCACATGCTGGTCGCGCGCTCACCGATTCTCGGCTTTGGCGAGGCCGAGGGCGGGCGGGTTGCGATCCTGCTCGGGCCGCTGGTGCGAGTCCAGCCGCGCCCGAAGCGTGCGCATCAGGGCTGGCGCTATCTGGAGGCGGGCGACGCACCGGCCGATTTCGGCGAGGGCGATTATGACGCCGAGGCGATGCCGGCGGCGCTGACCGCGAAGCTGAGCGCGCTCGCGCTGATCTGACCACGCTGTATCCGATAATCCGTTCGTGCTGAGCTTGTCGAAGCACGTGCCCCAGGCGCCGTCTTACCGGGCACCTGCTTCGACAAGCTCAGCACGAACGGGAAAATACGAACCTATTGCGCCGGCGCGCGCTCGATCCTGCCGCAACTCACTGGCCCACCCGCGACCGCGTTCACCGTGCAGGCGGGCTTGCCGTAGACGGTCACCGTGCCGAGTCCGCTGGTGGTGACGGCGGCGGTGTAGCGTGCCTGTGCGTCGATCGCGCCATTGCCGTCGAGCCGGACGGTGAGATCGTCCGCGACCAGCGATGCGGCGGCGATGCTGGCGGTGCCGCTCGTCGTCAGCCGCGCCTTGGCGGCGCGGCCGCCGAGCGTGATCGTGCCCGAGCCGAGCACCGTCGCGAAAAGCTGGTCGGCGTCGATCGACGGCGCGGCGAGCGTGCCGCTGCCGGTCAGCGACAGGTCTAGCCGCTGGCCGCGAAACGGCCCGCCGACCGAAACTTGCGCCGCGCCGACCGTGACGATGCTGCGGATCGCCTGAGTCGACACACGCACCACCGGCGCAGACGGCCGACCCATGCCGCCCTGCTCGCCCCAGCCATTCAGGCCCGCACGTACGATCAGCGTGCCACCGTCGACACGCACGTCAAGATCGCTGATCGCGCGGGCATCGCCTTCGGCGCTGCCGCCCGGCGACCCGCCGAGCGTGACGATGACGCGGAACGGGCCGTCGATCCGCACCCGATCGAAACTGCCGATCGCGAAGCTGCGCTGCTCGGCGGCGGCGGGTACGGCGAGACAGAGCAGCGGCAGGGCGGCGAGGAGGTGTTTCACAGCGACGGCATCGCTTGCTTTGCAACGCGGTGCAAGCATCCCATGCCCGTTCGCACCGCCTGTCGGCGTGCGTGTCACGAGCGCACCGTTTGGGGCACGTGCTTCGACAGGCTCAGCCCGAACGGGGACAGGTTGGGCGAGCTACTTGCCGCAGCGAACCTCGCCGGTGCCGGCGTTGGTCGTCGTGCAATGCGCGGCCGCGCCGAGATCGACATCGCCCGTTCCCGTCACCGATACCTGCGCAGGGCCGTCCACCGTCGCGTGGACATCGCCGGTGCCCGCGACCGACACGCTCGCGCGCGCCGCTTTCAATTCGGGCGCATCGACGTCGCCCGATCCGCTCAGGTCGATCTTGAGCTGGTGCGCGCGACCCTTGGCGGTCAGCGTGCCAGTGCCCGACAGCGACAGATCGGCGGATTCGACGCTGAGCGCGCCGATCGCGATGTCGCCCGATCCCTTGCTGTCGACACGGAAGCGCTCGCCCTCGACTCGGTCGATCGCGAGGTCGCCGGTGCCGCTGAGCTCGGCTGTCGTGATGCGCGGCATCGTCACGAAGATCTTCACGTGCGCCGTCCGGCCCCATTGGAACGCGAATGAGTCCTTGCGGCCGATGCGAAGCACGTCGCCGTCGCGGACGATGCGGAGCGTGTCGAGCTCGGCGGCCGGCCCTTCGGCGCGCACCGAGAAGCCGCTGCCGACGCGGACATCGACGTCATCCGATGCGCGCAGCGCGACGCCGGTGAAGTCGGCCACCTGGTAGATGCGCGCGGTGCCGCCACTGGTCGCGGCGACGCCGGGGTCGCGATCCTCGGCGGGCGAGCAGGCGACCAACGCCAGCATTGCGATGAGAGACGCAGACCGCATTCAATCCTCCTTGTGTATTGCCTTTATAATACACAGTCGCGCCGAACACAACGAAAAAGGGGCGACCGTCGCCGGCCGCCCCTTTTTGGAACCCTGGAAAAGGTGCCGCGATCAGGCGGGAACCTTGTCCTTGTTGTGGATCGCCGCGGCCTTGCGGAGGATCTCGAGGATCTTCTCCTGCGCGGTCGGCTCGTCGACCTGCTCCATCGCGGCGAGTTCGCGCGCGAGCCGGCTCGTCGCCGCTTCGAAGATCTGGCGTTCGGAATAGCTCTGCTCGGGCTGGTCGTCGGCCCGGAACAGATCACGCACCACTTCGGCGATCGAGACGAGATCGCCCGAATTGATCTTCGCTTCATATTCCTGCGCGCGGCGCGACCACATGGTGCGCTTGACGCGCGGCTTGCCGGTCAGCGTTTCGAGGGCTTCGCGCAGCGTCTTGTCGCTGGAGAGCTTGCGCATGCCGACGCTTTCGGCCTTGTTGGTCGGTACGCGGAGCGTCATACGCTCCTTTTCGAAGCGGAGCACATAGAGTTCGAGTTGCATCCCGGCGATTTCCTGCCGTTGCAGCTCGATGACACGGCCGACGCCGTGCTTGGGGTAAACGACATAATCGCCGACGTCGAAGGACAGCGCCTTGGCAGCCATTCCGTTAGCCTTTCTGTAGGACCGGTGTTCCCGTGCGACAGCACCGCGCGCAAAGGGCTGCGAGGGTGCAAGCGGGTGTGGGTGTGTGAACGTCTCCAGCGGGAGAACGCGCAACCGCGCCTCCGTCTCCGATCGTATAACACACCAGCAATAAAATTACCAGCCCGCCGTCATGGACGCGCGGGGGCCGCCGTAGCGGGTCGATCCTACAGGGTGGCGGGCGCGATCAGTCGCCGGCACCCGGTTCGGGCGAGAAGTATTTGTCATACTTGCCGGTTTCGCCCTTCATCGCATCGGCATCGGCCGGCGTCTGGTTGAGCTTGCGGGTGACGTTGGGCCATTGCGCCGAGAACGTCGTGTTGAGTTCCAGCCACTGTTCGAGATTGCTCTCGGTATCGGGCAGGATCGCTTCGGCGGGGCATTCGGGCTCGCACACGCCGCAATCGATGCACTCGCTCGGGTTGATGACGAGCATGTTCTCGCCTTCATAGAAGCAGTCGACCGGACACACTTCTACGCAGTCCATATACTTGCAGCGAATGCAGGCATCGGTGACGACGTAGGTCATTAAGCTCACTCCGGGACGACAATCGCGCCCTGCTATGCGCGGGGACAAGCCCCGTCAATCACCGGGGGCAAGATGAGAACCGTTCTCAAGCAAATCGCTGTAGCAGGCGCGGCCCTCGGCGGGTGGCCCGCGCCGCGCCGGCAGCGCCTCGACGCGGATCGCGCGCACGCGGCCCGCCGGAGTCGCGAAGGCGATCACCACGCCGATCCGGACCGGCGCGGCGGCACGGTCGACTGGGCGGCCATCGAGGCGGAGACGGCCGGCGGTGGCGAGCGCCTGGGCGATCGCCCGCGTCTTGACGATCCGGGCATGCCAGAGGAACACGTCGAGCCGCATCGAGCCTTCAGCCCCGGTCTTTTCAGCCAAGCCGCGCTCCCAATTCGGCGAGCGCCGCGAAGGCGTTGTCGCGTGGCGGCGCGGTCTGCACGGCGCGGGTCAGCCCGCGCCATGCCCAGCGCGGCTGGCCATCCTCGGGGCGTGCGGCACGGAATCCCAGCGCCGCCATCAGCCGTGCGAGCGTGTCCGGCGTCATCCCGATCGAGGTGGCGAGCGCGGGATCGGGCGCGAACGGACGGTGGCCGTCGCGCGCATCATGCACCGCGCGCGCGATCCGCTCGGCGAGATCGACTCGCACCGCCTGGCTGCCGAGCGGGCGATAGCCGTGCTGGAGGTGCGCGCCGGCGGCCTGACGCGGCAAGACCGTCGGGCCGGCGGGTGGCGCTGCGGACACGGCCACGCCGCGCGCGGCGAGCAGCATCCGCCGCCAGCGCGCCGGCTCGGGCTTGAGCAGGCGCGGATCGAACAGGTCGAGCGCGCCGATCGTCACGCCGGCCGCGCGCAACCGCTTGCGCGCTGCCGAATCGAGCGCATCGACCGCGTGGCCGATGCTCATCCGCGTTGCGATCCCGCCCGCATCGACCAGCCCTGCCGCGACCGCACGCAGCGGCGGTGACGCCTGCGCATCGCGCAGCACCGCGTCGAGCGTGCCGAGCGCGGGCAGCCGCCGCGCGACCTGTGCGGCGATCCAGCGTTCGAGCCGCTCGCGCACTGCCGCCTGCACCGGGCGGTCGAGGCAATCGAGCGCGCGATCGAGCAATACGCGCGGCCGCGCCAGCGACGGTCCCGGCCCGAGCCGCGCGACCTCATGCCCCGCCCAATGAACCGCGGGCGCGTCGTCGGCGAGCGTGAAATCGGCATCGGGCGCGTCGATCAGCGCCTGCGCCCGCCGACCGCGCTCGCTCCCCAGTCGGCGCTCGGCGGCGGCGAGCAGCAGCCGTTTGTCAGCGAGCCGCGCATCGGGGGCGACGGTGAAGCGGAAGCCGGTCAGCGTGCCGATCGGATGATCCTCGACGCTGACCTCACCCTGTGGCCCGACGGTAACGGGCAGAGCGCGCGGATCGGCGCCGATCTGGCGCATCAGCAGCGTGGTGCGCTTGTCGACGAAGCGTTGCGTCAGACTGAGGTGGAGCGCGTCGGACAGCCGTTCCTCGACCGCGCCGGCGCGCGCACTCCAATGCGCCGGGTCGGCGAGCCAGTCGGCGCGGTTGGCGATATAGGCCCAGCTCCGCGCCGCCGCGATCCGCCCGGCGAGCGTCTCGACATCGCCCGCGACGTTATCGAGCCGCGCGATCTCGTTAGCGAACCATTCGTGCGGCACGTAGCCCAGCCCCTCGCTCAGATAGCCGAACACCCGGCCGACGAAGCGCGCATGCGGATCGACGCCGAGCTTGCGGAAATCGGGCAGGCCGCACGCCGCCCACAGCCGCGCGACCATCTTTTGACCGCGTACCCGGTCGCGCACCCAATCCTCGCCCGCCAGCCGCTTGAGCACGGCCAGATCGGTCGCTTCCGGCGCGGCGCGCAGCACGCGCGCTTCGGGGCGCAGTTCGAGGCTGGCAATCAGCGCGTTGATGCTCGACAGATCGGGCACGCCCTCGCGCCAATAGAGATGCTCGAGCGGCGCGAAGCGATGCTCCTCGATCGCCAGCACCTCTTCGGGGCCGAACGCGCTCGGCCCATCATCGACGAGCGCGCCGAACGTGCCATCGCGCTGGTGGCGCCCGGCGCGGCCGGCGATCTGCGCCATTTCGGCCACCGTCAACCGGCGCTGGCGATGCCCGTCGAACTTATGGAGCGAGGCGAAGGCGACATGGCTGACATCCATGTTGAGCCCCATGCCGATCGCGTCGGTCGCGACGAGATAATCGACCTCGCCCGCCTGGAACATCGCGACCTGCGCGTTGCGCGTGCGCGGGCTAAGCGCGCCCATCACCACCGCCGCACCACCGCGCAGCCGCCGCAGCATCTCGGCGACGGCGTAGACCTCCTCGGCCGAGAAGGCGACGATCGCCGAACGTTTGGGGAGCCGGCTGATCTTCCGCACGCCAGCGTAGCTCAACGTCGAGAAGCGCGGTCGGGTGATGATCTCGGCATCCCTGACCAGCGCCTTGACCATCGGCCTGAGCGATTCCGAGCCGAGCAGCATCGTCTCTTCACGCCCGCGTGCGCGTAAAATGCGATCGGTGAAGACGTGGCCGCGCTCGGGATCGGCGCCCAGTTGCGCCTCGTCTAGCGCGACGAAGGCGACCTCGCGTTCGAGCGGCATGCTCTCGGCTGTGCAGAGGAACCAGCGCGCGTCCTTGGGGACGATCTTTTCTTCGCCGGTGATGAGCGCGACCTGGTTGGCGCCCTTGATCTTGACGACGCGGTCATAGACCTCGCGCGCGAGGAGGCGCAGCGGGAAGCCGATCATCCCGCTCGAATGCGCGCACATCCGCTCGACCGCGAGATGCGTCTTGCCGGTGTTGGTCGGCCCCAGAACGGCGGTGACCCGGTGGTCGGCGCGTGACATGACCCGGATAACATCGGCTGCCGCGCCGGGATGCGCAACCACCAGATTGCCAACAACCGGCTATTTTCGCTCAGCAATGCCAACGATATCCGGTGCCTGCGCTTCTTGCCCGACTCGGCGAACGCCTCACCGCACCGACGTGTATCGCGCCGCCGGGTTAAATTGACTTTCATCTTTTCACGCCACACAAAATCGGGCCTCACGCCGGGGGTCGATGTGCTGGGCGGCGTCATGGGGGGCGGTCAGCCGTGTTTTTGCGTAGCGATTCCGGATTCGAACAGGCTGGTGGCACGGCCACCGTGTCGTTCGGCCGGACGCTGTCGCCGCTTCCCGCCCCGACCGCATTCGACCGTTTCCGCGCTGGCCTCGCCAAAGTCGATTGGGTGCCCGATCTCGGCGCGCGGATCGGCTCGGCGGAATGGTGGCGCGGTGCGTTGACCTGCACCGCATTATGCGCGAGCGCGGTGGCATTGGCGCCGCGCCTTCATCCGATCGCCGGCACCGTCGCGCCGCCGCTCGCCGGCGCGCAATGGGACGAAGCGCGCGCGCAGTCGATCGCGCCGCTCGCCTACGGCGCCAACACCGGCCACCGCATGGCCGCCAATGATTTCGTCGCGCCACTCACCCAGACGCCCGAACGGCCAAGCATCGACCTGTCGGCGAGCTACGGCGCTGGCGACAGTTTCGCGGCGGTGCTGCGCCGCGCCGGCGTGTCCGAACGTGATTCCGACGCGGCGATGCGGCTCGTCACCGGCGCTACCGCACTCGACGATCTCAAGCCCGGCACGCAGATCGATCTGACGCTCGGCCGCCGTGCCGACAAGACCGTGGCACGCCCGCTCGACCAACTCTCGTTCCGCGCGCGCTTCGACTTGCAACTGTCGCTGAAGCGCGTCGGTGGCGCGCTTGCCCTCACCCGGCAGGTGATCGCGGTCGATCATACGCCGTTGCGCATCCAGGGGCTGGTCGGATCGAGCCTGTACCGTTCGGCGCGGGCAGCGGGTGCACCAGCCAAAGCGGTCGAATCCTATATCCGCGCGATCGCCAGCCGGCTCTCGGTCGGCCACGACGTGCGGTCTGCCGACCGTTTCGACCTGATCGTCGAGCAGGCGCGCGCCGCCACCGGCGAAGTGCAGCTCGGCGGGCTGTTGTTCGCCGGGCTGGCGCGCGGCGGCGGCAAGCCGCTCCAGCTCGTCAAATGGGGCGATGGCGAGCGCGCGCAATGGTTCGAATCTTCCGGCCAGACCGAGCAGCGCGGCGCGATGGGGATGCCCGTCTCCGGGCACATCACCTCGACCTTCGGCTTACGCATGCATCCGATCCTCGGTATCCTCAGGATGCATAAAGGCATGGACATCGGCGCGCCGTGGGGATCGCCGATCCACGCCGCGACCGATGGTGTGATCCAGTTCGCCGGCCGCACCGGCGGCTATGGCAATTTCGTCAAACTCGCCGGACCGGGCGGAATCGCCACCGGCTATGGCCATATGAGCCGGATCGCGGTGCGTACCGGCACGCGCGTGTCGCGCGGGCAAGTGATCGGCTATGTCGGATCGACCGGGCTTTCGACCGGGCCGCATCTGCACTGGGAGGTTTGGCGCAACGGCGTGTCGGTCAACCCGCGCACGATCTCGCTGTCGAGCGTGGTGCAGCTTTCGGGCGAAGCGCTGCGCGCGTTCAGGGCGCGGGTGGGGTCCTTGCTGTCGGTGAAGCCGGGCGGGCGGTGAGATTGAGCGGCGCGTCCGCTAGAGGATAGCAGAATCCGGCAACGTACCGTGACGCGTGACACTGACGATCGCCCCGGAGCGGTTGGATTATCACTGCAACAATATTGCGCGCGGATAGATAAAGCATCAGTCTGCGGGCATGGCGCCGACACTCACACATTTGCTCACCTTTGCTCTGGCCGGTGTGGCAGTTCCGCTGTCTTGCACAGTCGCTCAAATGCCGGCTCCGCCGAAGGTGTCGGAAGATGCGGTCCCACACGAAATAGTCGTCACTGCGGAACCGCTCAGTAAGCTGCAGCGCGAACTCGACACGTGTCTGGCGCGCCACTGTGCGCCCAAGGAAGATATCGACCGCTCGCTCGCCTATGCCGAGGGCCAGTTCGTCGCCGGCGACTATTACGGCAGCCGCCAGACCCTGCTGGCGGCGCGCAGGCGCAACGCGCGCTTTGCTGCCGAGCTTCCGGTCGAGGTGTCCTCGCTTCACCGCGCAAACGCTCGGCTGGCCGGGCTAAACGGCGCGTCCGATCAGGAGCGAATAGACACGTTCGACATGGTTGGCGCGCTCAAGGCGGGTCTTGACCGGCGGGACGCCAAGGTCATGCTCGCGCGGATGGAGGTCGGCGATCTGGAGGCGCGCCAAGGTCGCCCTGACAATGCGCTCGACACATATCACAGGATCGCCGCACAGGCGCATCGCGCCAATCTGCCGGCGGTGGAAGCCTTCGCGCTGTTCCGCAAGGCGGCGCTGCTCTCGGCGGTGGCGCAGTCGAACGCATCGTACCGGTCGAGCGCCCGCGAGGCGATCGCCGAGGTAGAGCGATCGACCGATCCGGCCTTCGCGCCGTTCCGCAACGGCGCGCGCCTGATCGCGCTGCGCATGCTGCCGGCGAAGAAGCAGGCTGCGGCGGCCGGCGCGATCCTCGCGACGATCGAACCAGTCGATACCGTTCGGCCGCTGCTCGCTTATGCGCCGCCGATCGAAACCGATTCGATGACCGTGACCAGCGACGGAAGCGACAATTCGGAATGGGCCGATGTCGCCTATACCATCACCTCCGACGGGCTTGTGAGCGACGTGCACCCGGTCCGCACGTCGGCGCGGCTGAACGACCGATGGCTCGCGATTGCGCTCAAGGCGCTGAGGGAGCGGCGCTACGTGCCAGTCAAAACCAAGACTATGATCGGTTTCCCACGCGTCGTTCGCTTGTCCTTCGTCAACGACATGGTCAACACGAAGGGCACGCGTATCGTCGTGCGATCGGGCCAGACGCGCGTCCTGGAGATCGACATGACCGTATACCCGAACGAGAAGGCGGGCAGTATCTACTGATCGGCACGGTATGCGCTATCGCCCCTGCGCGCGCCAGCGTTTGATCGTGCGCGCGATGATCGCGTCCTCGTCGCCGGTTTCGGTCCACAGGCTGGAGAACAATGGATCGTCCGACGCCGGGCGCTTCGCTTCTTCCAGATCGTCGAACGCAACGCGGATCGGGATCGCGACGCCCTCGCCGCTGATGATGCACTCGCGGTTGCGAAGCGCCGGGATCGAATCGAGGAAGCCGCGCGCGCCTTCGGGCATCGCGGCGCGCACGAACGCCTGGTCGCGATCGTTGTTGAGCCGCATCGCGATGATCGTGCCGCATTGCGACAGCACGCCTTCCGCCAGATCGGACGGGCGCTGCGTGATGAGGCCGAGCGACACGCCGTATTTGCGGCCTTCCTTGGCGATGCGGCTGAGGATGCGGCCGACCGAGGACGCATCGGCGTTGCGTTCATTGGGGATGTAGCGGTGCGCCTCCTCGCAGACGAGCAGGATCGGGCGCTGCGGCTCGTTCCTGGACCAGATCGCGAAGTCGAACACCATCCGGCTCAGCATCGCCACCACCACCGCGGTGATTTCGGACGGCACGCCCGACACGTCGATGATCGAGATCGGCTTGCCGCCGCCGGGCAGGCGGAAGATGCGCTCGATGAACCCCGCCATCGTATCCGCCACCAATAGCCCCGAGAACATGAAGCCGTAGCGCGGATCGGCCTTGATCTCTTCGATCTTGGTTTTCAGCCGCATGTACGGCGCGGTGTCTCCGGCGCGGTCGAGCTTGCCCATCTCAAGCTGGATGAACGCGATGAGGTCGCCGAGCAGATAGGGGATCGGCGCATCGACGGTGAGCTTGGCGATTTCCTGCCCCAGCCGGCTTTTGCCCCGCGCGAGCAGCAGGCATTTGGCGAGGATGTCGGCATCCATCTGCCGTGATGAGCCGGTTGCGGTGAGGAACACCTCGCAATGTTCGGCGAAGTTCATCAGCCAATAGGGCATTTGCAAGTTCGACACGTCGAAGATCGCGCCGTTGGCGGTGAACGCGGCGGCATATTCGCCGTGCGGATCGATCATCAGGATATGGCCTTGCGGCGCGAGATCGCAGATTCGGTGCAGGATTAGCGCGGCGCTGGTCGACTTGCCGGTGCCGGTGCTGCCGAGCAGCGCGAAATGCTTGCCGAGCAGCGCATCGACATACAGCGCCGCGCGGACGTCGCGGGTCGGATGGACCGTGCCGATCTCGATATGCGCGCGGTCCTCGGTCGCGTAGATCTCGCGCAGGTCGGCAGTGGCGAGCGGATAGACGTGACAACCCGGCATCGGATAGCGCGTGACGCCGCGGCGGAAGCGGGCGAGCACGCCGGTCTCGGGTGTCTCATCGCCTTCGCCGAGGAAATCGACCAGAGCGGTGATCCGCTCGCCGTCGTCAGTGAGCTTGAGCGAGCGCACATTGGCGACCAGCCAGATGCCGCCGACGCGCAGCTTGACCTGGCTGCCGACCGAGCCGGCGGCGGCGATGATCGGATCGTCATGCCCGCCGAGCGCGGCGAGCCGTTCGGGATCGAACACGATCTGGCCGCGCGATCCGGCGATCTCGATGACCATGCCGATCGGATCGCGCAGGCGTGCGGCGGGAGTGGCGAAGGCGTCGCCGCCCGGCATTTCGGTCATTCGCGGGTCGTCCCAAATCAGGATGACGTGCTTAACGGCTGAGTCGTAAAGATTGCGTTCGGCCCTCGACGTCGCTTGGGACGAACGGCTGGCGCTAAAACCGGCGCGCGATCAGTCCCGCGCCCCAGCCGAACGCGACCGACAGCGCGACCGCGACCAGCCCGTAGAGTATGGCGTTGCGCTCCGCCGAGCGCGCGACGAAGCGTTCGAAGCCCGATTTGCGGATCTCGATGTCGCGGGTCGCCACCGCGAGGACGTGGCCGTCGCGGACCAGGAAGGTCTCGGCGGTAAAGCGCCCGACCGGAACGCGCGCGGGGATCGTCACCACCGCGCGGTACAGCACGCCATCGGTGATCTCGACCGCGCCGGGCGCCTCGACATACAGGCCGGCGCGGCGCTTGAGATCGACGAGGCCACGCGCGAACCGGTCCTGCCGGTCGTCGAGCGCACTGGTGGCGGGCGAGAGTTGCAGGCTGTCGAGCCCGAGTTCGTAGATCGCGCGGGTGCGCTCATCGAGCAATGTCGCGATCGGCCGCGACGAGGCGATCGCGTAGAAGCTCGGCGCCGAGCGATAGCGCAGCCGCGCGGCATTGACCCAGATCAGCCCGCCGAGTTTCTCCTTCTCGCGCACCAGGATCGATTGCGTCGGCCCCTTCACCACCACGACGATGTCGGTCGGCTTGTCGTCGTCGGGCAGGCGCCCGCCGGGATAGAGGATCGCGCCGAACAGCAGCAGATCGGCACCGGTGAAGCTGTAGACGATCTCGACATTGCGCTGCGACACGTCGGGGACGAGCACCGGCTTGCTCTCCGCCGCGACCAGCAACGGCGCGAGAACCACCATCCACCACGCTTTCACGACGCTTCGACCGAATAGATTTCGGCGGGCCGCCAGCCCAGCCCGATCGCGATCCATACCGCGAGCGCCAGCACGATGATCGCCAGCGCCAGCCGCAGATATTCGGGCTTGGCCTTCGCGGCGAAGCGCGCGCCGACCTGCGCGCCGGCGACCGAGCCGAGCAGCAGCAGCGCCGCCAGCACGATATCGACCGCCTTGGTGGTGGTGGCATGGACCATCGTCGCCATCGCGGTGACGAACAAGGTCTGGAACAGCGAGGTGCCGACCACCACCTGAGTCGTCATGCCGAGCAGGTACAGCATCGCCGGCACGAGGATGAAGCCACCGCCGACGCCGAGCAGGATCGTCAGGATGCCGACGAAGAACCCCAGCAGAAGCGGCGCGAGCGGCGAGATGTACAGCCCCGAGCGATAGAAGCGCGTGCGGAACGGCAGCGCCGCGACGAGCGGGTGGTGCCGGCGCTTGCGCGCGCGCGGCGCCGCCGCGCCATGCGCGACGCGAATCGCGCCGATCGCCTCGCGCCCCATCATCGACCCGATGAAGCCGAGCAGCAGCACATAGATGATCGCGATCACCGTATCGATCTGCCCGGTCGCCTGAAGCAGCCGGAAGACCTGCCCGCCGGCGAGACTGCCGAGCAGCCCGCCCGCGACCAGCACCCCGCCCATCTTGGTATCGACCCCGTCGCGGCGGAAATGCGCGAACACCCCCGACACGCTCGCCCCCGTCACCTGGCTCGCGGCAGAGGCGGCGGCGACGGTCGGCGGAATGCCGTAGACGATCAGCAGCGGCGTCGTCAGGAACCCGCCGCCGACACCCAACATGCCCGACAACAGCCCGACGCCGCCGCCGAGCAGCACGATCACCAGCGCGTTGACCGACAGATTGGCGATGGGCAGGTAGATGTCCATTGCCCCAAGGCGATAGCCGGTTGCGGGCGCGAGGCAAAGCGCGGGTGGCGCTTCGGGTGAAAAAGGCGGGGAAGCGCTTCCCCCTTCCCGTTCGGTCGACGCGCCTAGAAATCCGCGCCCAGCGTCAGCGCCACCCCCGAACCCGGGCGCGCGCCGCCGGCGACCCGTTCGCGCCAATCGAGCGAAACGCGCAGGCGTTGGTTGGCGATCGGCAGCGTCGCGGTGATCGACGGGCCGACATCGAGCCGCTCGGCGCCGCGCTGCGCGCCACCCCACAGGCCGGCGCCGACATCGATCGAGATCGGGCCGAGTGCGCCGATCGGGTGCGAGAGGTGCGCCGCGCCATCGACGAAGCCTTCGGTGCGGTCGCGGTGGATCGCGCCGGCCTGTGCGTAGCTTTCGAGGCGGAAGCCACCGCCGATGGGGAGCGGGCCAAAGCCGCCGACGAGTTCGACGGCAGGGCCGCCCTTGCCGCCATCGATGGCGATGCGCTGCTCGGCGACGATCCGCACCGGCAACCGCGTCGGCTGCCATTCGAGGCCGATCGCCGCCTCGCGCAGCCCCGATCCGAGCGGGCTGGTGACGCGCGCCATCACGGCGAGGCGGTGCCTGCGATCGAGCAGATACGCCAGCCGCAACCCCGCCTGCGCGCCGCCGAGTTGCCCGCCGAGCGGCGCGCTGGTGACGCCGCCGCCGCCGCGCGCGACCAGCCAGAAGCTGCCCGAGAGCCGGGACGGTTCGGTCGTGCCGGCCGTCGCAGCGGCCGGCACGGAACGCGGCAGGCCAGCGATGGGCGGCGGTGGCGCTTGCGGACGGTCGCGCTCGCCGACCGGCACGGCGAATGGCGGCGGCTGAATCGATCGCACCGCACCGCCGCCATGCGCCGAAGCGGCGGGCGCAGCGCGCCACGCCGCCGTGAGCCGAACCGGCTCGCCCGGCGGCGGAGCCGGACGCGCCATGGCCGGAGCCGCCGTTGCGGCTGCCGGCGCCCGCGCCACCGCAACCGCGCCGCGCGCCAGATCGGGCACCGGATCAGGCACCCCCTGGGCATGCGGCCACAGCATGACCGTGCGTAAGCCGATCCAGCCCGCGACCAACACGCCGATAAAGCGCAACGGCCGGCCCTGCCCGGCGATCACGGCTCGATCGCCGCATCATCCGGGAAGACGTGCGCGGTCTTGTCCCAGCGCACGTCCGCGCCGCGCAGCATCGCGGCGTAACGCCACACGGCGCGGCGCACCGCGAGCAGCGCGATCAGATTGGCGACCAGCATGCGTGGCAGCGACCACAGCCCTTCGCGCCAGCCGTAGTCGCGCGTCGTGAATGCTACGCGCGCGACGAGCCGCCACAGCAACATCGCGGCATTCACCCGCAGCAACACAGCGGTCGCGGTGCCGACACGCGGGATCGGCGTGGCCGCCAGCCAGTGCGCGAGGTTGGACGCGCCCCAGCCGAGCAGCGCGACATAAGCGACGGCCAACACCAGCATCGCCAGCGGCGCGCGGCGATCGCGCATCCGCATCCAATGTTCGGACCAATGGCGCGCGCGCGCCCAGCCGAGCCGGTCCCACCCGGCGAACGCGATGCCGATCATCCAGCGCGCCTTTTGCCGCACCGCCGTCTCGAGCGTCGCGGGAAAATAGGCGCGCACTGCGACCAGCGGCGTGCCGGCGCCTTCGCGGATGCGCGCGACCACGCCCGTGGCACCGCGCTGGCTGAGCATGAGGCCGAGTTCGTAATCCTCGGTCAGACTGCCACCGTCGAACGGGTTGCCGCCGCGCGCAGCGGCGACCGCCGCGAGCGAATCCCGCGCTATCGCGCAGCCGACTCCGGCGAGCGGCAGGCCAGCACCGAGCGCCTGCCGCACGACGAGGTTCTTGGTGTGCGCTTCGGAGAATTCGTCGGCATAATGGCCCGAGACGAGCCGCGCGCGGCGGTCGATCAGCGGCAAGACCGGCAATTGCACGACCGCGTAGCGATCCAGCAGCGCATCGTAGATCCGCAGTTCGTGGCGATCGACGACGTCCTCGGCATCGTGCAGCACGATCGCATCCGCGCGCCATCCGCCCGCCGCGTCGCGCTGCAACGCGTGCCACAGCGTGTTGAGGCAATCGGCCTTGGTGGTCGGCCCGGCGACGCCACCGATCACCAGCCGAACGCGCGCGGCCTGGCCGGCTATGGCCGCGACCGCATCGATCGTCGCGCGGTCATTGGGATAGGCGCCGACGTAGACGCGGTAGTCGGCCGCACCGAACCGCGCCAGCGTGGTGCGCAGCATCGCGCCGATCACCGCCGCCTCGTCCCAGGCGGGCACGAACACCGCGAAACGGCGCGGCGTGGGACGGGCCGGATATTCCGCGAGCGTCCCGTCGCCGTTGCCGATACTGGCCGGACTCAATCGCCGCCGCGCCCACACTGTCAGGAACACGAGGTCAACCGCGAGATCGTCGATTCCGCCGATCAGAAAACCCACGGCCGCGAACAGCATGGTTTCGCGCGCAGCCGCGTCGAGCGCGGCAAGGACGATCCCCCCAACCTCCAAACGCCTCACCCCCGAATCAGCGTTATCGATTCGTCGCTATTGTTTCGCAGCCGCAACGTGCAAGCAAGCTACAATCAAAGCTTTACGCCCGCCGTGCCGCCCCGTAGCGTCGCGCCGCTCCTGGGGAGGAACGTTCAATGAAGGTCGCAGGCCGTATCGCGCTGCTGATGTTGGCGCTCGCGCCGGTCGCCGCGCTTGGCGATTCCTCGCCGCAGGTCGTGCTGGCGACGCCGGGCATCGGCGACGGCGCGATCGAACGCTTCACCACCCGATTCAGCCAGCCGATGGTCGCGCTCGGCGATCCGCGCGCGGCCTCGCCCTATGACGTGAAATGCGATGTCAGCGGCACCGGCCGCTGGGTCGATCCGCAGACCTATGTCTATGAGTTCGTGAGCGGCCTGCCCGGCGGCACGACCTGTTCGTTCACGATCCACGACAAGCTCAAGAGCGTGTCGGGCTATGAGGTGACCGGCCAGCGCGTGTTCAAGGTCGATGCCGGCGGCCCGGTCGCGCGCGCGGTGCTGCCGGCGCAATATGACGGCGAGATCGAGGAGGACCAGACCTTCCTCGTCGCCGCCAACCTGCCCGCCACCCCCGCCTCGATCGCCGCCAACGCCTATTGCGCGGTCGACGGCATCGGCGAGAAGATCCCGGTCGACGTGCTCCCCGCCGATCTGCCCGGCAAATTGCTTGGCGAGATGGGCACGAGCAACTGGAACGTCCGCAGCTTCCTCGATAACGGCGGGCTGCCGGCGGCGGTGCCGGCGAGCGCTGCCGATCGCCAGAAGGCCTATGCCGGCGTGACCGCGCTCAAATGCCGCCGCCCGCTGCCGCCGGGCCGCGACATGGCCTTGGTGTGGGGCGCGAACATCGCCAGCGCGGGCGGCAAGACCGCCGGCGCGGACCAGCGTTTCGATTATACGGTGCGCAAACCCTTCAGCGCGCGGTTCGAATGCAGCCGGGTCAATGCGCAGGCGGGCTGCTCGCCGGTCGAGAAGGCCTATGTCCGCTTCACCGCGCCGATCGCGATGTCGGCGGCACAGCAAATCCGCATCGCCACCGCCGATGGCAAGGCGATCGCGCCCAAGTTCGACAAGGACGACGCCAAGAAAGCGACGATCAGCGACATCACCTTCGCGGCCCCTCTGCCCGCCGCCACCACGGCCAAGCTGACTCTCCCGGCCGGCCTGAAGGACGAGAGCGGCCGCGTGCTGTCGAATGCCGAGCGCTTTCCGCTCGACGTGACGTTCGACGAAGCGCCGCCGCTCATCAAGTTCGCAGCCCCCTTCGGCATCCTCGAAGCCAAGCAGGGCGGCGTGCTGCCTGTCACCGTCCGCAATGTCGAGCCGGCGTTGCAGGGGCAGAGCATGGCGATGCCCGGACAGTCGCTACGCGTCGCGGGCTCGGACGGTGAGGTCGCGCAATGGCTCCGCACCGTCGCCAAGGCTGGCGAAGAGAAAAGCCACACCGTCAAGCGCGGCGGCAAGGACGTGCGTATCAACGACACCGGATCGGAGGCGATCCTGAGCGCAGGCCAGGGCAAGGCGCTGTCGCTCGGCCTGCCCGGCAAGGGCAAGGATTTCGAAGTGTTCGGCATCCCGCTCGGGCGCCCGGGCTTCTACGTTGTCGAACTGGCCAGCCCGGTGCTGGGGCAGGCTTTGCTCGGGCGGAATGCGCCGCGCTATGTCGCGTCGGCGGCGCTCGTCACCAATCTCGCGGTGCATTTCAAATGGGGCCGCGAGCGAAGCCTCGCCTGGGTGACCCAGCTCGACACCGGAAAACCCGCCGCCAACGCCGAGGTGCGCGTTACCGATAGCTGCACCGGCGCTTTGCTCGCACGCGGCACCACCGACAAGGCCGGCGGGCTGTACGTGCCCAAGGGCCTGCCCGAGCCGGAAACCTATGCGAGTTGCGAAGAGAGCAGCAGCGCGCACCCGCTGATGGTGTCGGCGCGGCTCGCCGACGATTTCAGCTTCACGCTGACCGGTTGGGGCGAGGGCATCCGCCCGTATGACTTCGATCTGCCTTATGGCTATTCGGCGGCGGGCGACCTGCTCCATACCGTGTTCGACCGCGCGCTCGTCCGTCAGGGCGAGACGATCCACATGAAGCATATCCTGCGCCAGCAGATCGGTGCCGGGTTCGGCCTCGCCCCCGCCACATCGGGCACGCTCAAGCTGTCGCATCGCGGATCGGACACGGTGTTCGAACTACCCGTGACGATCGACGCCAACGGTATCGGCGAATCGGAATGGACCGCGCCGCAGGGCGCACCGATGGGCGATTACGACATCCGCATCGAAGCGGGCGGCAAGACGCTCTCCTCGGGCCAGTCGTTCAAGGTCGACGAATACAAATTGCCCACGATGCGCGCGACCGTCACGGGTCCCAAGGACGCGCAGGTGCGCCCGAAGGCGCTGCCGCTCGACCTGTTCGTCGGCTATCTCTCGGGCGGCGGTGCGCCCAATCTGCCGGTCGATCTGCGCATCGGCTATTTCGGCCGCACCGCGACGCCCGACGGCTATGAGAAATACACGTTCGGCGGCGCCAAGGTGACCGAGGGCACCAAGCCGCTCGACGGCGATGGCGAGGAGGAGAAGACCCCGCTGCCGCCGACCCAGACCCTGCCCGCCAAGCTCGGCGGCGACGGTACCACCAAGACGACGGTCGATGTGCCGCAAAGCCTCGACGCCGCCACCGACATGCTCGTCGAGATGGATTATCAAGACGCCAATGGCGAGGTGCTGACCGCCTCCAAGCGAATCCCGATCTTCCCGAGTGCGGTTCAGCTCGGCATCAAGACCGATGGCTGGCTGATGAAGCAGGACGATTTGCGCCTGAGCTTCGTCGCGCTGACCACCGAAGGCAAGCCGATCGCCAACCAGAAGGTTTCGGTCGCGCTCTACAACCGCAAGATCCTGACCGCGCGGCGGCGGCTGATCGGCGGCTTCTACGCTTACGACAACCAGATGACGACGACCAAGCTGTCGGCGGATTGCACCGCGACCACCGATGCGCAGGGCCTCGCGAGTTGCAAGATCGATCCCGGCACCTCGGGCGAAATCTACGCCGTCGCCACCACCGCCGATACCAACGGCAATGTCGCGCGTGCGGCCACCTCGGTGTGGCTGGCGGGCGACGAGGATTGGTGGTTCGGCGGCGACAATGGCGACCGCATGGACGTGGTGCCCGAGAAGCTCAGCTATACCGCCGGCGAAACCGGCCGCTTCCAGGTGCGGATGCCGTTCCGAAGCGCGACTGCGCTCGTCACGGTCGAGCGCGAGGGCGTGCTGTCGAGCTTCGTCACACAGCTTTCGGGCAAAGACCCGGTCGTCGAAGTGCCGATGCCGGGGGCCTATGCGCCCGACGTGTTCGTCTCGGTGATGGTGGTGCGCGGCCGCGTCGAGAGCGGGTTCTGGAGCTGGCTGCACGGCATCGCGCGCTCGCTCGGGCTGGAGAGCGGGCCGCCCGAGGGGCAGGAACCGACCGCGCTCGTCGATCTCGCCAAGCCGAGCTACCGGCTCGGTATCGCCAAGGTGAAGGTGGGCTGGGAGGCGCATACGCTCGCGGTCGCGGTCAAGGCCGATCGCCAGCGTTATGCCGCACGCGATGTCGCGCAGGTCGATGTGTCGGTGAAGACGCCAGACGGCAAGCCGGCGCGCGAAGCCGATGTCGCCTTCGCCGCGGTCGACGAGGCGTTGCTCCAGCTCGCCCCCAACGAAAGCTGGGACGTGCTGAGCGCGATGATGGGCGAACGCCCGCTTTCGGTGCTGACCTCGACCGCGCAGACTCAGGTGGTCGGCAAGCGCCATTACGGCAAGAAAGCGGTCGAGGCCGGCGGCGGCGGTGGCGCCGATTCGTCCGGGCTCAACCGCGAGAATTTCCAGCCGGTGCTGTTGTGGAAGGACCATGTCGCGCTCGACGCCAACGGCCACGCGCGAGTCGCGGTGCCGATGTCGGACGCGCTCTCCGCGTTCAAGCTGGTCGCGATCGCGACTCAGGGCGCGCAGCTTTACGGCACCGGATCGACCGAGGTGCGCACCGCGCAGGATCTGTCGATCTACGCGGCGATGCCGCCGCTGGTGCGATCGGGCGATTATTACGCGGCCGGGTTCACGCTCCGCAACGGCTCGGACAAGCCGATGACCGTCACCGCCAGCGTCGATCTCACCCCCCGCATCGCGCAGGGCCATCCGCTGACCGTGCAAATCCCGGCGGGCGGCGCGGTGCCGATCGCCTGGAACCTGACCGCACCCGAGAACGTCGCCAATCTGCGCTGGCACGTCACCGCCAAGACGGCGGACGACAAGGCTGGCGACCAGCTCACCGTCAATCAGGATGTCGTACCGGCCTTCCCGGTCGAGGTGTGGGCGGCCACGCTGGCGCATGTCGGCGACGCCACCACGATCCCGATCGCACCGCCCGCCGGCGCGCTCGCCGGGCGCGGCACGGTCGATATCCGGCTCGACGACAGCCTCGCGCCGCCGCTTGCCGGCGTGCGCGCGTTCATGGCGGCCTATCCGTACACCTGCTTCGAACAGCGGCTGTCGCGCGCGGTCGCGCTCGGCGACGCCAGCGCGTGGACATCGCTTGCGAGCGATATCCCGACCTATCAGGCGAGTGACGGGCTGCTGCGGTACTGGCCGTCGGACACGCTGAGCGGATCGGAAGCGCTGACCGCCTATGTGCTGTCGATGACCTCAGAAGCGGGCCTGCCAATTCCCGATGCGGCGCGCACGCGGATGATCGAGGGGCTGAAGGCGGTGCTCGACGGGCGCGTGCGGCACGAAACCTATGGCGATCCCCGCCCGCAGAAGATCGCGGCGTTCGCGGCGCTCGCCCGCGCTGGCGCGGCGACACCGGCGATGCTCGGCCAGATCGCGATGACGCCGAAGGAAATGCCGACCGCAAGCCTCGCCGACTATCTGATCGCACTCGATCACGTTCCCGGCCTCGCCAACGCCGCCGCGCTCAAGGCCAATGCCGAGGCCGAGTTGCGCACGCGGCTGGTGTACGAAGGCACAAGGCTAGACCTGTCCGACAAGGGCAACAGCCTGTGGTGGCTGATGTCCTCGACCGACGAGGCCTCGATCAAGGCGGTGATCGCCACGCTCGGTCGCCCGGGCTGGCAGGACGAAGCCGCGAAGATGATGGTCGGCGTCGCGCTGCGCCAGTCGCATGGCCATTGGGACACCACCACCGCCAACGCCTGGGGCACGATCGCCGCGCGCAAGTTCGGTGCGCTCTATCCGGCGAGCGCGATCACCGGCGCGACCACGCTGACGCTCGGCGCGAAGACGCTGAGCAAAAACTGGCCGCTCGCCACCGACCAGCGCCTCGCCAGCTTCGCGCTGCCGGCGGTGCAAACGCCGCTGGTGCTGCGTCAGGCCGGCGGCGCCGGGCCGTGGGCGAGCGTCTCGGTGTCGGCGGCGGTGCCGCTCAAACAACCGTTGTTCGCGGGCTACCGGATGGTGCGATCGGTCGAGGTGGTGCAGCGCCGCACGCCCGGCAAGCTGACGCGCGGCGACGTGCTTAAGATCACCATCGGCGTCGAGGCGAGCGCCGAGCGCAACTGGGTGGTCATCAACGATCCGATTCCGGCGGGCGCGACGATCATCGGCGATCTCGGCGGGCAATCGCAGATGCTCGCCGACAAGGGGCAAGCGGGTGACGGCACGCGCTTCAACATCCGCGACGCCGACGGGAAGCTGTGGGACGTGCAGGCGGGCGTTTCGGCCGCCTATGTCGAGCGGCGCAACGATAGCTGGCGCGCCTATTTCGACTGGGTGCCGCGCGGCAAATTCGCCGCGTCGTACCTGATCCGCCTGAACGGGGCGGGCCGCTTCCAACTGCCGCCGAGCCGGGTCGAGGCGATGTACTCGCCCGCGATCCGCGCACAGGTGCCGCTCGCGCCGATGGTGGTGGAGCAGCGGTGATGATCGCACGCCATCCCCTCCTCCGTTCGCCCTGAGCGTGTCGAAGGGCGTGCCACACGCGCCAGCGTTTGGGGCACGTGCTTCGACTTCGCTCAGCACGAACGGAGGATATTTTCCTCTTCCCCGGCAAACGCCAGGGTGCAGTTACGGACCGTCGCGTGATTGACTGCAGCGCCCTGTTACAGCGGCTTTCCCAACTGGACGCACGTCTGCGCCTGTGCGGTGCAGCCGTGTGGAAAAGCCTGTGGACAAAAGGTGGCATAACCGTCGCCGCGCTGGGTCTGGCGGTGCTGGTCTTCGCCGCGATCGATTATGCGACCTTCCCGCCGCCGCTCCCCGTTTACCGCGAGGTGCGCAGCCAGTGGCACCCGTCCGAGGCCTGGCTCTATGACCGCAACGGCACGCTGATCGACTCCGCGCGAGTCGACTTCAAGGCGCGCCGTCTCGCGTGGACGCCCCTTGCCCACGTCTCGCCCGTCGCACGCGACACGATCGTCGCTGCCGAGGATCAGCGCTTCTACGGGCATGGCGGGGTCGATTGGCTGGCGTTGCTCGGCATCGCGCGCGACAAGGCGCAGGGGGAGCGCGGGCGGGGTGGATCGACGCTGTCGATGCAGCTCGCCGGCTTCCTCGCGCCCGATCTCGCCGCGCCGGGGCGGCGGCATGTGTGGGACAAGCTTCGCCAGATGCGCGCCGCCTGGGCGATCGAACGCGGCTGGAGCAAGGACCAGATCCTCGAAGCCTATCTCAACCTCGCCGGCTTCCGTGGCGAGGCGCAGGGAATCGGCGCGGCCGCGCTCGGGCTGTTCGGCAAGACCCCCGATGCGCTCGCCCGCGACGATGCGTTGCTGCTCGCCGCGCTGCTGCCCGAGCCGCAAGCGGGCGCGACCATCATCGCGCGCCGCGCCTGCGCGATGGCTCGCGAGCGCGATTGCAGCCGGTTCGAGGGCGAGGCGGTGGCGATGCTCGGGCCGGCGCGCAGCCTCGCGCTCGATCCCGGCCTTGCGCCGCACCTCTCCGACCGGCTGCTGACAAAGCCCGGCCTGCGCATCACCACCACGCTCGACAAACAGATCCAGGCAATCGCGATCCAGGCGTTGCGGCGCCAGTTGCAGGGCCTCGGCGGCGCGCGCGCGCGTGACGGCGCGGTGGTGGTGCTCGACAATGCCAGCGGCGATGTGCTCGCCTATGTCGGCGGGATCGGTGGCGCCTCGACCGCGCCTTCGGTCGATGGCGCGAACGCCTATCGCCAGGCGGGATCGACGCTCAAGCCGTTCCTCTACGCCGAGGCGATCGAGAAGGGCTATCTCACCCCCGCCTCGATCCTCGACGATTCGCCGGTCCAGCTCGACACCGCTTCTGGCCTCTACGTGCCGCAGAATTATGATCGCGGCTTCAAGGGGCCGGTGTCGGCACGCTCGGCGCTGGCGGGGTCGCTCAACGTGCCCGCGGTGCGGACGTTGCTGCTGGTCGGGGTCGATGCGTTTCGCGACCGGCTGTGGGACAGCGGCTATCGCGGGCTGGTCGAGGATGGCGATTATTACGGCTATTCGCTCGCGCTCGGCTCGGCCGAGGTGACGTTGCTCGAACAGGCCAACGCGTATCGCAGCCTGTCGCAAGGCGGGCGCTGGTCGCCGGCACGACTGACCAACGATGATCCACGGGAAACACCGCGCGCGGTCACCAGCCCGCAAGCCGCGTGGATCGTCGCCGACATGATCGCCGATCCCAACGCGCGCGCCGCCACGTTCGGGCTCGATTCGGCGCTGCGGCTGCCGTTCTGGGCGGCGGTGAAGACCGGCACGTCCAAGGCGATGCGCGACAATTGGTGCATCGGCTTCACGCGCCGCTACACGGTCGCGGTCTGGGTGGGCAATCTCGAAGGCGATTCGATGCGCGCCGTCTCGGGCGTGAGCGGCGCCGCGCCGGTTTGGCGCGATGTGATGATGGCGTTGGGTGGCGGGCAAGACAGCGGCCCACCGCCGCGCCCGACCGGGATCGAGCGCGCAAACGTCCGTTTTGCCAGCAATGTCGAACAGCCGCGTAGCGAATATTTCCTCGCGGGCACCGCGCAGACGCTGATCACCTTCGCGCCGGATGCAGCGCGCCGGCCGCGCATCACCAATCCGGTATCGGGTGCGGTCTATGCGATCGATCCCGATATCCCGCCCGATCGGCAGCGGCTGGCGGTGACGGTTTCAGGGTCGGCGGCGACTCACCGGCTGCTGCTCGACCGCCGCGATCTCGGCTCGGCGACCGCACAACCGCAAATTCTGGCGCCGCCGGGGCAGCACCGGCTTCGGCTCGTCGATGTTGCGGGTCGGGTCGTCGATCAGGTGCTGTTTACGGTGCGCTGAGGCAAAAAGGCCGTGAACCATTTCGGGTGGGCGGCGTTCAGCACCACAGTCCCTTTCCCCCCTTTCGGGACTAGTGCCTAGTAGCTTTGACCCGGCACCGGCCGCGCACCTCCCCCACCCTGTGCGCGGCCGACCGGGGAAAGTTTACCGGTAGAAGCCGCGGATCACGTCGACGACGTAACCGCGCCGCGTATCGACCAGCACCACGTCGTTGTAATGCCGCACCCAGCTCTGGCCGAAACGGACTGGCGGCAGGTGGTAGCGCCACGGATCGACGACGACATAGCGCGTGCCGTAATAACTCGGCGCGATCCGCACACCCGGACGGAACACGTTGTAGCGGAACGGCGCACGCCAATCGCCGGCCGCATAGAGCCGCGCGTTGCGATCGCGCCAGCCGCGCCAGTCGTCACGCCCGAAGCGGCGGTTGCGGTCGGCGACATCCTCGCGATATTCCTGCCGCGCTTCGCGCAGGTCGCGGTGTTCCGCGCGGATGCGGTTCGGATCGCCGCTGCGATAGGCGCGATCGAGGTCGCGGCGCTGTTCCCGGATCTCGCGGCGGTCGTGCCGGATCTCGCCGGCGGATTGCGCCTGTGCCGCCACCGGCAGCACGGTCGCCGCCATGAGCGCGGTGATGATGAATGAGCGCATGATGCTGTTCCTTTCCTGACGTGGCGATCGCAGGCTTGCGCCGCGATCACCCGGTCGTTCTGGACCCATCACGCTGAATGGCGTGCGAATGCCGCCTTCATCAACCAGAAAGGCAGAGCATCGCCGCGGCGATCAGGGCGTGTTGCGACCGCCGCCCTGTTGGCCGCCGCCACCGCCGACCGCGCCGACCGTGCCGATATTGCCGAACAGTTCCGAGAAGAAGCTGCTCTTGCGCCCGAGCGTCGGGGTAGTCTTCTGCATCGGCGAGATCGAGGCGGTCTGTTCGATGCCAGTCCGGTGGATGCCGGTGACGGTGCCCTTGCCGTCGAAGCTGATCCGCAGCGTGGTCTGCGACTTCACGTGGGGGTTGTTGTACGCGAAATTGCGCGCGTCACGCGACACATAATACCAGTCGCCCTGGTTGAACTGGCTGGTCAGCGTCGGCTTGCCGAGCACCTGGAGCACAGACTGGCGGGTATCGACCCCCGGCTGCACCGAGTTGACGAGATCGGCATCGATCACATAGCCCTGATGCGAGCGCAGCGGCGTGCAGCCGCCGGCGGCGACGCCGGCGAGGATCAGGGCAGGCCCCAGAAGCGAACGGGCCGAAAACAACGTCATCACAATCTCCCCGGCACCCGGCCATGTCACAAGGCCGCCGCCCACGCGAAAACCGCGCATTGCATCGTACCGCGATCGCCTCAATATGCCGAGCTTGATGGCCAAACAAGGGCCGCCCTTTCGGGAGTCGATGCGCTTGAGCTGGATCGGTCGAATGCTGGGCACGCGCGATACCGAAGCGCTGCCGCTCTACACCGCTGTCGTCGCGCGCGGGCGCGAACCGCATTGGTATCTGGAGGGCAGCGTGCCCGACACGATCGACGGGCGCTTCGACATGATCGCGGGCGTCCTCACCTTCGTGTTGCTTCGGCTGGAGGGCGATCCCCAAGGCGCCGAGACGGTGGCGCGCGTGACCGAGCGGTTCGTCGATGACATGGACGGGCAGCTTCGCCAGATCGGCATCGGCGATATCATCGTCGGCAAGCATATCGGCAAGATGATGAGCATGCTTGGCGGCCGGATCGGTGCCTATCGCGACGCGCTGACGGCGGGGAGCCTCGATGCCGCGCTGATCCGCAACCTCTACCGCGGCGAGGCGCCGGCCGAACCGGCCTTGCGCCATGTCGCGGCGCGGCTGTACGCGTTGCGCGACGCGCTTGCCGTGGCGCCCACTGCCGCGATCATCGCCGGAGACCTGCCATGACTGCCCCTGAATTCTCCCGCCCCGAGCGAATAGACACGATCGGCGCGGGCGAGCGCGGCGTGACGATCGCCGCCGAGCCCATCGAGCGTGTCGCACTCGCCGCACGCTTCGGGCTGCTGTCGGTCGATCGGCTCGAGGCGACTCTGACGGTTCGGCGCGAGGCGGCGGGGATCGTGGTGCGCGGGCGAGTCGGCGCCGATGTCGTGCAGGCCTGTACCGTCACCGACGAGCCGATCCCGGTGACGATCGACGAACCCGTGGCATTGCGGTTCGTGGAGAGCGGGGATGCGGGGGCGGACGCAGGCGGGGATGCGGAGATCGAACTCGACGAACACGCGCTCGACACGATTCCCTATGAAGGCGGCGCGGTCGATCTCGGCGAGGCGGCGGCGGAGACGATGGCGCTCGCGCTCGATCCCTTCCCGCGCAGCGCCAACGCCGCCGCAGCGCTGCGTGCCGCAGGCGTGCTCAGCGAGGATGAGGTGAAACCGCTGGGCGGGCTGGCCGGGCTTGGCGATCTGCTCAAGAACAAGTCTTCGTAAGATTACAAAAAGCGCTGACCAACCACTCCGTTCGTCCTGAGCGTGTCGAAGGGCGTGTTCGGAACACGTGCTTCGACAGGCTCAGCACGAACGGTTGAAAGGGTCACTCCGTCGTCGAGCGCTCAATCCTGATCCGGCCCGAGCGTCGGATCGAGATCGCGCGGGCGTACGAAGCGTTCGAGCACCGCGCCGCCCGCGCCCACACCGCGCCAGCCGGCCACGTCGAACGCCATCCGCGCCACGCTCGCGGTCGGGTATTTCTGCTCGATCGCACCGCGCAGGCCATCCATGGCTTCGGGCACCAGCATCAGGACCAGATCCTCAAGGCCCGGATTGTGGCCGACCAGCAGCACGTCACCGGTGCTGTCGGGCAACTCCTGCACGACATCGAGCAACGTCTCGGCCGAGGCGAGGTACAGCCGCCGGTCCCAGGCCGTGTTGAGCGCCTTGCCGTAGCCGCGCTCGATCTCGTCGAGCGTTTCCATCACGCGCACCGCGGGGGAGGCGACGACATGGTCGAACGACAGGCCGAGCGCGCGCATATGCCGGCCCATCATCGCGGCCGCGCGCTTGCCCTTGCCGTTGAGCGGCCTGTCGAAATCGCGCGCGACCGGATCGTCCCAGCCCGATTTGGCGTGGCGGAGGAGGGTAAGCGATTTCAAATGGCCGTCTCCGTCAGGCGTCGATCACCTCTTGCCCCGATTCGATGACGGAAGGAAGACGCCGCGCGCGCTCGATCGCCTCGTCCAGCGTCACGCGTGCCACCGGCACGCCGGGCGGAAACGCCGACAGCAGCCGCGACGGCATCGCCGAGGAGAGCAAGACGAACATGCCGCGATCGTCGGCGCGGCGGATCAGCCGCCCGAAGGCCTGCGCCAGCCGCGCGCGCACGATTCGGTCGTCATAGGCCGATCCGCCGCCCGCGAGCCGTCGCGCGGCATGGAGCACGCTCGGCTTGGGCCAGGGAACACCCTCCATCGCGACCAGCCGCAGCGATCGGCCGGGCACATCTACCCCGTCGCGCAATGCATCGGTGCCGAGCAGCGAGGCGGAAAGATCGTCGCGGAAGATATCGACCAGCGTGCCGGTGTCGATCGGATCGACATGCTGCGCGTAGAGCGGCAGGCCCTCGCGCGCGAGCCGATCGGCGATGCGGGCGTGGACCGCGCGCAGCCGCCGGATCGCGGTGAACAGCCCGAGCATCCCGCCCCCGCTCGCCAGCGCGAGCCGCGCATACGCGTTGGCGAGCGCGCCGAGATCGCCGCGTTTCACGTCGGTGACGATCAGCACCTGCGCGTGATTGGCGTAATCGAACGGACTCGCCGCCGAGAAACGCGCGCCGGGGCGGATCAGATGCTGCGCGCCGCTGCGTGCCTCGGCGACGGTCCAGCCTTCGTCGGGATCGGCCCCGCCGCCGCGCAAGGTTGCTGAGGTGACGAGCGCGCCGTGTGCCGGGCGCAGCACGATCTCGGCGAAAGGCTTGCTCGGATCGAGCCAGTGGCGCAGCAGGCCGATATCGTAATCGCGGCCCTCGATCCGGTTGACGATCAGCCAGTCGACGAACTGCTCCGCCGCCGGCCCGCCGACGCGCGCGAGCAATGCCAACCACGATGCCACCGTCTCCGCGCGCCAGCCGAGCGAAGCGATGGCACCTTCGATTCGGGCGCGGGCTGGCGCATCCATCCAGTCGGGCGCGTCGGCCAGCACGGCCTCCAGCCGCCGCCCGAGCGCGACCAGCGGCCGCACCAACGCATCGAGCGCGTGCGCCGCCTGCCCGGCTGCCTCGACCAGAGCCGCGTCGGGCTCGACCAGTTCGGTCTCCAGCCCGTATCCGGCATCGCCGTCGGTCTCGGCCCGCGCATAGGTCAGCCCGCGCACGGCGGCGAGCAGATGCTCGATCGGCCCGAACGGCGCGCCCTCCGCCAGCCGTTGCAGCCAGCCATCGGCGGCGAGCGCCCCCGCCGCCTTGACCGCATCGGCGATGGCGAGCGCACCCGCCTCGTCATAGCTCGCCACGTCGGACAGCCGCGCCGCCAGCCCCCGCCGTCGCCCGCGCCCGCCCGATTCCGGGCCGAGCAGCCAGCGGCGCAGCTCGATCGTCTCCTGGCCCGTCAGCGCGGTCGAGAACATCATGTCGGCGGCGTCAAAGAGATGATGGCCTTCGTCGAACACGTAGCGCGTCGGTCGCGTCGTCAGCTCGCGCCCGCGCACCGCGTTGACCATTACCAAAGCGTGATTGGCGATGACGATATCGGCCTCGACGCTGGCGCGCGCGGCGCGTTCGATGAAGCACTTCCGGTAGTGCGGGCAGCCGGCATAGACGCACTCGCCGCGCCGGTCGGTCAGCGCGGTGTGGCCGGCGCGGCGGAACAAGGTGGTCAGCCAGCCGGGCAGGTCGCCGCCGACCATGTCGCCATCGGCGCTATACGCCGCCCAGCGCGCGACGAGCTGCGCCAGCACCGCCGCGCGGCCCGCGAACCCGCCTTGCAGCGCATCTTCGAGGTTGAGCAGACACAGGTAGTTCTCGCGGCCCTTGCGCGTCACGACCTTGTGTCGGCGCTCCGCCGGATCGGGGAACAGCCGCGCGGTTTCCTGCGCGAGCTGGCGTTGCAGCGCCTTGGTATAGGTCGAGACCCACACTGCGCCGCCGGCTTTTTCCGCCCACAGCGAGGCGGGCGCGAGATATCCCAGCGTCTTGCCGATCCCGGTGCCAGCTTCGGCTAACACGAGATTGGGCGCGTCGCGGACCATGCGCGGTGCGAACGCCTCGGTCGCGGCTTGCGCGAAGGCGCGCTGGCCGGGGCGTTCCTCGGCACCGGAACCGGTCAGGCTCGCCAGCCGCGCGGTGGTCTCCTCGGCGCCGAGGCTGATCGTGCGCGGCGCCGGGCGTGGCGCTGCTTCCGACCATTCCGGCAATTTGGTGAACAGCCAGCGTTCGGCGGTGGTCGGCCGGTGCAGCCGCGCGCCGAGGATCGGCGCCCACGGCCAGCGCAACCGGCCGAGATTCTGCGTCGCGCTCCACGCACCTTCACGCTCGGGCCAGTCGCCGTCGGTGACGTCTAGCAGGGCCGAGGCGGCGCGGCGCAGGAATGCAGCCACATCCGCGTCGTTGGCGGGCGCATCGATGCCGGCCACGCGGGCGAGACCCTTGGGCGTGGGCACCATGAAGCGCGCCGGGAACAGGCACGCGAACAGTTCGAGCACATCGAGCCCCGACAGTTCGGCATAGCCGAGCCGCTGCGCCACCAGCGGCGCGTTGAGCAGGATGACTGGCGTGTCCGCCGCGATGCGGATCGCCTCGCCGCGCCCGATCGGCCGCGTACCATCGGCATCGGCGATCCAGATGCCGCCGTGGCTGGCGTGAAGGGCGGGATGCGGCAGCACGCTACAGGAATAGCGGCTGGGAACAGAATGGCAACTCGTTCAGGGGCCGCCACGCGGGCGCGGCGACCCCGAACGCAGATCAGCAGCCGTTGCGGCGATTCTGCGCGGCGTCATGCTTCTTGTCGAGGTGACGCCCGAGCAACGCGCCGCCAACACCGCCAGCGACGGTGCCGAGCGTGCCGCCGCCGAGCGCGTTACCGGCGAGCGCACCGCCAGCGCCGCCCGCGATCGTGCCCGTGGTGCCGCTGCTGCGCTTGCAATCCTGGCGATAGGTGCGGCTGTGGTGCTTGCGGTCGCTGCGATGATTGTCCCGCTGCGCCACGGCCGGCGCGGTCGCGACGATGGCGAGCATGGCGAACCCGATGATGTTTTTCATGATACACTCCCGATATGCAGCCCGTCCGCGGACGGTTGCGTACAGAACGCTTGGGAGCCGATTTGTTCATCACGGGCGGCCCAATCGATCGGATCAGGGGTGTGAGTCTTCCTCAGCCGGCGGCGTTTCGAGATCTTCGAACACTTCGAGCGCTACGTTCACGAAATGCTTCGCCTCGAGCTGGATCAGCGGAATCGGGGCGTGGTCCGAATCGATCCGCTCGACGCGTTCGCTGGTGATGCGGACGAGGAAGCGGTCGCAACTGCTCAGTACCAGCATGGTGATCGCCTTGTTGTCGTCGAGCGCGATGTTCTCGACGATGCCCTCATAGGCGACGTTCGCGCCATCATGTTCGAGCGTGGTGACGACATAGGCGATGATGAAGCTGTTCGACGGGCGGGCGAGATCGACCCAGCGTTTGAGCCACCCGAAGGTCGCGGCTTCGCGCATGTCGCGCACGATCTTCCACCCGCTGGCCAGATAGGCGGCGGCGCCGACGATCAGCGCGGGCGTGAGCAGCGACACGAACCAGCACAGGAACGCCCAGTCCGACGGAACGCCCGCCGAGCGCCCGTTGGTGAGGATGACGCGGTAGACATTGGGATCGAAGCTCAACAGAGCGCACTGCCCGGTGAGCCGGCACGCACTCGCTTGCAGCGCGAACAGCCCGGAGAGGATGATGTGCCCGGCCAGCGCGCCGAACACGATCACGAGCAGCGAGAAGGTCGATCCGGGCTTTTCCGGCGCCTGCGAGATCAGTTCGGACCGCTCACCGGCGCGCAAGCCCGCCCATACCGCCAGGCCCGGCGCAAGCAGAAGCAGCGCCAGGAACAGCGTGTAGCTGAAGCTCACTTCGTCTCAGTCGCGCCCTGATCGCCGCGCGTGGACACACTTCGAAGGACATATTTTCCGTCCTTGAAGCTCGACGATTCCTTTGCCGCCCTCCAGCTTCCGAAGCGGGTGTGGACCGTATTGGCGGTCTTGATCGACTGGCTGGTGTTGACGCGCATGCTGACCTCCGATCCGACAATAGGTACGCGCGCGCCGGCTTGCAATCGGCGCGGCCCCCGGGGGCGTTTGCTCAGCGCCGCCGGAATTTGTAGACGAACTGGTCGGTATGGCCACGGATCGCGGGATCGAACACCTTGAGCGTGTGATCGTCGGCCGGGTTGGCGAGCGCCTTGGATTCGCCGACGAAGATGAAGCCGGCGTTGATCACCTGCCGCTTGACGATGGCGGGGTCGATCCGGTGCAGCGTCTCGGTATCGGCAAGGCCCGAGCCGGCAGGCGCGGCATGGTCGATCACGACATAGGTGCCGCCGGGCTTGAGCGCCTTAAACACCGCCGCGTTGAACGCGCTCAGCGCCGATTCACCGCCGCCCTTGTTGGCGATGTCGTGGTAATTCTCGACCGTCCAGACGAGATCGACCGGCTTCGGCACGGTGATGATCGCAGGATCGACCGCCGCCGTCACATTGGCGAGGCTGCGGGCCTGAAGCGCCGCGACACCCTTGGCGCCATAGGCTGCGGACGCGTTGGGCCAGAGCGCATAGACATGGCCGCTCGGCCCGACGATGCCGGTGAAGATGCGCGTCCAATAGCCGCCGCCCGGCAACAGATCGACGACCTGCTGCCCCGGCTTGACGCCGGCGAAGGCGAGCACTTCCGCAGGCTTGCGGCGCGCGTCGTCGCCCTGCTGGTCGGCCCGCGCGGGATCGGCGAGCGCCTTCTCGATCGCGGGCGTTACCGCCGGTGCGGCGAGGATCGCGCCCGGAACGACGAGCGCGGCGACGGCGGCGAGAGCAAGGTAACGCATCGGCTGATCCTCTCCTGGATTGGCCCGCACCTTACTGCCGATGCGCGACTCTGCAATGACCACCTCGCGGAAATCCACCGCCCCCGCCACGCCGTTCGTGCTGAGCTTGTCGAAGCACGTGCGCCAAGCGTTGCCCTCGGGACACGCCCTTCGACAAGTTCAGGGCGAACGGGGTGAGATCGAGTCCGTAGTCCTCAGACGTCGAGATTGGCGACATTGAGCGCATTCTCCTGGATGAACTCGCGGCGCGGCTCGACCACGTCGCCCATCAATCGCGTGAAGATCTCGTCGGCGACATCGACCTGTTCGACCTCGACGCGAAGCATCGAGCGGTTCTGCGGGTCGAGCGTGGTTTCCCACAATTGCTCGGGGTTCATCTCGCCGAGGCCCTTGTAGCGCTGGATCGCCAAGCCCTTGCGGCCCGCCGCGAGAATCGCTTCGAGCAGTTGCGAGGGGCGTGCGACCATCGACTCGCCCTTGCCGATCGCGATCGGCGCCGCTTCCGCGTCGGGGTCCGCATCGGTTTCGGGCGCCGGCTCGGCCTCGGCCGCCGCCACCGCCGCGCGCGAGGGCACCAGCCGCGCGGTACGGGCGTAATCTTCCGCGTGTTCACTCGCCAGAGCGTGCAGCTTGCGCGCTTCGGCGGACACGAGAAATGCCGCCTCGAGGATGTGGTGATCGGTCACGCCACGCCACCAGCGCTTGAAGTGGATGCCGCCCTCTTCGCTGACTTCGGCCGACCAGCGCGCCTCCGGATCACCGGCGTCGAGCGCGGCGACGACATCCTCGACTCGCGCGGCGCGCGTCGGGACATCGAGCGCCGGATCGAGCGCGCCGACCAGCGCGAGCGCCTCGACGATGGTCGCGTCGTAGCGGCGCGGCACGTAGCGCATCAGCGTGCGCATCCGCCGCGCATGATCGACCAGGCTGCGCAGATCGGCGCCCGAGCGCGTACCACCGGCGGCACCTTCGAGCACCGTCGAGGCGACGCCGTTCTCGACCAGATATTCGTCGAGCGCGGGATCGTCCTTGAGATACACTTCCGATCGCCCGCGCGTCGCTTTGTAGAGCGGCGGCTGTGCGATGTAGAGATGCCCCGCCTCGATGATCTTCGACATGTGCCGGTAGAAGAACGTCAGCAGCAGCGTGCGGATGTGGGCGCCATCGACGTCGGCGTCGGTCATGATGACGATCTTGTGGTAGCGCAGCTTGTCGAGGTTGAACTCGTCGAGGATGCCGGTGCCCATCGCCTGAATGAGCGTACCGATCTCGCGGCTGGAGATCATCCGGTCGAAGCGCGCGCGCTCGACATTGAGGATCTTGCCCCGAAGCGGCAGGATCGCCTGGAAATGCCGGTCGCGGCCCTGCTTGGCCGATCCGCCCGCCGAATCGCCCTCGACCAGGAACAGTTCGGACTTGGCGGGGTCACGTTCCTGGCAATCGGCGAGCTTGCCGGGCAGCGAGGCGATGTCCATCACGCCCTTACGCCGGGTCAGCTCGCGCGCCTTCTTGGCGGCTTCGCGCGCCGCGGCGGCGTCGATGATCTTGGCGACGATCGCCTTGCCGTGCGCGGGATTTTCCTCAAGCCACTCGACGAGCTTGTCGGCCATCAGCGATTCGAGCGGCTGACGAACCTCGGACGAGACCAATTTGTCCTTGGTCTGCGACGAGAATTTGGGGTCGGGCAGCTTGACCGAGACGATCGCGGTCAACCCCTCGCGCATGTCGTCGCCGGTGAGAGTCACCTTCTCCTTCTTCAACATGCCGGACTTCTCGGCATAATTGTTGAGCGTGCGCGTCAGCGCCGCGCGGAACGCGGCGAGATGCGTGCCGCCGTCACGCTGCGGGATGTTGTTGGTGAAGCAGAGGACGTTCTCGTAATAGCTGTCGTTCCACTCGAGCGCGACGTCGATCGTCACATCGTCGCGCGTGCCCGAGATCGCGACCGGATCGGGCATCAGCGGCTGCTTGTTGCGATCGAGATATTTCACGAACGCAGCGATGCCGCCTTCGTAGAACAGTTCGACGGTCTTGACGTCCTCATGCCGCGCATCGCTCAGGAACAGCCGCACGCCGGAGTTGAGGAAGGCCAGTTCGCGGTAACGGTGTTCGAGCTTGTCGAAATCGAACTCGGTGATCTTAAAGGTGGCGGGCGACGGGAAGAAGGTGACCTTGGTGCCCTTCTTGCCATTGGCATCGCCGACGACCTTGAGCGGGGCGACCGCATCGCCGAACGCGAAGCGCATGTAATGCTCCTGCCCGTCGCGCCAGATCGTCAGATCGAGCCATTCGGACAGCGCATTGACCACCGACACGCCGACGCCGTGCAGACCGCCCGACACCTTATAGGCGTTGTCGTCCGAGGTGTTCTCGAACTTCCCGCCGGCATGGAGCTGGGTCATGATGACCTCGGCCGCAGACACGCCTTCCTCGGTATGGATGCCGGTCGGGATGCCACGACCATTATCCTCGACCGAAACCGAGCCGTCGCCGTTGAGCGTGATGTCGATCCGGTCGCAATGCCCGGCGAGCGCTTCGTCGATCGCGTTGTCGGACACTTCGAACACCATATGGTGCAGGCCCGAGCCATCGTCGGTGTCGCCAATATACATGCCGGGGCGCTTGCGAACGGCGTCGAGGCCCTTGAGCACCTTGATCGAATCGGCGCCATATTCGTTGGGATTGGATGGCTGGCCGGAAGCTGCGGGAGTGGGTGTCGTCATAGCGAGCATATAGGGATTCGCGCCCGCAAACGGAAGCGAAATGGCGAGTCGCCGCGTGGGGTCAGGCGAGGAGGCGGGCGACCTCGGCAAAGTCCGACGCGATCGCCCGGACGCCGAGCGCGCGCAGCCGCTCGGCATGGTCGGGCGAACAGTGGCTGCCACCACAGAAACCGATCACGAACGCGCCCGAAGCGACCGCGCCGGTCGCACCGACGATCGAATCCTCGAGAATCGCGGTGCGCCTGATGTCGACGCCGATCGCCTCGGCGGCGTGGAGGTAAAGATCGGGTGCCGGCTTGCCGCGTGTGACATGCTCCTTGCCCGAATAGAGGTGATCGCCGAACGCGTCGCGCAAGCCGATGTGGTCGAGATGCCGCGCGATCCACGTGGTCGAACTCGACGATGCGATCGCCTTGGGGAGATCGTCCGGCAGCGACCGGACGAAGGCGACCGCACCGGCCACCGCATCGATGCCGGCGGCCATCACACGCGCATCCTCGATGCGGCGCGCGGCGTGGAAATCCTCGCCGAGCGGCTGGCCGATGTGGCTTTCGATCGCGTCGACGAAGCTCCTGCCCGACAACCCCATGAAGCGCGCCATCGCCTCCTCGCGCGAAACCGGATGGCCGATGCCGTTCAGATAGTCAGCGAGATGCGCGTTGCCGAGCGCCTCGCTCTCGATCAGCACGCCATCGAAATCGAAGATCAGACCGTCGAATGTCATCCACGCGCTCCGAACAGCGCGCTGCCGACACGGACATGCGTCGCGCCGAGTGTGACGGCGGTCTCGAAATCGGCCGACATGCCCATGCTCAGTCCGGGTACATCATGGTCCCGGGCGAGCTTGGCGAGCAGCGCGAAATAGGGCGCGGGTTCGACCGCGGCGGGCGGCACCGCCATCAACCCGGCGACCGGCAGATCGGCCGCGCGCGCCGCAGCGAGCAACGCGGGCAGATCGGCGACCGCGCAGCCGCCCTTTTGCGGCTCATCACCGATATTGACCTGAAGGAAGCAATCAGGCCGCTTGCCCTGCCGGTCCATCGCCTTGGCGAGTGCGCTGATGAGCGAGGGCCGGTCGACCGAATGGATCGCGTCAAACAAAGCGACAGCCTCCTCGGCCTTGTTCGACTGGAGCTGGCCGACGAGGTGAAGCGTCACGCCGGGCCAGCGCGCGCGCAGGTCCGGCCATTTCGCCTCGGCTTCCTGCACGCGATTCTCGCCGAACACGCGCTGGCCGGCGGCGAGCAGCGGTTCGATCGCTTCGGCAGCGTGAGTCTTGGAAACCGCGATCAGCGTGACATCGCCGGGTTCGCGGCGCGCGAGGCGGGCGCTGTGATCGATCGCCGCGCGGATGGCGGCAAGGGCTTGGGCGGGATCGTCGGAAGGCATCGACGGCGCTATAGGCTGCGAAATGCGGACCCGCCACCCAGTCCCGACGCTCTGGCTGATGACCGACGAACGGCTCGGCGACGGCCTGTGGGATGCGGTCGCGCGCCTGCCGCGCGGGGCGGGTATCGTGTTCCGCCATTATGCCACGCCGCTGCCCGAACGCCGTGCGCTGTTCGCGCAGCTGGCGCGGATCGCGCGGCGGCGCGGGCTGGTGCTGCTGCGCGCTGGCAGCGTACGGTTGGCGCGTCGTGAGGATGGCGTCCACAATCGCCGCGCTTCGGGTCTCTCGACGCGATCGGCGCACGACCGCCGCGAAGCGGTGATCGCCTGGCGCTCAGGCGCGACGGCGATCTTCGTTTCACCCGTTTTCGCGACACGGTCGCACCCCGGCGCGACCGCGCTGGGACTATTGCGCGCTGCGGCGATCGGACGTGGACTCGGCGTGCCCCTGATCGCACTCGGCGGTATGGACGCACGCCGGTTCAAGCGAGTGCGCGCACTCGGCTTTCACGGCTGGGCCGCGATCGATGCATGGACTTCCTCTCCGCGCCTCCGCGCCTCCGCGTGAACAGATTTTGCATGCGGAAGCGCGGAGGCGCACAGAGAAAGAAATGGGCCGCTACGCGCTATTCGCGTGGCGAAAGCGGTTTAAATACTTAGAGTTTTCGAAAAAGGCGCCGCTCAGAAGCGGAAAGCGGTGCCGATATAGACAGCCTGGCTGTCGTGGCGATCGACGCTCAGATCGGTGAGGCGGTCGCTCCGCTCAGCCTTGTAGCGCACGCCCGCCGTCACATCGAGATTGCGCGTCAGGCGGTACGACCCACCGACATCGACCGAATAGACCGGCGCTTCCTCGACCAGCTTCGGCCCGCCCGGCAACGGCCGATCGGCGCCCGCCTTGACCTGCCCGCTGAAGCGCTTGCCCGAATAGCTCACGCCGACATCGGCCGATTCGCGGCTACCCGGCATCCCGGCGAGATCGACCTTGGCCATATCGCCCGACAAGGCGAACCGACGCCAGCCGACCGCGACGCCGAGATTATACGCGATCGGCGCCAGCGCCACAGTGTTGACCGCGCCATCGCCAGCGCGATCCGCCGTCACCGCGCCACGCACCGAGCGCGCCTGCACCGCAACCGTTACCGCGCGGCTGCCGGAGCGGCGCGAATCGGCAGGGGTAAAGCGGAAGCCGGAAGGATCGAGCCCGCCGCGCGCGAAGATCGCCGCGAGCCGGGGATCGGCCGAAGCGGGGGTGAACCCGCCGATGCCGTGGAACACCGGCATGGCCCCGCGCGCCACGCGTGCCTTGGCGTCATCCGATGCACCGATCGCGGGTGCCGCGACGAGACCGGCGGCGACAAGCACCCCCAATCCAATCCCAGACAGCATCCGAATCGAAATCACCGAAAAAATCCCCGTCGTCCCTGTAAGCGCGGCCCCACGCCACGCTGTTCTTATCAGTTATAACGCGCCTATCACGATTCCATTCCGGCCTGCCACTATCTTGACTCAATTTATCCGCCATGTGGCAGCGGGGACACAGCGGGAGGCCGGCGCGCGGCTTGCGGCTGGCCCGGCATAATCTATAGAGACACTCTCCTTCATGACCACGCTCAGGAAACCGCCCATGTCCCGCCCGTTGCGCACCGCGATCGTGGTCTCGCTGCTTCTGTCGTCCGCCGCGTGCGCCCATAAGGGTAGCCATCCCAAATCGGCGCTCGCCCCCTCCAAGATCACGACGATCGGCGTCAACGCCTATCTTTGGCGGGCGACGCTCGACACGTTGAGCTTCATGCCGCTGGTTCAGACCGATTCCAACGGCGGCGTCATCGTCACCGACTGGTACGTCAACCCGGCGGCTCCGACCGAGCGCATGAAGGTGACGGTGACGATCCTCGATCAGGATCTGCGCGCCGATGGCCTGCGCGTCGCGGCGCTTCGCGAGGTCAACCAGAACGGGCAATGGGTCGATTCGCCAGTGCAGGCGGCGACTGTGCAAAAGCTCGAAGACATCATCCTCACCCGCGCGCGCGACCTGCGCCGCGCCGCCATGGTGAACTAAGCGCGCGAGATTCCGCGCAGGAGTAAAAACAAACAATGTCTCGCTTCAACAGCCTGAAGTCGGATGCGGCATGGCAGGCGGTGTGGGACGAGCGCCGCACCTTCGCCGCCAACGATGCGACGGCGAAGCCGCGCACCTATGTTCTTGAAATGTTCCCCTATCCGTCGGGGAAGATCCATATGGGGCACGTCCGCAACTACACGATGGGGGACGTGCTGGCACGGTTCCGCCGGATGACCGGGCATGAAGTCCTGCATCCGATGGGCTGGGATGCGTTCGGCATGCCCGCCGAGAATGCGGCGATGGAAAAGCACGTCCATCCCGGCGGCTGGACGCGCGAAAACATCGCGACGATGAAGGCGCAGTTGAAGCGGCTCGGCTTCGCGCTCGATTGGACGCGCGAGTTCGCGACCTGCGATCCCGAATATTATGGCCAGGAACAGGCCTTGTTCCTCGACTTGTTCTCGCACGGTCTCGTCTACCGCAAGGAATCGTCGGTCAATTGGGACCCGGTCGACATGACCGTGCTCGCCAACGAGCAGGTGATCGACGGGCGCGGCTGGCGCTCCGGCGCTTTGGTCGAGCGGCGCAAGCTGAGTCAGTGGTTCCTCAAGATCACCGATTTCGCCGACGAACTGCTCGAAGGCCTCGATGGACTCGAACACTGGCCGGACAAGGTCAAGCTGATGCAGGAAAACTGGATCGGCAAAAGCCAGGGGCTACGTTTCACGTGGAACGTCAGCGATGGCGAAAAGGTGGAGGTGTTCACCACCCGCCCTGACACCATCTTCGGCGCGAGCTTCGTCGCGGTCGCTGCGGATCATCCGATCGCGCAGAGGCTTGCCGCCGGCAAGCCCGAGGTCACGGCGTTTATCGAACGCTGCAAGCAAGGCGGCACCACCGCCGCCGAGCTGGAGACGCAGGAGAAGCTCGGTCTTTTCACCGGGCTGACCGCGAGGCACCCGTTCGATCCCGCGTGGCAGGTGCCCGTCTACATCGCCAATTTCGTGTTGATGGAATACGGTACCGGCGCGGTGTTCGGCGTGCCAGCGCATGATCAGCGCGATCTCGACTTCGCGCGCAAATATGATCTGCCGGTCCGTCGCGTCGTCTCGGATGGCACCGACACCGATCCGGCCTTCGTGGGCAACGAGGCCTACACCGGCCCCGGTACGCTGGTGAACTCGCAGTTCCTCGACGGCATGGATATCGAGGATGCCAAGCGCGCCGTCATCCAGCGCGCCGAGGACGGCGGCTGGGGCACCGGCTCGACCGTGTTTCGCCTGCGCGACTGGGGCGTCAGCCGCCAGCGCTATTGGGGCACGCCAATCCCGATCATCCACTGCGACGCCTGCGGCGCGGTGCCGGTCCCGCGCGACCAATTGCCCGTGGTACTGCCTGAGGATGTCAGCTTCGACATTCCCGGCAATCCGCTCGATCGCCACCCGACCTGGAAGCATGTCCCCTGCCCCACCTGCGGCGGCGCGGCGCGGCGTGAGACGGATACACTCGACACGTTCGTCGATTCGTCCTGGTACTTCATCCGCTTCGCCAGTCAGCCGGGCGACAAGCCGTTCGACCGCGTTCAGGCCGAGCGATGGTTGCCTGTCGCGCAATATATCGGCGGGGTGGAGCATGCGATCCTCCACCTGCTCTACGCGCGCTTCTGGACGCGGGCGCTCAGGCACATCGGCATGCTCGACATCGCCGAGCCGTTCGCCGGACTGTTCACGCAAGGGATGGTCACGCACGCGAGCTACTACCAGCGTCCGCACGAGCATGAGCGGCCGATCTATTTCGAACCCTCCGCGATCTCGCGCCGCGCCGACGGCACCGCCTTCGTTACCGAGAGCGGCGAGGACGTCATCGTCGGCCGCGTCGAGAAGATGTCCAAGTCGAAGAAGAACACCGTCGACCCGACCGAGATCGTCGATCAATATGGCGCCGATGCGGTACGGTGGTTCGTGCTGTCCGACTCGCCGCCCGAGCGCGATCTCGAATGGAGCGAGGCTGGCATCGAAGGCTCGTGGCGTTTCGTGCAGCGCGTCTGGCGGCTGTTCGATGGCCTGGCAGACGCGGCGAATGCCGCGGGCAACGACGCTCCGCTCGACCGCAAGCTGCACCAGACGATCGCCGGCATCGCTACCGACATCGAGGCGCTCGCCTTCAACAAGGCCGTCGCCAAGCTGTACGAGCTGGTCAACGCGATCGAACGCGCCGCGCCTTCGGCCTCGCGCAACGCCGCAGTCCGCACGCTGATGCGGCTGGTCGCGCCGATGGCGCCGCATCTGGCTGAGGAAGCCTGGGCGGTCGATGGTGGCGAAGGCCTGATCGCGGACGCGGCCTGGCCCGAAGTCGATCCCGCACTGCTCGTCGAGGACGAAGTGACGATCGCGGTGCAGGTCAACGGCAAGCTGCGCGATACGCTGACCGTCGCCAAGGGTGCCGACAAGGCCACGCTGGAGGCGATGGCGCGCGGATCTGACAAGGTCGTCGCCTTCCTCGATGGCAAGGAACCCAGGAAGGTGATCGTCGTGCCCGATCGTCTCGTGAATCTCGTCGCATGAAGCGGCTCGGCATCCTCCTGCTCGCGCTCGCTTTGCCCGGCTGCGGACTCCACCCGCTCTATTCGGGGGGCAGCAGCGGCGCGGTCGCGACGATGCTGACTCGCGTCGAAGTCGCGCCGATCGACGGAAAGGCCGGCTGGCTGATGGGGAATGCGCTGCGCGACAAGCTCGCCGCGCAAGGTGAAACGCCTCTCTATCGGCTCGAAGTCCGGCTCGATGACAAGATCATTGGCCTCGGCGTGCGCAGGGATGACAGCGTCTCGCGCGAGCGGCGGACTCTGCGGGCGCGCTATCAGCTTGTCGAACTGGCGCATGGCACGGTGGTGCTCGACGCGTCGGCGGGATCGGACGCGGGCATCGACGTGGTCAGCTCGGATTATGCGACGATCGCCGCCGAGAATACCGCGCTCGAGAACCTTTCGGAGATCGTCGCAAACCAGATCATCTCGCGCGTCGCGCTGTATGCGGAACACGCGCCAGCTTCCGAACCGTGAAGGCCAACGCCAACCAGATCCGCATCGCGATCGACGCGGCCAGCCCGGACGTCCGTTTGTACCTGTTTCATGGCCCAGACGAATCGGGCGCACGCGAGCTGGCGGCGCGGGTCGGCCGAGCGCTTGGCCCGGAGGCCGAACGGATCGACCTCGAACCTGCGCAACTCCGCAGCAATCCCGGCCTGCTTGCCGACGAAGCCGCCGCACTGTCGCTGTTCGGCGGTGCGCGGCACATCCGCGTCTCCGGCGCGGGCGAGGAATCGCTCGAAGCGCTGACGTTGCTGCTCGACGCGGAGCGTACCGGCAATCCTGTCGTGGTGATCGCGCCCTCGCTCAAGGCAACCGCCAAGGTCGTTAAGCTCGCGCTCGGCCATCCGCGTGCAATGTGCCTCGCCTGCTATTTGCCCGAGGGTGGCGACGCTGACCGGCTCGCGACCGCGATCGCCCGCGAACAAGGCCTTCGAACCACCGGCGGTACAGCGGCGCGGTTGGCTGCTGCGAGCGGTGGTGACCGCGCGGTGATGACTCGCGAGCTGGAGAAGCTCGCGCTGTATCTCGATGCTGCGCCCGAGCGGCCGCGCGAGTTGGACGACGCCGCGCTCGATGCGGTGGGGGCGGATCTTGGCGATAGCGAGATGTCGCGCGCGATCGACGCCGCGCTCGATGGCAGCCCTGACACGCTCGCCAATGAGCTTGCCCAGCTCGCGGAAGCCAACGTCTCGCCAATCCCGGTGTTGCGTCAGCTCACGCGCCGTTTGGTCGGGCTTGCCGAAATGCACGCCGAGCTCGACGCCGGCGCCGATCCCAAGGCCGTGATCGAACGCGTGTTCTTTCGCGAACGTGCCAACACGTCGCGCGCGTTGCGGCTGTGGGATTCGAACCGAATCAACGACGCGATCAAACGGATTCGCGAGGCCGAGCGCGCGATCATGGCACCGCAGAACCCCGGCAATGTCGTCGCAGACGCCGCCATCATCGTGCTGGCGCGCATGGCCGCACGCCAGCGCTAAGCGTCAGATTCGCTCGCCGCTCAAACGCTGGCAGAGCATGTCGAGCTGATCGAGCGTCGAGAAGCCGAGCGTCAATGCCCCGCCCTTCGCTCCATAGGCAATCCGCACCGATAGCCCGAGCAGATCGGCAAGCTGGTGTTCGAGCGCGCTGAGGTCGGCGTCCTTCTCGCCACTGCCATGCCCGCGCACGCGCGCGGCATCGGGCTTGACGGTACGGGCGAGCTTCTCGGTGTCGCGAACAGAGAGGCCCTTGGCGACCACCTGATCCGCCAGCGCTTCAACATCCGGCGCGCCGATCAGCGCACGCGCATGGCCCATACTGATCGCGCCTTCGACGACACGATCCTGCACGGGCTTGGGCAGATCGAGCAGGCGCAACAGATTGGAGATGTGGCTGCGCGACTTGTGGACGATCTTGCCGAGCGCCTCCTGGGTATGGCCGAAGTCGCTAAGCAAACGCTGATAGGCTTCGGCTTCTTCGATCGCGTTGAGATCCTGCCGCTGGATGTTCTCGATCAGTGCGACTTCGAGCGTCTCGGTATCGCTGAAATCGCGGACGATCACCGGCACTTCGTGCAGCCGCGCGCGCTGCGCGGCGCGCCAGCGGCGCTCCCCGGCAACGATCTGATAGCCGGTGCCGTGCGGCCGCACCACGATCGGCTGGATCACACCACGCGCCGCGATCGATTCGGCGAGCTCGTCGAGCGCTTCCTCGCGGAAGTGGCGGCGCGGCTGACCGGGATGCGGCGTGATCGACCCGACCGGGAGAATCCGCACGCCCTGCGAGACCGGCTCGTTGCCGCCCACCGGCTGCTCACGCGCGATATCGCCCATCAACGCGCCGAGGCCGCGTCCTAGCCCGGACCGACCTTTGGGGCGTGCAATCGGGGTCGTGGCATCACTCATGCGGCAACCTTGGTGGTGCGTTCCGGCGACGTATCGGGCAGTCGCGTAATCAACTCACGGGCGAGTGCGATATAGGCTTCGGATCCAGAACAGCGGAAATCGTAAATCAGCGCCGGCAGCCCATGACTCGGCGCCTCCGAAAGCCGGACGTTGCGCGGAATCACCGTCTCGAACACCACGCGGCCGAGCACGGCGCGGACGTCGGCGGAGACCTGCTCGGTCAGTCGGTTGCGACGATCGTACATCGTCAGCGCGACGCCGATGATCGACAGACCGGGATTGAACCGTTCGCGAATCCGTTCGACGGTGTTGAGCAACTGGCTCAACCCCTCCAGCGCGAAGAATTCGCATTGCAGCGGCACCAGCAGCGAGTTCGACGCCACCATCGCATTGAGCGTCAGCAGCCCGAGCGACGGCGGGCAATCGATCAGCACGACATCCCAATGCTGGTCCGACCGCTCGATCGCGCGGCTGAGCCGGTGCGTGCGCTCCTCATATTCGACCAGTTCGATCTCGGCACCCGACAGATCGACCGTCGCCGGCACGAGATCGAGGCCAGGTACGCATGTACCGATCACCGCGCTCGCCAGCGGCATCTCGCCGAGCAAAACGTCGTAGATCGAGCGTTCGCGATCGTTGCGGCCGACGCCGAGCCCCGTCGACGCGTTACCCTGCGGATCGATGTCGATCAGCAGCACGCGCAGACCCGTGGCGGCGAGCGCCGTGCCGAGGTTGATCGCGGTCGTGGTCTTGCCGACCCCGCCCTTCTGGTTGGCGACCGTTATGACTTGCATCGACGTGCCACTCCCCGCGCTACCACGATCAGCGATTCCTTGTTGGTGAGGCTCTGTTCCACGTGGAACGCACCATGCCATGCACGCTTGGCGATTGCCACCTCATCGCGCGCCGACTGCCCTTTTGGAAGCAACCACAGCGTTTCTTTCGACGCTGAATCGGTCGCAGCGGCAAACAGCGCGTCAAGCGGTGCTACCGCACGCGCCGATATAACCGCCACCGGAGCGGTGGCCAGAGCCTCCGCTTTTCCGGCGAAGACCGAGACCCGATCGCTCGTGCCAAGCGCGTCGGCCGCAGCTTCCAGAAATGCAACGCGGCGCTTCCGGGGTTCGGCAAGCGTCACCGTTCTGTCGGTCAGAGCCGCCACAACCAAGCCGGGAAATCCCGCTCCGCTACCGATATCCAGCCAGGCACCCGGCGCGCGATCCGCCATCGGAATGAGCTGCGCGGAATCGACGACGTGTCGCGCCCAGATCTCCGCTATGGTCGATCGGGCGATGAGGTTCTGCTGTTCGGACTCAGCGACGACGAGATCAACGAACCGCTCCATCCGCGCCATGCCGACGCCGCCAAAATGTGTCGCGATCCAGTCGCGGGCTTCGTTCTCGGTCATGCCGCGCGCCGCCGGGCATGAAGCAGGATCGCAGCAAGTGCCGCTGGCGTGATCCCGCGCAATCGTCCTGCTTGTCCCAACGTCGATGGCCGAGCTGTACTCAGACGCTCGACCATCTCGGCCGACAGACCGGGGATCCCCGTGAAGTCGAGATCGGCCGCGAGCGCGATGGCATCGTTGCCCCGCACCATCGCGATCTCCGCTTCCTGCCGGAGTAAGTACGGCGCGTAACGAACGTCCTCGACGATCTCCGCCAGCAAGCTCGGGTCTGCGTCCGCGACCAGATCCGGCGCCACCTGCGCAACGGTCACGCCCGCCAGCCGCAGCCATTCGGACCCCGGCCTGCGATGCGGACCGGTCGAAACGGGTGCGCCGCGACCGATCAACTCGGCGGGAGAAAGCGGTCGCTCAAGCATCGCCTCGATCCTCGCACGCGCATCGCAGCGCTGCTTAAGACGCTCGCGGCGCACCTCGCCAAGACATCCCGCAGCCTCTGCGATCGGCCCGAGCCGCGTCTCGGCATTGTCGGCACGCAAGCGCAAGCGATACTCGGCGCGCGCGGTCAGCATCCGATACGGCTCGGTGACGCCTTGCAGGACGAGATCGTCGATCATCACGCCAAGATAGCTGCTCGCCCGGTCGAGGATCACCGGCGCAATGTCCAACGCATGGGCGGCGGCGTTGAGACCAGCGACCAGCCCCTGCCCTGCCGCTTCTTCGTAACCGGTCGTACCGTTGATCTGTCCGCAGCAGAATAGACCCGGGATCGCGCGGAGTTCCAGCGTCGCGTTGAGCGCGCGGGGATCGATATGGTCGTATTCGACGGCATAGCCCGGCGTGAGAATACGGGTACGTTCCAGACCTGGAATCGAGGCGACCAAAGCTTCCTGCACGTCGACCGGCAACGACGTCGAAATGCCATTGGGGTAAATGATTGGGTCGTCCAGCCCTTCGGGTTCGAGGAAAATCTGGTGGCCGTCACGGTCGCCGAAGCGGTGGATCTTGTCTTCGATCGAAGGACAATAGCGCGGCCCCGCCCCGGCGATCGCGCCGCCGAACAAAGGCGACCGGTCAAGGCCAGCGCGGATGATCGCATGGGTCGCTTCGGTGGTGCGCGTGATCGCGCAATGCACCTGCGGCAGCGTGCGCGCGGGTGTCAGCGGCGACATCGTCCAGGGATCGGTGTCGCTCGGCTGCTCGTCGAGCCGAGCCCAATCGATCGTGCGACCATCGAGCCGCGGCGGCGTGCCGGTCTTCAACCGTGCCATCGGCAAGCCGGCGCCGCGAAGCTGTTCCGCCAAGATGCTCGCCGCCGCTTCCCCGACACGGCCGCCACTTTCGCGTTCCTCGCCCCGGAAGATGCGCCCGCCCAGGAACGTACCCGTTGCCAGCACCACGGATGGCGCGGCGAGGTCGCGGCCATCCGCCAGCGTGATCCCGACCACACGATCCGCCACCATGCGAAGCGCCGCGGCCTCGCCGGCGACAACGGCGAGGTTGGCCTGCCTCGCCAGCATGGATTGAATCGCGGCTGCATAGCGACGGCGGTCCGCCTGCACGCGCGGCCCCTGCACTGCCAGCCCCTTGCTGCGGTTGAGCATCCGGTAGTGGATTCCGGCTGCGTCGGTCGCACGCGCGATCAGGCCATCGAAGGCATCGACCTCGCGAACAAGGTGACCCTTGCCCAATCCACCGATCGCGGGATTACACGACATCGCGCCGATTTTACTAGGATCGAAACTGACCAGCGCAGTCCTGGCACCGCGCCGCGCAGCCGCAGCGGCAGCCTCGGTGCCGGCGTGGCCGCCGCCGATCACGATGACATCGAACTGGTTCATGGGTTTTCGCTATGCCCGCTGCAGCGCCAAGTCAAAGCGTTCCACGTGGAACAGTCACTTGCCGATGCAGAACCGCCCGAACAACGCGTCGAGTACGGCCTCCACGTTCGCCCTGCCGGTGATGCTGTCGAATAGTGCGCGGGCGCTTCGGATCGCCTCTGCCCGCAAAAGAATATCCGGCTCAGCAGATCCCGCTCGCAGGATCTCCTCCGCACTGGCGAGGAGACCGCGTTGACGCGCGTTGATCGCCATCTCGTCCGGGCTTGAGCCCAGCGCACTGGCGCGCGCCTCCAGCGCGGACCACAAGGCGGCGATCCCCTCACCGCTCGCCGCCGAGATGGCAAGCTCGCGACCAGGGGGCAAAGAGGTCCGGCGCGGGACATCGCACCGCGCGTGCAGCCACATTGCCCCCGCATACGGCGGCGGCGCATCGTCGAGCCAGAGCAGGATATCGCTCGCCGCGATCGCGTCGATCGCGCGCCCAATGCCGATCCGCTCGATCTCATCGGCCCCCTCGTCACGCAGGCCAGCGGTGTCGGTGAGAAGATAGGCGATTCCTGATCGCGTGACGGGCACTTCGATCCGGTCGCGCGTTGTGCCGGCCGTGGCGGAGACGATCGCCACGTCGCGCCCGGCGAGCCGGTTGATGAGAGTCGATTTGCCGCTGTTGGGCGGACCCGCGATCACCACGCGGATACCGTCGCGCAGCCGCTCGACGGACGGCGCGGCAACGAGCGTGCCGATCTCGTCCGACAAAGCTGCCAGTACGCTGCCGGACTGCGCACTCACGGCTTCGGGCACATCGTCTTCGTCAGAGAAATCGAGCGCGGCTTCGATCGAAGCCGCCACATCGACGAGGCGATCGTTCCAGCCTTCGATCTGCTGGCGAAGCCCGCCTTCCGACAAGCGCAACGCGGCACGACGCTGATGCTCAGTTTCGGCGGAGAGGAGGTCCCCCAGTCCTTCGGCTTCGGTCAGATCGATACGACCATGTTCAAGCGCGCGCCGGGTGAATTCGCCGGCTTCGGCTGGTCGCAGTCCCTCGATCGCGCCGAGTGCGGCTTCGAGCGCGCGCTGCGTGGCGCGGCCACCGTGAACGTGCAGTTCGACGATGTCCTCGCCGGTCGCGCTGTTCGGGCCGGGAAACACCAGCACCAGCCCACGATCGAGCAACATGCCGCTCACCGGATCGCGAAGCGCCCGCAGGCTGGCGATACGCGGCTCGGGCAACCTGCCGCACAAAGCTCGAGCCGCCGCGAACGCCCCCGCCCCGCTGATCCGAAGAACCGAGATGGCCGCCGGCGCTGCGCCGCTCGAAACCGCGAAGATCGTGTCCACGGCTATTTCGACGTCGAGGTCTCGAACATCTTGCGCCAGAAACTCATGCCCGCGTCGCCGACCGGTGCCCAGCTCCGCATCATGTTTTCGACCATCTCGTTCGATACGTTGCCGTCCATCGAGTTGGTCAGCATTTCGATATATTTCTCATGCACCGGCGTGAAATCGGGCAAGCCCATGACGCGCCGTGCCTCTTCCGGGGTGCAATCGACCTCAACATTGATCTTCATCGGGCATTCCTCCGCTTGAGCGTCGGAATTGAACGCTCCATACTCCTAGCATGTATGCGCGCGACTTCGCCCTGATCGCAACGCCCATCGGTATGGTCCGGCTGCGCGGTGATATGGATTGGCTCGATGCGATCACGATCGACCGTGATGCGCAGCCCGAAGTCGCGGGTGCAGGTGCGCTTGCCGAGGGTGCCGCGCAGATCGCCGCCTATTTTGCGCGCCGGCTGACGGTATTCGATCTGCCGCTGCGGCCACTCGCCAGCCCGCGTGGGGCTGCGATGCGCGACGCGATGGTTGCGATCGGCTTTGGGGAGACGCGTAGCTATGGAGTGCTGGCGCGATCGATCGGGTCCGGCGCGCGCGCGATCGGCCAGGCGTGTGCGCGCAATCCGTTGCCGATCGTGGTGCCGTGTCACCGCGTGACCAATGCCGACGGATCGCTTGGCGCGTATTCAGCGGGGGACGGGCCGGTTACCAAGCGATGGTTGCTCGATCATGAGCAGGGGCGGCTGATTTAGCAGCGGCACGGCCGTCGGCCGGGGCTGCAGCCCCGCCGCCGAGCCGATGCGAGTCCCGCGCCAGCTTGGCGCGGGCCGCATTCGGCTATTGATTCATGCTGTCGAAGAAATCTTCGTTGGTCTTCGAATTCTTCATCTTGTCGAGCAGGAACTCCATCGAATCGATCGTGCCCATCTGCATGAGGATTCGGCGCAGCACCCACATCTTGGAAAGCTTGCTCTGATCGACCAGCAGCTCTTCCTTGCGCGTGCCCGATTTGCCGACGTCGAGCGCCGGGAAGATGCGCTTGTCGGCGACCTTGCGGTCGAGCACGATTTCGGAGTTGCCGGTGCCCTTGAACTCTTCGAAGATCACCTCGTCCATGCGGCTGCCGGTATCGATCAGCGCGGTGGCGATGATCGAGAGCGAACCGCCCTCCTCGATGTTGCGCGCTGCGCCGAAGAAGCGCTTCGGCCGCTGGAGCGCATTGGCATCGACGCCGCCGGTCAGCACTTTGCCCGACGAGGGAACGACCGTGTTGTAGGCGCGGCCGAGGCGGGTGATCGAGTCGAGCAGGATCACCACGTCCTTCTTGTGCTCGACAAGACGCTTGGCCTTTTCGATGACCATTTCTGCGACCTGGACGTGGCGCGTGGCGGGCTCGTCGAAGGTCGAGGAGACCACCTCACCCTTCACCGACCGCTGCATGTCGGTGACTTCCTCGGGCCGCTCGTCGATGAGCAGCACGATCAGGAACACCTCGGGGTGATTGTCGGTGATCGCCTTGGCGATGTTCTGGAGCATCACCGTCTTGCCGACGCGCGGCGGCGCGACGATCAGCGTGCGCTGGCCCTTGCCCTGCGGCGAGACGATGTCGATGACTCGCGCCGACTTGTCCTTCATCGTCGGATCGCTCGGATCCAGCGTGAGCTTTTGCTCCGGGTACAGCGGCGTGAGGTTGTCGAAGTTGACGCGGTGACGCACCGCATCGGGATCGTCGAAATTGACCGAGATGAGCTTGGTCAGCGCGAAATAACGCTCGCCGTCCTTGGGGCCGCGGATCTCGGCCTCGACCGTATCGCCGGTCCGCAGGCCGAACTTCCGCACCTGATTTGGCGAGATGTAGATGTCGTCCGGGCCGGCGAGGTAATTCGCCTCGGGGCTGCGCAGGAAGCCGAAGCCGTCGGGCAGCACCTCGATCGTGCCAAGCCCCATGATCTGGTCACCGTTCTCGGCCTGGACCTTCAAGATCGCGAACATCAGATCCTGCTTGCGCAGCGTCGAGGCGCTCTCGATGCCGAGCGCTTCCGCCATCTCGACGAGTTCGGCGGGCTTTTTGTTCTTGAGGTCTTTGAGATGCATTGGGGGCGTCCGGAGCGAGATGTGCTGGGAAAGTGAGCGTCGATCAGCGAAGGATACGCGACGAGGCTGGAGACAGGATGCCACACCACGCACGCCAGGACGGCTGCGGATATTGACATTGATTGGACAGCTAGGTGCGGCGCGCAGCCAAGTCAAGTCAGAACGGGCGCACGATCACCAGAATGACGATCAGGGTGAGCAGCACCGCCGGCACTTCGTTGACCATCCGCAGCGTGCGCCCCGTGAGAGTCGCGCGGCCTTTGGCGAGTTTCTTGGCATAGCCGACCGCCCAGCCGTGATAGCCGCTCAGGAGGACCACCAGCGCCAGCTTGGCATGAAGCCACGCCAACCCCGGCACACCGCTGAATAGACCCGCGTTGGCCGCCAGCAGGAGCCCGAACACCCATACCAGCACCATCGCCGGCGTCAGGATGATCGAACGGATCTTGCTCTCACGGTCGGTCCAGCGCGCCGCCTCCTCCGGGTTGCCGAGCGATTCCTGGTGATAGACCAGATAGCGCGGCAGCATGAACAGCCCCGCCATCCAGAACACCACGAAGATGACATGCGCCGCCTTGACCCAAAGATAGGCGTTACCGAGGAAGTTCATCGCGCTCTCCGCACCAGCGCCAGCAGACGCTCGACGTTTTCGATGGGCGTGTCCTGCAGGATGCCATGCCCGAGGTTGAAGATATGGGGGCGATCCGCGAATGCCTCAAGCACGTTCGCCACAGCACCTTCCAGCGCCGCGCCACCGGCGATCAAGGCGAGCGGATCGAGATTGCCCTGAACGGGCAAATCGACCGGCAGGTTCGCCGCCGCCCAGCGGGGATCGACCGTTTCATCGAGCCCGAGCGCGTCGACCCCGGTCTCGCGCGCATAGGCTGGAAGCTTGCCGCCCGCGCCTTTGGGAAAGCCGATCACCGGAACGGTCGGGTGGCGTGCATGCAGCGCCGCGACGATCGCGGCATTGGGCGCTATCACCCAGCGTTCGAACTGCGCGGGGCTGAGCGAGCCCGCCCAGCTATCGAACAGTTGAACAGCCTCGACGCCGGCTTCGATCTGACGTGAGAGATAGGCGACCGTCGTGGCCACGATCGCATCGATAAGGTCCGCAAACCGTGCCGGATCAGTGTAGGCGAAACGTCGCGTCTCGCTCTGGTCGCGGCTGCCATGCCCCGCGACCATATAGGTGGCGACCGTCCACGGACTGCCAGCGAAGCCGAGGAACGTCGTCTCCGCCGGCAGCGCGGCGGCGACGGTGCGCACCGTCGCATAGACTGGATCGAGGAAAGCCGGATTGGGCGTCAGCGCGGCAAGCGCATGATCGAGCAGTGGCGGTGCCAACGCAGGCCCCTCCCCCGCCCCGAAGCTGAGCGACTGGCCGAGTGCTGCCGGTACCATCAAGATATCGGAGAACAGGATCGCGCCGTCGAACCCGAAACGGCGGATCGGTTGCAGCGTCACCTCGGCCGCCGCGTGCGGATCGGTTGCGAGCGCGAGGAAACCACCCTTCTCCGCTCGTAGTGCGCGGTACTCGGGCAAATAGCGCCCGGCCTGGCGCATCAGCCACACCGGCGCGACCGGCTGCTTGGTCCCCCGAAGCGTCGCCAACAGCGGTTTCACCGGGTCGTCTCGATCGAAAGCACGGCGTACCTCTACCATAAGTAAGAATCTAAAAGGATGTTGAAGCTGTTGGCGCGTGGAAGCCGGGGCTTATGCCTTCGTCCACGAAATGCCAACAGCTTGACGGACCAGACTCGGCCCAACGCCTCGGATTCGATTCCGTCGCACCCGCTTTCCACAGCCTGTTGATAGAATCGGCGGCTGTGCGGCGAACTGTGGGAAAGTCGCGGGTTTTCCACCGCGCGATCGGCCTTTGCTGGGTCGCGAAGTTCCGCTAGCGACGATCCCGATGTTATCCACACTCTTGTCCCGTTGAGGCCGGCCGATGCGGCTCCACCTCCATCTCCTTTCGGATTCGACCGGCGAGACGCTGGAGAACATCGCCAAGGCGGCGCTCGCGCAATATGACGACGTCGAGACGATCCGGCACTTCTGGCCGATGGTGCGGACCGAGGGGCACCTCGAACGCATCCTTCAGGAAATATCGCAAAATCCGGGGCTGGTGCTGTTCACGCTGGTCAACAGCGAGACGCGGCGGAATCTCGAGATGCGCTGCCGCGCGCTCGGCCTGCCCGCGGTCGCACCGCTCGACGCGGTGACGGGCGCGCTCTCCAGCTTGCTTGGCCAGCAGGCGAAGGCGCGGCCAGGCCGCCAGCATATGCTCGACGCCGCCTATTTCGCGCGGGTCGACGCGATCCAGTTCACCATCGCGCATGACGATGGGCTGGGTGCCGAGGATTGGGAAGAGGCCGATATCGTCCTCGCCGGCGTGTCGCGATCGTCGAAGACGCCGACCTCGATCTATCTCGCCAATCGCGGCTACAAGACCGCCAACATCCCGATCGTGGTGGAAAGCCCGCCGCCGCCGGTGCTGTTCAGCTTGAAGCGCCCTATGGTGGTGGGGCTGACGACCAGCGCCGACCGGCTGATTCAGGTTCGCCGCAACCGATTGCTGTCGCTCAACCAGGCGCCCGAGACCGCGTATGTCGATCATGAGGCGGTTTCGCGCGAGGTCGCGTGGGCGCGGCGGATGTTCGCCGATAATGGCTGGCCCGTGATCGACGTGACGCGCCGCTCGATCGAGGAAACTGCGGCGGCGATCATCGCGCTCGTTGCCGAGCGGGGTGAATCATGACGGTGATCCTCGCTTCGCAAAGCGCGTCGCGCCGCGCGATGCTCTCGGCGGCACTGGTGCCGTTCGAGGCGGTCGCGGCCGGCGTCGATGAGGACAGCGCCAAGGCGGCGTTGCGGGCGGAGGGCCTGTCCGCGCGCGATCTGGCCGATGCGCTCGCCGAGTTGAAGGCGCTGCGCGTGTCGCAGCGTGACCCGCAAGCGCTGGTGCTCGGCTCGGACTCGATCGTCGAGCTGGATGACGGCACGATGCTCGACAAGCCGGTGTCGCGCGAGAATGCCGCCGAGCATCTCCGTCGCTTGTCGGGCAAGCGCCACGACCTCGTCAGTGCCGCGGTGATCGCCGAAGGCGGTCGTCCGGTGTGGCGGGTGGTGGACCGCGCCAAGATGCACGTCCGCACGCTCTCGGATGCATTCATCGAGCAGTATCTCGACGCCGAATGGCCGGCGATCTCGGGCTGCGTCGGCTGCTATCGGATCGAAGGGCCGGGGGCGCAATTGTTCTCGCGGATTGAGGGGAGCCAGTTCACCGTGCTCGGGCTGCCGCTGCTTCAGGTGCTCGATTATCTGCGTGTACGGGGAGTGATGACGGCATGACGGTCTATGCGGAAGTGATCGGCGACCCGATCGCGCATTCGAAATCGCCGCTGATCCACGGCTTCTGGATCGACGCGCTCGGTCTCGACGCACGCTACGAACGGCGCCACGTCCTGCCGGACGATCTCGCCGGCTATTTCGCCGAGCGGAAAGCCGATGCGGACTGGCGCGGCTGCAACATCACGATTCCGCACAAACAGGCCGCGCTCGACCATGTCGGCGATCCGGGTGGGGTGCGGGAGTCGATCGGTGCGATCAACACCGTGCTACGCCAGCCCGATGGCGTGATGATCGGCACCAACACCGATGCCGCAGGCTTCTACGCGCCGATCGCCGACCGCGATCTGGCCGGCAAGCCAGTGGTGGTGGTGGGTGCCGGCGGCGCCGCGCGTGCGGTGCTGTTCGCGTTGGCGCGCGCCGGGGTCGGCCCGGTGACGTTGCTCAACCGCAATGTCCTCAAAGCGGCCGCGCTGGTGTCGTCGTTCGGCCTCAAAGGCAAGGCTTTGCCGCTGGGCAGCGCGATCCCGCCCGCAGCGCTTGTCGTCAACACCAGTGCGCTTGGCATGATCGGCCAACCGGCGCTGGAGATCGATCTGTCCCCCCTGCCCGACGACGCCCTGGTCTACGACATCGTCTACGCGCCGATCGAAACCGAATTGCTCGCCCAGGCCGATGCGCGCGGGCTTGAGACGATCGATGGCCTCGAAATGCTGGTCGGCCAGGCGGCGGTCGCGTTCGAACTGTTCTTTGGCGCTGCCCCGCCGCGCGACCGCGACGAGGAACTGCGCACGCTGTTGCTGGCGTGATCACATTGGGCCTGACCGGCTCGATCGGTATGGGCAAATCGACCGTCGCGGCGATGTTCGCGCGCAGCGGCGTGCCGGTGTTCGATGCCGATGCGACCGTCCACCGCTTGCAAGGCCCCGGTGGCCGGTTGGTCCCCGTCATCGAGTCGGCCTTTCCCGGCACGACCGGACCGAACGGGGTCGATCGCGCTCGACTGGGCAAGGCCGTGCTCGGCGATACGCCAGCGCTCAAGCGGCTCGAGGCGATCGTCCACCCCGCCGTCGCGGAAGAGCGCGCCGGGTTCCTGCGCGACCATGCCGATGCGCCGCTCGTGTTGCTCGACATCCCGTTGCTGTTCGAAACCGGCGGCGAACATGGAGTCGATCGGGTCGCCGTGGTCGATGCCCCGCCGGCGGTGCAGCGCGCCCGCGTATTGGCGCGGCCGGGCATGTCGGCCGAGAAGTTCGAGGCGATCCTCGCGCGGCAGATTCCCAATGCCGAGAAGGTCGCGCGCGCCGATTTCGTCATCCCGACCGGCGGCGGTCTCGCCGAAGCCGAAGCCGCCGTGGCCGAGGTGATCGCTTGCCTGAGCGCTTACAAAGGCGGATAACGTGGCGATGCGCGAGATCGTGTTCGATACCGAAACCACCGGATTCAGCTTCGCCGACGGCGACCGTCTCGTCGAGATCGGCTGTGTGGAAATGTTCAACCGCGTCGAGACCGGCCGGTCCTTTCATGCCTATTTTCATCCCGAACGCACGATGCCGGCCGAGGCGCAACGCGTCCACGGGTTGAGCGATGCCTTCCTCGCCGACAAACCGCTATTCGCGCACGGCGTTGATGCGTTGATCGAGTTTCTCGGCGATGCGCCGCTGGTCGCGCACAATGCTACGTTCGACTTCGGCTTCCTCAACGGTGAACTCGGCCGCTGCGGGCGACCGCTGATCGGTATGCACCGCATGGTCGATACGATCGTCATCGCGCGCACCCGCCACCCCGGCGCCAAGCACAGCCTCGACGCGCTGTGCTCACGCTATGGCATCGATCGCAGCGCACGCACGTTTCACGGCGCTTTGCTCGACGCGCAATTGCTCGCGCAGGTCTATGTCGAACTGACCGGTGGGCGTCAGATCGGCCTCGGGCTGGTGAGCGACACGCGTGTCGAGGACCGCCCGATCCTCGTCAACGCGGCACCTGCGGTCGTCCGCCCCGCGCGCGTCTTCGCGGCGAGCGAGGCGGAACTTGCGCGCCACGCAGCCTTTCTAAGCTCTGTCTCCAACCCATTATGGGGATCGGAGGCAATTGGTTGACGGTAGCGGACGGAGGGTTCAGCCTGTCCGACCGCGTTGAAAAAGGAGAATGCGCATGGATATCCGAGTCTCCGGCCACCAGGTCGCGACCGGCGAGGCGATCAAGGTCCATGTCGATGAACGCCTGCAGGCGATCGCCACGAAATACTTCGCGCGGGCGATTGCCGCGCAAGTGACCTTCGGCCGCGGCCCGCACGAAGCGTTTACCTGCGATATCGTCGCACACGTCATGCAAGGGCTGGTGCTCAAGGCCAATAATACCGGAATGGAGGCGCACGTCGCGTTCGATGGTGCTGCCGACAAGATCGAGAAGCAGCTTCGCCGCTACATGCGCCGGCTCAAGGATCGCAGCGCCGTACCCGCCGGGGGCGCGACCATCGCCGATGACGGCACCGTCACGGATAATGCCGGCTACACCGTGTTCCAGGAGCAGGTCGAAGAGGAGGACGTCGCCGGCGATTTCCCGCCGATCGTCGCCGAGACGCGCGTTGACGTGCCCGACGCCACCGTATCGGATGCGGTGATGATGCTCGATCTGCGCAACACCACCGCCTTGCTGTTCCGCAACGTCGGCTCGGGCGCCTATAATATGGTCTATCGCCGTGGTGACGGCACGATCGGCTGGGTCGAACCCCACCGCGCCGCCTGACGCTTCCGCCGGCGCGCAATTCGGTCTATGCGCGCCGGCGGAGAGGCGCCGGTGAACGGCCGAGGAATGTCATGACCGAGTTTAGTGATCTGCTCTTGCCCGGCGCGGTTGTGGCGAATCTCGCCGCGAGCGCCAAGAAACCGCTGTTTCAGCAGATCGGCGCGATCGCGGCGTCGGCCTATGGTCTGGACGCCGCCGGTGTCGCGAATGCGCTGGTCGCACGCGAGAAGCTCGGCAGTACCGGCTTTGGTGGTGGCGTCGCGACGCCGCATGGGCGGATCGACGGGCTGGCGCATGTCGTCGGCGTGTTCGCGCGGCTCGCCCAACCGATCGACTTCAAGGCGGTCGATGATCTGCCGGTCGATATCGTCTTCACGTTGCTGTCGCCGCCCGATGCTGGCGCGGCGCACCTCAAGGCGCTGGCGCTGGTGTCACGGAGCCTGCGCGACCGCGCTTTCGTGGCGAAACTGCGCGGTGCGGGATCACCCGACGCGCTCTACGCGCTGTTCAGCACCGGCGAGGCGCGTGACGCCGCCTGACGCCCCCGCCGCCGGAGAAACCGCGCATTTCCGTGCGCTGGAGAATCTCTATGCGGCGGCACCGATTAACCGGTTGTTCGAATCGCGGCTCGAAATCCCCGAGCCGGGCGTCGCGCGAATCCATTTCGAGATCGACGAACGCTACTTTCACGCCGGCGGCGCGGCGCACGGCACCAGCTATTTCAAAATGCTCGACGATGCCGCTTTCTACGCGGCGAACAGCCTTGTCTCGGATCGTTTCCTGCTGACGACCGCGTTCAACCTGCTGCTCACCAAGCCGTTGCGCAGCGGCCCGGTGATCGCCGAGGGCCGCTGGATCAGCGGGCAACGTCGCGTGTTCGTCGCCGAAGCGCGGCTCATCGACGAATCGGGTGAGGAAGCCGCGCGCGGCACCGGCACGTTCATGCGCTCGCGCATCGCGCTGGCGGGTTTGCCCGGATACCGGGCCGCGTGAGCGACCGGCTGCCGACCAACCTGCTCGTGTCGGCACTGTTGCGGCGCGTCAACGATGCCGGCGGCATGGCGATGGTATTGGCCAAGGGCGATGCGCAAGCCGGGTCTATTCTGGTGATTCTGAACGACAAAGGTCGTTTCATCGGTATGGTCGAGCCGGGTCGCGATCTCGAGGGCCACGCCGTGTTGGTGCCCGCCGGCCCCGGCGATACGGCTTCCCCCGGCGAGGTCACGGCCTATTGGCAACGCCGCCGGACGCGCGATCCGGATATGTGGGTGGTCGATCTCGATATCCCGTTTGCGCAACGATTCGCCGCAGAAACGATCCTGTAACATTGACGATCCGGGCCAATGCCCGGATAGCGCGGCCAACAGTTTTGGCGTTGTGTCAGCACGGGTGCGATCCGGGTTGATTACGCAGTCGGGGGATGTCCGGGGGGATCGGCTCGTTTTGAGGCGGTCGCTTGCGCGCACCACCGCATATTTGTCGGTTTAATGTCGCTTCTTCACCGTGCCGCAACCATCGCGGCGATCTTTGCCAGCATCACCGGACTCGCCGGCGCCAGCACACCTGGCTTCGCGCTCCAAATCAACCAGCCTATCAACGCGCAGCCAGCCTCGATGGTTCCGGCAGTCGCAGTGATCCAGACTTCCCCTGACACCACGACGCCTGCGGTCGATCCTGCCGATCCCGCCCCGTCGGATCAGAAATCCACCCCCTCCTACGCTTCGCTTGCCGACGCCGTCGCGGCCCAATCCGACGATGATGCGAGCAGCGACGAGCTTCAGTGCCTTGCCGGCGCGATCTATTATGAATCCAAGGGCGAACCGCTGAGCGGCCAGCTCGCGGTCGCCGAAGTCGTCATCAACCGTAGCAAGTCGGGGCGCTTCCCGGGTTCGATCTGTTCGGTCGTGACCCAGCCGGGCCAGTTCTCGTTCGTGCGCGGCGGCCACGTCCCCGAGATCGACGCCAACCGCAACTACCGCACCGCACTCGCGGTTGCCCGCGTCGCGCTTGCCGATGCCTGGGACAGCCCCGCCTCCAAGGCGCTGTTTTTCCACGCGCGCCGCGTCAATGCGAACTTCAATCGCACGCAGGTCGCGGCGATCGGAAACCACATCTTCTATCGTTGAAATCGCGAACCGGCCTGAGCCGGTTTGACGTGTTCGTGAAATGTTCTAAGATCGGGAGATGCTTGCCGCTCCCGATCTCGCCACCGTCCGCGATACGCTCTGCGCCGCCGAGGTGGCGCGGGGCACCGTTCGGATGCTGCTCCGCCACGATCTCGTTGCGATTAGCGAAGTGCCGCTCGACGGAGGCCGCCGCGCCGATCTGATGGCGCTCGACGCGCGCGGCAATGTCGTGATCGTCGAGATCAAGGTTTCGCGCGCCGATCTGCTCGGCGATTCGAAATGGACCGATTATCTCGGCTGCTGCGATCGCTATTATTGGGCGGTGCCGGTCGGCTTCGATGCGTCCCCGCTTGGCGGCGTGGCGTTCCTGCCCGAACGGACCGGCATCATCGTCGCTGATCGCTACGACGCGGTCATCACCCGTGAGGCGCATACCGACCCGCTGTCGGCCGCGACTCGCAAGCGCATAACGCTGGCCTTTGCGCGCCGCGCCGCGCGGCGACTGACGGCGGCGCTCGATCCCGAGGCGGACGGAGCGTTCTAGCGACGGCGTTTACAGTCTCGGCCCCGATACCGCGAGCTTGGCCTTCTTCGGCGTCTCGTCGATCAGCTTGGCGATGGCGGGCGAGCGCGTGTCCTGGTGCGCATAGTCACGCGCGGACATGCCCGCGATCACGTCGCTCTGGTCGGGATCGGCCCCCTGCCCGAGCAAGGTTCGTACCGTCGCCATGTCGCGATGCTGGACGGCGCGGATCAGCGGAGTCTCGCCGCTGTTGTTGGCGAGATTGACGTTCGCGCCGGCTTTCTTGAGGATTTCGAGAATGTCGGTGCGGCCGTTGCCCGCCGCGATCAGCATCGCGGTTTCACCCTTGTTGTCGCGCAGATTGGGATCGGCCTGATTGGCGATCAGATAGTTGAGATAGGGAATGTCGCCGCGTTTGGTGACGATGTGAATCGCGCCCTCACCCGTGTTGAAATCGCGCGTATCGACGATCCTGGACCCCGGCTTGGACAATGTCGCGATGACTTCGTCATTCTTCGAATCGCGGATCGCCTGGAGGAATTTGTAGCCGGCGGACTGGCCGAGCTGCGCCGTGGCGGGCGCCGCCGGAAGCGCGAGGGCCGCGACGAGGAGCGAGAGTCCGGCGATACGTGCGTTCATGGGGGGATTCGACCTCTTACTGCATGGTCAGACTTGCGCCTTTGCCGCTATCAGATCAATGCTGCGCGCACCATGAATGAGATTGTCCGCGCTCGCGTCGCGCTGCTGGCCGCCCTGCTGGTCGCGGCCGCCCCGATTGCCTGTTCCAAACCCGCCGACACCGCGCCCGCGCCGCTGGCCGGCGCGAAGATCGGCGGCGCTTTCCGGCTGACCGATCAGGACGGCAGGACCGTCACCGACGCGAGCCTCGCCGGAAAATACCGCGTCATGTATTTCGGCTATACCTTCTGCCCCGATGTCTGCCCTACCGACATGCAGACGCTTGGTGCGGGCCTGCGCGCGTTCGAGGCCAAGGATGCGGCGCGTGGCGCGAAGGTGGTGCCGGTGTTCGTCACGGTCGATCCCGAGCGCGATACGCCTGCGGTGCTGAAACCCTTCGTGGCGGCGTTTCATCCGCGCATGATCGGGCTGACCGGCTCACCTGCGGCGATCGCCGCCGTCGCCAAGGACTATGCGATCTACTACGAAAAGGAGCCGCCCGCGCCCGGCGGCGGCTATATGGTGCAGCATTCGCGTGTCGCGTATCTGATGGACCCGCAGGGCAAACCGCTCGTGCTGATCCCGGTCGACAAGACGCCCGATGATGTCGCCGCAGACCTCGGACGGTGGGTACGATGAGCGCGCGATTCTGGGAAGATACCCCGCTCGAAAAGCTCGATCGCGGGCAATGGGAAGCCTTGTGCGACGGTTGCGGCAAATGCTGCCTGCACAAGCTCGAGGATGAAGAGACCGGCGAGATGTTCCCGACCAACGTGTCGTGCCGCCTGCTCGACCGGGCCACCGCGCAATGCTCGGACTATCGCCATCGCCATGCCTATGTCAGCGAATGCGTGCGGCTCAACCGCGACAATGTCTACACGATCGACTGGCTGCCCTCGACCTGCGCGTATGGCCTGCGCGCGGCGGGCAAGCCGCTGCCCGGCTGGCATTATCTCGTCTGCGGGGATCGCGACGCAGTCCACCGCGCGGGCGAATCGGTGCGCGGCTGGACGATCTCCGAGGACGACGCCGGCGATTTCGAGAACCATCTGATCGATCGGGAATTGTGAGCGAACCGCTCGAAGTCGTCCGCCATCCGCGCGCGCGGCGCGCGCGATTGTCGGTCGATCCGGCGAGCGGGCGAGTGCGGTTGACCTTGCCGCCGCGTGCGCCGGTCAAGGCGGCGCTGCAATGGGCGGCGGGGCAGCAGGCGTGGATCGAGGCCCAGCGCGCGCGATTGCCGGTGCCACGCCCGTTCGCGCCCGGCGCGGTGGTGCCGCTCGGCGGTGAGCCGGCGACGATCGATTGGGACGCCGCCCGCCCGCGCAGAATCGAACGCATCGGCGACCGGCTCGTCTGCGGCGGGCCGGCCGACGGGCTGTCGCGACGGATCGAACTATGGCTACGGCGCGAGGCGCTGCGCGTTCTGTCGCTAGAAACCGCCGAATGCGCCGCGCGCGCCGGCGTGTCGGTCAGCGCCGTGACTATCGGGGATCCGCGCGGGCGCTGGGGCAGTTGCGCGTCGAGCGGCGCGATCCGCTATAGCTGGCGGCTGATCCTCGCGCCGGCGTTCGTGCGCCGCTCGACGGTCGCGCACGAGGTCGCACACCGAGTCCATATGAATCACAGCCCGGCGTTCCACGCGCTCGCGGCGACGCTGGACGAGCGCGATCCCGCCGAATCGCGCGCATGGCTGCGCGCGCACGGCGCCAGCCTTCACTGGTTCGGGCGCGAGTCCGAATAGCGATCCGGCTGCGGCCGCACCGGCGGCGGTGCGGCCGTCGGCCGATCCCCGCGCGACCGGTTCTGCGCGGGCGTATCGCGGCCGAGGACATGATCCATCCATTGCTGGTCGAGCTTTTCGGGCTTCGCCTGCGGGTCCCCATCGGGCGCGATGATGCCCTCATCGACGGGGTTGCCATCGGGATCGACGCGCTGGCGGTCGCTTTGGCGCGGCTGTGCGCCTTCGCCCTGCACGGGGTTGCCATCGCCATCGACGAACACGCCATTGTCCGGCCCGCCGAAATAGCTTTCCTCGTCGGGTTCTATCGACATGTCTGGCAAGGTCACCTGAGTCTCGAACTGCTCGACCGGACGGTTGGCCACCGCGACCGCCATGAAATCATGGAAGGCGCGTGCCGGCGCGGTGCCGCCATGCAGCCCCGCGATCGGCTTGGCATCGTCGCGGCCCATCCACACGCCCGTCGTCAGGCCGGATGAGAAGCCGAGGAACCAGCCGTCCTTGCTCGACGTGGTCGTGCCGGTCTTGCCCGCGACCGGACGGCCGATCTGCGCGGCCTTGCCCGTGCCGGTGTTGACCGTGGTCTGGAGCAGATCGGTCATCTCGGCGGCGACATAAGGTGCGACGAGGACGTGGCTGGTGTCGATCTGCTGCGTGTAGATCGTCTCGCCGCCCGCGGTCACCTTGGTGATGCCATAAGGCGTCACCGCGACCCCCTTGTTGCCGACGCTGGCGAACGCGCGCGTCATATCGAGCAGGCGGACTTCCGAACTGCCGAGCACCATCGAAGGATGCGTGTTGACCGGCGTGGTGATGCCGAAGCGCCGTGCCATGTCCGCGACCGTGCTGAACCCGACCTGCTGGCCGAGCTTCGCCGCGACCGTGTTGATCGAATAGGCGAAGGCGGTGCGCAACGTCGTCTGGCCGATGTTGTGCCGCGCGTCGTTGCGCGGACTCCAGCCGTCGATCGTGATCGGCTCATCGACGACCGAATCGTCTGGCTTGTGCCCGGCTTCGAGCGCGGCGAGGTACACGAACAGCTTGAACGCCGAACCCGGCTGTCGAACCGCCTGCGTCGCGCGGTTGTAGATCGACGAGACGTAATCCTTGCCGCCAACCATCGCGCGCACCGCGCCGTCGCGATCGATCGCGACCAGCGCACCCTGCGCACCCGCGGGCGCATTCTTGCGCACCGCCGCGTCGGCGGCGCGCTGCATGCCGAGATCGAGCGTGGTCCACACTTCGAGCGGGCGGCTCGGCTCGTCGATCAGCGTCGCAAGCTGCGGCAGCGCCCAATCGGTGAAGTAGCGCACGCTGTTCTGCTTGGGTTCGGGCGCGAAGGTGACGTCCTGCACGTCGGCATCGGCAGCCTGCTGCGGCGTGATCGCCCCGGTCTCCTGCATCAGCGAGAGCACGACGCCGGCACGGTCCTTGGCGGCGGTCTCGTCGGCGGTGGGCGAATAGACCGATGGCGCCTTGACCAGCCCGGCGATGATCGCGGCTTCGGCCAGCGTCAAACGATCCGCGCCGTGGCCGAAGAATTTGCGGCTCGCCGCGTCTATGCCATAGGCGCCGCCGCCGAAATACACCTTGTTGAGGTAGAGTTCGAGGATCTCGTCCTTGCTGAACTTGCGCTCCAGCGCCAGCGCGAGGAACCCTTCGCGCATCTTGCGGCCGAGATCATATTTGTTCGACAGGAAGATCGTCCGCGCGACCTGCTGGGTGATCGTGGAGGCGCCCTGCTGGCGCCGTCCGGTACCACGATTGGCGATGCCGAGTTTGATAGCGCGTGCCATACCGATCGGATCGACGCCGAGATGCGAGCGGAAACGGCGATCCTCGACCGAGATCATCGCTTCGCGCATCACCGTCGGAATCTGGTCGTAGCTCAGCCAGTCGCCGTAACTCGGCCCGAGCGACACGATCACGGTGCCGTCGGCGGCATGGACCCGGATCATCTGGCCGTTGGGTGAGGATTTGAGCTGCTCGAAACTCGGCAGTTGCGCGCGCGTCACGTAGACGGTGATCGCGAGCGCGGCGAGGCCGAGCGCCGCGATGCCGAATCCGATCTGGATCAACAGGACGAGGCGACGACGCCAGAGCGGCTTGTCGGACACCCGCGCGCTTTGCGTACGGGAACGGGCTTTGGAAGATCTGGCCATGCGATGCCCCAAGCGAATACGCGCTTAACCTGGGCCGAACAAGCTGGTGTTCGGACGTTACGAGGTGAAAGGCTTCGGACGTGCGACACGAAAAAGGGCGACCGCGCGAACGGCCGCCCTTTTTGCGATAGAAGGATGAGTCGGCTCAGCCGTCGTAATCGGCGCCGAGATTCTGGTTGCGCGGCGGCGCGGCGGCGGTGAGGCGAAGCGCCTCTGCCGATGCGGCGAGCGAACCGACCTCGTCGGGCGCGTCCTCGTCATCGACGCGGACCTTCTGGAGACCCGACACGACCGATTCTTCGAGATGATCGGGGCGAACGGTTTCCTCGGCGATTTCGCGCAAGGCGACGACCGGGTTCTTGTCGCGATCGCGATCGATCGTCAGATCGGCGCCGCCGGAAATCTGCCGTGCACGCTGCGCGGCGAGCAACACCAGATCGAACCGGTTCGGAATCTTGTCGACGCAATCTTCGACGGTGACGCGCGCCATGAATGGCTTCCTTCGTGGATAATGCTGAAAGGATAAGCCCGGCGCTGTAGTCCCGCGATGTCGCCGAGTCAAGAAATTGCCCCGGCATGCGCGGAAACCTCCGGGTGCGCCCGCGTTGAGCGCGGGTGAACGCTGACACCCTGCTTGCGCGCGGCGCCGCCGCGCGCCACCACGTCGAGATGGACCGACCCGCGCCCCAGCCCGTCTTCACCGTCGATGGCAACCGCTTGCGGATGCTCGTCAACGGGCCGGAACGGCTCGAAACGCTCGTCGCGTTGATCGACGAAGCGCAGGCGACGCTTCGCATGCTCTATTACATCTATGTCGATGATCGCGCCGGCGAAGCCGTTCGCGACGCGCTGATCCGCGCGGCGATGCGCGGCGTGCGCGTCTCGCTGATCGTCGATGGGCTCGGCAGCGAACATGCCGAGCAACGCCATTTTTTCGATCCGATGCGTGACGCCGGCGTGACCGTGTGCCGGTTCGTGCCGCGCTGGGGGCGGCGCTATCTGCTGCGCAACCATCAGAAACTCGCGCTCGCCGATGGCGAACGGGCGGATACGGCGCGCGCGATCATCGGCGGGTTCAACGTCGAGGATGGCTATTTCGGCACGCCCGCCGAGCAGGCGTGGCGCGATCTCGGCCTGTTGGTGGAGGGCGATGCCGCGCATCGCATCACCGGCTATTTCGATTCGCTGTCGCGCTGGGCGAAGCAGCCCAAGCCGCCGCTGCGCTCGCTGCGCCGCGCGCTCAAGACGTGGAGCGAGCCGCAAGGCACCGTGCGCTGGCTGTTCGGCGGCCCCACGCGGCGGCTGTCGCCGTGGGCGCGCGCGGTCAAGCGAGACATGGAGGCCGGGCGCGAGATCGGGCTGATCGCGGCCTATTTCGCGCCGAGCCCGGGCATGCTCAAGCGGCTCGACCGGGCGGGTATGCGCGGGCGGGTGCGGATAGTGCTGGCATCCAAGAACGACCATGGCGCGGCGATCTGGGCATCGCGCTTCACCTACGCGGGGCTGCTGCGCAAGCGCGTGGAGATTTACGAATATCAGCCGACCAAATTGCACACCAAGCTCTTCCTGATCGACGATGTGGTCTATATCGGCTCGGCCAATTACGACGTGCGCAGCCTGTTCCTCAATCTCGAGATGATGCTGCGGATCGACGATGCCGGCTTCGCCGCGCACGTGCGCGACTATTTCGATGGCGAGGTCGCCGATTCGGAAGCGATCACGCCCGAGCTGTACGCATCGCGCAGCGGATGGTGGACGCGGACCAAGCAGGCGGCGGCGTTCTTCGTGATGACCGTGCTCGATTATAACGTCACGCGCCGACTCAATTTCGGCCCGGAGCGGCGATAACGAGTCCGCTTGGCGGCGAGCCGGTTTCGGTTTCCCCCCTGCCATCGATCGGTTACGTTCGGATATGGTAAAATCGATCACGAAGAAGGCGCGGTCCGCGCTGCGCGATTTCCTGCGGAACGAGGCGGCGGGCGGCATCGTGTTGATGGCGGCGGCGGCGCTCGCGCTGGTGATGGCCAATTCCCCGCTCGGCGAAGGCTATTTCCACCTGCTCCACTTGCGCACCGGCCCGGTGCTCGCGCCCGCGATCGGGCCGATGACGGTGCATCTGTGGATCAACGATGCGCTGATGAGTCTGTTCTTCCTCTACGTCGGGCTGGAGATCAAACGCGAACTGATCGACGGGCGATTGAGCAGTCCGGCGCGTCGCCGGTTGCCGGTGATCGCGGCGGCCGCGGGCATGCTGGTGCCAGCCTTGGTGTTCCTCGCCGTGACGCGCGGCGACGCGGCGCTACGCCCCGGCTGGGCGATTCCGGCCGCGACCGACATCGCCTTCGCGATCGGCGTGATGGCGTTGCTCGGCAAGCGCGTGCCGCCCTCGCTCAAGCTGTTCCTGATGACGGTCGCGATCGTCGACGACATGGGCGCGGTGGCGATCATCGCGGTCGCCTATACGCAAGGGATAGACTGGATCGCGCTGGCCGGCGCGGCGGGCATGCTGCTGGTGATGGCCGCGCTCAACCGGCATGGGGTCAAGCGCCTCGCGCCCTATCTGATCGCGTTCGCGGCGGTGTGGTGGCTGGTGATGCTGTCGGGCGTCCACGCGACGGTGGCGGGGGTGCTGGCGGCCGCGCTCATCCCGATCACGCGCTCGCCGGGCGCGCCCGACGCGGAAGATTCTCCGCTCCACCGGCTCGAACACGCGCTGTCGCCGTGGGTCGCATTCGGCATCGTGCCGCTGTTCGCCTTCGCCAACGCGGGTATCGCGCTGGGCGGGCTGCCGGCGGATGTGCTGCGCGCGCCGCTGGTGATCGCGGTCACGCTCGGGCTGTTCTTCGGCAAGCAGGCCGGCATTCTCGGTGGGGTCGCGCTCGCCCGCTGGTCGGGCATCGCCGATCGGCCCAAGGGCGCGAGCTGGATGCAGCTTTACGGTGTCGCGCTGCTCGCAGGGATCGGCTTCACGATGAGCCTGTTCATCGGTGGACTCGCCTTCCCGGGGGCGGCGGCGTTGCAGGACGAGGTGAAGGTCGGCGTGCTGCTCGGCTCGCTGGTGTCGGCGGTGGCCGGTTATGCCGTCCTGCGGTCGTCGAGCACCGCCACGCCGAGCACGACCAGGCCGCCCGCTGCGAGCAACGCGCCGACCCAGCCGGTCGATGTCCAGCCGTAACCCGCCGCGATCGCGAGTCCGCCGAGCAAAGGCCCGAGCGCATTGGCGGTGTTGAACGCCGAATGGTTGAGCGCGGCGGCGAGCGCTTGCGCCTTGCCCGCCACGTCCATCAACCGGGTCTGCAACACGGTGCCGAGCGCGCCGGTGAAGCCGATCGCGAACACATCGAGGGAGATCGACCAGAAATGCAGCGCGGCGAGGGGGTAGAGCGCGAGGCTCACCACGCTGCCGACCAGCAACGCCGCCCCGGTCGGCATCAGCGCCTTGTCGGCGAAGCGCGGCGCGACGATGTTGCCCAGTGTCAGCCCGACGCCGAAGATCGCCAGCACGACGGGCAGCATCGCCGCCGATACGCGTGTGACGTCGAACAGCGTCGAAGCGAGGTAGGTGTACACGCAGAACATGCCGCCGAAGCCGATCGCGCCGATGCCGAGCGTCAACCACACGCGCTTGTTGGCGAGCGCGCTCAATTCGGTGAGCGGACTCACCCCCGGCTCGGGCTTGTCGCGCGGCGCGAATAGCGCGACGAGCAGCACCGTCAGCAGCGCGAGCACCGCGACGACGCCGAAACCCCAGCGCCAGCCGACGGCCTGCCCCAGCCAATTGGCGAGCGGTACGCCGAGGATCGTCGCGACGGTCAGCCCGAGCATCACTCGTCCGACCGCCTGAGAGCGCTGGTTGGTCGGCACCAGTGATGCCGCGACCAACGCGGCGATGCCGAAATACGCGCCGTGCGGCAGCCCGCTCAGGAAGCGGAACAGCAGCATCCAGTGATAGGTCGGCGCGAGTGCGCTGAGGCCATTGAACAGCGCGAAAGCGGTCATCAACAGGATCAGCAAGGTGCGCCGCGACAGCTTCGCCGCCGCCACCGCCAACAGCGGCGCGCCGACCACGACCCCAAGCGCATAGGCGCTGATGACGTGGCCCGCAGTCGGCTCGTCGATGCCGAGACCTTTGGCGAAATAGGGCACCAGGCTCATTGTCGCGAATTCGGTGGTGCCGATCGCGAATCCGCCCATCGCCAGCGCGAAATGGACCAGAGCGACGGGCGCGGCGGGGCGCTCGGCCGTAACCGGTGCGACGTGTGCAGGGGCGTTCATGCCGCCCAAGTGGCTATGCTGCGGTGCAGCGTCAACCGCGTGCGGCGCAAGCGTCCCACCCGGTCGCGCAATCGCCGCTCAGCGACAGTGGCATCGGCGCTGATCCTGTGCGACGGTGATAATGATGCTGCCCTTCCTGTTCCTCGCCCTCGCCGGCATCTTCTGGGGGCTGGGCTTTCCGCTCGGCAAGATCGCCCTGCACGAGATGGCGGCGGCGCATATGGTGCTGCTGCGCTTCGCCGTCGCGGCGATCGTCTCGCTTCCCTTCGCACTCGCGTCGCGCGAGGCGCGGGCGCTGTTCCGCTCGGCGCCCGTCGTCGTCGCGGGCATCTGCTACGGCGTCGCCTTCGTGGTCCAGTTCGAAGGGTTGGAGCACGTCACGGTCACGCTCGCCGCGCTGCTGGTCGGAGCGATGCCGGCGCTGATCGCGATCACGGCTTTCGTCCTGCGCGAGCGGGTGAGCCGGGCGTCCTGGATCGGCGTGATCGCCGCGACGGCTGGCGCCGCGCTGATCGCCGGCAAACCCGACGGATCGGGCACGCCGCTTGGCATCGCCTTGTCGTTGGTCTCTCTGCTGATCTTCCTTGGCTGGTTGCTCGCGCTGAGGAGCGCGCCCAAGACCACGAGCGCGATGGCGGTGCCCGCCGTCACGGTCGTCATCGCCGCGATCACGGTGTTGCCGATCGCGCTGCTGATGCACGGGGCGCCACCGCTGCATATGTCTTCGGTGGCGTGGGCCGGGATCATCGGTCAGGGGCTGCTCTCGACCTTCCTCGCGACGGTGGCGTGGAACGTCGGTGCATCGCGGGTGGGTAGCGCGGCGGCGGGCGTGTTCATCAATATCGAGCCGCTGGTCGGCTCGATCCTCGGCATCGGCTTCTTCGGCGATCCGGCGGGTGTGACGATCATCGCCGGCGGCGCGATGATCATCGCCGGCAGCATCGTCACCGTGCTCGGTGAGCGGCCCGCCGACGACCGGCTGGCGGACGCGGCGCACGGGCTCTCGATCGACTGATCGAACCCGCTATCCCAATGCGGCCTGTAGCGTCGCGCGCACGCCGCTGCGCCCGACGTCATATTCCACGATCGTATGCAGGCTCTGCGCCATCGCGCGGATCAATTTGGTGCCGACGCCGGTGCCGCGCGCGGGCGCGGCGACGTCCATGCCCACGCCGTCATCCTCGACCGCGAGCTGGAACCGATCGCCATCGATCTGCGACAGCGCGATCCGCACTTCACCGGCCTTGAGCGGATAGGCGTATTTGCACGCGTTGCTGACCAGTTCGGTGACGATCACGCCGAGCGAGACCGCGCGGTCGGTCGCCAGCCGGATCGGTTCGGCCGACAGGCTGAGCGTGCGCGGCTCAGCGTCGCTCGACCAGGTCTCGCCAAGTTCGTCGACCAAGGCGCGGAGATATTCGCGCATATCGACCTGCTCGACATCGTTGGTGGTGTAGAGCCGGCGGTGGACCTGCGCGACCGCCGTGATGCGACGCTGCGTATCCTCCAGCGCGGCGCGCGCGCTTTCGTCGGCGAGCGCGGTCGATTGCATGCGGACCATCGCCGAGACGATCTGCAGGCTGTTGGCGACGCGGTGATTGACCTCGCGCAGCAGCGCTTCGAGCCGTGCGTTGCTCGCGCGCAGCATCTGTTCGGCGGCATGTTTGTCGCGTTCCAGTTTGGCGCGTTCGAGCACCTGCGCGAATGCCGAGGCGAGCAGATCGAAGAAATCGGCCCCGACCGACTTCACCACATAGTCCGCCGCGCCGGCCTTGAGCGCGGCGACCGCGATGCGGCCTTCCTCCGACCCGGTGACGTACACGACCGGCGGCGCATCCGGCAGCGCGGTCAGATGTGCGAGCGTCTCCAGCCCGTCCATGCCGGGCATGTAATGATCGACCGCGATCAGGTCGAACCGCTGGGCCTTCGCCAGCGCCACGCCCTCGGCGCCGCCCTCCGCCACCGTGACGACGAAGCCATGCCGCGCAAGGGAGCGCGAGGCGAGCCGGCGCAGGCCGGCATCGTCATCGATGTAGAGCACATAGGTTGGCGGCGTGTCAGCCATCAGTCGCCTTCGATCTCCGGCACCTGGATCACCGACAGGAACAGGCCAAGCTGGCGGATCGCCTGCGCGAAGCTCTCATAATTCACCGGCTTGGTGATGTAGACGTTGCAGCCGAGATCATAGCAGCGCTGGATCTCGACCTTGTCGTCGGTGGTGGTGAGAACCACCACCGGCGTACGCTTGAGCGCCGGCGTGCCCTTGATCTTGGCGAGAATGTCGGTCCCGCTCATGTCGGGCAGGTTGAGGTCGAGCAGCACCAGTGCCGGGCCGTTGCGCGCGGGGCCGTCGGCATGGTTGAACAGATAGTCGAGCGCGCTCGTACCGTCGGTGAAATGGGTGATGTCGTTGAGGATGCCCGCGCGACGGATGTTCTTCTCGATCAGGCGCGCATGGCCCTCATCGTCCTCGATCATCACGATGCTGACGGAACGGTGGTCGTTCATGCGGAATCTCGCTCGGTTCGAGGTGTCAGGGCTTCGACATAGGTGACGGGGAGGTTGATGCGGAAGGTCGAGCCACGGCCCAGTTCGGATGCCACATCGATAGTCCCGCCGAGCCGGTAGGCCAAGGCGCGAACATGCGCGAGGCCGATTCCCTCGCCGGGCTGGTCCTGCTGGCCGGAACGCCGGAACAGGTCGAAGATGCGGGTGTGATCGGCCGGCGCGATGCCGCGACCATTGTCTTCGATTTCGAAGATCGCGCGCGCGCCATCGTGCCGGCTGCGCACGAGGATGCGACCGGGTCGCTTGGGATCGAGATACTTGACCGCGTTCTCGATCAGATTGGAGAAAATCTGTTCGAGCGCGAGCCGGTCGCTGGTGATCGCGACCATCGGCTCGGCGATCTCCATCACGGCGCCGCGATCGTCGAGCAGATGCTGCACGCTGGCGCGGATCGTCGCCGCCAACGCCCCCGTGTCGAGCGGCTCGGGCGTGATCACCCGGCGCCCCTGACGCGACAGTTTGAGGATCGCATTGATGAGCCGGTCCATCTTCTGCGTCGAGGTGCGGATGAACCCGATTGCCTCGGGCAGATCCTCGCGCGCCGCAAGCCGAACGTCTTCGGTCAGGATCTCGGGCGCGTCCTGCTCGGCGCGGTCGATCAGCCCGGAAATCGTCGCCGTCGCCGCTTCCAACTCAGCTGTGAAGCCCATCACGTTGACGAGCGGGGAACGCAGATCGTGGCTGACGATATAGGCGAAGCGCTGCACCTCCTCGTTGGCGCGAGTCAGTTCGGTGGTCCGCTCGGCGACGAGATCCTCCAGCGAGTCGGCGAAATCGCGCAGCGTGTCGCGCGATTGGGCCAGGTCGTGCGTGTAGCGCTGCACCGTCGTGATCGAGAGCAGCGCCACGACGACCAGCAACACGCCCGCGACCGCGAGTACGCCGTAGAAGGCGCCTACCGTGCTGCGCTGCTCCATGTCACGAACCGCGAGCAGCCGCGATTCCTCGTCGCCCATCGCTGCCAGCACGCTGCGGATATGGTACATCCGCCGCGCGCCTTTTTCGTGGTGGAAATTGGCGAGCGCTTCGGCATTGGCGCCGCGCGCGATCTGCCCGTTGGTGTACGCGCGCTGGGCAAACAATGCGCGCAGATAGGGCCGCAGCGTCGCGAGGTTCTGCCGCTGAACGGGGTTGTCGCCGGTAAGCCGCGCGATCCGCGCGATCTCGGGTGCGGTCTGTGTCGCCGCCACCTCGTAATTGTGGAGGTAGTCGGGGTCGCCGGTCAGCAGATAGCCACGCCGCGCGGTTTCGCCCTGCTCGATCAGAATCTGCGTGTGCGCGATGGCAAGTTTGACCGTGTAGGTATGGTTGACCATGTCGGTATGCGCCTGGCTGCGCATCGTCGTCCACACCGCCCCGACGCCCGCCACCAGCAGCGCGGCGAAACCGATGCCCATACAGGTAATCAGCAGGCGGCCGATCGCACCTTCGCTCTCACCGAATACTCGTATCGCCCGCCGTATCATCGTGCGGGGTGGTAGAGGGCGGCAGTGTAAAACGCCAGTCGCCCAACCTTGATGTGGATCAAGATATCAAACACTTACAGCAGCCGGTCCTGCAACGTCTGCCGTCCGACGAAGCCGCCGCCCTGTCGCCGCGCCAGTTCGGTCTCGGCGGTGAAGCGCACATCGATATCGCGATCACCAAGGAACTTGGTCAACGAGTCATCCTCGATCTCATGCCATTCCTTGCCCCGATCGGGACCGAAGCGCACGCGCGGCAGCAGGCCGGGCTGGCGCGACCATTCGAGCAATTGCTCGACGCCGACCAGATTGATCATGTCGCGCAGGTGGAACGCGGTCACATACGCGTCGGGGAAGGCGCGGTGTGCGGGCAGGCCGCGTTCATGCTCGATGCCGTGGGGCTTGCGCCAGTAGCGCAGCACCTGGTTTGAGAAGCTCGGCGCGTCCGGCCACAGCCGCATCGCGCATTTCCACGTGCAGATCCACTCGGCGCTGCGGGTGAGCGCGGGCGTGCAGAATTGCTGCTCGAAATCGGCGCGGTGCGCGGCGAGCGCGAGCCGGCGCGGCCATGGGTCGAGCGCCTGGCGCGCGACATCGTGCCACATCGGCGCGTCCGCGACCTGCTCGTCGAGGATATGGTGGATCGCCTGCGTGATCGGCGGCATCGACCGGCCTGGATTGACCAGCCGCGCGCCGCCTTCGCCGACCAGCTCCCAGCGGCCATCGGCGCCTTGCGCGACATCCTGCCAGCCGATCTCGCAGACGCCGTGTGCGGGCGGGGCAGGGCCGGTGGTCTCGAGATCGACAACGCGGATCATCGGCGGGGGCGGGGGCGGGGGCATGGCGCCTAGGTGGCGGGTCGGACGCGGAAAAGCCAGTCCCCTAGCGCGGTCGCGCGATTCCGCTCGCGGCGAGCTGCGTGTCGATCTGGGCGAGCAGGCGGTCGAGTCTGGACTGATCCCGCGCCTCGGCACGCGCGACCAGCGCGTTTTGCGTGTTCGACGCGCGCAGCAGCCACCAGCCGTCCGCCGTATCGACGCGCGCGCCGTCGATGCGGTTCACTGTCGCGCCCTCGCCGGCGAGGCGGGCGAGCACCTCCTCGACCACCGCGAATTTCCGAGCCTCATCGATAGGAAAGCGCAGTTCCGGCGTATTGACCATCACCGGCGTCGCATCGCGCAATGCGGCGAGCGTGTGGCCGCTGCGGTGAACCGCGTCGATCAACCGCACGGCGGCGTAATGCGCGTCGTCGACGCCGTAGAAATCGTGCCCGAAGAAGACATGGCCGGTCATTTCGCCGGCGAGCGGCGCGCCCGTCTCGGCGAGCTTGGCCTTCATGTGGCTGTGCCCGGTCTTCCACATCAGCGGCACGCCGCCGAGATCGCGGACGCGATCGAACATGGCGCCGCTCATCTTGACGTCGCCGATGATCGTCGCGCCGGGCAGGTCTTTCAGCACCGGCTCGGCCAGCACGGCGAGGATCTGATCGCCCGCCAGCACGCGGCCTTGCCCGTCGATCGCGCCGATCCGGTCGCCGTCGCCATCGAACGCGAAACCGAAATCGAGATGCTCGCGTAGCACCAACGCCGTGAGATCGGCGAGGTTCTCCGCTTCGGACGGATCGGGATGATGGTTGGGGAAGGTGCCATCGACCGCCGTGAACAGCAGATGATGCTCGCCCGGCAGGCGTTGCACCAGCCGCTCGACCACCGGCCCGGACGCGCCGTTGCCGGTGTCCCAGCCGATCCGGTAGGTGCCGCCCGTGTGCCCCACCATCAGCCGATCGACATAGGCGTCGAGCACATCCGCGTCGGTGACGGTGCCCGCACCCTCGCTCCAGTCGCCCGTCTCTGCCAGCGTCGCGAGATGCTGAAGCTCGGCACCGAAGAATGGCGCATGCCGCAGCACGAACTTGAAGCCGTTCTGGTCGGCGGGATTGTGGCTGCCGGTGATCTGGATGCCGCCGTCCACGCCGAGATGCGCTTCGGCATAATAGAGCATCGGCGTAGGCCCGAGGCCGATCCGCACGACATCGACCCCGCTCGCGGTGAGCCCCGCGATCAGCGCGGTTTCGAGCGCGGGCGAGGACAGCCGTCCATCATACCCTACCGCGACGCGTGCGCCGCCCGCGCGCCGCACGCACGTCGCGAAGCCGCGCCCGATCGCAAAAGCATCGCTCTCGTGCAGCGTCGTCCCGACCACCCCGCGCACGTCATATTCGCGCAGGATCGTCGGATCGAAGTGGTGCGTCACCGCTTGAGCAGCAGATCGCGCGCCGCGTTGATCCGCCGCGCCAGCTCAGGCGAGCCGCCGTCGCGGTCGGGATGGACGGCGGAAACGAGGCGACGGTGCGCGGCGCGGATCGTGTCGGCATCGGCCGAGGCGCTCACGCCCAGGATCGCACGCGCTTCCTGCTCGTCGATCGGCGGCTTCGCCGCTGGACGACGGAGGAAGAAATACCATCCGGCCGCGAGCAGCGCCGCCAAAAGGAGAAACTTCGCCATCAGGCGAACAGCGGCACGGCAGGATCGGGCAGCGACAGAGCGTTCATCATCTCGCGCAGCTCCTGCCGCGCGGCGACATGGCTGAGACCCATCTCGCCGAACGCGCCCGAATCGAGCATCGTGAGCCCCTTGGGGAACAGCTCGCGGTAGATCACGCGCTCGCCGAGGCCGGGGATGATGCGGAAGCCGACGCGCTTGGAAAGCTGGTCGAGCGCCTCCGACACGCGCCGCATGTTGCGCGCCTCGATATGCTGGACGCGGTTGCGCAGCACCACCCAGTCGATCGTCGCCCCGTCGGTGCGCGCCCGCACCTTGCGCGCCTCCCAGATCAGTTCGGCGTAGAAGCTCGGTCGAGTCACCTTGTAGGTGTCGGGATCGACCTGGCCGATCAGGTCGAAATCGACGAAACTGTCGTTCATCGGCGTGACCAGCGTGTCGGCGCGTTGCGCCGCAAGGCGTGCGAAGGGATCGTCGCGGCCCGGCGTGTCGATGACGAGGAAGTCGCTATCCTCCGACAGCGATGCGAACAATTCCTCGAACTTCGCGTCGGTCTTGCCGTCATGCGTGGCGTGACGCGGCGTGATGAGTTCGCGCTCGGTGCGTTTAGCCGTCACCGCGCGATTGTCGAGATAGCGCCCCACCGTGCGCTGGCGATGATCGAGATCGAACGCGGCGACGCGGCCGCCCTTCATCGCCAGAGCGATGGCGACATGGACGGCTGTGGTCGATTTTCCCGTGCCGCCCTTTTCGTTGGCGAACACGATGATGTGCGGCTTTTTCCCGTCACCCGGCAATGTCTTAAATTCCTCTTATTGCCCGTTCGGGCTACCGCCCATAGAAGGCCGGGCCATTCTTACCGGAGGCTCGACGCCCGTGCAAACCATCCGTCAGATCGCCATGCTGCGCGACGCCATCGCCGCCTTCCGCGCCGCCGGGGAGTCGGTTGCGCTGGTGCCGACGATGGGCGCGCTCCACGCCGGCCATATCGCGCTGATCGAGGCGGCGAAGCGGCCGGGGCGGCGGATCGTCGCGTCGATCTTCGTCAACCCGCGCCAGTTCGGCGCGGGCGAGGATCTGGCGCGCTATCCCCGCCGCGAGGCCACCGATTCGCAGATGCTCACGCGCGCCGGCTGCGACGTGCTGTGGGCGCCGGCCGTCGAGGAGATGTATCCGAACGGCTTCGCCACCACCATCTCGGTCACGGGCGTGAGTGACGGCCTCGATGGCGCCGCGCGACCCGGCCATTTCGACGGCGTCGCGACCGTCGTGGCCAAATTGTTCAACCAGGTCCGGCCCGATGTCGCGGTGTTCGGCGAGAAGGATTTCCAGCAACTCGCGGTGATCCGCCGGATGGTCGCCGATCTCGATTTCGGCATCGAAATCCTCGGCGTGCCGACCCAGCGCGAGGACGACGGCCTCGCGCTGTCTTCGCGCAACATCTATCTCGACGAGGCTGAACGGCCTCGCGCCGTCGCGCTGCCACGCGCGCTCGGCGTCGCGGCGCGCGAGATCGGGCGTGGCGGAGACGTCGCCACGGCGATGGCGGGCGCACACGACATGCTGAGCGCGGCGGGCTTCGTGATCGACTATGTCGCGCTGGTCGATGCCGAGACGCTCACCGAACATCCCGAGCCGGGCCGGCCGCTGCGGCTGCTCGCCGCCGCGCGGCTCGGCGCGACCCGCCTGATCGACAATGTCGCAGTGGACATGCAGGCCAGCGCCTGACCGCGACGTTTATGCTTAAGCGCCATTAACCCTTTTTTCAGCGATGCCGCGCGATACTCACCCCAAGAACCGAAAGATAAAGGGGTGAAGGGACGATGGGCAGCAACCGGAAGAGTGCGCAATTCCTCCTCGATAGCCGTATCGCGGATGCCACGCGCGGCGATGCGACCGCGCTGTACGAACTCGGCATGGTCTATTCGAGCGGCACCGCCGGCATCGGCGTCGATCTGGTCGAAGCGCACAAATGGTTCAACCTCGCCGCGATCAACGGCAGCGAAGCGGCAATGGCGTGCCGCAGCGAAATCGCCGGGGACATGAGCGCGCGCGAGATCGCGGTCGCGCAAAGGGCCGCGCGGGCGTGGCTGACGACGAGCGCCCGCCACGCCGCCTGACCGGGGTCAGGCTTTCTTCGCGACCTTGGGCGCCGCCTTCTTGGCGGGTGCCTTGGCGGTCTTTGCGGCCGCCGGCTTCTTGGCAGCAGCCTTTTTCGCGGGCGCCTTCTTCTTGGGCTTGGCCGGTGCGGCGGCCGCGCGCGCGTCGATCAGTTGCGCGGCTTCCTCAAGCGTCAGCGCGTCCTTTTCGATCGACTTGGGCAGAGTCGCATTGGTCTCGCCATCGGTGACATAGGCGCCATAGCGGCCCTCCATCAGCTTGATCTCCGCCTCGGTGCGCGGATGCTTGCCGAGCACCTTCAAGGGCTCGCGCGCCGCGCCACGCTGCGGACGCCCGCCGCCTGCGGCCGCTTCGGCGAGCTTGACCACCGCCGCGTTCATACCGGTCTCGAACACCTCCGCCGTCGAGGTCAGCCGCGCGTACTTGCCGTCATGGACCAGATACGGACCATAGCGCCCGATCGCCGCATTGATCGGCTGGCCGGTCTCGGGATGCGTCCCGATCGTGCGCGGCAGTGACAGCAGCTTCAGCGCCCATTCGAGATCGAGTTCAGGCACGTCCTTGGGGATAGACGCGCGCTTCGCTTCCTTGCCGTCGCCAAGCTGGATGTACGGCCCGAACCGCCCGGATTTGCGTTCGACCGGCAGGCCGGTCTCAGGATCATTGCCGAGAATTTCGTTCTCGAGCGCGGCGCCATCCTCGGCCGCCCCGCCCTGGCCGAAGCGGCGGGTGTATTTGCACTCGGGGTAGTTGGAGCACGCCACGAACGCGCCGAACTTGCCGCCGCGCAGCGCGAGCTGCCCCGCGCCGCAGCTCGGGCACAGCCGCGGATCGCCGCCATCGGCCCGTTCGGGGAACAGATAGGGCGCGAGGAACTTGTCGAGTTCCGCGGTCACTTCGGACGGCTTCTGCTCCATCACTTCGGTGGTGCGCGGTTTGAAGTCCTTCCAGAACGCTTCGAGCACCGCCTGCCACTGCGCGCGTCCGCCCGAAACCTCGTCGAGTTCGTCCTCCAGGCCGGCGGTGAAATCGTAACCGACATAGCGTTCGAAGAAGCGTTCGAGGAACGCCGTCACCAGTCGCCCGCTCTCCTCGGCGAAGAAGCGGTTCTTCTCGGTGCGGACGTAGGAGCGATCCTTGAGCGTCTTGATGATTGACGCATAGGTCGAGGGCCGGCCGATGCCGAGTTCCTCGAGCCGCTTGACAAGGCTCGCCTCCGAGAAGCGCGGCGGCGGCTGGGTGAAATGCTGCTCGGCATCGACCGCCTTCTTGGCCGGCGCATCGCCGTCACGCATGCGGGGGAGGCGGCGGGCGTCCTCGTCCTGGCTGTCGTCGGTGCCTTCCTCGTACAGCGCGAGATAACCGGGGAACAGCACGACCTGCCCGGTGGCGCGCAAGGCGGTGCGTCCGGTGCCCTCGGCCAGTTCGACCGTGGTGCGCTCGAGCCGCGCCGATGCCATCTGGCTGGCGAGCGCACGCTTCCAGATCAGATCGTACAACCGGCCATGATCGCCAGCGCCGGCGCGGTCCTTGCTGAAATCGGTCGGGCGGATCGCCTCGTGGGCTTCCTGCGCGTTCTTCGCCTTCGACGTATACTGGCGCGGCTTGTCGGGCACGTAGCCAGCGTCATAGCGGTTGGCGATCGCGAGCCGCGCGGCGGAAATGGCGCTGCCGTCCATCTGCACGCCGTCGGTCCGCATATAGGTGATCGCGCCGTCTTCGTAGAGGCTCTGCGCGATCCGCATCGTGTGATCGGCCGAGAAGCCGAGCTTGCGCGCGGCCTCCTGCTGCAAGGTCGAGGTGGTGAACGGCGGCGGCGGGTTGCGCGTGGCGGGCTTGGTCTCGACCGACTGGACGGTGAAATGGCCCTGCTCGACATCCGCCTTGGCCCTGAGCGCGGTCCCTTCGTCGCCGATCGACAGGCGATCGATCTTGTCGCCGTTCCAGCGCGTGAGGCGCGCGACGAACGGCGTGCCGTCCTGCTCCATCTGCGCGGTGACCGACCAATATTCCTGTGCCCGGAACGCCTCGATCTCGCGTTCGCGCTCGACGATCAGCCGGAGTGCGACCGACTGGACACGGCCCGCCGATTTCGCGCCGGGCAGCTTGCGCCACAGCACCGGCGACAGCGTGAAGCCGACCAGATAGTCGAGCGCGCGGCGCGCCCGGTACGCATCGATCAGATCGGTATCGAGCTCGCGCGGATGCTTCATCGCCTCGGTGACGGTCGCCTTGGTGATGGCGTTGAACGTCACGCGCTGGACATCCTTGGGCAGCGCCTTGCGGGCGCGCAGCACCTCCTGCACGTGCCACGAAATCGCTTCGCCCTCGCGATCGGGATCGGTCGCGAGGATCAGACGGTCGGCGTGTTTGGCCTCGTCGGTGATTGCCTTGAGTTGCCGCGCCTTGTCGGCATAGTTTTCCCACTCCATCGCGAACCCGTCGTCGGGATCGACCGAGCCGTCCTTGGGCGGCAGATCGCGGACATGGCCGTAGCTTGCCAGCACCCGGTAATCGGAGCCGAGGTATTTCTCGATGGTTTTCGCCTTGGCGGGCGATTCGACGATGACGAGCTGCATGGCGTTGGGTCACATCCTTACGTGTACGCGCGAGGGTGGAAGGGTCGGTAGGGTGGCGTCAAGAGCGGCGCTCGCATAGCGCCTGCCGCTCGCTTCGTCTCGCGGATCGATTGGCTTGACTCTTGCGGCCCCCGCCGCTAACCGCCCGCCTTCGCATTTGGCCCCGCACCCCGGTGAAGCGGCGGCCCCGGTATCATGCCGGAGCGATTACCGGGATCTGATCGGCACCGTCCTCGTGGCGACGCCGGTCTCGTCATTGGCATTTGCAAGGAATAGAATATGTCGAAGCGCTCCAGCGCCAAGCACAAGATCGATCGCCGCATGGGCGAGAACATCTGGGGCCGTCCCAAGTCGCCTGTCAACAAGCGCGAATACGGCCCCGGTCAGCACGGTCAGCGCCGCAAGGGCAAGGTTTCGGACTTCGGTCTGCAGCTTCGCGCCAAGCAGAAGCTCAAGGGCTATTACGGCGACGTCACCGAGAAGCAGTTCCGCGCCTGCTACACCGAAGCCGCGCGCATGAAGGGCGATACCAGCCAGAACCTGATCGGCCTGCTCGAGCAGCGTCTCGACATGATCGTCTACCGCGCCAAGTTCGCGCCGACGGTGTTCGCCGCGCGCCAGCTCGTTTCGCACGGCCATGTCCGCGTCAACGGCGTGAAGTGCAACATCGCCTCGCGTCGCGTTTTCGCCGGCGAAGAGATCACGCTGGGTTCGAAGGCGCAGGAAATGGCGCTGGTGATGGAAGCGCAGGCCTTGTCCGAGCGTGACATCCCCGATTACGTCGCCCCCGATGGCGCCGCCAAGGTGACCTTCACGCGCGTTCCGACGCTCGACGAAGTGCCCTATCCGGTGAAGATGGAACCGAACCTGGTGGTGGAATTCTACAGCCGCTGAGGCGAGGATTTAGCGGCGCTAAATCCAAGCGAACATCAGCGGCTCGGCAGGCGTCGTGGGGTTTCTCCGCGTCGCTTTTTCCGAACCTAAAAAAGAGGGCGGCCCGCAACGGCCGCCCTTTTTTTGTGCCCGGCCTGTCACCCGTTCAAGGCGCGGGCGGCAACACCAAGGTCGTGCGCAGAAAGCCGTCCATCTTATCGAGCATCTCCGCGCGCACCGCATTGTCCTCGAGTTGGTGGTCGAGCGCGGGAAACTCGACATACGTCACGGCCTTGTGTGCGCCCTTGAGGCGCGATGCCATCAAGCGCGATTCGGCGACCGCTACGTTGCGATCGAGATCGCCGTGGAACAGCAGCACCGGCGCGATGAACCGGTCGGGATGTTGCGCGGGCGAGCCGGCCGCGACATGCGGACCATGGCCGATCTGCGTATCGATGAGCGAATAATTGGTGAAATCGTGCCATTCCTCCCGGCGGCTTTCCAGATCCGTCACCGGAGCGACCGCGACGATCGCCTTGAACAGTGTCGGATCTAGGACGGCGGATTGCAGCGCGGCATAGCCTCCGTACGACCAGCCGACCACCGCGAGCTTGGCCGGATCGGCGATGCCTTGCTTGACCAGCCAGCGCCCGCTGTCGTTCACGTCGCCGATCGCGACCGGCCAGGACTGGAATCCGTTTTTCTCGAAGAAGGCGACGCCATATCCGGTCGATCCGCGAAAATTGGGCTGCAGCACCGCATAGCCCCGATTGGCGAAGAACTGGGCCAGCCAGTCGAAGCCCCATTCGTCGCGCGCATCGGGGCCGCCATGCGGCATCACGATCGCCGGTAACCCCTTGGCCGCACCGTTCGGCGGTAGCGTCAGATAGGCCGGAATCGTGGTTCCATCGGCGACGGTCACGGTGACAGGCTTGACGCTCGCCAACAGAGTCTTGGCAAGCGCCTGCCGCATCGGCATCAACTCCGCGAGTTTGCGCGTCGCCTTGTCGTAGAGGTAGTACCGTCCTGGGTCGACGTCGCTGCCCGCGAAGATCACCAGCTTGCTCTCATCCGCCGTGGCATCGACGATGTTGACCAGCGGCAGACCCGGCAACGCCTTGGACAGCGAGGCGGACAGCTTGGCGAGTTCGGGATCGAAGTACACGGTCTGGCGCTTGTCGGTGGCGAAGCTGACGCCAACCATCCGGTTCTGCCGTCCCACCGAGACGAGATCATCGACATCGACATCGGCGCGCGCCAGCACGAGTTCGCGCTTGAGTGACCCATCGAGCGCCACCGAATACAACGCGGTGCGTCCGCCGACCGTGTCAAAGCCGTAGGCAACATTCTTGTCGCGATCGACCGCGACCGGATCGAACCCCGTGCTGACGCCGCCGGTCTGCTTGACGGTGCCGAGCGGCTTCCACTCACGGCTGTCGGGCGTGCGGTACAGGACCGTAACCGTGTCCTTCATGTAGCCCGTGTTGGTTTCGCCGCGCACTTCCATGATCCGCACCGTGCCGTGGCCATCGCTGATATAGGCCTCGGCGCCTCCGCGCGGCGGCTCCACCATGGTGTGTCTCAGGGTGACGGTGTCGATGCGATCGACGCCGAGGCCGTTCCTGGTGGAGGCGACGATGCTGCCTGTCGTCGCCTCGGGAAGATAGTTGTGCGTCATTAACACGCTGCCGTCGGCTTTGTCGGCCTGCCAGTCGATGATCTCGCCGCCACCCAGCGAAAATCCGAGCGTGCGGTCGTTGGTGCGTGCGCTCAGCATGGTCACGCGCTTGCCATCGGCGTCGAGCGCGAAGATGCGCGAGAATGGCAATATGCGCCGCGTGCTGTCCGCAACCACCATGTAGACCGCGCATGTCAGTCGCGTATCGGTGGTCCAATGGCACGATTGTACACGATCGGGATTTCCCGAGGATGCGGTGATCGCCTTCAACTCACCGGTCGCCACGGTCGCGATGATGACCGCATCGCCGCGCGTGCCGGTTGGCGCGATATAGGCGATCCGTTTGCCGTCAGGCGATATGCTGATTTGGCGGACGTCTTCGCGTGCGCTAAATTTCGTCGCCGCATCGCTGGCCGCCCCCGCCTGCGTTGCGACCGACGCGAGCGCGAGCGCCCCCCAGAGTTCCCGTTTCATGCTGCCCCCAAAATTCCCCTGCAAAGGGGATAGCCGTGGGTACAAACCGCGTAAAGCGTGCCGAGAATGGCGGCCGGGCGTCGTGAATGCCTGCCGGGAGCCGCTAGGTTCGCGCAGTCACGCGGGATCGTCGGAGTGGATGGCGCTGGCATCCACGCGGTCATCAGCCGGGAGACTGCTGTCGCTGCCCGGCGCGGTGCGCTCGCGCCGGGCGGTTCCACGTGGAACGCGCGCCAGGATCAGCGCGGCGCGACCGACAGTTTGAAGATCATCTCGCTGTGATAGGGCTTGCCCGGATCGACCCGCGCCGAGACGAAATCGGGATGGTTGGGCGAGTCCGGGAATTTCTGCGGTTCGAGCGATACCGAATCGCCCATCCGGTAGACATGGCCACCCTTGCCGACGAACGTACCGTCGAGGAAGTTGGCGGTGTAGAATTGCACGCCCGGCTCGGTGCTCAGCACCTCGAGCACACGGCCCGAGGCCGGGTCTTCGAGCCGCGCCGCGAGCTGCGGCGTCGCGGTCAGGCCCTTGTCGAGCGCGAAATTGTGATCGTAGCCCTGGCCGAAGCGGATCTGTTCGTCACGACCGTCGCGAATGCCGTCGGCGATCACGCGCGGTTTGCGGAAATCGAACACTGTGCCCGCGACCGGGCGGCGTTCGCCGGTCGGGATCAGGTGAGCATCGACCGGCGTATAGCTCTGTGCGGGAATCACCAGCGTGTGGAAGGTCGCGCCTGCCGGTGCGCCTTCGCCGGCGAGGTTGAAGAAGCTGTGGTTGGTGATGTTGACCACGGTCGGCTTGGTGGTCTTGGCGTCATAGCTGACCTTGAGCGCGCCGGTTTCGTCGAGCGCATAGGTCACGGTCACGTCGAGCGCGCCGGGATAGCCCGCGTCACCATCGGGGCTGGAGAACGCGAGCACCACCGATGCGACCGGACCCGACTTGACCGAGACGATCTTCCAGAGCTGCTTGTCGAAGCCCTTGCCGCCGCCGTGGAGCGAATTAACCCTGTCGTTGAGCGGCAGTTGATAAGTCTTGCCGTCGAGCGTGAAGCGGCCGCCGGCGATGCGATTGGCATAGCGGCCGATGGTCGCGCCGAAATAATTGGGATGGCTCTGGTAGGTCGCCGCGTCGTCATAGCCGAGCGCGACATCGGCGAGCTTGCCGTCGCGATCCGGCCCGATCAGCGACTGGAGTGTCGCGCCATACGTGAGGATGCGTGCCGAGACGCCGTGGCCGTTCGAGAGCGTGATCGCCTCGATCGCCGATCCGTCGGCGAGCTTGCCGGCCGCTTCGCGCTTGGCGTCCGCCGCGATCGCCGCATAGGGCGTAAGAGCGGTAGCGGCGGCCAGTGCCGCCACGCCGACGCGCATCATCTTCAGCATCCTCTGTGTTCCTTCATAGAGCGCCTGAGCAATGCGGCGCCGTTTGCATGCGGCTTATAGTCGGACCAAAATTGTCAGGGCAAGGCTTTGATCGCAGGCGGTTGGACGTCGGTGCCCATCGCGCTGGCGGTATCCTGGAGCGCGAGGTCGACCAGCACGCGCATCGCCGCGCTGGCCGCGACGGGGTCGCCCGCCGCGATGGCTTCATAGACGCGGGCGTGATCGGGGATCGGGTTGCGCGGCAGCGCGCGTGCGCGCTGTTTGTACTGCGTCGTCCAGCTCACCGCCGCGCCGATGCTCGCCGCCAGCACCATCATCGCATCGTTGCGGGTCGCGCGCAGAATCGCGTCGTGGAAATCGCGGTCGGCGACGCGGCCGGCTTCGGTGGCAAGCGAATGGCGGCGCATCTGCGCGAGCGCGTCCTTGAGGATGCGCAGGTCGTCCCGATCGCGCCGCTCGGCCGCGAAGCCGGCTGCGGCCGGTTCGACAACGGCGCGCAGTTCGAACAGATTGCGCACGAACTGCGCGTCCGGTTCGCCCGCGAACGCCCAGGTCAGCACGTCGGGGTCGAGCAGGTTCCAGCGCGCGCGCGGCAGCACACGTGTTCCCGCCTTGGGTCGGCTCTCGACCAGCCCCTTGGCGGCAAGTGCGCGGATCGCCTCGCGATAGGCGCCGCGCGACACGTCGAGCGCTTCGGAGAAATCGACCTCGCTCGACAGGATATCGCCGGGCGCATAGGTGCCCGAGACGATCGCGACGCCGATCTTGTGCGCGATCGAGCCGTGCAGCCGGCGCCCCGTGCCGCGTGGTGCCCTAACCACGCCGTCGACCTCTTCGCGATGTTCGGTCATCCTCGTCTCCTTGCGCAGCCGTAACAGCCGTTGCGGCTTTGCAAAACGAAAGATTGCGTTTCGTGAGGCCGCCAAATAAGTAGGAGTAATTGGGTGGCCGTCGCAAACGGCCCGAAAAGGCATGTCGTTTGCTCGCGACGAGACAGAGAGGATGGATCGCATGGCCCTGCGCCGTTTGCAGCACCGTACCCGGTCCAGCATTCGCTCGGCTATCGTCAGGGCGTTCTGATCGGTGGACCCGATCCGTATCGGCATCGTCGGCATGGGCAAGATCGCGCGCGACCAGCATCTGCCCGCGATTCGCGGCGACGCTGCGTTCAGCCTCGCCGCGACCGTCAGCCCGGTGGCGGATCAGGGTGTAGACGGCGCGCCGCATTTGCCGAGCCTCGATGCGTTGCTGGCGCAAGGCCCGGCGGTCGATGCGATCGCGCTCTGCACGCCGCCGCAAGTCCGCTACGATCTCGCCGCGCAGGCGCTGGCACGCGGAATCCACGTCTTTCTCGAAAAGCCGCCGGGCGCGACGCTCGCCGAAGTCGATGCGCTGGAGGCGTGCGCCGCCAGAACCGGCGCGTCGCTGTTCGCGGCATGGCACTCGCGCTTCGCCGCGGGGGTCGCGCCGGCGCGGGCGTGGCTGGCCGAGCGGCAGATCGAGAGCGTCTCGATCGTGTGGCGCGAGGACGTCCGCGTGTGGCATCCGGGGCAGGCGTGGATCTGGGAGCCGGGCGGGCTTGGCGTGTTCGATCCCGGCATCAACGCTTTGTCGATCGCGACGCATATCCTGCCACGCCCGTTCTACCTGCGCGCGGGCACGCTGCTTATCCCCGCCAACCGCGCCGCGCCGATCGCCGCCGATCTCAGCTTCTGCGATACCGCCGGTGCCGAAATCCACATGGACCTCGACTGGCGCCAGACCGGCGCGCAAAGCTGGGACATCATCGTCGAGACCGACGCGGGCACCTGCAAGCTGTCGCGCGGCGGTGCGGTGCTGACGCTGCCGAGCGGCGCCGAGCATAAGGAAGACCGCGAATATCCGGGGCTGTACGCACGCTTCGCCACGCTGATCCACAGCGGGCGCAGCGATGTCGATACCAGCCCGCTCAAGCTGGTCGCCGACGCGTTCTTGCGCGCGCGGCGTGATACGGTCGAACCATTCAATGATTGACGGGAGGACGAGGATGAAAAGACTTTTACGCACGCTGCTGGGCGGCATCGCGCTCGCTGGAGCGGCAACTGGAAGTGTGGCGCAGCAAGCGGCACCCGCGCCCGACACGGCGACGGTGACGCTGCACGGCGAGAAGCCCGGCCCGGTTTATGACCGCCGCATCTTCACCCAGTTCGCCGAGCATCTCGGCAACGGTATCTATGGCGGCCTGTGGGTCGGCAAGAACTCGAAGATTCCGAACACGCGCGGTTTCCGCAACGACGTGGTCGGCGCGCTCAAGGAACTCGGCGTGCCGATGGTGCGCTGGCCGGGCGGGTGTTTCGCCGACGAATATCACTGGCGGGAAGGCATCGGGGCGCAGGCCAAGCGCCCGGTCAAGATCAACACGCACTGGGGCGGCGTGACCGAACCCAATGAGGTCGGCACGCACGAGTTCATGGACCTGATGGACCAGATCGGCTCGGAAGCGTATATTTCGGGCAACGTCGGCAACGGCACGCCGCGCGAGATGGCCGAGTGGGTCGAATATATGACCGCCCCCGCCGGCAGCCTCGCCGATGAGCGTGCGAAGAACGGTCACAAGGCACCGTGGAAGGTGCCCTATTTCGGCATCGGCAACGAGCTGTGGGGCTGCGGCGGCAACATGAGCGCAGCCTATGCCGCCGACGAGACCAAGCGCTACGCCACCTTCGTCGTCGCGCCGGAAGGCACCAAGATCCTCAAGGTCGCGTCGGGCGCCAATGGCGACGATTATACGTGGACCGAGACGATGATGCGCGATGCGGCGAAGCAGATCGACGGCGTGTCGCTGCATTATTATACGATGTCGGGCGGCTGGCCGCCGAGCGCGTCCGCGACCGAGTTCGACGAGGCTGGCTGGGCGCACACGCTCGCCGATGCCGAGCGCATGGAGGAACTCGTCGCCAAGCACAGCGCGATGATGGACAAGTTCGATCCGCAGAAGAAGCTGTTCCTCGCGGTCGATGAATGGGGCACCTGGTTTGCGCCGGAAAAGGGCACCAACCCCGGCTTCCTGCGCCAGCAGAACACGCTGCGCGACGCGCTGGTCGCGTCTGTCCATCTCGACATCTTCGCCAAGCATGCCGACCGCGTCCGCGTGACGGCGATCGCGCAGATGGTCAACGTGCTGCAGGCGATGATCCTCACCGACGGCGCCAAGATGGTGAAGACGCCGACCTACTACGTTTACGAGATGTACAAGCCGTACATGGACGCGACGGTGCTGCCGATCGACGTCAAATCGCCGTGGTACAACAAGGACCAGTGGACGATGCCGGGCGTGTCCGCCTCGGCGGTGCGTGACAAGGCCGGCAAGGTCCATGTCGCGCTGTCGAACCTCGATCCCAACAAGCCGGTCACGGTCGGCGTCGCACTCGGCGGCGTGAGCGCGAGCAGCGTCTCGGGCCGAATCCTGACGGCGGCGACGATGAACGCGCATAACGATTTCACCACGCCGAACGCCATCGCCCCCGCCGCCTTCACCGGCGCGCGGATCGACGGCACGACGCTGACGGTCGCGCTGCCGGCCAAGTCTGTGGTGATGCTCGACCTGCAATAGCGGCGAGCGGAAAACACGATATGCGCGGGATGGTCCTCGGCATCATGGCGCTGGCGCTCGCGAGTTTCGCGAGCGCCCAGCAACCCGCCACGCTCAACGACCGCCTGGCGGGGGATCTGGTGCCGACGCACGATCCGGTGATAGCGCGGCAAGGCGACACCTATCATGTCTTCGGCACCGGACTTACCGAGCGGACCTCGCCCGATCTCGTCCACTGGACGCTGGCCGCGCCGCCGCTCGCGGCCTTGCCTGATTGGGTCGCGAAGGCAGTGCCTGACGCCAAGGGAATGTGGGCGCCCGACATGTCGTTCGTGAACGGGCGTTGGCGGCTCTATTACGCCGTTTCGACCTTCGGCTCGAACCGCTCGGCGATCGGCCTCGCGACGAGTCCGACGCTCGACCGCGCCGCGCCGGGCTATGGCTGGCGTGACGAGGGGGTGGTGCTGCTGTCGACGCCCGTCAATGATTATAACGCGATCGATCCCAATTTCGTGGTCGATCGCCAGGGCCGCCACTGGCTGAGCTTCGGCAGTTTCTGGAGCGGCCTCAAGCTGGTCGAGCTCGACGCCAGGACCGGCAAGCCACTCCACCCACAGGCGATGCCGATAGCGATCGCACACCGGGCTGTACCCGTTGGCGCACCCGACCCGGTCGAGGCGCCATTCATCGTCGATCATGGCGGTTGGTACTGGCTGTTCGCCAGCTATGATTATTGCTGCAAGGGCGTGAACAGCAGCTATTACACCGTCGTCAGCCGATCGAAAGCGATCACCGGGCCGTATCTCGGTAAGGATGGCAGTTCCATGCTGAGCGGCGGCGGCACCGTGTTCCTGCGTGCTGACCTGCCCGAGAAAGGGCGGTTTCGCGGACCGGGTCACCCCGGTTTCCTGCATGACAAGGACGGCACCGATTACGTCGTCTACCATGCCTATGACAAAGACAACAAAGGCGCCCCGACGCTTCGGATCGCACCGATGCGCTGGGGCGCCGATGGCTGGCCGCAAGCAGAGGATTGAACATGATTGACCTGACTCGTCGCGGCTTCGTCGGTGGCGCCGCCGCGCTTGCCGCCACGCCCGTTCTGGCGCGCACCGCACCCAAAGCGGCGATCACCAACCCGTTGGTCAGGAACCGCGCCGACGCGCAGGTTTTCCGCCATACCGACGGCACGTACTACATGACCGGATCGGTGCCCGAATATGACCGGCTGGTGCTGCGCCGTTCGAAAACCATCGCCGGCCTCGCCACCGCAGCCGAGCGCGTGCTGTGGCGGCACGAGAAGACCGGGCCGATGTCCGGCTTTCTCTGGGCGCCCGAACTGCATCTGATCGACGGGCGCTGGATCATGTATTTCGCCGCAGGCCCGAGCGGCGGCGGCGAGGACGTGTTCCGCATCCGCACTTATGCGGTGGTGTGCGACGGGCCGGACCCGATGACGGGCATTTGGAGGGTGCTCGGCCAGCTCCAGACCGAGTGGGACAGTTTCAACCTCGATTCCACCTCGTTCGTCCACAAGGGCCAACGCTATCTCGCCTGGGCGCAGCGCGAGCCGGGGATCGACACCAACAGCAACCTCTATCTCGCGCCTTTGAAGACGCCGTTGACGCTCGCCGCCAGGCAGGTGCGCCTGTCGGTGCCGACGCTCGATTGGGAAGTGCGGGGCTTCAAGGTCAACGAGGCGCCAGCGGTGCTCGCGCGCAACGGGCGTCTGTTCATGACCTATTCGGCGAGCGCCACCGATGCACGCTATTGCCTGGGCATGCTTACCTGTCGCGACGATGCCGACATCATGGATGCGGCCAACTGGTCGAAATCGCCGCTGCCGGTGTTCACATCGTCGCCCGCGCACAAGGTCTACGGGCCGGGCCACAACAGCTTCACCACCGACGAACGCGGCCGCGACATGCTGGTCTATCACGCGCGCGATTACGCCGAGATCAAGGGCGATCCCCTGTTCGATCCCAACCGCCACACCCGCGTACAACCGATCCGCTATGCCCCCGACGGCACGCCCGACTTCGGTGAGCCGGTCGCCAACGGCGTGCTGCGCGCGTGAGCGGCATTGATCGGCGCTCGTTGCTCGCCGCCGGCGCGGCGGCTGCGGCGCTGCCGGCGGTCGCCGGCGCGGCGCAGCGCGGCACACGCTCGCTCGCGCCGACGCCGCCGATGGGGTGGAATAGCTGGAACAGCTTCGCCACCACCATCACCGAAGCCCAGGCGGTCGAGACCGCCGGCATCATGGCGGCGAAACTGTTGCCGGCCGGCTACGACACCTTCACCGTCGATATTCAATGGTATGATCCCGACGCGAAGAGCTACGAATATAACGCCAAGCCGGTGCCGGTGATGGATGGCGACGGCCGGCTGCTGCCAGCGCCCAACCGCTTTCCGTCGAGCGCGGGCGGCATGGGCTTCGCGCCGCTCGCCGCGCGCGTGCACGCGCTGGGGCTGCGTTTCGGCATCCACGTCATGCGCGGCATTCCGCGCCTCGCGGTCGAGCGCAACCTCCCGGTATTGGGCACGCACCTCCGCGCGCGCGACATCGCCGACGTGACGAGCGTCTGTTCGTGGAACCCCGACATGTACGGCGTCGACATGCGCAGGCCCGGCGCGCAGGCCTATTACGACAGCGTGTTCGCGCAATATGCGCGCTGGGGGGTCGATTTCGTCAAGGTCGACGACATGAGCCGCCCCTATGACGCGCACGCCCCCGAAATCGAGGCGGTCGCGCTGGCGATCAAGCGGTCGGGGCGGCCGATGATTCTCAGCCTTTCGCCCGGCGAGACGCCGGTGATCCGCGCCGATCACGTCCGCCGCCATGCAGAGATGTGGCGCATCGCCGATGACTTCTGGGACGAATGGCCGCAGCTCGCCGCGCAGTTCACCCGCTTCGAGAATTGGAGTCCCTACATCGGCGGCGGCCGCTGGCCCGACGGCGACATGCTGCCGCTCGGCCGGCTCGCGCTTGGCGCACGCGATTCGCGCTTCACGCCCGACGAGCAACGGACGTTGATGACCTTGTGGTCGATCGTGCGCTCGCCCCTCATCATGGGTGGCGACCTGCGCCATCTCGACGCGGCGACGCTGGCGCTGCTGACCAACCCGGAAGTCATCGCGGTCAACCAGGCGAGTTCGGACAACCGGCCGCATATCCTTGAAGACGGCACGCGGCTGTGGAGCGCCACCGCACCCGGCGGCGGGCGGTATGTCGCGTTGTTCAACACCTCGGCCAAGCCGCGCCGTGTCGCGCTCCCGCTCGACCGGATCGGGCTGCGCGGCACGGTCTCGGTGCGCGACCTATGGGCGCGCGCTGCGCTCGCCGACATGCAAGGTGCGGTCGCGCGGGAACTGCCGTCCCACGGAGCGAGCCTGTTGCGCGTTACCCCCGTATAACCCTCTATTACTCCGACATATCAAAGGTGCCTTACCCACATCGCTGTACAGCGAAACGCAATATGGTATCTTTTTCGCAACACTCGGCGGAAAACCGAGGTGGTTGCTTGACGGCTATTCCCCCGAGTGCAAATGCGCGCCATTATTTTGTTGGACTAAATGACCGCAAAGAACGGTCCATCTGAGGGGAAGATCATGGTATTCCATCGCGCAATCCTGTGCTCGGCTTCGTTGCTCGCATTGCTCGCCGTCGATCCGGCATTTGCCCAGACCGGCACCCAATCGACTCCGCCCAGTGACGGCGGCACCACGGCGGCAGCGGGAGACACCACCGCCACGCCGACAGATCAGACGCTCGACGCGAGCGAACCGCAGGGCGACGAGATCGTCGTCAAAGGCGTGCGCGCGTCGATCGTCGGGGCACTCAACACGCGCAAGAACTCGACTCAGATCGTCGACTCGATCGTCGCGGAAGATGTCGGCAAGCTGCCCGACAACAACGTCATCGAGGCGCTCCAGCGCGTCACCGGTATCCAGGTGACCAACCGCAGCGGCGGCGAGGCGGCGGGCATCTCGATCCGCGGCCTGCCCGATGCGCTCACCACCCTCAACGGCCGCAACATCTTCACCGCGGCCGTTCAGTCCTTCTCGCTGCAGGATATTTCGGCGAATCTCATCAAATCGGTCGATGTCTACAAGACCCGCGCCGCCGACCAGATCGAAACCGGTCTCGCCGGTCAGGTCGACGTCAAGACGCGCCGTCCTTTTGATTTCGATGGTTTCGCGCTGTCGGGCCTCGCGCGGGGCATCTACAATCAGCAGGCCGACAGCTATAACCCCAACGTTGCACTGCTCGTCAGCGATCGCTGGGAGACCGGAATCGGCGACATCGGCGTGCTGGTCAACGGCAGCTACATCAAGACCAACTATCGCGATATGACGACGACGGCCGGCGCGCTCGTGCCGTTCGCCACGATGAACCCGGCTGCGGGCACCGGGCTTGATCCGTTCCAGCGCATCTTCCCCGCCGGCCAAGACCCGATCACAGGCCAGTTTGTCGTCTCACCAGGGCTCGGCGCGTGGCAGGTCGGCACCGACACCGGCCTGGCGACCGCGCCGGGATCGTCGATGCTCGTCAACGGCGTTTCTACGCCCTACGTCCTGTCGCGCGACGCAGTGTTCAACCAGGATCTGTACGGCCAGCGCGAGCGCCCCTCGGCGAACATCGCGATCCAATGGGCGCCCAACAGTAGCTCGGTCTACACGGCCGAGGCGTTCTATTCGGGGTTCCGCGGCAACACCTTCAACAGCATGCAGTTCAGCTTTGTCGATTTCTGGGCGGGGGCGCAGGCGCCGACGCTGTATGACGGTACCAACATCGTCAAATCGCGCGTCGCCAACAAAGTCTATGGCTTCAACAGCGCCGATTATACTCAGAACAAGACCGACAGCTTCGTCTATGCGCTCAACGGCAAGTGGGACGTGGCGGGCGGGCGCGGCAAGATCGTCGCCGACATCGCCTATCAGACCAGCACCTACAACACCGCGTTCATCGCGATGCGCACCGATCGCACCGCCGATCAGATCAAGGTCGATTTCAACGCGGGCGGCGGCATTCCTTCGTTCCACTTCAACGACGATTCGCTTCTGACCAAACCGGCGACGTGGAACGTCGCGCAGCTTTATGACAATGCCGAGCGCGATCACGGCAGCGCGATCACCGCGACGCTCGACGGGGAATATACCTGGGACGAGGGTTTCCTGCGCCGCATCAAGGGCGGCTGGCGGATCGACGATCGCAAGGCCGCGGTCGCGACGCGCACGCAGGACGCGCTCGGACTCGGTGTGCCGCTCAGCACGTTGGGCGCGGGTACGACCTTCACCAACTCGGGCTTCTTCGACGGCCGCGCGGACGTGCCCACAAGCTGGGTGCTGCCCAGTGGCTATTGGGTCTATGCCAATGCCGACAAGGTGCGGTCGCTTTACGGCCTGAAGACCTCCGGCCAGCTTTCGCTGGGTCAGGTGTTCACCAACGACGAAGTGACGATGTCCGCCTACGTGATGGCGGATGGCGAGCTTTCGCTCTTCGGGCGTCCGCTCCAGATCGAAGGCGGCGTGCGTTTCGTGACGGTCGACACCAACTCGCAGTTCTTCAACCGCCTGAACAATTTTGCCGAGACGGACACCTCTACCGCGACCACCAAATTCCTGCCGAGCGCTACATTGCGCTACGAGATCACCAACAAGCTGCGGTTGCGCTTCAATTTCGGCGAGACGCTGCGGCGGCCCGATTATACCGCGCTCAACCCCAACTACACGCTGACCGGCGATCTCACCGGGCTGGGCTATGGTTCGGGTACGGCGGGCACGGCCAATCTGCGCCCGACCCAGTCGAAGAACTATGACGTTGCGCTAGAATGGTATTTCGATCGCGACAGTGCGATCACCGTTACAGGCTTCCGCCGCGAGATCGACGGATTGGTCGTGCCGGTTACCCAGCGCGAGACCATTCTCAACAACGGCATTGTCGCGGGCGCGACCAATTCCTTCGCGATCACCCGCCCGCTCAATGCCTCGAACGGCGTGCTGAAGGGCGTCGAAGTAGGGCTCACCTACTTCCCGCACTATCTGCCCGGTCCGCTCGATGGGCTCGGCTTCGTCGGCAGCGTGACGGTGCTCGATTCGAGCCAGAATATCCCACAGTACAATACCACCACCGGCGAACTGATCGGCCAATTCCAGTCGGCGTTCTTCGGCGTGTCGAAATTCTCGTACAACGCGACGCTGGCCTACGATAAGGGGCCGATCGGCGCGCGCGTATCCTATGTGTGGCGCAAGGAATTCCTCGCGAATAACGAGGCGCGGCTGTTCGCCAATCCGATCGGCGTGTGGCGCACGCCCGAGAAGAGCCTTGACGTGCAGCTCACCTACAATCTGACCAAGCGGCTCGGCGTTACCTTCGACGCGACCAACCTGACCAACTCGACCCAGCAGACCTATTACAAGTTCGGCGGCAGCGGCGGTCCGGAAAAGTTCAACCTTGGCACTCTCTTGCTTGCTCGCACCTTCGCTCTCGGCGTTCGGTACGGGTTCCGGTGATGCGGGTTCGGTCCGGTCGCGCTCGTTTCCTCGCCGAAGCGAGTCGCGCTGGGCCGATCCGTCGGGCGCTGCGCACGGCATGGCTGTGCGCAGCGCCCTTGGTTCTTGTCGCCGCTGCACCCGCGCCTCTCGCGCCACAGCTCGACCGCGACGCGATCCTCACGCAGCAGTATGGCAACGATGCCGACTGGTATCGCGACCGCATCCCGCTGTTCGACAGTTCAGACGCGACGCTCGACGCGGTCTATTATTACCGCTGGCAAGTGTTCCGCGCGCACCAGCGCGATCTCGGTGCCAAGGGCTATATCTCGACCGAGTTCCTCAACGACGTCGGCTGGCAGCGCGAACCCTATGCCAGCCTCAACGACGCGACCGCCTTCCACATCGCCGAGGGCCGCTGGCTGCGCGACCGCCGCTTCGCCGATGATTACATCAATTTTCTCTATCTCGACGGCGGCAACGACCGGCATTTCAGCGAATCGATCGCCGATGCGGTGTGGGGCCGCTACCTCGTCGATCACGATCGCGACGCCGCCGTGCGGTTGCTGCCGGCGATGCGGCTGATCTACGGATTATGGGACGACGGCTTCGATTTCACCAAAGGGCTGTACTGGATCGAGCCGTTGCTCGATGCGACCGAATATACCGTGTCGTCGGTCGATGCCTCGGGCGGCAAGGACGGGTTTCGCGGCGGTGACGCGTTCCGCCCGTCGATCAACAGTTTCCAATATGCCAATGCGATGGCGATCAGCCGGCTGTCGGCGCTGGCGGGCGATCCGGCGACGGCGGCGGACTACGCCGCCCGCGCCGGGCGGTTGCGCGGCCGCATGCTCGACGCGCTGTGGAGCGACAGCTTCGGCCACTTCATCGACCGCTACAAGGTCAGCAACGAGCACGTGACATATTGGGACCAGATCCGCGCGCGCGAACTGGTCGGCTATCTGCCCTGGACGTTCGGGCTGATCGGTGCGGATGCCAAGTTCGATCGTGCGTGGACGCATATCCTCTCGGCGAACGAACTCGGCGGCCCGGCGGGGCTGCGCACCACCGAGCCAAGCTATCAATATTACATGCGGCAATATCGCTATGATGCGGCGACGGGTTTGCGCGAATGCCAGTGGAATGGACCCGTCTGGCCGTTCCAGACGACGCAGGTGCTCACCGGCCTCGCCAACCGCCTCCATGGCGGCCCCGACGGTGTGATCGGGCGCGGCGATTATCTGCGGCTGCTGCGGCAATATGCGAAGATGCACTATCAGGGCGACAGGCTTGATCTGGAGGAGGATTACGATCCCGCCACCGGCAAGCCGATCGTGGGCCTGCCGCGCAGCCACCATTATTTCCACAGCGGCTTCGACGATCTGGTGATCTCCGGTCTCGCCGGCATCACCCCGCAGCCCGACGACAGCGTCGTGGTCGATCCGCTGTTACCGGCGAAAGACCGAACCAGGGACCGGCTGCGCTGGTTCGCGGTGCAGGACGTGCCCTATCATGGCCGGTCGCTGTCGGTGGTCTATGACGAGGACGGCCGGCACTATCGTGGCGGCGCTGGCCTGCGCGTGTATGTCGACGGGGTGCTGGCGGCATCGCGCGCGACTCTCGGCAAGCTGGTCGTGCCGGTCGCGGCCAAGGCGAATGCGGCGATCGAACGCCCGCTCGCGCAGTCGATCAACCTCGTCCGCGCCGAGTATCCCAAGCCGAGCGCATCGAGCGGCACCGATCCAGAGCGGCTGCATCAGGGCATCGATGGGCGGGTGTGGTTCATGCCCGAACTGCCCAACGGCTGGGACTCGACAGGCGCGACTCAGGACGAATGGTTCGCGGTCGATTTCGGCAAGCCGGTCACGCTCGACCGCGCCGAAGTGTCGTTCTTCGCGGGCGGCGCGTTCGCGATGCCGGACAGCTACCGGCTCGAATATCGCGTAAACGGCGCATGGCGACCGCTCGACACGAACGGCGCGGCGCCCCGGCCCAACGCCACCAATGTACTGACGTGGCAACCGATCCGCACCGATGCGATCCGCCTCGCGATCCGCAAGCCTGCGGGCAAGCACGTCCGCCTCGCCGAGATGAAGCTGTTCTGACCACGGCGCGTTGCGCCCGGCGCGGCGCGCTGCCAAGACGGGTGTATCATTCAGGGGAGATTCTATGCGCGCCCTTTTGCTCGGCCTGACGTTTCTTGCCGCCCCTGCGCTTGCGCAGACCCCAGCCATCTCGGTGCAGACGCTCAAGGACGTGACCCAGACGCTCTCGTCGGACGCGTTCGAGGGGCGCAAACCCGCCACTCCGGCCGAAGACAAGACCGTCGCGTATATCGTCGAGCGCTTCAAGGCGGCGGGGCTCAAGCCCGGGGTCGATGGCGGTTGGTTCCAGAACGTGCCGCTGGTCGATATGACCGCGACCAACGTCGCGCCGCTGACCATCACCGGCGGCAAGACCCCGCTCAGCTTCGCCTATCGCACCGACATGGTGGTCAAGACCTATCGCGTCACGCCGCACATCGCGGTGAAGGACAGCGACGTCGTGTTCGTCGGCTATGGCATCACCGCGCCCGAGCGCGGCTGGAACGATTATGCCGGCGTGAACGTGAAGGGCAAGACGGTCATCATCCTCGTCAACGATCCCGACTGGCAATCGCCCGAGCGCACCGGTTTGTTCGAAGGCAAGGCGATGACCTATTATGGCCGCTGGGTTTATAAGTACGAAGAGGCCGCGCGGCAGGGTGCTGCGGCGGCGATCATCGTTCACGATACCGAGCCGGCTGCGTATGGCTGGGGTGTCGTCCAGTCGAGCAACACCGGCCCGCAACTCGAACTCGACGAGAAGGGCGATCACATGAACGAGAGCGCCGCGATCGGTTGGGTGCAGCTCGACAAGGCCAAGGCGTTGTTCGCGAGTGCTGGCAAGGATTTCGCCGCGCTGACCGAAGCGGCCAAGCACAAGGGCTTCCGCGCGGTGCCGCTCGGCCTGAAAGCGTCGGTCGCGTTCGACAACACGATCCGGCGGCAGGCGTCGAAGAACGTCGTCGGCATCCTGCCGGGCACCTCGGCTCCGAACGATTACGTCCTCTACAGCGCGCATTGGGATCATCTCGGCCATTGCGATGCGGTGAAGGGCGACGGCATCTGCAACGGCGCGCTCGACAATGCGAGCGGTGTCGCCGGGCTGGTCGCGCTCGCCGGAGCGCAGGCCAAGGCCGGACCCGCGAAGCGTTCGATCGTGTTCCTGTCGGTTACGGCGGAGGAAGCGGGGCTGCTCGGCTCGCGCTATTACGCCGAGCACCCAGTCTATCCGCTGTCCCACACGGTCGGCGGGGTCAACATGGATGTGCTCAACGTGAAGGGGCGCACGCATGACTTCGAGATCACCGGCGCGGGCAAGTCCGAGCTCGAGGACAGGATGAAGATCTTGGTCGAAGCGCAGGGCAGGGTGGTCAAACCCGAACCCAACCCTGAGCGCGGCAGCTATTTCCGTTCGGACCATTTCAGCTTCGCCAAATTGGGCGTGCCGATGTTCGATGGCGGCGCGGGCGAGGATCTCGTGGTTGGCGGCGAGGCAGCTGGCCATGCCGCGACGCTCGACTATATCGCCAACCGCTACCACAAGCCGCAGGACGAATATGATCCCAAGTGGGATTGGTCGGGCGCGGTCGAGGATCTCACCCTATATTACCGGCTCGGCCGCGAACTCGCCGATGGCGATGCCTGGCCCAATTGGTACAAGACCGCCGAATTCCGCGCGATTCGCGACAAGCAGCGTGCGGCCGCGCAATAGGAACCCTGCATGACCATTATCGTCCCCCCCGCCGAATGGGCGCCGCATAAGGCTGTCTGGATCGGTTTCCCGAGCCATCCCGAACTGTGGGAGGACGATCTCGAACCGGCGCGTGAGGAAGTGGCGGCGTTCGGTCGCGCGGTCCATGCCGGCGGCAAGGGCGAGCGCGTGATCCTCGTCGCCGCCGATGACGCGGCGGCGCAGGCGGCGGCGCGCTTGGCGGGGGACTATGCAGACGTCGTGGTCCAGCCGTTCGGCGACATCTGGCTGCGCGACACCGGGCCGATCCTGCTCGCCGACGGCAGCGCGCGCTCGTTCCGCTTCAATGGCTGGGGCGGCAAATACGATCTGCCGGGCGACGACGATGTCGGATTGCGGCTGGCGGCCACGATCGACGCGGCGGTCGAGCGCTGCGAGTGGGTGCTCGAAGGCGGCGCGATCGACGGCGATGGCACCGGCCGCGTCGTCACCACCGAACAATGCCTGCTCAACCCCAACCGCAACCCTGATCTCAGCAAGGACGAGATCGCGGCGCGGTTGCGCGACGATTTGGGGTTCAGCGAGATTCTGTGGCTCGGCGACGGGCTGCTCAACGATCATACCGACGGCCATGTCGACAATCTCGCGCGCTTCGTCGCGCCGGGCGTGGTGGCGATCCCCGAGGCGACCGAGAACGATCCCAACGGGCTGATTTACAGCCAGGCCGCCGATGCTGCGGCAGCGGCGGGGCTGGAAGTCGTGCGGATTCCCTCGCCCGGCGAAGTGCTGCGCGACGACGAGATCGTGCCGGCAAGCTATATGAACTTCTACATCGGCAACGCGGCCGTCGTTGTGCCGCTGTACGGCGCACCCAACGACGATGCGGCGGTGGCGGCGGTGCAGGCGCTGTTCCCGGATCGTCAGGCAGTCGGCTTGCGTGCCGATGCCATCCTGACCGGCGGCGGCAGCTTCCACTGCATCAGCCAGCAGATTCCGGCCTGACTCCTTTCGTCACCCCAGCGTACGCTGGGGTCTCTCGGTGAGACCGAAACGCCCGCCCAACCACTGGGAGACTCCAGCTTTCGCTGGAGTGACGATTGGGGAGCAGGACCGCAAGCCCGCTCCCCGCTACGTCACCGCGCGAAACTATCCGCGCGCTGCCCCAGCAGAGTCACCTCGACGCGGCGGTTGAGGCGCATGCCCGCCGCCGTCGCGTTGTTCGCCACAGGATCGGCCTTGCCGTGGCCGGCGACGCGGAAGCGGGCTTCGGTCACGCCGAGATCGTCGAACGCGGTGCGCACGCTATCGGCGCGGCGTTCGGACAAAGCCTTGTTGTGCGCGTCGCTGCCACGCGAATCGGTATAGCCGTCGATCGACACGCGCACGCCGGGATTGTCCTGCAGATACCCGGCCAGCGCCCGCAACTTGTCGATCGCGCCGGGGCGCAGTTCGGCCGAATCGGTGCGGAACAGCACGTCCTCCTGCAACGTCATGCGCGCGCCCTGCGGGGTCTGGCGGAAATGATAGTCGCGCATCGCGGCGCGGTCCCAGCGGCCGGGGCCACCGTTGCGCGGACCGTCGCTATCGATCGGCCGGCTGTGGCGATCCCAGTCGAAGCGCGCGCGATCGTTCCCCGCGACGTCGGCGAAGGCACGGTTCGCCGCCGCCGCCTCGCGCCGGTTGATGAAGCCGTCGCGATTGAAATCGAAATTGCGCATCACGAAGGCGCGGCCGCGTGGCGTCGCCCGCAGCTCGGGGAACAGCATCGGCACGCCCGGCCCGGCAAGCCGGTAGGGGCGATCCCCCGGACCCCAGTCCCAGCGACCTTGTGCGGTGGCCGGGACGGTCGCGAGCAACGCGCTGGCGGCCGTCGCGGCGGCGAGGATCATCCGGTTGGTGGTCTTCATCGTAAACTCCCTATGGCACCCGCCATAAGGACGCTTTGCCGCGTCACACTTGAACACGCGGTGAGCCGGGTCGAAAGCTGAGGTTCAGCGCGGGAGCGGCAGCGCGACGTGCGAGGCTTCGCCGCGGAGTTCGGCGAACAACGCCGCCTCCGTGCCGGTCATCCACACCTGCCCCTTGCCTGCCAGCGCCGTGAACAGGGCGGCGCGGCGGCGTGGATCGAGATGCGCGGCGACCTCGTCGAGCAACAGCACCGGATGCCGCCCGGTGCGCTCCGCCACCAGTCCGGCATGTGCGAGCACGATGCCGAGCAGCAGCGCCTTCTGCTCGCCGGTCGAACACAACGCCGCCGGCTGCGCCTTGCCGAGGTGGCTGACCGCGAGGTCGGTGCGGTGCGGGCCGACAAGTGTCCGCCCCGCCGCCATGTCGCGCCGCCGCCCGGCAGCAAGATCGGCGGCGAGCGTGTCGCCGGCGCCGGTCCAGCCTTCCAGCATCAGCCCGGCGCGGGCGAACGGCCCCTCGGGTTGCTCGGCGAGCCGTAGGCCGAGCGCCGCCACCGTCTCGCGCCGCGCCGCGTCGATCGCCGCGCCATGCTCGGCCATCTGCACCTCCAGCGCGGCGATCCAGTCGAGATCGAGCGCCGCGCCTTCCGCCGCCTCGCCGAGCAGCCGGTTGCGCGCGCGCATCGCCGCATCGTAGCGGTTGCTGTGGACGGCGTGGCCGGGAGCGAGCGCCAGCGTCAGCCGGTCGAGGAAGCGCCGGCGTTCGGAGGCCGGCTCCACGAACAGCCGGTCCATCGCCGGGGTCAGCCACAGCACGGTCAGCCACTCGGCGAGCGCGGTGGCGGCGGCGCCGGCGCCCTGAATTCGCACGATCCGCCGCTCGGGTGCGGTCGCGAGCGCGCCAGTGGCGATCTGAACCTCCCCTCCCGCTTGCGGGAGGGGTTGGGGGGGGGCCTGTCCACGTAACGCGCCGCCTGGTGACAGGCCCTCCCCTAGCCCCTCCCGCAAGCGGGAGGGGGATTGCGTCGTCTCCAGCACCGCCGCCACACCGAACCCGCCCTTGCCGCCCTGCCGCGCCATCTCGCCGAGCGGCGCCGAACGTAGCCCGCGCCCCGGCGCGAGCAGCGACACCGCTTCGATCACATTCGTCTTGCCCGCGCCATTCTCGCCGGTCAGCACCACGAAGCCGGCGCCCGGCGTGAGCGTCAGATCGGCATGGTTGCGGAAATCGGTGAGGACGAGGCGCGACAGCATTGTGAGCGCCTTAGCGGTTTTCGCGACCATGACACCAGTTTCACGCGATTGCCCCGCCCCAGCCGCTATAGCGCGAGTCGCCCCACCTCCAGGAGACCGCCCATGCGCCTGCCGTTGATCGCCCCCGCCGACCTGACCGATGCGCAGAAGCCGCTCTACGATGACATGAAGGCCGGCATCGCCACGAACTTCAATGACTTCACGGTGCTCGCCGACAATGGTGCGCTGATGGGGCCGTGGAACCCGTGGCTGCACGAGCCGGTGATCGGCAAGGCGGTGTGGGATCTGACCAAGGCGATGTCGATGCAGGCGACCTTGCCCGATGCGCCGCGCCAGATCGCGATCCTCGTGACGGGCGCGCATTTCGATGCGGCGTATGAACTCTACGCGCACATCGCCGTCGCCGAGCGCGAGAAGATGAGCGCGGCGCGCCTCTCGGCGTTGTGCGCGAACATCAAGCCCACCGATCTCGATCCGCAGGAAAGCGTCGCCTACGATGTCGCCTTCGCGCTGGTGAACGGCGGCGTCCTGCCCGAGCCATGCTACGCCCTCGCCGTCGAGACGTTCGGCCAGCACGGTGCCAACGAACTGATCTATCTGGTCGGGCTGTATGCCCTGGTGTCGATGACGCTCAACGGCTTCAACGTGCCGGTGCCGGAACGCGACTGATCTGCCCCATCGCGAAAAGCGTTCGGACATGACGCGAACGTCATTTCGCCGTGGCCCCGCATCCATGTAAGGCGGCATATGCGTTGCGGCGCACAATCCCGCCTCCTATGGCTCGGTGACTCGTCGAGGTGACGGGCACCGGGCAGGGTGCGTGTCGAAACGGGGTGTTGGGTCTTTTACGCGAATGGCGGCAAGCGGTTACGATTATTGGCGATGGCACGATCCATCGTTCCGGCGGCGCGCAATCGCGTTCGGGCTGGCGCTCGGGCTCGAACTGCTCATCGCGCTGCTGCTGTTCCTGTGGAGCGCGCAGCATCCCGCGCCGCCTCAGCCCAAGCCCAACGAACTCCGCGTGTTCGTGCCTTCGGAACTCCCCGATCCCGCCAAGAAAGCCGCCGCCAAGGGGGAGAAATCCCCCGTCCAGCATGCGGCCAAGGCGACGGCGCCCAAGATCACCAAGCCCAAGCCCGAGATCACGCCGCCCCCGCCGCCTGTGCCCGTCCCGCCCAAGCTCATCACGCTGAGCCAGGACGATTACGCGGCGACCGACATCTCCAAGCTGCCGACCCACGGCAGCGATAGCGGTGACGACAAGCCCGGCGGCGGCAACAATGGCGGCGCGGCTTATGGTCCGGGCGAAGGGCCGGGCGGTCAGCGGCTGTACAATGCCGAATGGTATCGCGAGCCGACCGACGCGGAACTCAACGGCTATATGGGCAAGATCGAAAACCCCGAATGGGCGGATATCGCGTGCCAGACGATCGCGAACTATCATGTCGACAATTGTCGCTCGCTCGGCGAATCGCCGGCGGGGTCGGGCATTGCGCGCGCGATGCGGCTGGCCGCGTGGCAGTTCCTGGTCCGCCCGCCGCGCGTCGGCGGCAAGCCGATGGTCGGCGCGTGGGTGAAAATCCACATCTACTTTACCCACCGCAAGGCGGAGTGAGGCGCGCTCAGGCGGCCGTGCGCAATTTCTCCCCGCTTGCGGCGACGAGCAACCGGCGCTCGATGCCACGCAGCCGGGTGGTGTTCGAGATCTTGTCGCCGGTGAGATCGGTCAGATAGAACGTGTCGACCGCGCGTTCGCCGTAAGTGGCGACATGCGCCGAGTGGATTGTCACTTTCGAATCGAACAGCGCATGCGCGAGCTGATGGAGCAGCGCGGGACGATCGCGCGCGTTGACCTCGATCACGGTGAAGCGGTTCGACGCCTTGTTTTCGATCAGCACGTTGGGCGCGATCGGAAAGGCGGTCGCGCGCGGGCGCGACAGCGGCTTGGCGAGCAGCTTGTCGACCAGCCGGCCCCGTGCCGCGAGCGCGTCCTCGATCCCCATGCGCAGCCGCTTGAGCTGCATGGCATCCTCGAACGGCCCACCCATCGGGTCTTGCACGACGAAATTGTCGAGCGCCATGCCGTCGCGCGTGGTGTGGATGCGCGCGTCGATGATGTTGCCGCCAGCAAGGCTGATCGCGCCGGCGATGCGGTAGAACAGACCGGGGTGATCGGCGGCATAGACCGAGACGAGCGTCGCGCCGCGTTCGGGATCGGGCCGCGTATCGATCGACAGCTGCGCCGCGCCCGCCAGATCGACCAGATGCGCGTTCTGGGCGAGCACCTCGTCGGGCTCCGCCACCCAATAGGAATCCGGCATGCGCTTGAGCAACGCGGCGAACTTCGCTTCGTCCCAGCCAAGCGTCACGCGCAGATTGGCCTGTTTCGCGGCGATCCGTTCCTCGCGGCCTTTTTGCTTGTGTCCGAGCCGCAGCACCTCTTCCGCCGATTCGTAGAGATCGGTCAGCAACTGGCGTTTCCAGCTATTCCACACGCCGGGGCCAACCGCGCGAATATCGACGATGGTGAGCAGCAGCAGCAGCCGTAGCCGTTCGGGGCTTTGCACCATCTCGGCGAAGTCGAGGATCGTCTTGAAGTCCGACAGGTCGCGTTTGAACGCGGTGGCGGACATCAGCAGGTGATAGCGCACCAGCCACGCGACCGCTTCGGTCTCGGCATCGCTCAGCCCCAGCCGCGGGCACAGCCGATGCGCGACCTCGGCGCCGAGGATCGAATGATCGCCGCCGCGCCCCTTGGCGATATCGTGGAGCAGCACCGCGACATAGAGCGCGCGCCGCGACACGATCTGATCGAACACCGCGCTCGCCAGCGGATGATCGTCGGCGAGCGTCTGCTTCTCGATCGCCGACAGCAGCCCGATCGCCCGGATGGTATGCTCGTCGACGGTGTAATGGTGGTACATGTCGAACTGCATCTGCGCGACGACACGGCCGAAATCGGGAATGAAGCGCCCGAACACCCCCGCCTCGTTCATCCAGCGCAGCACCGTCTCGGGATCGCGCGGAGATGTCAGCACGTCGAGGAACAAGGCGTTGGCGCGGGGCTCCTGGCGGATATCGTCGGCGAGCTTGGCATCACGCGCGGCGACACGCATCGTCAGCGGATGGATTTCGAGCGCATGCTGGTCGGCAAGCGCGAACAGCTCGACCAGCCGCACCGGATCGGTCCGAAAGAAATCGTCCGACGGGATGGCCAGCCGGCCGCGCTCGATCACGAAACCGTGGAGCTTGCGCGGCGCCCGGCCGCGTCCGAGCATCGGCAACCCGAAGCGCCGCCCGCGCGCGGCGAACTTCTCGTCGAGATGCGCGAGGAACACGCCGGTCAGGTCGCCGACGCGCTTCGCCTGAAGGAAGTAATAATGCATGAAGCGCTCGACCTTGGACTTGCCGGTGCGGTCGGCGAAGCGCATCCGCCGCGCGATCTCGGATTGCATGTCGAAGGTGAGCCGGTCCTCGGCGCGGCGCGCGATGCTGTGCAGATGACAGCGCACCGCCCACAGGAAATTCTCGGCGCGGTTGAACTGGCGGTATTCGGCGCGGCTGAGCAGCCCGGCCTCGACCAGTTCGCCGGGTTCGGACACGTTGTACGCGTATTTGCCGATCCAGAAGAGCGTATGCAGATCGCGCAAGCCGCCCTTCGCCTCCTTGACGTTGGGCTCGACCGCGTAGCGCGTATCACCCTGCCGCTTGTGGCGCGCGTTGCGCTCGGCGAGCTTCTCGGCGATGAAGCTGCGCACCGTATCGGCCTGCACCTCGACCTTGAAGCGCCGCGCCGCCTCGTCATACAGCGGCTGGTCGCCCCAGACGTAGCGTGCCTCCAGCAAGGCGGTGCGGATCGTCACGTCGCTCTTCGCCTGGCGTACCATCTCGTCGAGCGAACGGCTCGAATGGCCGACTTTGAGGCCGAGATCCCACAAGGCATAGAGCATCGATTCGATGACCTGCTCGGCCCAGGCCGTCTGTTTCCAGGGCGTGAGGAAGCCGATATCGACGTCCGAATAGGGCGCCATCTCGCCACGCCCATAGCCACCCACCGCGATGACCGTCAGCCGCTCGGCGGCGGTCGGATTGTGGACCGGATAGAGTCGCTGCGTGGTGAAGTCGTAGAGCAGGCGAATGAGCTGATCGACGAGGAACGCCTGCGCGGCGGCGATCTCCAGCCCGCGCGAGGGATGCTCGATCAGCCGCCGCCCGATCTCGACCCGCCCGGCATCGAGTGCGGTCTTCAAGAGCGCGGTGCCGGCGGCGCGCAGCGCGACCGCGTCGTTGCCTTCGAGTGCGGTGAGCGCATCGGCGATGGCGCGCCGATCGATGATCGCGCGGCGTTGGGGGAGGGAGTCGAAACGGGCTGGCATGTCGGAGAGATAGGGGAGGATCGCGCCCGCGTCATGCCCTCACATCGTCACCCCAGCGCAAGCTGGGGCCTCTCGGTGAGACTCGTACCATCCGGGCAGCCTCCAGCAGACCCCAGCTTGCACTGGGGTGACGGATTGTGGCTACATCAAGCCCTTCAACCGATACAATTGCTCCAGCGCCTCGCGCGGGGTCAGCGCGTCGGTGTCGATCGCGGCGAGCGCCTCGCGGACCGGATCGGCGGGGGGCGCCTCTTCCTCGCGCGCGGCGGCGAACAGCGGCAGGTCGTCGAGTCCCGCCGCGATGCCGCCGGTCTTGGCGCGGCCTGCCTCGAGCTTGGCCAGCACCGCCTTGGCGCGCGCGAGCGTCGCGGGCGACATCCCGGCCAGCCGCGCGACGGCGAGGCCGTAGCTGCGATCGGCTGGCCCTTCGCTCACCTCGTGGAGCAGCACGAGATCGCCCTTCCACTCGCGCGCGCGGACGTGATGGAGGCTGAGCGCTTCGCAGCGTTCGGCTAGCCGGGTCAGTTCGTGGTAGTGCGTCGCGAACAGACAGCGGCAGCGATTGTCCTCGTGGATCGCCTCGACCACCGCCCAGGCGATCGCGAGGCCATCGTAGGTCGAGGTGCCACGCCCGACTTCGTCGAGGATCACGAAGCTGCGCGGTGTCGCTTGCGCGAGGATCGCCGCCGTTTCGACCATCTCGACCATGAACGTCGAACGCCCGCGCGCGAGATTGTCCGACGCGCCGACGCGGCTGAACAGCCGATCGACCAGCCCCAGCGTCGCGGCGCTCGCGGGCACGTAGCTGCCGGCCTGCGCGAGCACCGCGATCAGCGCGTTCTGGCGCAGGAAGGTCGATTTGCCGCCCATGTTCGGACCCGTCACGAGCCACAGCCGAGAGTCTTCGGAGAGTTTGCAGTCGTTGGCGACGAAGCGCTCGCCGCGCTTCGCCAGCGCATCCTCGACGACCGGGTGGCGCCCGCCGGCGATATCGAAACAGGCGTGATCGACCAGGGTCGGGCGCACCCAGCCGCCTTCGCACGCGCGCTCGGCCAATCCCGCCGAGGCGTCGAGCCGGGCGAGCGCGTCGGCAGTGGCGGCGATCGCCTCGCGCCGGGCGAGCGCGGTGCGGGTGAGATCTTCGAGATGCGCGGCTTCGGCCGCGAGCGCGTGCGCGCCGGCCTGCGACACTTTTAGCGCGACCTCGTGGAGTTCGGGCGCGTTGAAGCGCACCACGCCGGCGAGCGTCTGGCGATGGGTGAAGCCGCTGTCGGGCGCCATCAGCGCATCCGCTACGCGCGCGGCGACCTCGATATGGTAGCCGAGCACGCCGTTGTGCTTGATCTTGAGCGCGGTGATGCCGGTGCGGGCGCGATAGTCGGCTTCCAGTGCGGCGATCGCCCGCCGCCCGCCCGCGCCGGCATCGCGCAGATCGTCGAGCGCGGCGTCGTAGCCGGGCGCGATATAGCCGCCGTCGGAGGCATCGATCGGCGGCGACGCCACCAGCGACCGGGTGAGCAGGTCGATCAGCGCGCCGTGCCCGCGCAGGCGTGGCGCGAGATCGGCGAGCAACTCCATCCCCGTTCGTCCGGAGCTTGTCGAAGGACGTGCCAGAGGCGATTCGCCGGGGTCACGTGCTTCGACAGGCTCAGCACGAGCGGGGGAAAGGATCTCGCCGAGCTTTTCGCCCAGCCGCCACGCACCATCGAGTCCGTCGCGGAGCTGACCGAGATCGCGTGGCGAGCCGCGCCCCGCCGCGAGCCGGCCAAGGGCGCGACCGATATCGGGCAGCGCGCGCAATGTGGCCCGCAGCGATTCGCGTAAAGCACTGTCTTCACACAGTAACTGGACGAGATCGAGCCGGGCCTCGATCTGCGCGCGATCGACCAAAGGCGCGCCGATATCGGCGGCGAGCGCGCGCGCGCCCGCGCCGGTCACGGTGCGATCGACTGCGTCGAGCAGGCTGCCCTTGCGTGCGCCCGAGGTGGTGGCGGTGAGTTCGAGGCTTTCGCGCGTCGCCGCGTCGATCGCCATCGCCTGCGCGCTCTGGCGTAGCACCGGCGGGCGCAGGAACGGCAGCGCGCCTTTGGCATTGTGGTCGAGATACGCGACCAGGCCGCCTGCCGCCGCCAGCGCGGCACGGCTGAACTGGCCGAAGCCATCAAGTGTGGCGACGCCGTACAAGTCGCGCAGCCGCGCGTCTCCGCGCGCGCTGTCGAACCCCGGCTTGGGGCGAAGCGACGTGGTCACCTCCGCGAAGGCGCTGTCCTCGGCCGCGATCGTCTCGGCGGGGTTAAGCCGGGCGAGTTCGGTGGTGAGGCTGGCGGTGCTCGTTTCGATCAGCTCGAAGCGGCCGGTCGAAATGTCGGCGGCGGCCAGCGCCACGCCACCGCCCGCTTCGCCGATCGCGACGCACCAATTGGCGGTGCGCGCGTCGAGCAGCGCCTCCTCGGTCAGCGTGCCCGCCGTCACCACGCGGACGATGCCGCGCGAGACTAGGGTCTTGGATCCGCCGCGCTTCTTGGCGTCGGCAGGCGATTCGGTCTGCTCGGCGATGGCGACGCGGTGCCCGGCCTTGATGAGCCGCGCGAGATACGCCTCCGCCGCATGCACCGGCACGCCGCACATCGGGATCGCCACGCCATGATGCTCGCCGCGCGCGGTCAGCGCGATGTCGAGGCAGGCGGCGGCGATCTTCGCGTCTTCGAAGAACATCTCGAAGAAATCGCCCATTCGGTAGAAGAGCAGGCAATCCTGCGCCTCGGCCTTCAGGCTGAGATATTGCGCCATCATCGGCGTGGGAGCGGAAACGGGATCGGTCACGCTCCCAGCCGATAGAGGCTTGGGGGCAGCGGCTCAATGCCGCTGGTTGAGCATCGTGAAGGTCTGGTCGTAGCGGCCCTCGCGCTCGGCGTTGCGCAGGAAGCCGACACGTTCGACGGTGTTCTCCGGCCCGTGCGGGTGCGCTTCGAGCAGCGCCATCGTTTCGGCGACATAGGCGCCGAGCGGCATCGACTGCGGGTTCTGCGCATGCCCGGGCATCAGGTCAGTCGCGACGGCTGGCGGGGCGATCTCGATCACGTCGATGCCGACAGGCGCGAGCTGCGCGCGCAGCGACTGGCTCCAGCTATGGATCGCCGCCTTGGTCGCTGAGTAGGTCGGCGTCGCGGCCAGCGGCACGAAGGCCAGACCAGACGACACGGTCAGGATGCTCGCATCCGGCTGTGCCCGTAAATGCGGCAGTAGCGCCGCAGTCAGCCGGATCGGCCCGAGCAGGTTGGTCGCGATCGTCGCCTCGGCGGTGTCGAGCGCGAAACCATCCGCCAGCAGATCCTCCGCCGCCATGATGCCGGCATTGTGGATGACGACATTGAGCGCGGGATGTGCGGCGATGACGGACGCGGCGAACGGCGCGATGGCACGCGGATCGGCGACGTCGAGCTGCGCGACGGCGATACCCGGAACATCGGCCGCGAGCTGTTCGAGCGGTTCCAGCCGACGGCCCGCGACGATCACGCTGTTGCCGCCTTCGTGCAGTGCGATGGCGAGCGCGCGGCCGATGCCCGATCCGCCGCCGGTGATGAGAATAACGTTGCCGGTAATCCGCATGATTCGTCTCCTGCCAGGCGGTGATGGACGCGGATGTAGCGCGTCGATTACGCTTGGAAAGTAAGCACCGGAAAGTTCGGTACTTACCAAAAGGAGAGTTATGAAAGAAACGCCGTGCCACCCGGAACTCGATCCTCGTGTCGAGGCGCTCGTCACCGAGGTGATCGGTCGCGTCGCCGACAAATGGACGATGATCGTGCTGGAGGCGCTGACCCAGCATCCGGTGCTACGCTTCACCGAACTCGCGAGGGAAGTGACCGGAATCAGCCAGAAGATGCTGACCCAGACGGTCCGCGCGATGGAGCGCGACGGATTGCTGGTACGCACCGTTCACCCGGTCATCCCGCCGCACGTCGATTACCGGCTGACCGACCTCGGCCACACGTTGAGCGAAGCCTTTTGCGGCGTGTGGACCTGGGCCGAGGCCAATATCGACCGCATCGAGCGCGCGCGGCAAGACTTTGACACACGCAAAATCGGATAGCGGCGTTCCCTTTCGCGGACAGGGACACTAAGGGCTGGACGCTTCTGGAGAAGGCTGCCCAATGTCGAACGAATCGAACGTCCAGTTTTCCGAGCGCGAAGCTCTGCTGTTCCACTCCGAAGGACGCCCCGGCAAGATCGAGATCATCGCGTCCAAGCCGATGGCGACGCAGCGCGATCTCGCGCTCGCGTACTCGCCCGGCGTCGCGGTGCCGGTGCTGGCGATCGCGCAAGACCCGGCGCTCGCGTATGATTATACTGCCAAGGGCAACCTCGTCGCGGTCATCTCGAACGGTACGGCGATCCTGGGCCTCGGCAACCTCGGCGCGCTCGCCTCGAAGCCGGTGATGGAAGGTAAGGCGGTGCTGTTCAAGCGCTTCGCCGACGTCGATTCGATCGACATCGAACTCAAGACCGAGGACGTCGACCGCATCATCGACGCGGTCGAACTGATGGAGCCGAGCTTCGGCGGCATCAATCTCGAAGACATCAAGGCGCCCGAATGCTTCGTGATCGAGCAGACGCTGCGCGAGCGCATGAACATTCCGGTGTTCCATGACGACCAGCATGGCACCGCGATCATCGCCGCCGCCGGCCTCATCAACGCCTTGTTCCTCACCGGGCGCGACATCAAGACCACCAAGATGGTCGTGAACGGCGCCGGCGCGGCGGCGATCGCGTGCGCGGCGCTCATCAAGGCGATGGGCTTGCCCGGCGACAATCTGCTGATGTGCGACCGGACCGGCGTGATCTATCAGGGCCGTGAGGGCGTCAACCAGTGGCAGTCGGCGCACGCCGCCGTCACCGATCGGCGCACGCTGGAAGAGGCGCTCGACGGCGCCGACGTGTTCCTCGGCCTGTCCGCCGCCGGCGCGCTGCCGGCCGAATATCTCGCCAAGATGGCGCCCAAGCCGATCATCTTCGCGATGGCCAACCCCGATCCCGAAATCAGCCCGCCCGACGCGAAGCGCGTGCGCCCCGACGTCATCATCGCGACGGGCCGCTCGGACTATCCGAACCAGATCAACAACGTGCTCTGCTTCCCGTTCATCTTCCGTGGCGCGCTCGACGTGCGCGCGACGACGATCAACGACGAGATGAAGGTGGCGGCGTCGCAGGCGCTGGCCGCGCTGGCGCGCCAGCAGGTTCCCGAAGAGGTCGCGGTGGCATATGGCGTCCAGCACAGCTTCGGCCCGGATTACATCATCCCGGCGCCGTTCGATCCGCGCCTGATGGAGATCGTGCCCGTCGCCGTCGCCAAGGCAGCGATGGATTCGGGTGTCGCCACCAAGCCGATCCTCGATCTTGAAGCGTATCGCCAGAGCCTCAAGGCGCGGCTCAATCCCACCACGTCGGTGCTGACGCTCGCCTATGAAGGTGCGCGCGCGCACCCGAAGCGCGTGCTGTTCGCCGAAGGTGAAGAAGAGACCGTGCTGCGCGCGGCGATCGCGTTCAAGGATGGTGGCTACGGCGTGCCGGTTCTGGTCGGCCGCGATGACGTGCCCGATCGGCTGCGTGCGCTCGGCGTCACCGATCCTTCGGCGTATGAACTGCATAACAGCCGCAACTCGCCGCTGGTGCCGCGTATGGTCGATTTCCTGTACGAGCGGCTCCAGCGCCGCGGCTACCTGCGCCGCGATTGTGAGCGGATGATCAACCAGGATCGCAACATCTTCGGCGCGGTGCTGCTCCAGCTCGGCGAAGCCGATGCGATGATCACCGGCACGACGCGCACCTATGCGCACACGATGCGCGAGATTCGCCGCGTCATCGATCCGGCCGCTGGACGCACGCCGTTTGGCATTCACCTGATGGTCGGC